>NZ_JBXAPK010000022.1:0-542 GCF_058803905.1 Luteimonas sp. GW821-FHT14E02 | reverse complement strand
ACCGGCACGATCCAGGCCGACGGCGCCTTCAGCAACAGCGCGACGGCGACACCGACCGAGACCGACCCGAACACCGGCAACAACACCGGTACTGACGGCGACAACACCACGCCGACCGCCGATATCTCGGTCACCAAAACGCTGACCACGGCGGGTCCGTTCCAGACCGGCCAAACGGTGACTTATACGGTGACGGTGGCCAACGCCGGTCCGAGCACCGCGACCAACGTGCAGGTGACGGATACTCCGACGAACCTGACGATCACCGGCGTGTCCGGCGGCGGCTGCACGGCATTCCCGTGCACGCTCGCCAGCCTGGCCTCGGGCGCAAGCGTGACCATTACGGTCACCGCGACGATCAACGCGCAGGGCACGCTCCAGAACAGCGTGACGGCGACGACACCGGATCAGACCGATCCGAACCCGCCGGACAACACCAGCACGACGCCGCCGGAGACGGCGGGCGGTGTGGCCGATGTGTCGGTGGTGAAGACGCTGACGACGGCCGGTCCGTTCCAGACCGGCCAGAGCGTGACGTACAC
>NZ_JBXAPK010000021.1:0-556 GCF_058803905.1 Luteimonas sp. GW821-FHT14E02 | reverse complement strand
ACTTGATGATCTTGGCCACCACGCCCGCGCCGACCGTGCGGCCGCCCTCGCGGATCGCGAAGCGAAGACCTTCGTCCATCGCCACCGGGTTGATCAGCGCCACCACCATCTTCACGTTGTCGCCCGGCATCACCATCTCCGTGCCTTCCGGCAGCGTCACCGCACCGGTGATGTCCGTCGTGCGGAAGTAGAACTGCGGACGGTAGCCCTTGAAGAACGGCGTGTGACGACCACCCTCGTCCTTCGACAGCACGTACACCTCGGCCTCGAACTCCGTGTGCGGCGTGATGCTGCCCGGCTTCGCCAGCACCTGACCACGCTCCACGTCCTCGCGCTTGGTGCCGCGCAGCAGCAGACCCGCGTTGTCACCCGCCTGGCCCTGGTCCAGCAGCTTGCGGAACATCTCAACGCCGGTCACCGTCGTCTTCGCCGTCGGGCGGATGCCCACGATCTCGACTTCGTCACCCACCTTGATGATGCCGCGCTCGATACGGCCGGTCACCACCGTGCCGCGACCGGAGATCGAGAACACGTCTTCCACCGGCATCAGGAACGC
>NZ_JBXAPK010000020.1:0-914 GCF_058803905.1 Luteimonas sp. GW821-FHT14E02 | reverse complement strand
ATGGCCTCGATCCAGTAGCGGGCCACCGAGCCGGCGTAGTAGCTGGTGCCGCAGGCCAGGATCTGCACGCCTTCCACATCTCCGAGCACAGTGTCCGCCCCCGCCCCGAACAGGCCCGCCGTGAAGGCATTGGCATCGATGATCGCCTCCAGCGTGTCGCCCACGGCACGCGGCTGCTCGTGGATCTCCTTCTGCATGAAGTGGCTGTACGGGCCCAACTCCAGCGAGGCCAGCGACACGTCGGACAAGTGCTCCTCGCGCTGCGCCGGACGGCCCTCGGTATCGAACACCCGCACCGATGTGCGCGTGATCTCGGCGGTATCGCCTTCCTCCAGGAACAGCACCCGGCGCGTGGCTTGGATGATCGCCGAGACGTCGGAGGCGACGAAGTTCTCGCCATCGCCCATGCCGACCAAGAGCGGGCAGCCCATGCGGGCACAGACCATGCGCTCCGGATCGCGCTTGCTGATCACGGCCAGGGCGTAGGCACCATCGAGTTCCTGCACCGCCCGCTGCAGGGCCACCAGCAGATCGCTGCCGTCCTGCAGGTAGTGGTGGATCAGGTGGGCGATGACCTCGGTGTCGGTCTGGGACTCGAAGGTGTAGCCCAGGCCGATCAGGCGTTCGCGCTGTTCCTCGTGGTTTTCGATGATGCCGTTGTGGACCAGGGCCAGTTCGCCATGGCTGATGTGGGGATGGGCATTGCCTTCGGTGACGCCGCCGTGGGTGGCCCAGCGGGTGTGGCCGATGCCCAGGCGCGCGGCGAAGCCTTCGGCGGTGGCGGCGGCCTCCATCTCGGCGACGCGGCCGGTGCGACGCACGCGGCGCACGTCGTCGGACTCGACGATGGCGATGCCGGCGGAGTCGTAACCGCGATACTCCAGGCGCTTGAGGCCTTCGATCAGGACGGGGAC
>NZ_JBXAPK010000019.1:0-1567 GCF_058803905.1 Luteimonas sp. GW821-FHT14E02 | reverse complement strand
GTGACGTACACGGTGACGGTGGCCAACGCCGGTCCGGATGCCGCGACCAACGTGCAGGTGACCGATACCCCGACCAACCTGACGATCACCGGCGTGTCCGGTGGCGGCTGCACGGCGTTCCCGTGCACGCTGGCGAGCCTGGCCTCGGGCGCAAGCGTGACCATCACGGTCACCGCAACGATCAACGCGCAGGGCACGTTCCAGAACAGCGTGACAGCGACGACGCCGGATCAGACCGATCCGAACCCGCCGGACAACACCAGCACGACGCCGCCGGAGACGGCCGGTGGTGTGGCCGATGTGTCGGTGGTGAAGACGCTGACGACGGCCGGTCCGTTCCAGACCGGCCAGAGCGTGACGTACACGGTGACGGTGGCCAACGCCGGTCCGGATGCCGCGACCAACGTGCAGGTGACCGACACCCCGACCAACCTGACGATCACCGGCGTGTCCGGTGGCGGCTGCACGGCATTCCCGTGCACGCTGGCGAGCCTGGCCTCGGGCGCAAGCGTGACCATCACGGTCACCGCAACGATCAACGCGCAGGGCACGTTCCAGAACAGCGTGACAGCGACGACGCCGGATCAGACCGATCCGAACCCGCCGGACAACACCAGCACGACGCCGCCGGAGACGGCGGGCGGCGTGGCCGATGTGTCGGTGGTGAAGACGCTCACGACCGCCGGTCCGTTCCTGGCAGGGCAGTCGATCCAGTTCGACATCGTGGTGAGTAACGCTGGTCCGGATGCCGCGACCAACGTGCAGGTGACCGACACCCCGACGAACCTGACGATCACCGGCGTGTCCGGCGGTGGCTGCACGGCGTTCCCGTGCACGCTCGCCAGCCTGGCGTCCGGCGCAAGTGTGACCATCACGGTGACCGTGACCGTTGGAGTGACCGGCGGCGCGTTCAACAACGTGGCGACGGTGACGGTGCCGGATCAGACCGATCCGAATACATCCAACAACACGGATGACGAGCCGGGTACTGCCGGCGCGCTTCCGATTATTGCCAATGACGACAGCGGCTCGGCGAACGGTGCGTCGGGCGGCACTGCCGTGCCGAACGTGCTGACCAACGACACCTTGAACGGTGCGGCGGCCACGCTCGCCAATGTCACGCTGACGCAGACCTCGACGACTAACCCGAACGTGACGCTGGACCCGGCCACGGGTGCGGTGAACGTGGCGCCGGGCACCCCGGCGGGCACCTATACCGTCGTGTACCAGATCTGCGAACAGCTGAACCCGAGCAACTGCGATACGGCCAACGTGACGGTGACGGTGAATGCCGCCCCGATCGATGCGGTGGACGACAGCGGCTCGGCGAACGGTGCGTCGGGCGGCACTGCCGTGCCGAACGTGCTGACCAACGACACCTTGAACGGTGCGGCGGCGACGCTCGCCAACGTCACGCTGACGCAGACCTCGACGACGAACCCGAACGTCACGCTGGACCCGGCGACGGGTGCGGTGAACGTGGCCCCGGATACGCCGGCGGGCACGTACACGGTCGTGTACCAGATCTGCGAACAGCTGAACCCGAGCAACTGCGACACGGCCAACG
>NZ_JBXAPK010000018.1:0-16577 GCF_058803905.1 Luteimonas sp. GW821-FHT14E02 | reverse complement strand
CTTCCCGTGGTCCACGTGACCGATCGTGCCCACGTTCACGTGGGGCTTGGTGCGCTCGAACTTACCCTTGGCCATGGCTCAATCTCTCTTTGTGCTTAGTTGATTCGTATTGATTGCTGTTGAAGAGCATGCCGGCCGAAACCGGCTTGTTCTTAGTTCTTCTTGACCACCGACTCGGCGATGTTGGCCGGCGCTTCGGCGTAGTGGTCGAATTCCATCGTGAAGGTGGCGCGACCCTGCGACATCGAACGCAGCGAAGTGGCGTAGCCGAACATTTCGCCCAGCGGCACCATCGCGTTGATGATCTTGCCCGAGGGGCTGTCGTCCTGACCCTGCAGGATGCCGCGACGACGACTGACGTCGCCCATCACGTCACCGAGGTAATCCTCGGGCGTGACGATCTCGACCTTCATCATCGGCTCGAGCAGCACGGGCTGGGCCTTGTGGAAGCCTTCCTTGAAACCCATCGAGCCGGCGATCTTGAACGCCATTTCCGAGGAGTCGACTTCGTGGTACGAACCGTCGACCAGGCGCACCTTGACGTCCACGATCGGATAGCCGGCCATGATGCCGTTGGCCACCGCTTCCTGGATGCCCTTGTCCACCGCCGGGATGTATTCCTTCGGCACCACGCCGCCGACGATCGCGTTCTCGAACACGTAACCGGCGCCGCGCTCCTGCGGTTCGATCTCCAGCCACACGTGGCCGAACTGACCCTTACCACCGGACTGACGCACGAACTTGCCTTCGGCCTTGACCGCCTTGCGGATCGTTTCGCGATAGGCCACCTGCGGCTTGCCGACGTTGGCTTCGACGTTGAACTCGCGCTTCATGCGGTCGACGAGGATTTCCAGGTGCAGCTCGCCCATGCCGGAGATGATGGTCTGACCGGACTCTTCGTCGGTGCGCACGCGGAACGAAGGATCTTCCTGGGCGAGACGACCCAGCGCCAGACCCATCTTTTCCTGGTCCGACTTGGTCTTCGGCTCGACCGCCATCGAGATCACCGGCTCCGGGAACACCATGCGCTCGAGCGTGATGATGTGGTCCTGCGCGCACAGCGTGTCGCCGGTGGTCACGTCTTTCAGACCGACCGCCGCGGCGATGTCGCCCGCGCGCACTTCCTTGATCTCGTCGCGCTGGTTGGAGTGCATCTGCAGGATGCGGCCCACGCGCTCCTTCCTCGACTTGACCGGGTTGTAGACCTGGTCGCCGGAGTTGAGCACGCCCGAGTAGACACGGAAGAAGGTCAGCGAACCGACGAACGGGTCGGTCATGATCTTGAACGCCAGGGCCGAGAACGGCTCCTTGTCGTCGGCCTTGCGGCTGTCTTCCTTGTCGTTGTCGTCGATGCCCTGCACCGGCGGACGATCCACCGGCGACGGCAGCAGCTGAATCACGGCGTCGAGCATGGCTTGCACGCCCTTGTTCTTGAACGCGCTGCCGCAGTAGACCGGCACGACCTCGACACGCAGGGTGCGCTCACGCAGACCGGAGATGATCTCGGCCTCGCTCAACTCGCCGTCGTTGAGGTACTTGTCCATCAACGCTTCGTTGGCTTCGGCCGCGGCCTCGACCATGAAGTTGCGCGCGGCTTCCGCCTTGTCCTGCAGTTCGGCCGGGATGTCGCGGTATTCGAACTTGGTGCCCTGCGAAGCGTTGTCCCAGTAGATCGCCTTCATCTTGACCAGGTCGACCACGCCTTCGAAGCCGTCTTCAGCGCCGATCGGCAGCTGCATCGGCACGGCGTAGGCGCCCAGGCGCGACTTCAGCTGCTCGACCACCTTGTCGAAGTTGGCACCGGTGCGGTCCATCTTGTTGACGAAGGCCAGGCGCGGCACCGAGTACTTGTTGGCCTGACGCCACACGGTCTCGGACTGCGGCTGCACGCCACCGACCGAGCACAGCACGAAGACGGCGCCGTCGAGCACGCGCAGCGAGCGCTCCACCTCAATGGTGAAGTCGACGTGTCCGGGGGTATCGATGATGTTGAAGCGGTGTTCGGGCAGCGACTGGTCCATACCCTTCCAGAACGCCGTGGTGGCGGCGGAAGTGATGGTGATGCCGCGCTCCTGCTCCTGCTCCATCCAGTCCATCACGGCGGCGCCGTCGTGCACTTCACCGATCTTGTGGCTGACGCCGGTGTAGAACAGGATGCGCTCGGAGGTGGTGGTCTTGCCGGCATCGATGTGAGCCATGATGCCGAAGTTGCGGTAGCGTTCGATCGGAGTGGTGCGGGCCATGGGATGCCTCAACTTGTTTCTAGATTTTGGAAAGTCCGCACATCGAACCGCGCCGTCAGCGTGGTGAGGTGTGCGAGGCTCTTGCGAAGGACTCGCATAATGCAGAGGCCGCCTTGCGGCGGCTTCCGGCTTGGGCGGCGATGTTTACGAACGCCTGTGACGTATGCGCGACAGGCGCCGCGCGGGCGCCGCCGCCGACGCCCTCGATTACCAGCGGTAGTGGGCGAAGGCTTTGTTCGCTTCCGCCATGCGATGGGTTTCTTCGCGCTTCTTGATCGCGCCGCCACGGTTTTCCGAAGCATCGATCAGTTCGGCCGCCAGCTTGCGCGGCATGCCGTTTTCGCCGCGCTTGCGCGCGGATTCGATCAGCCAGCGCATCGCCAGCGCCATGCGGCGCGAAGCGCGCACTTCGACCGGCACCTGATAGGTGGCACCGCCGACGCGGCGCGACTTCACTTCGACCGACGGGGAGACGTTGCCGAGGGCTTTCTCGACGAGTTCCAGCGCATTGCTGTTCTTCTCGCCGATGGTGTCCATGGCACCGTAGACGATCTTCTCGGCGACGGACTTCTTGCCGCTTTGCATGACCATATTGATGAAGCGCGCGATCGTTTCGCTGCCGTGCTTGGGATCAGGCAGGACGGTGCGCTGCGGGGCGGAACCTTTGCGGGACATGATGCTTACCTTGTCTCTTGATTCTTTCGTTGCCGCGATCCGCTGATGCGGTTCGCGAGTGTCGCTACATCCGCCGAAGCGGACTGCTGATTAGCCCTTCGGGCGCTTGGCGCCGTACTTCGAACGGGCCTGCTTGCGCTTGGCCACGCCGGCGGCGTCGAGCGAGCCGCGCACGGTGTGATAGCGCACGCCCGGCAGATCCTTGACGCGGCCGCCGCGAATCAGCACCACCGAGTGCTCCTGCAGGTTGTGGCCTTCGCCGCCGATGTACGAAATCACTTCGTAACCGTTGGTCAGACGCACCTTGGCCACCTTGCGCAGCGCCGAGTTCGGCTTCTTCGGGGTGGTGGTGTAGACGCGCGTGCACACGCCGCGACGCTGCGGGCAGTTGGCCAGCGCGGGCGAGGTGCTCTTGTAGGTTTCGGGGCTGCGCGGCTTCCGCACCAGCTGGTTGATTGTTGCCATCGGTCTCAGGTCATTGATCGGGCGCGGGCCCGGCGTGAAAAAGCTGGGAAAACTAAAGGCAGGCGAATGGAAACGGCCTGCCAAGACGAAAAAGTATAGCCCGCCCTGACGTCTAGCGTCAACGCGAGCTACCCGTGGCCGACCATGCCCGAGGGCCCTGGCCAACCGATTTGATCCCGCCCTCCTGGGCCGAATACGAGGGCCGTCCTGGCGCCTCATTTCGTGATCTGGGGTCGCCCTGGGGCGAACCGGACCGCAATTCTAGCATGGCGGCCTTGCTTTGAGCATTCCCGCCGCACACCCGGCCAGCCAAAAAGAAGGCGGGCATCTCGCAATGCCCGCCCTCCGCCTTGTTGCCTGGGACAAAAAACCGCTTACTCGGCCGCACCCTCTTCCGTCGCGGGCGCCTCGGCCGGTTCCGTCACCGTTTCCACGACGGCCGGGCCGGACAGGGTGTCCATCTCCGACTCTGTCAGACCCGAGGCGCTGCGACGGCGCAGGGTGTGGTAGGCCAGACCGGTACCCGCCGGGATCAGCCGGCCGACGATCACGTTCTCCTTCAGGCCACGCAGGCCGTCGCGGGTACCGCGCACGGCGGCCTCGGTCAGGACGCGGGTGGTCTCCTGGAAGGACGCCGCCGAGATGAACGACTCGGTCGCCAGCGAGGCCTTGGTGATGCCCAGCAGCACCGGATCGAACTTCGCCGGCAACTCGTTCTTGGCGTTCAGGCGCACGTTCTCCTCGATGACGCGCTGGCGCTCGGCCTGCTCGCCATTGAGGAACTTGCTGTCGCCCTGGTCGGTGATCTCGACCTTGCGCAGCATCTGACGAATGATCGTTTCGATGTGCTTGTCGTTGATCTTCACGCCCTGCAGGCGATAGACGTCCTGGATTTCCTTGGTCAGGTACGACGCCAGCGGCTCGACACCCAGCAGACGCAGGATGTCCTGCGGGCTCGGCTCGCCGTCCACCACGGTCTCGCCCTTCTCCACGTGCTCGCCTTCGAACACGATGATCTGGCGATACTTCGGAATCAGCTCCTCGTGCTCTTCGCCGTCCGGTCCCTTGATGATCAGACGCTGCTTGCCCTTGGTGTCCTTACCGAAGCTGACCACGCCGGATTTCTCGGCGAGGATCGCCGGGTCCTTCGGCTTGCGGGCTTCGAACAGGTCGGCCACGCGCGGCAGACCACCGGTGATGTCGCGGGTCTTGGAAGCTTCCTGCGGCACCTTGGTGACCACGTCGCCGACGCCGACCGGAGCACCGTCCTGCAGGTTGACGATCGATCGCGGCGGCAGCAGGTACTGCGCCGGCAGGTCGGTTCCCGGAATGGACAGGTCCTTGCCGTTCTTGTCGACGATGCGCACGATCGGACGCAGGTCCTTGCCCTGCGAGCCGCGACGCTTCGGATCGGTGATCTCGCGCGAGGCGAGGCCGGTCAGTTCGTCGGTCTTCTCGATGACGGTGACGCCTTCGATGAAGTCGACGAAGCGGATGAAGCCCGCCACTTCCGACACGATCGGGTGGTTATGCGGATCCCAATTGGCGACGGTCTGGCCGGCCTTGATCTCCGCGCCGTCCTTCACCGTGATCGTGGCGCCGTAGGGCAGCTTGTAGCGCTCGCGCTCGCGGCCGTGGCCGTCGAGGACGGACAGTTCGCCCGAACGCGAGACCGCGACCAGGCTGCCGCTGGCGTGATCCACGGTCTTCAAGTTATTGAACTTGATCGAACCGGTGGTCTTGACCGTGACGTTGTCGATGGCGGCGGCACGCGAGGCCGCACCACCGATGTGGAACGTACGCATGGTCAGCTGCGTGCCGGGCTCGCCGATCGACTGCGCCGCCACCACGCCCACGGCCTCGCCGTGATTGACGATGTGGCCGCGGCCGAGGTCACGGCCGTAGCAGTACGCGCACACGCCGAAGGCGCTTTCGCAGGTGATCGAGGAACGCACCTGGATCGACTGCACACCGGCGTCTTCGAGCTTCTGCACCCAGGCTTCGTCGAGCAGGGTGTTGCGGGTGACGATCGGGTCTTCATCGTTGCCGGGCAGGAACACGTCCTCGGCCACCACGCGGCCGAGCACGCGATCGCGCAGCGGTTCGACGACGTCGCCGCCTTCCACGATCGGGGTCATGGTCAGACCGGCATGCGTGCCGCAGTCGGTTTCGGTGACCACCACGTCCTGCGCCACGTCGACGAGACGACGGGTCAGGTAACCGGAGTTCGCCGTCTTCAGCGCGGTATCCGCGAGGCCCTTACGAGCACCGTGGGTCGAGATGAAGTACTGCTGCACGTTGAGGCCTTCGCGGAAGTTCGACGTGATCGGCGTTTCGATGATCGAGCCGTCCGGCTTGGCCATCAGGCCGCGCATGCCGGCCAGCTGACGAATCTGCGCCTGCGAACCACGCGCGCCGGAGTCGGCCATGATGTAGATCGAGTTCATCGACTTCTGCGCGACCCGCTCGCCCTTGGCGTTGGTCACGGTGTCGGTGCCGATCGCGTCCATCATCGCCTTGGCCACGCGCTCGTTGGTGCGCGACCAGATGTCGACCACCTTGTTGTAGCGCTCGCCGGCGGTGACCAGGC
Organism: Luteimonas sp. GW821-FHT14E02; assembly: GCF_058803905.1. Taxonomy (NCBI): domain Bacteria; kingdom Pseudomonadati; phylum Pseudomonadota; class Gammaproteobacteria; order Lysobacterales; family Lysobacteraceae; genus Luteimonas; species Luteimonas sp. GW821-FHT14E02. Next base: position 10,604 of record NZ_JBXAPK010000018.1, on the reverse strand, counting down.
CCGACTGGTACTGCTGCTGGATTTCCAGCACTTCGGTCTCGGCCTCGTCGAGGATGCCCTTCTTCTCGGGCGGAATGATCATGTCGTCGATGCCGATCGACACGCCGGCGCGCGTGGCGTACGCGAAGCCGGTGTACATCAGCTGGTCGGCGAACACGACCGTGTCCTTCAGGCCGAGCATGCGGTAGCAGGAGTTGATCAGGCGGCTGATGTTCTTCTTGGTCAACTCGGTGTTGGCCAGGGCGAACGGCAGACCTTCCGGCAGGATCTCGACCAGCAGCGCGCGACCGACCGTGGTTTCCACGATCGAGGTCTTCCGCTCGCGCTTGCCGTCGTCATCGATCACCGTTTCGGTGATGCGTACCTTCACCTTGGCGTGCAGACCCGCGGCCTTGTTGTCGTAGGCGCGCTTCACTTCGGCGACGTTGGCGAACACCATGCCCTCGCCCACCGTGTTTTCCAGGGCGCGGGTCATGTAGTACAGACCCAGCACCACGTCCTGCGACGGCACGATGATCGGCTCGCCGTTGGCCGGCGAGAGGATGTTGTTGGACGACATCATCAGCGCGCGCGCTTCCAGCTGGGCTTCCAGCGAGAGCGGCACGTGCACGGCCATCTGGTCACCGTCGAAGTCGGCGTTGAACGCGGTACAGACCAGCGGATGCAGCTGGATGGCCTTGCCTTCGATCAGCACCGGCTCGAACGCCTGGATGCCGAGGCGGTGCAGCGTCGGTGCGCGGTTCAGCAGCACCGGATGCTCGCGGATCACCTCTTCGAGGATGTCCCACACCTCGGCCTCTTCGCGCTCGACCAGCTTCTTGGCGGCCTTGATGGTCGTGGCGAGACCACGACGCTGCAACTTGGCGAAGATGAAGGGCTTGAACAGTTCCAGCGCCATCTTCTTCGGCAGACCGCACTCGTGCAGGCGCAGGGTCGGACCGACCACGATCACCGAACGGCCGGAGTAGTCGACGCGCTTGCCGAGCAGGTTCTGGCGGAAGCGGCCCTGCTTGCCCTTGATCATGTCGGCCAAGGACTTCAGAGGGCGCTTGTTGGTGCCGGTGATGGCGCGGCCGCGGCGGCCGTTGTCCATCAGCGCATCCACCGATTCCTGCAGCATGCGCTTCTCGTTGCGCACGATGATGTCGGGCGCGTTGAGTTCGAGCAGGCGGCGCAGGCGGTTGTTGCGGTTGATGACGCGGCGGTACAGATCGTTGAGATCGGAGGTCGCGAAGCGGCCACCATCCAGCGGCACCAGCGGACGCAGGTCCGGCGGCAGCACCGGCAGCACGGTCATCACCATCCACTCGGGGCGGTTGCCCGACTCGAGAAAGGCCTCGACCAGCTTGATGCGCTTGGTGAGGCGCTTGAGCTTGGTCTCGGAACCGGTGCTGGCGATGTCTTCCTTGAGCTTGATCATCTCGGCTTGCAGATCGATCGTGCGCAGCAGCTCGAACACGGCCTCGGCGCCCATCGCGGCGTCGAAGTCGTCGCCGTGCTCCTGGCGCATCTGCATGTACTGCTCTTCATTGAGCAGCTGGCCGCGCTCGAGCGGGGTCAGGCCCGGCTCCGTCACCACGAAGGCTTCGAAGTACAGGATGCGCTCGATGTCGCGCAGGGTCATGTCCAGCATCAGGCCGATGCGCGAGGGCAGCGACTTGAGGAACCAGATGTGCGCGACCGGCGAAGCGAGGTCGATGTGGCCCATACGCTCACGGCGCACCTTGGCCAGCGTCACTTCCGTGCCGCACTTCTCGCAGACCACGCCGCGATGCTTCATGCGCTTGTACTTGCCGCACAGGCACTCGTAGTCCTTGATCGGGCCGAAGATGGCGGCGCAGAACAGGCCATCGCGTTCCGGCTTGAAGGTACGGTAGTTGATGGTTTCCGGCTTTTTGACTTCGCCGTAGGACCAGGAGCGGATCAGGTCGGGCGACGCCAGCGCGATCTTGATCGCGTCGAAGTCGAGCGTCTGGCGCTGCTGGTTGAACAGGTTGAGCAGGTCTTTCATGTGTGTTCTCCGGGTCGGGGGCAATGAGATTCGAGGGTCGGTGCGGCGTTACCGCCGCACGCTTGACTCGGCTCAGTGCTCCTCGAGTTCCATGTTGATGGCCAGGCTGCGGATTTCCTTCACCAGCACGTTGAAGGACTCCGGCATGCCCGCGACCATCTCGTGTTCGCCGTCGACGATGTTCTTGTACATCTGGTTGCGGCCCTGCACGTCGTCGGACTTCACCGTCAGCATTTCCTGCAGGGTGTAGGCCGCGCCGTAGGCTTCCAGCGCCCAGACTTCCATTTCGCCGAAGCGCTGGCCGCCGAACTGCGCCTTGCCGCCCAGCGGCTGCTGGGTGACGAGCGAGTACGGACCGGTCGAACGTGCGTGCATCTTGTCGTCGACGAGGTGGTTGAGCTTCAGCATGTGCATGTAGCCCACCGTCACCTTGCGCTCGAACGCTTCGCCGGTGCGGCCGTCGAACAGCTGCGTCTGACCGCTGGTCGGCAGTTCCGCCAGTTCCAGCATCGACTTGATCTCGGCCTCGGCCGCGCCGTCGAACACCGGTGTGGCCATCGGCACGCCGTCGGTCAGGTTCTGTGCGAGCGTCAGCAGTTCCTCATCCGTGAACTGCTTCAGATCGACGCGCTGACCGTGCAGCTTGCTGTCGTGGTTGTAGATCTCGTCGAGGAACTTGCGCAGATCGGCAAGCTTGGCCTGCGCATCGAGCATGCGCTGGATCTTCTGGCCCAGGCCCTTGGCGGCCCAGCCCAGATGCACTTCCAGCACCTGGCCGATGTTCATACGCGACGGCACGCCGAGCGGGTTCAGCACGATGTCCACGGTCTCGCCGTTGGCCATGTGCGGCATGTCCTGCACCGGCACGATGGTCGACACCACACCCTTGTTGCCGTGGCGGCCGGCCATCTTGTCGCCCGGCTGGATGCGGCGCTTCACGGCCAGGAACACCTTCACCATCTTCAGCACGCCCGGCGCAAGGTCGTCGCCCTGGGTGATCTTGCCGCGCTTGTCGGTGAAACGCTTGTCGAACTCCTTCTGGTGCGCTTCGATCTGCTTCTGCGCGCGCTCGATGGCGTCGGAGGCGTCCTCGTCCTTCATGCGGATCTGGAACCAGTCGGACTTCTTCAGGCCGTCCAGCACCAGGCTGGTGACCGTGTCACCCTTCTTCAGGCCCGGACCGCCGTTGGCGGTCTTGCCCAGCAGCTGGCCACGCAGACGTGCGTAGATCGCCGATTCCAGGATGCGGAACTGGTCGTCGAAGTCCTTCTTCACGCGCTTGATCTCGTTTTCCTCGATCTGGCGCGCGCGCTTGTCCTTCTCGATGCCGTCGCGGGTGAAGACCTGCACGTCGATGACGGTGCCGTCCATGCCCGGCGGCACGCGCAGCGAGCTGTCCTTCACGTCGGAGGCCTTCTCGCCGAAGATCGCGCGGAGCAGCTTCTCTTCCGGCGTCAGCTGGCTCTCGCCCTTCGGCGTGACCTTGCCGACGAGGATGTCGCCGGCACGCACTTCGGCACCGATGTACACCACGCCCGACTCGTCGAGGCGGTTGAGCGCCTGCTCGGACACGTTCGGGATGTCGGCGGAGATTTCCTCCGGTCCCAGCTTGGTGTCGCGGGCGACGGCGGTCAGCTCTTCGATGTGGATCGTGGTGTAGCGATCTTCCTGGACCACGCGCTCGGAGAGCAGGATCGAGTCTTCGAAGTTGTAGCCGTTCCACGGCATGAACGCGACCAGCATGTTCTGGCCCAGCGCCAGCTCGCCGATGTCGGTCGAGGGACCGTCGGCCAGCACGTCGCCGCGCGCGACCACGTCACCCACGTTCACCAGAGGCGTCTGGTTGATACAGGTGTTCTGGTTGGAGCGCGTGTACTTGATCAGGGTGTAGATGTCGACGCCGGCATCGGTCTCGCCGGAAATCTCGTTCTCGTTCACCTTGACCACGATGCGGCCGGCGTCGATCTGCTCGATCACGCCGCCGCGGCGGGCGTTCACCGTCACGCCCGAGTCGCGCGCCACGGCGCGCTCGATGCCGGTGCCGACCAGCGGCTTCTGCGACTTCAGCGTCGGCACGGCCTGGCGCTGCATGTTCGCGCCCATCAGCGCGCGGTTGGCGTCGTCGTGCTCGAGGAACGGCACCAGCGCGGCCGCGACCGACACGGTCTGCATCGGCGAGACGTCCATGAAGTGGATCTCGCTCGGCGGCTTGAGCAGGTTTTCACCCTGGTAGCGGCAGGCGACGAACTGGGCGGTCAGGTTGCCCTTGTCGTCCTGCGGCGCACTCACCTGCGCGATGACGTACTCGTTCTCCTCGATCGCCGAGAGATATTCGATCTCGTCGGTGACCTTGCTGTTCACGACCTTGCGGTACGGCGTCTCCAGGAAGCCGTACTTGTTGGTGCGCGCGAACACGGCCAGCGAGTTGATCAAGCCGATGTTCGGACCTTCCGGCGTCTCGATGGTGCAGACGCGGCCGTAATGGGTCGGATGCACGTCGCGCACTTCGAAGCCGGCGCGCTCGCGGGTCAGGCCGCCCGGACCGAGGGCCGAGACGCGACGCTTGTGCGTGACTTCCGACAGCGGATTGTTCTGGTCCATGAACTGCGACAGCTGCGACGAACCGAAGAACTCCTTCACCGCGGCCGCGACGGGCTTGGCGTTGATCAGTTCCTGCGGCGTCAGGCCATCGGCCTCGGCCATGGTCAGGCGCTCGCGCACGGCGCGCTCCACGCGCACCAGTCCGACGCGGAACACGTTCTCGGCCATTTCACCGACCGAACGCACGCGGCGGTTGCCGAGGTGGTCGATGTCGTCCACGGTGCCGCGACCGTTGCGGATCTCGGTCAGCACGCGGATCACGTCGAGGATGTCGGACATGCCGCCGAACTGCTCGCGCAGCTTGACCGAATCCTCGTCCTTGCGCTCGGCGAAGTAGCGCGCGTCGTACAGCACCGAAGCGCCGAGCACTTCCTTGCGGCCGATGCGGCGGTTGAACTTCATGCGGCCCACGGCCGAGAGGTCGTAGCGCTCGAAGGTGAAGAACAGGTTGTGGAACAGGTTCTGCGCGGCGTCCTTGGTCGGCGGCTCGCCGGGACGCATCATGCGGTAGATCTCGACCAGCGCTTCGAGCTGGGTCTTGGTCGGATCGATGCGCAGGGTATTGGAGATGTACGGACCGCGATCGAGGTCGTTGACCCAGATCGTGCCGATCGCGTCGACGCCGGCCTTGCGGAACTTGGCCAGGGTTTCTTCGCTGATCTCGTCGTTGGCGGTCGCCAGCGGCTCGCCCGTCTCGGTGTCGATCACGTCATGCGAGAGGATGCGGCCGATCAGGTAGCTGTCCGGCACAGCCAGCGCGGCGATGCCCGACTCTTCCAGCTGGCGCACGTGGCGCGCGGTGATGCGCTTGCCGGCTTCGACGATAACGCGGTCGCCGTCGGCCAGATCGAAATCGAGCGTTTCGCCGCGCAGGCGCTCCGGCACGAGCGCGAGCTGCACGCCTTCCTTCGGATCGATGTGGAAGGTGTTGATCTCGAAGAACTCGTTGAGCATCTCCTCGTTCGTGTAGCCGAGTGCGCGCAGCAGCACCGAGACCGGCAGCTTGCGGCGGCGGTCGATACGGGTGAACAGCGCGTCCTTCGGGTCGAACTCGAAGTCCAGCCAGGAACCGCGATAAGGAATGATGCGGGCGCTGTACAGCAGCTTGCCCGAGCTGTGGGTCTTGCCACGATCGTGATCGAAGAACACGCCCGGCGAACGGTGCAGCTGCGAGACGATGACGCGCTCGGTACCGTTGACGATGAAGGTGCCGTTGTCGGTCATGAGCGGAATCTCGCCCATGTAGACTTCCTGCTCCTTCACGTACTTGATGGTCTTGGTGGAGGACTCGCGGTCGTAGATCACCAGGCGCACGGTCACGCGCAGCGGCGCGCCGTAGGACAGGCCGCGATTGCGGCATTCGCGCTCGTCGAACACGGGCTCGCCGAGCTTGTAGCCGACGTATTCGAGGGCGGCGTAGCCGTTGTAGCTGACGATCGGGAACACCGATTTCAGCGCGGCGTGCAGGCCGCGGTCCTCGCGCTTGTTCGGCGCGGCGTCGGCCTGCAGGAATTCACGATAGGAATCGACCTGGATGGCGAGCAGGAACGGCACCTCGAGGATCGAACGGCGCTTGCCGAAGTCCTTGCGGATGCGTTTCTTTTCGGTGAACGAATAAGATGTCGTCATGGAATGTGACCGCCTTGATTGAAGCCGGGAATCGGTACCTGGTCAGTGGAAATCAGGAAACATCGACACGCATGAAGTTGAAGCCGCGCACTGGATTGAAGCCGTGCTCTTGCGTTGTCGACGCCTGATGCCTTGACCGCGATGCCCTTGTGAGGGAGGGTGGAACTGTCAGTCGGAAGCCGCTGGTATTGCCGGCACCAGCACGCCCTCTGTTACTGCTTCCAACTACCAACGTTTCAGTTGGGTTTTTTGCAACGGATGCCTTTCCCTTCTGTCTCCGGCAACCTCGGCCGCCTGACGGGCGACCTCAATCCCCGAAGGGAGAAGGGAAAGACACAACGGCCAAAGGCCGGGGGCTTACGCCCCCAGCCTATGGCGGATCGCCTGTGTGTCTAGGCGACGCAACTGCTTGCTTACTTCACTTCCACGGAAGCGCCAGCGGCTTCCAGATCCTTCTTGAACTTCTCGGCGTCGGCCTTGGACACGGCTTCCTTCACCGTACCACCGGCTTCGGTCAGGTCCTTGGCTTCCTTCAGGCCCAGGCCGGTGATGGCGCGGACGACCTTGATGACTTCGACCTTCTTGTCGCCAGCCGACTTCAGGGTGACCGTGAACTCGGTCTGCTCTTCGGCCGGGGCGGCAGCGGCGGCGGCCGGGCCAGCGGCGACGGCGACCGGAGCGGCGGCGGAAACGCCGAACTTCTCTTCCATCGCCTTGACCAGCTCCATCACCTCGACGAGGGTCTTGCTGCTGATCGCTTCGATGATCTGCTCGTTGGAAAGGGACATTGTGATTACCTCTTAACTTGATATTTGGAAACGACTAAGTGGATAGGTTGTTCGTACCGAACTGTTCGCCTCAGGCGGCTTTCTGCTGGCCGACCGCGTTCGTGACGCGGGCGACTTGCGAAGCCGGCTCGGCCAACACGCGCACCAGCATGGTGGCGGGCTGGACCAGGACGCTGAGCAGCATCGACAGGGCCTGTTCGCGGGTGGGCAGCGAAGCCAGGACGTCCACATGGGAGCCCGGGTACTTCTGTCCGCCGATCGCGACCAAACGCGGCTTCAGCTTGTCGTTCGCTTTCGCGAACTCCTTGATCAGACGTCCGGCGGCGCCGGGGTCTTCCTGCGAGAAGGCGTACAGCAGAGGACCGGTCAGGTCGTCTTTGACGACGGCGTAATCGGTGTTCTCCACTGCGCGCGAGACCAGCGTGTTCTTGGCAACTTTCAGGAACACACCGCCCTGGCGGGCCTTCTTGCGCAGGTCGGTCAGTTGAGCGACCGTCAAACCCGCGTATTCCGCGGCGACCAGCGAGTGCGCCTTGCCGGCGACCTCGGCCAGTTCGGCAACGACTTCCTGCTTCTGGGTCAGATTGAGAGCCATTGCATTACCTCGAAATGTTTCGTCGGCGATGAACTGCTGACGAAAGCTTTCTTTGACGCCAACCCGGTTCCGAACCGGATTGGAACTCGAGCGACATCGTTCCTTCGATGCCGGGATGCCGGGAACTCTGTCAGGAGTGTCCGGAATCCTTGCGGTGGCCGTTTCCAAAAAAATTCTTGGAGGGTCGGCAACCATCTACGCAGGCCCTTTCGTGCAGAGCACTCCGGGATTAAGCGGTCGATACCGGCAGCGACGGCGATTCCATTGCCAAGCGAGCATTCCCTGCCCGTCGTCGTTGCCCGCACGGACTGCGCCTGCGGTCTTTGACGGCTATCGCGCCAGGCCAAACCGCGCCCTTTGCGATGCCCTCAAAATTTGTCGCGCCGCTCCCCGCGTGCGGGGAGCGGATCTTGCAATTACTTCAGCGAGAGCGAGGACTGATCGACGCTCACGCCCGGGCCCATCGTCGAGCTGACCGAAATCTTCTGCAGGTACTGGCCCTTCGCGGTCGAAGGCTTGGCCTTCACCAAGTCGGCCAGCAGCGCGTGCAGGTTTTCCTTCAGCTTGTCGGCGTCGAAGTCGGCCTTGCCGATGGTGCAGTGGATGATGCCGGCCTTGTCGGTGCGGTAACGCACCTGGCCGCCCTTGGCGTTCTTCACCGCTTCGGCCGGGTTCGGCGACACGGTGCCCACCTTCGGGTTCGGCATCAGGCCGCGCGGACCGAGCACGGTGCCGAGCTTGCCGACCACGCGCATCGCATCCGGCGTGGCGATGACCACGTCGTAGTTCAGCTCGCCGCCCTGCATGCGCTCGGCCAGGTCGTCCATGCCGACCGCATCGGCACCAGCGGCCAGGGCCTCATCGGCCTTGGCGCCGGCGGGGGCGAACACCGCCACGCGCACGGTCTTGCCGGTACCGGCCGGCAGCACAGTGGAACCGCGCACCTGCTGGTCGGACTTCTTGGCATCGACGCCGAGGCGCACGGCCACGTCGACGGATTCGACGAACTTGGTCTTGCTGTTGTCCTTGACGATCTTCAGCGCTTCGTCGATCGGGTAGGTCTTGCCCGGAACGACTGCGGCGAGGATGGTCTTCTGTCGCTTGGTCTGTGCCATGTCTTAACCCTCCACCACGAGGCCCATGGAACGGGCCGAGCCTGCGATCGTCTTCACCGCTGCGTCCAGGTCAGCCGCAGTCAGATCGGCTTCCTTCGCCTTGGCGATGTCTTCGAGCTGCTTGCGGGTGACCTTGCCCACCTTCTCGGTGTTCGGGCGCTTGGAACCGGACTGGATGCCCGCCGCCTTCTTCAGCAGCACCGAAGCCGGCGTGCTCTTGGTGACGAAGGTGAAGGTGCGGTCCGAATACGCGGTGATGATCACCGGAGTCGGCAGACCCGGCTCCAGCTTGGAGGTCGCGGCATTGAACGCCTTGCAGAACTCCATGATGTTCAGGCCGCGCTGGCCCAGTGCAGGACCGACCGGCGGCGACGGATTCGCCTGACCTGCCTTGACCTGCAGTTTGATGTAACCGACGACTTTCTTTGCCATTGCTCTCTACTCCTGCGAGTGCGAACGCCTGCACGCTTGCGCTGCGTGGCTCCTCGCGTTGTTGCCGGATCGAACCACTCGCTCCGGCGAATTCGTTACGGCCGCCTTAGGCCTTCTCGACCTGGCCGAACTCGAGTTCGACCGGCGTGGAACGACCGAAGATCAGCACCGCCACGCGCAGGCGGCTCTTCTCGTAATTGACTTCCTCGACCACGCCGTTGAAGTCGTTGAACGGGCCGTCGGTGACGCGCACCATCTGGCCCGGCTCGAACAGCACCTTCGGACGCGGCTTCTCGACGCCTTCCTGCACGCGGTCGAGGATGGCGGCAGCCTCCTCGTCGCGGATCGGCAGCGGACGGTCGGCGGTGCCGCCGATGAAGCCCATCACCTTCGGCGTTTCCTTCACCAGGTGCCAGCTTTCGCTGTCCATGCGCGGAATGCCGGATTCGTCGTGCGTGGCGATCTGCACGAGCACGTAGCCCGGGAAGAACTTGCGCTCGGAACGGCGTTTCTGGCCGGAGCGCATTTCCACCACTTCCTCGGTCGGCACCATGACTTCGCCGAAGCGCTCTTCCATGCCGGTGCGCACGATGCGGTCGCGCAGCGCCTGCGCCACGGACTTCTCGAAGCCCGAGTAGGCGTGGACGACGTACCAGCGTTTGACGTTTTCGGTTTCCATCTAACTACTAGACTCCTCAGGTCCCGCGGGTGGCGAAGCCGAGCTTCATCAACCATTGGATGATGCCGTCGAAGCCGGCCAGGACCAGGCTCATGATGATGACCACGATGATCACCACCCAGGTCAGGCGTGTGGCTTCCTGGCGCGTCGGCCAGACCACCTTGCGCAGCTCGAAGCGCGACTCGGACAGGAACTCGCGCGTATCGCGGCCCTTGGCGCTGAGCATGAACACGACCAGCCCGGCGATCAGTCCGACGACGACGGCGCCGACGCGCAGCGAGGTATCCCACTGCTGGAACCAGGTGTAGGCGAACACGCCCGCCGCCGCCAGCAGAATCGCCAGCACGTACAGCGCGATGTCACTCGCGGCGCCCTTGGACGAGGCTTTGGATTGTTCGACTCGGCTGTTCACAAGGTCTACTGCTCTTTTGGAAAGTCCGCGCAGGGATGCGCAGGCTTTTGCGGAGGACCCGCATCACACACTTGGCGCGCCAGGTAGGACTCGAACCTACAACCTGCGGTTTTGGAGACCGCTGCTCTGCCAGTTGAGCTACTGACGCGTGATTACTTTACGTACTGGCAACTAACGCGATTGTTTTAAACGGCGATGGCGGACCGAGGAACGGCCCGCCATTCGCGCTTGTTTGGCGGCGCTGGGCGCCACCGGCGAAGCGATTACTTGATGATCTTGGCCACCACGCCCGCGCCGACCGTGCGGCCGCCCTCGCGGATCGCGAAGCGAAGACCTTCGTCC
>NZ_JBXAPK010000017.1:0-18804 GCF_058803905.1 Luteimonas sp. GW821-FHT14E02 | reverse complement strand
CGTTTCTTTTGACGCTTATCAAAAGAAATGAACTCGGCCGCGTAGCGGACGAAACGCCTTTGCTCTTCACAAGCAACAGCTAAAGGCAAAATGGATCCCATCTTCCGCCGGGACGACGATAAGGCGAGAAGCTGGATGACCAGCCACCGGGCTGTCAAAAAACCCGCCTGTACGGAAATGCCGGGCAAAAGCCAGAACCGAGAAGCCCCTCGCTACTGACTCCCCTCTCCCGACACCCGCGCCACCGCATCGTGCGCATGCAGACTCTCGAAGTGCTGCACAGTAACGTCGAAACGCTCCACATGCGCATCCCGCGCCAGCACCGCCGCAACCCGACGCGCTGCGTCCTCGCAGAACATCAGGTTCTCGGCATTGAGCCGCGCGAACGCTTGCTCATCCTCGCGCTTGACCGCCGTCTGCACAGGCGTGCCAAGCGCGTTCTCCACGGTGTCGACGAAATGCTCGATCGACAAACGATCGAAGGCCGGACGCAGCGTCAGGCGCATATCGGCCCGGCTGCGCTGCGCATGCGGAGTCGCGGCCAGGCCACGCTCGGAGGCGAGCCAGTCGCGCACCACACCAGTGGAGAGCGGATGCGCGGTGGCGAAGTCCTCGGCGAACCGCTCCGCGTTCAACTGCCGCGACAGCGCGGCCGACGCCGGACAGGTGCTGGAATACTCGACCGAGAACGCCAGCGTCAGCGCGAGATGCCCGTCACGCAGCGTGGCGTCGATCTCGACCGGATACGTTTTCCAGCCGGCATGCTCGCTGGAGAGCGCCTTGCGCTTGAGCAGTTGCTCGTAGCGCAGCACCAGGCGCGCGGCCGAGGATAGGCCGCCCTGCGAGTCAATGCAATCCTGTAGCACGCGGCGCAGGCCGGCGGGCGTGATCGCCTCGCTGCTCAGCGCATCTTGCAATCGCAGGTACAGGCGCGACATGTGGATGCCGCGCGCGTCGGCGTCGCGCAGGTCGACGAAAACGTCGGCCCAGGCGCTCACCAGGACCGAATCGCCACCCGGACCCGGGATGCGCAGGGGGAGCGCGATGCGCTGCATGCCGACCCAATCGAGGGGGCGGGCAGCGGTCGCGGCGTCAAAGGCGACGTCTGGCAGTTGTCTGGCAGGAGGAACGTTCACGGCGACGGTTTACGGCAGGGGGAGGCCGTCAAGGATGTGGGCATTGTAACGACACACCATCGCCGCCCGCGCAACGGTGCGTTGAGGCGTCAGTTGCCGGTCGTCGGCAGGCGGGCCCGGATTCAGGTCGCCGGAAACCGTCCCCCGCCCTCAAGGAAGCCGGTCGAAGGTTTCCTCGGACTGCCGATACGGCCCGTGCGGTGCCGTCTCCGGGTTCGCCAGGACCAGCAAATCGGGTGGGTACAGTCCGTTCTGGCTTCGGACGCTCTCGGGCGCCTCCAGAAGATGGACCTTCACGCGCCAGCGCCCGGCCGGGAGTGCCAGACTCCTGATCGCAGGGTCACGTTTCCCGCCGATGTACTCGATGCCGCTGACGTTGGCGGTGCCCTTGGAGACGAACAGGTATTCCTCCGACGAGGCCGTCACCCAGGCCGATTCGGCGTCGGTCAGCGCGCTCGGCGCACCCGCCCGCCCTACCCGGATCTCGATCGCCGGGGAGCCGTCGGCGTGAACATACAAAGGCACGAAGTGGCCGGCGCGGATATGCCGTTCGTTGTCCTTGGTCTCTAGCACCTGCTTCTCCCACGTTTCGTATCCGCAGATGTCGGCATAGGCCGATGGATCCCAGATGGCATGCATGCCCGAATCCGTCGGCAGCACCGCCTGCAGGCGGGTCGTCGATTCGCCTTCGAACGTTTCGGGACAGGACTGGTGGTGACCGCCGGGATCGCCGCGGAATCGCGAGGCGTTCGCACCAACCAAACGACCAGCGCGATCGTGACGACCACCAGGATGGCGATGAAAGGGAGAAGCAGTCTTCCCATACGTGGAAACCTCGTTGTCGTCCTTGTCGAGATGAAGCCGGCCTGACTTATTCCGAATTTATTCCGACCGTGCCGCGCGCCACGCCAGCCACACGCTGCGCCAGGGCCGAGCGGCGCGCAGCGGCTGATCTGCCGCCAGCTGGGAAAGCCGCTCGTACAACAGCGCGGACTGGATGCGACGCGGACGTGTCGCTCCCCTGCTCCGTGGCCTCGCGGCAAGCAGGGTCCGCGCCTGATCGGCCGCGCCGTGCGACAAGGCGTGCTCGGCCAGGAGATCGGCGAGCACGTCGCCCACCATATCGGCCGGTTCGGCAAAGCTCTCGAAGAGGACCGCCTCGATGCGCGCCACTGCCGTCGCGAAAGCCCGCAGTCCGGAGGGCTCCGGCGACACGATTCCGCGCACCGCCTGCACTTCGCGCAACGACGCCGACAACGCCATCCAATCCACGGGCTGACGCTGCAACGTCGCGCCGAGCGGATGGCGTCGCGCGCCTTTCGCCCAGCCGCGCAATTCCTCTCCCCACCAGGCCAGCTTGGCGAGGCCCGGCGTGGCGTCCTCGCCGCTCCAGGCGGCGCCCGTGAATTCCTGCAACAGCGCGAACCACGCGTATGCCGTATGCCGTCCAGACGCCGGCAGGAAGACTTCCGCCACCGACCATTCCGGCCAGCGGTCACGCCATTTGGCGATGAAGCTTTCGAGGGCTTCGTGCTGATTGTCGGGCGTGCTCATGCGGCTGGCGTGCGTGGGGAGGCGTCGCGCGCCTACGTGGCGCGCGCGGGCCAGCGCGCGGAGTCCAGGAGGTCGTGCGGCGATTCGACCATGACGTCGCCGCCCCATTCTTCCGGCACGTCCTCGGGCACGCGATAACCCCACAGCGCCACCACCGACGGCATGCCGGCCGCGCGCGCGGCTTCGATGTCGCGCCTGTCGTCTCCAACGTAGACGCAGTCTTCCGGCGCCAGTCCAAGCGCGGCAGCGGCATGCCGCAAGGGCATCGGATGCGGCTTGCGCTCCGGCAGCGTGTCGCCGCCGATCAGCACGCCGCAGCGGCTTTCCCATCCCAGCAAGGGCATCAGCAGCCGGGCGAGATATTCCGGCTTGTTGGTGACGATGCCCCAGCGTCCGCCGTCGGCCTCGATCTCCGCCAGCATGGCTTCGATGCCGTCGAACGGCGCGCCGTGATGGCCGAGTTCGCGCTCGTAGATCGCCAGAAACACCGGCACCAGTGCCGCGCGCGCCTCGGCGTCGAGTTGTGGGAATGCCGCGCTCACCATCGCGCGGCTGCCGCGCGAGACGAACGGACGCAGTTGCGCCAACTCCATCGCCGGTTCGCCGCGTTCGGCGCGCATCGCGTTGGCCGTGGCGAGCATGTCCGGCGCGCTGTCGAGCAGCGTGCCGTCGAGATCGAACAGGACGCCGCGCGGGAAACGCCGCGTGCCGGGCGTGGTGCGATCCTGCGTTTCCGATTGTCGGTTTTCGATTTCCGGATCTCCGCCCTTCACGGCTTTACCGCGCAGGCGAGATAGTTCACATCCGTCCGCGAGATCACCCGCGCGGCATTGCGCCACGGCTCGTACATCAGTCCGCTCACGTCCTCCAGTTCCAGGCTGGCCGCGCGCAGCCACGCCGAAAGCTCGGACGGCTTGATGAAATCGCGATACTGATGCGTGCCCTTCGGCAGCAATCGCGCCACGTACTCGGCACCGACGATCGCCAGCGCGAACGCCGCCGGCGTGCGGTTGAGCGTGGACACGAACAGGCGACCGCCGGGTTTCAGCAGTGTCGCGCAGGCGGCGATGATCGCCGCGGGATCGGGGACGTGCTCAAGCATTTCCATGCAGGTAATCGCGTCGAATTCACCCGGCTGCGCGGCGGCCAGCGCTTCCACCGATTGCTCACGGTAATCGACCTTCACGCCGGATTCGAGACCGTGCAGCCTGGCGATCTTGACCAGATCGGGCGCCAGGTCGATGGCGGTGACGCGCGCCCCTTCCTTCGCCAGCGCCTCGCTGAGCAGGCCGCCGCCACAGCCGACGTCGAGCACCGCCGCATCGCGCAAGGTGACACGTTCGGCGACGTAGCCCAGGCGTGCCGGGTTCAGCGCATGCAGCGCTTTCTGCGGGCCGTTCGGGTCCCACCAGCGATGGGCGAGTGCGCCGAACTTGTCGAGTTCGGATTGGCGGAAGTTGTCGCCGGAAGCGGGGGATGTGGAGCTCATCATTGCCGAATACCTTCAAGACCGTCATCCCAGCGAAAGCCGGGACCCATTTTGATTTTGTTTTTTGGCAGCGAAGAACCAAAAGCAACAGCACAATGGGTCCCAGCTTTCGCTGGGATGACGGCAAAAGCAAATGCGAAAATCTCAGGCACGCACGGCCCCGATCCGATCACGCCACTCCCGCGTCTTGGCCAGCAGCGCAACGGTATCGATGTCGACCAGCTCGCGCCCGCGCAGCTTGGCCTTGCCGGCGATCCACACGTCGCTGACCTGATGACGGCCGGTGGCGTAGATCAGCTGCGAGGCCACGTGATGCAGCGGCTGGGTCTCCAATTGCGAGAGGTCGATGCAGACCAGGTCCGCCTGCTTGCCCGGCTCGATCGAGCCGATCAGCGCATCGAAACCGATCGCCTTGGCACCACCCAGCGTCGCCGCGCGCAGCGCGGTGGCGGCATCGAAACCGGCGGCATCGTTCGCCACCGCCTTCGCCAACAGCGCGGCGGTGCGTGTTTCCCCGACCATGTCGAGATCATTGTTGCTGGCGCAGCCATCGGTGCCGATGGCGAGCGTGATGCCCGCACGCTGCAGCGCACAGGCCGGGCAGAACCCCGAAGCCAGCTTGAGGTTGGATTCCGGACAATGCACCACGCTCACGCCGCGCTCGGCGCACAGATGGATTTCCGCCTCGGTGAGCTGCGTCATATGCACCGCGATCAGGCGGTCGTTGATCAGGCCAAGCCGGTCGAGCCGCGCGATCGGGCGCTGCCCGTGCTTCTGCACGGATTGCTCGACTTCCTGCGCAGTCTCGTGCAGGTGCAGGTGCACCGGCACGTCGAGCTGGTCGGCGAGCATGCGCACCCGCTCGAAATTGGCGTCGCTGACCGTGTACGGCGCATGCGGCGCGAAGGCGGTGGCGATCAGCGGATCGCTGCGCCACTGGTCGTGCACTTCGCCGGCCTTGTCGAAGTATTCGTCGTCCGAACTGGCCCAGGCCGACGGGAAGTCGATCAGAGGCAACCCGACGCGGGCGCGGAAGCCATGACGCTTGTAGGTCGCGGCCTGCACGTCGGGGAAGAAATAGTTCTCGTTGACGCAGGTGGTGCCGCCGCGCAGCATCTCGGCGATCGCAAGCTGGATGCCGTCGGCGATGAATTCCGGCCCCATCACCGCGCCTTCGATCGGCCAGATGTGCTCCTGCAGCCACACTTTCAGCGGCAGGTCGTCGGCGACGCCGCGCAACAACGTCATCGGATTGTGGGTGTGGGCGTTGACCAGGCCCGGGATCAGCACGGCGTCGGGACGCGACACGGTGTCCTTCGCCGCGAAGCGCGCGCGCGCCTCGTCGATCGGCAGGATGGCCTGGATGACGCCGTCATGCACGGCGACGGCATGCCGCTCCAGCACCACGCCATGCGGCTCCACCGGCACGACGAAGCCGGCCTCGATCAGCAAATCGACGGATTGCAACGGTCGTACCTCGCTCTGTCGTACTTCACTCAAGCGGCAGGCTCCGGTTTCGGACGACGGAAGCACAGGCGCCGCGCCAGCATCGTCAACGGGAAGATCACCAGGAACACGAAGCCGCCCATCCAGATCGGCAGCACGTATGCCAGCGGGATGCTGGCGGCGAACACCAGCACCGGGATCAGGCCGCGCAGCAGCAGCCAGCGCACCTGCGCCTCGCCCAGTCTTTCACGCAGGTTCTCCTGCCGGACGACCATGCGCCGGGTCAGCCAGGAGAAGAACGAAATCCCGAACAGCACGGCGCTGTAGAAAGCGAACCGTCCGGCGCTCTCCGAACTGAACGCCTCGGAATACAGATGCGTCGCGAACGGCATCAGCGCGACGAACATCAATTGCAGGATCGAGCACCACACCAGCTTGCCGGTGGCGCGGGTCACATGCTTCCAGGTCAGCATGTGGCCGCTCCAGAACAGGGCGATCACCAGGAAGCTGACGATGTAGGCGATGAACAGCGAGACCACCTCGCGCGAGGCGGCTTCCGCGCCGACGTGCTCGACCATTTGCTGCGTCGGCAATCTCAGCTCGATCGCAAGCAGGGTGATGGCGATGGCAAAGACCGCGTCGCTGAAAAAAACGACGCGGTCGTGCGGAAAGACATCCCGGGCTGCTTCCTTTTCGCTCATGGCTGCCTGCATTGGTTGCGGCTTATTTCACCTTAGTCTTACTTCACTGCTGTCTTACTTCACGCGGCTGACGTACTCGCCGCTGCGGGTATCGACCTTGATCACCTCGTCCTGGCCGACGAACAGCGGCACGCGCACCACCGCGCCGGTTTCCAACGTGGCCGGCTTGCCACCGCCACCCGAGGTGTCGCCACGGACGCCCGGATCGGTCTCGACGATCTTCAGCTCGACGAAATTCGGCGGCTGCACCGCGATCGGGGTGCCGTTCCACAGCGTGACCACGCAGGGCTCCTCGCCCTTCAGCCACTTGGCGGCATCGCCGACGCCGGTCTTGTCGGCCTGCACCTGCTCGAAGGTTTCCTGCTGCATGAAGTGCCAGTACTCGCCGTCGGCGTAGAGGAACTGCATGTCGGTGTCGACGACGTCGGCCGCTTCCAGCGAATCGGTGGCCTTCATGGTCAGCTCGACCACGCGGCCGGACTTGATGAAGCGATATTTGACGCGGGTGAAGGCCTGGCCCTTGCCCGGCTTGACGTACTCGGTGTCGGTGATGATGCAAGGCTCGTTGTTGACGAGGATCTTCATCCCGTTCTTGACGTCGTTCATGCCATAGCTGGCCATGCTTACTCCTGCAAAAAAGTGAGGCGTGATGGGCCGCATTCGCGGCCAAACTGGGTGTGTACGAAGTTCCGGAGAGGCCAAGGGGCTAAAATGCCCGGCCCCGGAACGGATCACACATGATACCTGCTGCCTCCCCTGCCCCGCACCCGCGAGACGCCGCCCCGAGCGGCGACTGGCGCCGGCTCTGGCGCGAAGCCGTGCGCGATCCGCGCGAACTGCTGGCCCTGCTCGGGCTGGACGAGGCCGCCCTGCGCATCTCCGACACGGCGGCCGGGCAGTTCCCGCTGCGGGTGCCGCGTGGCTTCGTCGCGCGCATGCGCGCGGGCGATACGCACGATCCGTTGCTGCGCCAGGTCCTGCCGCTCGATGCCGAGATGCAGCCGGCCCCCGGCTTCACGCTCGATGCCGTGGGCGATGCCGCCGCCCGCACCGGGCATGGTGTGATCCGCAAGTACCGCGGCCGCGCCCTGCTGATCACCACCGGCAGTTGCGCCGTGCACTGCCGTTACTGCTTCCGCCGCCACTTCCCCTACGCCGAGGAAACCGCCGCGGCCGGCGGCTGGCAGGAAGCCCTCGATGCCCTGCGCGCCGATCGCGACGTCAGCGAGGTGATCCTCTCCGGCGGCGACCCGCTGTCGCTGGCCACGGCCAAGCTCACCGAACTCACCACGCAGCTGGCGGACCTCCCGCACATCCGCCGCCTGCGCATCCACACGCGCCTGCCGATCGTGCTGCCGGAGCGCATCGATGACGAATTGACCACTTGGCTAAAGTCCCTGCCCTGGCCCGTGGCCGTCGTCGTGCATGCCAATCACGCCAACGAATTCGACGCCGATGTCGACGCCGCGATGGCGCGCCTGCGTGACGCCGGTCGCGCTTTCGGCGGCATCACCCTGCTCAACCAGGCCGTGCTGCTGCGCGGCGTCAACGACTCGATTGCGGCGCTGGCCGCGCTGTGCGAACGCGGCTACGAGGCCGGCGTGCTGCCTTATTACCTGCACCAACTCGACCGTGTGCAGGGCGCCGCGCACTTTGAAATCCCGGACGCGCAGGCACTGGCGCTGCATGCGGAACTGGTCTCGCGACTGCCGGGGTATCTGGTCCCCAGACTGGTGCGCGAAGTGGCCGGCGACGCCTCCAAACGCCGTCTCGCCTGATCGCGGGACCATAGGTGCGATGGACGAACCGCGCCGCCTCATGGCATAAACGCCCGTCTCCGCCCCCGAGGTGACAATGCCGCCGAGCCCGGACCAAGCCCTGCGCCTGCTGATCGTCGACGATAGTGTCGAAGCGGCCGAAGCCATCGTCAGCGCTCTGCGCAATTCCGGTATCGCGGTGCGCCCGCTGCGACCGGTTTCCGACGAGGAACTCGTCGCCATGCTCGGCGCGCAACCCATCGATCTGGTGCTCGCGGCGCAGCGGGCGAACGTCATTCCGTTCGCCGAGGTGGTCCAGCACGTCGTCGCCAGCGGCAAGGACATCCCGGTCATCGCCGTGGGCGACAGTATCGACGATGCCAGCTTCCTCGAAGCGCACAGCGCCGGCGCGCGCAACATCGCCCTGCGCCGCAAGCCGCAGCAATTGCTGGCCGTGGTGCGCAACGAATGGAACGACCTCGAGGACCGCCGCGCCCTGCGCAAGCTCGAAGCGCGCGTGCGCGAGAGCGAGCGCCGCTGCGACACCCTGATCGAATCCTCGCGCGACCCCATCGCCTACGTCCACGAGGGCATGCACATCCGCGCCAACGGCGCCTACCTCGAAATGTTCGGCCTCGACAGCTTCGAGGACATCGAGGGCATGTCCCTGCTCGATCTGGTCGCGCCGCAGCACGTCGAGAGCCTGAAATCGCTGCTGAAAAGTCTCGCCAAGGGCGAAACGCCGCAGCCGCGCTACGAACTGGATGCGCGCGACATCGCCGGCGGCGTCTTCGCCGCGACGATGGAATTCTCGCCCGCCACCTACGAGAACGAACCCTGCCAGCAGGTGGTCTTCCGCCGCCAGGAGATCGACACCGAGCTGGCGCAGGAGATCGAGGCGCTGCGCCAGCGCGACCAGGTCACCGGCCTGCTCAACCGCCCCACCTTCCTGCATGCGCTGGAAGATGCGGTGACCGAGGCGGCGCAGGGCCAGGCCCAGCATGGCCTGCTGATGATCGAGCCCGACCACTATCAGCGCCTCCTGCACGAGATCGGCCTCGACGCCGCCGACACCATGCTCGCCGCGATGGGCGAACGCCTGCAGGGCGTGCTGGAGGAAAACGAAGGCGCCGTGGCCGCGCGCTTCTCCGAGCACCGGCTCGCGGTCCTGCTGCCCAACGCCGACCACAAGGCGACCACGGCACTGGCCGAACGCATCCGCGAAGCCTTCGCCTCGCACGTGTTTCCGATCGGATCGCGCTCCAGCACGATCACCGCCAGCATTGGCGGCGTGCAGATCGGCGAAAAGATCGCCAGCGTCACCCAGGTGCTGGCCAAGGCCAGCCAGGGCGTGCAGTCCTCGCTCGACGTCGGCGGCAACTGCTACGAGATCTTCGATCCCGCGGCGGCCGACCGCGCCGAGGAAGAACACATCCAGGCCTGGGTCACACGCCTGCGCGACGCGCTCGACCAGGAACGTTTCGTGCTGCACTACCAGCCGGTGATCGGCCTGCAGGGCGACGTCAGCCCGGTCTATGAAGTGTTCCTGCGCATGGACGCGGGCGACGGCGAACTGGTCAAGCCGCTGTCGTTCCTGCAGATCGCGGAGGAGAACGGCCTGCTCTGGGAACTCGACCGCTACGTGGTCGGGCACGCCATCGAGATCATCGGGCGCCGCATCCGCAATGGCAAACCGATCACGCTGCTGGTGAAGATCAGCCAGTCCTCGCTCGACGACGACAGCCTCCTGCGCCACATCGGCGATCAGCTGGCCGCGCACGGTGTCCCCGGCGAGCGCCTGATGCTGCAACTGCCCGAGGCCAAGGTGTTCACCCATCTGAAGGCGACGCAGGAATTCGCTGCCGCCGCCAACGAGCTCGGCGTGCGCATCGTGCTGGAGCAGTTCGGCGTCGGGCTGGATTCGTTCCAGCTGCTCACGCATCTGCAGCCGGACATGCTCAAGATCGACCGCAGCTTCGCCGAGGAACTGCCGAAGAATCCGACCAACCAGGAGCGCGTGCGCGAGATCGTGGCGAAGGCGCGCGAACTCGACATCCAGACCATCGCCGAATTCGTCGCCGACGCGACCAGCATGTCGTTCCTGTTCTCGGCCGGCGTGGATTATGTCCAGGGCGAGTTCCTGGCCGGCGTGGGGCCGGAAATGAATTACGAGTTCGAATAGTCGCGGCGTTGTTTCCGGCGCCGGTCAGGCAAAAAAGAAGCCCGCCAGATGGCGGGCTTCTTCATTCGCGACAATCCGCTCAGGCCACGACGCCCTGGCGCACGCTGCTCTCGTCGAGCTTGGCGTTGCGCAGCGCCTGGATGCGCTCCTCCAGCGGAGGATGGCTCATCATCAGCCGCTTCAAACCGTGCGGGATGGCACCGGCGATGCCGAAGGCCTGGATCTGCGTCGGCAGCGTGCTCTGGCCGTGGTTGAGTGCGAGGCGCTCCAGCGCCGCGATCATCTTGTCGCGGCCGGCCAGGCGCGCGCCGCCCGCGTCGGCGCGGAATTCACGCTGACGCGAGAACCACATCGCGATCACGCTGGCAAACAGGCCGAACACCATCTCCAGCACGAACACGATCGCGAAATACGCCAGTCCGCCACCGCCGCTCTCGCTGCTACGACCGCCGCTCAGATAGCCGTCGACCACGCGGCCGACGATGCGCGCCAGCACGATCACGAAGGTGTTGAGCACGCCCTGCAGCAAGGCCATCGTCACCATGTCGCCGTTGGCGACGTGGCTGACCTCGTGGCCGAGCACGGCCTCGGCTTCGTCGCGGCTCATCGAACGCAGCAAGCCGGTCGATACGGCAACCAGCGCCTTGTTGCGATTGGCACCGGTGGCGAAGGCGTTGATCTCCGGTCCGTCGTAGACGGCGACTTCAGGCATGCCAATGCCGGCGGCCTGCGCCTGCCGCTGCACGGTCGTGACCAGCCAGCGCTCGGTTTCGTTGCGTGGCTGTTCGATGACCTGGGCGCCGGTGGTGCGCAGCGCGATCCACTTCGACATCAACAGCGAGATGAACGAGCCGCCGAAGCCGAACAGGGCCGCCATGATCAGCAGGCCGGCGTTGGTCGACGGATTGATGCCGAAAATCGCCATGACGATGCTGACCAGGGCCAGTACCGCCAGGTTGGTGGCAAGGAACAGGAAAATACGCTTGAACATCGATGGGGTTTCCTATCGCGCGAGGGCGCGATCGATTGGCTGTTGTAATGTAGTCGACGCGGTTTGAATTCAAGTTCCGCATCGCTTTTGTGCTGTGAGACGTGCGCGAAGTTCCTACACTCATGCAACATTCGATGAACGAATCCCAACCGCAATTCAGCGCACCCTATCGCGGCCGCTTCGCGCCCTCGCCCACCGGCCCCTTGCATTTCGGTTCGCTGCTGGCGGCATTCGGCAGCTGGCTGATGGCGCGACGCGCGCATGGGCAGTGGCTGGTGCGTATCGAGGACATCGATCCGCCGCGCGAAATCGCCGGTGCCGCAGACGCGCAGCTGCGCACGCTGGCCGCCATCGGCCTGCTGCCCGACGGACCGGTCCTGCGACAAAGCGAACGCAGCGACGCCTACCACGCCGCGCTGGAACGACTGCTGGCGAAGGGCGATGCCTTCTTCTGCCATTGCAGCCGCAGCGATCATGCGGACGCGGGCGGCGTGCATCGCGCCTGTGTGCCCGGCGCCTCGCGCACCGATCCGGCGATCCGCCTGCGCGTCCCCGACGGCACCAGCGTCGTGTTCGAGGACGCGCTGCAAGGACGCATCGAACAGGATGTGGCACGCGAAGTCGGCGACTTCGTGCTGCGCCGCGCGGACGGATTGTGGGCGTACCAGCTGGCGGTGGTGGTGGACGATGCCGCCCAGGGCATCAGCGAGGTCGTGCGCGGCGCCGACCTGCTCGATTCCACGCCCCGGCAGATCCTGCTGCAGCGACGGCTCGGACTGCCGACGCCGCGCTACGCGCACCTGCCGCTGGTGCTGGGCGACGATGGCCGCAAGCTGTCGAAATCATCGGCTTCCCTGCCGGTCGCCGAGGACGCGCCGGTGGCGACCCTGCGCAGGGCCTGGCTCGCGCTGGGGCAGAACGGCGACGCGCTGGCCGAGGCGGCTTCCGTCGACGATGTCCTGTCGTCATCACTCCGTCATTTCGACCCGGCGCGCATCCCGCGCGATCGGACGCTGTCATTCACTCCGGCGTAACGCACCGGGCAAGCAGAGAACCTTTGCGGAAACGTTACACAAACAACTGTGCCTGCTACCGCATTGCACAACGAACTTATCCCCGCCCAAGAATAGAATTCTCCCGAACGCAATCGCGCGCGCATCGAACGTATTTGGAGAACAGGGCATGGCATCTCGGGTGGCATTGGTGACAGGGGGAACCGGGGGAATCGGAACGGCCATCTGCAAGCGGCTGATCACCGGCGGCTACAAGGTCGCGACCAATTACCGCAACGAGGAAAAAGCGCGTGCCTGGCAGGCACAGATGCAATCGGAGGGTTACGAGGTCACGCTCGCCAAGGGCGACGTCTCGAACTACGCGGAAGCCGAAGCGATGGTGCGCGACGTCGAACGCCAGCTCGGTCCGGTCGACGTGCTGATCAACAACGCCGGCATCACCCGCGACGGCACCTTCCACAAGATGACGCCCGAACAGTGGCAGGAAGTCATCAACACCAATCTCAACTCGGTGTTCAACGTCACCCGCCCGGTGATCGAGGGCATGCGCGCGCGCAAGTGGGGCCGCATCATCCAGATCAGCTCGATCAACGGCCAGAAAGGCCAGTACGGCCAGGCCAACTACGCCGCCGCCAAGGCGGGCATGCACGGATTCACCATCTCGCTGGCGCAGGAGAACGCGAAGTTCGGGGTCACCGTCAACACAGTCTCGCCCGGCTACATCGGCACCGACATGGTGATGGCCGTGCCGGAGGACGTGCGCGCCAAGATCGTGGCGCAGATCCCCACCGGCCGCCTGGGCGAGCCCGACGAGATCGCCTATGCGGTGAGCTTCTTCCTGCCCGACGAGGCCGGATGGATCACCGGGGCCAATCTGTCCGCCAATGGCGGGCAGTACATGGGCTGGTAAAGGGGAAGGCCGGCACTAGCCGGCGTGCCGGCCAGTGCCCCCCAAGGTTTGCTGCGAAAACCTCGGGCCCCGAGCCCGTGCTTCCACGATCCCGCCGCTGTCGCGGCGCCCCCTTGACGCAAGGGGCTACCCACCCGGAAAGCTTGAGGCACGAGCCAAGCAGATTGGCATTGGGAGGTTCCACCGGTATCCATACTGGAGGGTATCGTGCCCTACAGGGGCTCTGGCTGACCAAAGTTGCAAGCGGTGCTGCACTGCGCCATGCTGCCCGCCTGCAACGTTAGAGCCTTTGCTCCATGACCAAGCCGCGCGTCATCAAGAAATACCCGAACCGTCGTCTCTACGACACTGACATTTCCAGCTACATCACCATCGAGGACGTGCGGCAGCTCATCGTCGACGGCGAGGACTTCGAGGTCCGCGACGCCAAGACCGGCGAGGACCTGACCCGCCAGGTGCTGCTGCAGATCATTGCCGAGCACGAGCAGGACGGTCAGCCGATGCTCTCCACGCAACTGCTGAGCCAGCTCATCCGCTTCTACGGCGATTCGCTGCAGGGCTTCATGGGCACCTACCTCGAACGCTCGATGCAGACTTTCCTCGATCAGCAGTCGCAGTTCCGCCAGCAGATGGGCAACATGCTCGGCCAGACGCCGTGGGCGATGGTCAATCAGCTCACCGAACGCAACCTGGAGCTGTGGCAGGAATTCCAGCAGAACCTGATCGGCGGCCTTGGCCGCAGCGCTTCGGCCAAGCCGAAGGACACCGCCGACAAGCCGCGCGGCAAATAAGCGTCGCCCTCTCTGCTTCCATATGGCGCGCGTGATGCGCGCCATTCGATGCGATCACGCCTGTCGATCGTATCGCCTCAGGGCCTGAAGGCCACGCTGCAAATCAACAGGCCGTTGCCGGCTCAGAGGGCTCCAGCACCACTGCCCTGTTCGCAGAAACGCTTGCGATACTCCATCGCCTTCGGCATCAACGCCTGCAGGTTCTGGATGCGCGTGCCGGAACTCGGGTGCGTGGAGGAAAACTCCGGCGGCGCCTGTCCGCCGCTGGCCTGATCCATGCGCTGCCACAGCGCGATGGATTCCTGC
Organism: Luteimonas sp. GW821-FHT14E02; assembly: GCF_058803905.1. Classification (NCBI taxonomy): domain Bacteria; kingdom Pseudomonadati; phylum Pseudomonadota; class Gammaproteobacteria; order Lysobacterales; family Lysobacteraceae; genus Luteimonas; species Luteimonas sp. GW821-FHT14E02. The sequence continues at coordinate 4,528 of NZ_JBXAPK010000017.1, read as the reverse complement.
GGGTTGTAGCAGGCCGCGGCTGCCAGCATCAGGCCCATCTCGTCGGCCTGCGTCTCCTGCTTGCGCGCATACGGCAGCGAGCGGCCATAGCCATACACGGCCATCACCATCTGCATCTGCTGCGCGTCCATGCCGCTCATCGCGCCTGCCATCTGTCCGATCTGCGCCAGCTTCTGCTCTGTCATGCGCTGCGCGCCGTGGCGCAAGAGTGCATGCGTGATCTCATGCCCCATCACCACCGCCATCGCATCCTTGTTCTGCGCCACCGGCACCAGGCCGGTGTAGACCGCCATCTTGCCGCCGGGCAGACAGAACGCATTGGCCTGGTCCGACTGCAGGACCGTCACCGCCCATTCGAACTCGTTTTCGATGTGCTGCGCCTGCAGGCCGTGCTCCGCGGCGAGCGCGTCGGACACCTGCGGAATCTTCGCGATCAGGCGCTGCGCGATCTCGCGCACTTCGCCCACGATCGGGGAATTGGCATCCACCGGTTGCTCCTGTTGCAAGATCTCCTGGTAAGCCTGCAGCCCGAGCGCCTTTTCTTCCTGTGGCGAGATGCTCTTGTCGATCAGCACCTTCTCGCCTGTGAGCGGATCGACGGTGCGGTTGGAGAAATAGTAATAAGCGGCGTAGCCGATGAACGCCACCAGGATCAGCAGGCGCGGATTGAATCCGAAGCCACGCCGCTGCCCGCCCTGCGATTCGTAACTGTTACCGAACGGGTTCTGCCGCATTGCCTTCTCCCCTCACCTGCGCATGTACAGCCGGATTGTGCATCGGCCCCGATCCGGTGGATCGTCAGGGCGCAAAATAGCGGTAGCCAAAATATGTGGCAATCCCGACCACGCCCCAGAAGACGAGCCCGAAGAACGCGCCCATCTCGGCATCCAGCACCCTGCGCCCGTCGGAAGTGCGATGAAAACCGTGCCATTTCGGATAAACCCGCCCCCCCTTCGCGGCCGGCTCCACATGAACGTAGCCGAACGTGAAGATCGGCACGACAACCCGGCTGGTGTAGTCACCAGCGATTTGCAGCAGCATTTCGGCGATCGGCCTGAGGATGGGTTCGCCAAGGATTTCCCCAGGCATCCCCGCTCCTTCAGATATCCCGCACCACCCGGAAACCGACGCGCGCATTGGTATTGTCCACACCGGCCGGCGCGCGCCAGGCCGAGCGCGTCTGCGCTGGCGAACTCGCCCACGAACCGCCGCGGATCACCCGCGTCCGGCATCCCGGATTGACCCAGGCCGCGCCGTCCTTCGGCGCGCGCCGGTAGTTGTCGTGCCAGCAGTCGGCCACCCATTCGCCGACGTTGCCCGACAGGTCGTGCAGGCCCCAGACATTCGGCTTGAAGCTCCCGACAGGCGCCGGCCCCCAATAGGTGTCGCTGTAACCGTTGAAGGCATTGCTCCAGCGGCGCGTGCCATTGGGCGACACGTCGCGCGCACCGGTGAAGTTGCCGCTGCCAACGGGCGGCGCACCATCGCCCCAGGGCCACATGCCCGTGCCGCCGGCGCGCAGCACATATTCGAATTCGGCCTCGCTCGGCAGGCGGTAATGCTTGCCGGTCTGCTCCGACAGCCACTTCGCGTAGGCATCGGCGTCCTTGGCACTGACGTGCAGGACGGGCTGGTCGTCGCCCGCCACCCGGCCGGCATAGTCGCTGAACCAGTCGACATTGCTGCGCCGCGCGAAGTTGCCGCTGCGCTCGTCGTAGGCCATCGAGAAGCCGCGCCGCATCGCCCGCGTCTTGCGGCCGGTGGCGTTGATGAAGCGGCGGAACTCGCCAACGGTGACTTCCGTCGCCGACATCGCGAAGCCGCGATCGAAACGGATGTTGCGCTGCGGTTTTTCATTGTCCGCCGCCGCGCGATCGTCGTCCGCCGATCCCATGCGGAATGCGCCGTGCGGCACGACCACCATTTGCGGGCTACGGCCCCCGTTCTTCAGGGCATCCGTGAATGTCTGTCCCGGCCGGTACAAACCGTAGTGCTGGGCCAGATCGATGCGCTGGCGCAGTTCCGCGGCGACGGGATCGCCGGGCTTGGCGATCAGCAGGATGTCGGCGAGCCGTTTGCGGGCGGTGGCGAGGCCGTTGTACTGCGACAGTGCGGCGATGCCGGCATCGCGCAGCTGTGCGATGCGCATGCCGCGCATGCGTTCGATGCGCTCGCCGGCGTCGCGGACGGTGGTCATCTCGGGACGCAGTTTCGCGGCGTCGGCCAGCCAGCGCTGCGCGGCGGCGAAATCGCCGTCTTCCCCCGCCAGTTCCGCCCTGCGGATCAGTGCGCTCTCCACCGCGGCCACACCCTGCATCGCCCGCGGCTGCCCGGGTTTGAGTGCCAGCACCTCGCGGAACTTGGCCAGCGCGCCGCCACCGCGTTCCCCGTACTGGGCATTGGCCAGGGCGTGTTCGCCTTCGCGATTAAGTTCCCACAACGTGTCGGCGGTATCGACGCGCGCCAGGAACGCCTGCACCGCCTCGTCGCCGCCATCCACCGCGCGTGCGACGGTGGCGATCTCGTGCGCCTTGCGCAAGGCATCGATCTCGTCATCGGCCCGCGTCAGCGCCTGCTCGCCTTCCGCAAGCAGTGCCCGCAACGCGCGGCGCAGGCCTTCCTGCACCGCCTTGTTCTTCGGATCGCGCTGCGCCAGCGCCAGATAGAGCGGGATCGCGGAATCGCCATCGGCATAGAGATTCCCCGCCGCCAGCGCCGCATCGGCACGCTTGCGGGCACGGGTGTCGCCGTCCTGCGGAATCTGCACCGCCGGCACGCGCCAGGTCAGCGCCTGGGAGATGCTGTCGTCGCCGCTGACCGTCACCACGCCCGCGCGCACTTCCGCCCTGGCCTGCCGTTCGGCGCGCGTAGACGGGTCCTGGTCGCGCGAACAGCCCGCGAGCAATGCCGGCAGCAGCAATGCAGCGATGGCGATCCGGTGGATGGCGCGCAAACCTCGTTTCCTTGCCGACGCGGGGGCATCAGATTACGCCATCGCCTGCGCCGAGGCACCGCGGCGGTGTTGTGACGCCGTCCCGTCTTTGCCCGATACGTGTTTGCCTTGTTCACCTCGTCGCCATTAGGCTGGCATCTTTCAACATCGTGTCTTCAAGACAGCAGATGCCTTCCATGGCGCCACGTCATCGGCTTCGGAACCTCAAGCCCGGCCATCCATCGCCGGGCATCCGAGGTTCGAGCCGCTGCCAATAGGGCATCGGCTCAGACCCTTATCTCAATGCCGCTCTGGATCAACAGCCCCTCAGACCTCGCCTCCCGGATTGCGCAATGTCCCTCGCGGATCGGCCTGGACACCGAGTTCGTCCGCGAACGCACCTACTGGCCGCAGCTGGCATTGGTGCAGATCTCCTTCGGAGACGGTGACGACGACATCCTGCTGATCGATCCACTCATCCCCGGCATCACCGCCACCCTGGCGCCGTTGCTGTCGGACACCTCGATCCTGAAGATCACCCACAGCCCCGGCGAAGACCTGATCGCCCTCCAGCACGCCTGCGGCGTCGTGCCACGGCCACTGTTCGACACGCAGACCGCCGCTGCACTCTCCGGCATCGCCGCTGGCATCGGCTATCAGCGGCTGGTGCAGGACGTGCTGGGCATCGCCCTGGCCAAAGGCGAAACGCGTTCGGACTGGATGCGTCGTCCGCTGACGCCATCCCAGCTCGACTACGCCGCCGATGACGTGCGGCACCTGTTCGCCCTCCACGACAAGCTGACCGCCACCCTGCAACAGCTCGGGCGTGGCGAATGGCAGGAAGAAGACTGCGCCCGCATGGTCGACAACGCCGAACGGGACGAAGCCGACCGCTGGCCGCATCTGGCGCTGCGCGCCACGCAATTCTTCGACACCCCGGCGCAGCATCGCCTGCTGCGCCTGCTGCGCTGGCGCGATGCCTACGCGCGCGAAACCGACCGTCCGCGCACCTGGATCCTCGACAACGAACTCGCCACGCTCCTGGCACGCGACGCCATGCAGGACCGGGAAACCCTGCAGCGGCTGCTCGACGCGCATCCCAAGGCGCCGCGCAGGTTGGCGGACCTCATCTGGAACGTCCTGCAGACTCCCCTGGCGGATGAAGGCGACGCCCCACCGCCGCGCGGCGACGACCGCGACAAGCAGGCCCTGCGCCGCCTGCAGGACGCCACCGCCGCCCGCAGCGCGGAACTCGGCCTGCCCGACGGCGTTCTCGCCTCCCGGCGCTGGCTGGAGCGTCTCCTGGAAACCAGCCCTCTCGACGATGATGCCCGCCGCTGGCCCGGCCCGCTCTCCGGCTGGCGCCGCGCGCAGCTGGAACCGTTCCTAGCCCCCCTGCTCGCCACCGCTGGCGGCAACGCGAGCGCCTCCGTATAATTCGCAGCTTCGTGGGGCGGTAGCTCAGCTGGGAGAGCGTCGCGTTCGCAATGCGAAGGTCGGGAGTTCGATCCTCCTCCGCTCCACCATCCCTAAAAAACCGACGAGTCTCCGTCGGTTTTTTTTCGTCCAACTCCCCCCTATTTCCGCAGTGTTTTT
>NZ_JBXAPK010000016.1:0-42217 GCF_058803905.1 Luteimonas sp. GW821-FHT14E02 | reverse complement strand
GTTTCTTTTGACGCTTATCAAAAGAAATGAACTCGCCCCTTCAGGGGCGAAACGCTTTTGCTGTTACAGAGAACTGTAAAGAAATGAACTCGGTCGCGTAGCGGACGAAACGCCTTTGCTTTGCTGCCAAGCAAGCAACGCAGCCAGCAGAAGCAGAAGCAGAAGCAGAAAACCAAACTACGGCAACTGAAACCCAACCTCCCGCAACAACCGCGCAGTCTCAATCAACGGCAACCCAATCAACCCGGTCGGATCCCGCGACTCGATCGCGGTGAACAACGTGATCCCCAACCCTTCCGACTTGAAACTGCCCGCACAATCAAATGGCTGCTCGACATCCACATAACGCTCGATCTCATCCGGCAACAGATTGCGGAAGCGAACCAGTGTCGTGTCGAGGGTGGTGAGGATCGGTCCGTCCCAATGCGCGATCGCGACCGCGGTGTGGAAGGCGACGGTGCGCCCGGACATCGCGCTCAGCTGGGCGATGGCGCGTTCGCGGTGGCCCGGCTTGCCGAGCGGGTCGCCGTCGAGTTCGGCGATCTGGTCGGATCCCAGCACCCAGGCATCGGGTTTGCGGGCGGCCACGGCGCCCGCCTTCATCGGGGCCAGGCGCTGCACCAGTTCGAATGGCGTTTCGCCGGGCAGGGGCGTTTCATCCACTTCCGGGCGGATGACCTCGAAGGGGAGGTTCAGGCGCGAGAGCAGGGCCTGGCGATAGCGGGAGGTGGAGGCGAGGATCAGGTTCATTGGTCGGATCGTCCGTGTCTCAGGGGCGGGAGCCTAATGCAAGGACGCACGGGCGCGCTCGATCCGCCACAGTTGCTGGTCGATGCGCTGGCGAGCGGCGTCGATCGATTCCCGGACCGAGCGCAATTGGTCGAGGGAGGCCCGGCTGCCATGCTGTTGTAGCCACAGGCGCTGGCGCAGCATTTCCTGCATGGCCTCGCGGACGGGGTCGATGGTGGCGCCGGCGGAGGCCTCGATTTCGGCCCGGGCGGCCCGGAGGCGGGCTTCCAGTTCGTCGGCGGCATCCAGGAGCCGGCCCACGGCGTGCCTGCGGGCACTGGCGCGGTGGCGCAGCCAGAATGTGGCGGCGAGCCCGGCCAGGACAACGGCGGCTGCGGCGGCGATCGGGACGAGGATCGGCGTCAAGGCGGGCTCCGGCGGGTGGACGGGCAGTCTGCCGCGCCTCTGGGCGGCGGGCAAATTCCTCCGCCACGACAAGGGTTTGCGGCCCGGGCGGGTTTGACAGCGGGTGGGGGTGCCTTTAACATTCTGCGGCTTATGTCCGCAGAAGTGCCCGAGATGCTCGATGCTTGGCGCATGGTCGCGGCCAGGCGCGGTTTCGAGGGCCGCCAGCCGTTGTCCTCGCTGCCGCGTTTGCGCGAGGCGTTGCTCGATGACGAAGGCGAGGTGATGTTCGCCCTCGATTTCGATCGCGACACGCTGCAGGTCCCGTACGTGGAGTTGCGAATCGAAGCCGCGCTGCCGCTGCAATGCCAGCGCACGCTGCAACGCTTCCTGCTTCCGGTGAGCATGGTGCAGCGGCTCGGCCTGATCCGTGATGAAGCGGACGAAGCCGCGCTGCCGCCGGGCTACGAGGCGCTGCTGGTCGCCGAGGACGGCATGCTGCATCCGCTCGAACTGGTTGAGGATGAACTGATCCTCGCCGTTCCGCTGGTGCCGGTGAAGCCGGGCTCGGAGACGGTCGAACGCGACTGGCCGGTGCAGGCGGACGAGGAAACACGCGCCAATCCGTTCTCGGCCTTGGCGGCATTGAAGAAGAAAGATTGAGTCGAGGCAGCTGACTCGAAAGCATTTGAAACACCACGCAACACCCCAGAATTCCGTTATCCCGATTTAAAGCTGGAGCAATCCCATGGCTGTGCAGAAGTCCCGCGTTACCCCCTCCCGCCGTGGCCAGCGCCGTTCGCACGACGCGCTGACCGCCAAGCAGCTGTCGACCGACCCGACCTCGGGCGAGACCCATCTGCGCCATCACGTCAGCGCCGACGGCTACTACCGCGGCAAGCAGGTGATTCAGCCGAAGACCAAGGTCGTCGAAGAAGACTGAACCCGGCTTCCGTCCCCGCGCCGTGCCGTTTTCCGGTCCGCGGGGTTCCGCCGAAATGAATGCTTGAGAGCCAGACGCCGGAATCTTCCCGTCTTGCTGCGTCATCGACGCGGCCTGATCGGTGAAGTCTCCGGCGCACGGCTTTTGAGACTTCCCGATGCAAGGGCAAGGTCTTCCGATGAGTGAGTCCGTTTCGAATAAGCGCATCTACGCGCGCATCGCCGGCACCGGCAGCTACCTGCCGGAAAAAGTGCTGACCAACGACGATCTGGCGAAGATGGTCGACACCAGTGACGAGTGGATCGTCACCCGGACCGGCATCCGCGAGCGCCATATCGCCGCCGAAGGCGAAACCACCGGCGACCTGGCCTACCACGCCGCCGTGCGTGCGATGGAAGCGGCTGGTGTCAGTGCCGCCGATCTCGACATGATCGTCCTGGGCACCACCACGCCCGATCTGATCTTCCCGTCCACGGCCTGCCTGCTGCAGAACCGCATCGGTGCCAACGGCATCGCCGCGCTCGACGTCAATGCCGCTTGTTCGGGCTTCGTCTACGCGCTGGCGGTGGCCGACAAGTTCATTATTTCCGGTGCCGCGAAGACGGTGCTGGTGGTCGGTGCGGAAACGCTCACGCGCATGGTCGACTGGACCGAGCGCACCTCGTGCGTGCTGTTCGGTGACGGCGCCGGCGCGGTGGTGCTCAAGGCCGATACCGAAACCGGCATCCTCAGCACGCATCTGCATGCCGATGGCAGCAAGAAGGACCTGCTGTGGAATCCGGTCGGTGTCTCGACCGGCTTCAAGGAAAACGAGAAGAACGCCGGTTCGCGCATCAACATGAAGGGCAATGACGTCTTCAAGTATGCGGTGAAGGCGCTGGACGCGGTCGTGGACGAAACCCTGGCCGCCAACAATCTCGACAAGCACGATCTGGATTGGCTGATCCCGCATCAGGCCAACCTGCGCATCATCGAAGCCACCGCCAGACGCCTGGACATGCCGATGGATCGCGTGGTGGTGACCGTCGACAAGCATGGCAACACCTCGTCCGGCTCGGTGCCGCTCGCGCTCGATGCGGGCATTCGTTCCGGCAAGATCCAGCGCGGCCAGCTGCTGCTGTTGGAAGCCTTCGGCGGCGGCTTCACCTGGGGATCGGCGCTGCTGCGCTATTGAGCGAAGCTCGATCGCGATTCCGGCATTCACGCGATGCGGAATGCCGGACGAAGACGATTTCGTCATGTCCGTCCGTTCCACCGTTGTCGAAGGCCGCCGCGCCTGGATCAAGTCGTACCCCGATGGCGGCACCCGCCGGTTCAGTCTCGCGGTGCTCGATGCCATCGCCCGCCGGCTCGCGCTGGGCGCGTTGCGCCCGCCGCCGCATCGCAGCGGCCCCAAGGCCAAGGCCACCGAAGCACGACGCCTGCGCGAGCTGCATGCGCAGGGCGTGCCCGTGCCGGCGTTGCTGGGCGAAGACGAAACAACGCTGCGGCTTGGCGATCTCGGCCCGTCACTGGCGATGAAACTGCGCGAGGTGGGCGACGATCACGAACGGGTGGATGCATTGACGCGCGCGGCCATCGCCGCGATGGGTGGCGCGCATCAGCGTGGCGCCTATTTCGGCCAGCCGTTGCCGCGCAACATCGCCGTCGATGACGCAGGCCGCATCGGCTTCCTCGATTTCGAGGAAGACCCGCTCGAAGTGATGACGCTCGAACAGGCGCAGGCGCGTGACTGGGTGCTCTTCACGTTCGGTATCGCGCCGTATTACGACGATCGTCCGGATGCGCTGATCGGCATGCTCAACCAGGCCTTTCGTGAAGAACCCGTGGACGTCGGCCTGCATGCGCGCGCCGTCGGCGATCGCCTGCATTGGCTGGAGCGGCCGTTGCGCCGGCTCGGCCGCTCGGCGCGCGCGCTGGCGCATTCGATCTTCGCGATCCGCAGTGCAGCGGCGTGACGCGGGCTGACGTGATGCGGGCTGACGTGACACGGGCTGGTGTGACGGGAGCCTCACGCATACGCCCCAGTACAGACAGGGGCGCCGGTTCGCACGTATCATCGCCAGCCTCTTATCGCCCGTCTTAATCGTCGCCCCATGCAAGGAACAGGCGCTTGACCGCTTCCACGCTCGCATTCGTGTTCCCCGGCCAGGGCTCGCAGTCGCTGGCGATGCTGGCCGAATTGTCGGAACTGCACCCGGTCGTCCGCGAAACGTTCGTGGAAGCGTCCGATGGCGCGGGCGTCGATCTCTGGGCCTTGTCGCAGGGCGGCCCGGAAGAGCAGCTCAACCACACCGAATACACGCAGCCGGCGCTGCTCGCGGCCGGCATCGCCGTCTGGCGCGCCTGGAATCAGCAGGGCGGCTCGCGGCCGGCCTGGCTGGCCGGCCACAGCCTCGGCGAATACTCCGCGCTCGTCGCCGCCGAAGCGCTGTCGCTGCGCGATGCCGCGCATCTGGTGCGCATCCGCGGACAGCTGATGCAGGAAGCCGCGCCAGCCGGCACCGGCGCGATGGCGGCGGTGATCGGCGCCGAGGACGAACTCGTGCGCGCAGTCTGCAACGAGGCGTCGGGCAGTGAAGTCGTGGTGCCCGCCAACTACAACTCGCCGGGCCAGATCGTGATCGGCGGCCATGCCGCCGCGGTCGATCGCGCGCTCGCGCTGCTCGCCGAGAAGGGCGTGCGCAAGGCGGTGAAGCTCGCCGTCAGCGTGCCGTCGCATACGCCGCTGATGCGCGAGGCCGCGAACCGTCTTTCCGAAACCATGGCGGGCCTGCAGTGGCGCGAACCGCGCCTGCCGGTCGTGCAGAATGTCGATGCCGAAGTGCACGAAGGCATCGCCTCGATCCGCGACGCGCTGGTGCGTCAGCTCTACCTGCCGGTGCGCTGGACCGATTGCGTGCAGGCGCTCGCCGCCAGGGGCGCGACGCGCGTGGCCGAATGCGGCCCGGGCAAGGTGCTCGCGGGCCTGATCAAGCGCATCGACAAATCGCTCGATACGCGCACGCTCGGCACGCCGGGCGAATTCGACGCCGCCATTCAAGAGTGGAAGGGCTGATGAAGGAAAAGCCAGACGCTCTTCCCACCTATCGCTTGTTGACGGGGCCGGATGACGACAGGTTCTGCCAGCGAGTGAGTGAGATGCTGGAGATGGGATACGTATTGCATGGAAGCCCCGCCGCGACTTTCGACGGCACCAGGGTCATTGTCGCGCAGGCCGTGGTTTGGCCCGGCGCACGGACGATCGATTAATTGATTTTCCCGGAGTGTTTTGGATGAGTGGAATTCTTGCCAACGAAGTCGCCCTCGTCACCGGCGCCAGCCGCGGCATCGGCGCGGCGATCGCAGACGAACTCGCCGCGCAGGGCGCCATCGTCATCGGCACCGCCACCAGCGAGGCCGGCGCGCAGGCGATCGATGCTCGTTTAAAAGCGATTGGCGCGCGCCTGCAGGCCGCTGGCGGGCAGGGCCGGGTGCTCAACGTCACCGAGCCGGAAGCGGTCGATGGGTTGATCGACGCGGTGGCCAAGGAAGTCGGCCCGATCTCGATTCTCGTCAACAACGCCGGCATCACCCGCGACAATTTGCTGATGCGGATGAAGGACGAGGACTGGCAGGTGATTCTCGACACCAACCTCACCAGCGTCTATCGCACGTCGAAAGCGGTGATGCGCGGCATGATGAAGGCGCGCAAGGGCCGCATCATCAACATCGCCTCGGTGGTGGGCGTGACCGGCAACGCCGGGCAGGCCAACTACGCCGCGGCCAAGGCCGGCATCATCGCGTTCTCGAAGTCGCTGGCGAAGGAGATCGGCTCGCGCGGTGTCACCGTCAACGTGGTTGCGCCCGGGTTCATCGCCACCGACATGACGAAGGACCTGCCGGAATCGGCGAAAGAGGCGCTGCTGGGCCAGATCGCGCTTGGCCATCTGGGCGAGCCGGCCGATATCGCGCGTGCGGTCGCGTTCCTTGCCGGGCCGGGGGGCGCGTACATTACGGGGGAAACCCTGCACGTTAACGGTGGCATGTACATGCCATAAGAATCGCGGCTAAGTTGCCGTTTTTAAAAGGTTGAGTCTTGTATTTTTTGATTTCAGAAACCTCACGTTTGCCGTCCATGGCGGCGCATCGTAGGCTTCGGAACGTCCGGCCCGGCCATCCATGGCCGGGCGTTCACCCAGGCAGCGCGGCATGCCGCGCTAGCTCGCCTGGGCTCACCCCCATTACACTATTCCCTGAAACAGCCCCCTCCGGAGCCAACAGCCAATGAGCAGCATCGAAGAACGCGTCAAGAAAATCGTCGTCGAACAATTGGGCGTCAAGGAAGAAGAAGTGAGCAGCAGCGCTTCTTTCGTCGATGATCTCGGCGCCGACTCGCTGGATACCGTCGAGCTGGTGATGGCGCTCGAGGAAGAGTTCGAATGCGAAATCCCTGATGAGGAAGCCGAAAAGATCACTTCGGTGCAGCAGGCGATCGACTACATCAAGGCGCACGTCAAGGCGTAATGCCGAGCGTTCAGCCATTACGCTGCGCTGACGGCGCGGTTCGATGGCGGAACCTCTCACGAAAAGCATGCGTATTCAGCGATTCGTGAAGCGATCGTTCTGAAACAACCCCGGGGCCGCGCATGCGGCCTCGGGCATTTTGAACGCCCATTCGCGACAGCGCGTGTGGGCGGGCGCAACAGGTCCTAGGAGTCCGCAATGTCCAAACGTCGCGTCGTCATCACCGGTCTCGGCATCGTCTCGCCGCTCGGCATCGACCTCGCATCGAGCTGGGACGGCATCATCAACGGCCGCTCCGGCATCGGCCCGATCACGCATTTCGATGCTTCCGCCTTCCCCGTGCGCATCGCCGGCGAGGTGAAGGGGTTCGATCCGGCCGCCTATTTCGCGCCGAAGGACATCAAGAAGATGGATCCCTTCGTGCACTACGGCGTCGCCGCCGCGCTGATGGCGATCAAGGACGCGGGTCTGGAAATCTCCGCCGATCCGGAGCGCATCGGCGTGGCCATCGGCGCCGGCATCGGTGGCCTCAACGGCATCGAGGAAACCACGATCAAGTATCACGAGGGCGGCCCGCGCAAGATTTCGCCGTTCTATGTGCCCAGCACGATTATCAACATGATCGCGGGCCAGGTGTCGATCATGACCGGTGCCAAGGGCCCGAACATCGCCGCCGTCACCGCCTGCACCACCGCCACGCACAACATCGGCCTGGCGATGCGCATGATCCAGTACGGCGAGGCCGACGTGATGATCGCCGGCGGCGCCGAGTTCGCGACCACACCGACCTCGCTCGGCGGTTTCTGCGCGATGAAGGCGCTGTCCACGCGCAACGATGATCCGACCAAGGCCTCGCGCCCCTGGGACGAGGGCCGAGACGGCTTCGTCATGGGCGACGGCGCCGGCATCCTGGTGATCGAGGAATACGAGCGCGCCAAGGCGCGCGGTGCGCGCATCTATGCCGAGCTGATCGGTTTCGGCATGAGCGGCGACGCGTATCACATGACCGCGCCTAGCGAGAACGGCGAGGGCGGCGCGCGCTGCATGCGCAACGCGATCAAGGACGCCGGTCTCAATCCGTCGGACATCGGTTACATCAACGCGCACGGCACTTCCACGCCGGCGGGCGATCTCGCCGAGACGATGGGCATCAAGAGCGTGCTCGGCGATGACGCAGGCAAGGTGATGGTCAGCTCCACCAAGTCGATGACCGGCCATCTGCTGGGCGCGGCCGGCGGTGTCGAAGCGGTGTTCTCGACGCTGGCGCTGCATACCGGCGTGATTCCGCCGACCATCAATCTGGAGAATCCGTCGGAAGGCTGCGATCTCGACTACGTGCCGAACACGGCGCGCGAGGTGCAGGTCGACATCGCCATGTCGAACTCGTTCGGCTTCGGCGGCACCAACGGCACGCTGATATTCAAGCGCATCTGATTTTTCCTTCTCCCCTTGGGAGAAGGTGGCGCGAAGCGCCGGATGAGGGAGGGAGAATGACTGGCCGGGGAGCGTTCCTGGGCGCCTGGATTCTCCCGCCCTCATCCGCCCTTGCGGGGCGCCTTCTCCCGGAGGGGGAAGGGTAGAGCGAACGCATGCTCGTCACTCGCACACTCTCCGCGGATGTGGATTTGCTGGCGCTGCATCGCGTCGATCCGCGGCGCTATCCGTTGTTGTTGCAATCCGTGGCCGACGGCCCCGCGCATGCACGCTGGGACATGCTGCTGGCCGCGAGCGGCGAATCGTTGCGCACGACGAACGGCGCCGTGCGCGACGGCGACGGCCGCGACCTCGGCAACGACTTCCTCGCCGCGCTCGATCTCGTCTGGCACGAACGACGCCTGCCGCGCGAGGAGCCGCGCTGGCCGTTCCGCGGCGGATGGGCGCTGTTCCTCGCTTACGAACTCGCGGCGCAGGTGGAGCCCGTGCTGAAGCTGCCGCAGGCGCCCGGATCATTGCCGACCGCGCTGGCATTGCGCTGCCCCGCCGCCGTGATGCGCGACCGCGCCACGGGCGAATGCATCGCCGTGGCGGAGACGCAGGCGGCGGGGATGCTCGATGCCATCGACGTCGATCTCGCGCGCTCGCGGTCGTTGCGGCCACTGCCGATGTGGCAGGAGCCGCAGGAGATTTCCGAGGACGACCCCGATGCCTTCGTGCATGGCGTGGAACGCATCCTCGATTACCTCGCCGCGGGCGACATCTTCCAGGCCAACCTGTCGCGCGGCTGGCGTGCGCGCTTCGCCGATGCGCTCGATCCCGCGTGCCTGTACGCACGCCTGCGCGAGGCCAACCCGGCGCCGTTCGCGGGCCTGTTCGCCGGTGACGACTGGGCCGTGGTCAGCGCCTCGCCGGAGCGGCTGGTGTCGGTGCGCGGCGATCTGGCCGAAACACGCCCGATCGCCGGCACGCGGCCACGGGCTCCTGAAGGACATGCGCCGGGCGACGACGACGCGGCGCGCATCCGCGAACTGGTCGGTCATCCCAAGGAACGCGCCGAGCACGTCATGCTGGTCGATCTGGAGCGCAACGATCTCGGCCGCGTCTGTGTCGGCGGCAGCGTCGAGGTGGACGAACTGATGAGCGTGGAAAGCTATGCCCACGTCCATCACATCGTCAGCAACGTGCGCGGACGCCTGCGCGCGGACGCGACCCCCGGCGATGTGATCCGCGCCGTGTTTCCCGGCGGCACCATCACCGGCTGTCCCAAGGTGCGCTGCATGCAGATCATCGCCGAGCTGGAAGGCGTCGGTCGCGGCGCCTACACCGGTGCGATGGGCTGGCTCAACCGTGATGGCGATCTGGATCTGAACATCCTCATCCGCAGCGCGGAAGTGGAGGGCGCGGATCTGCGCTTCCGCACGGGCGCGGGCATCGTTGCCGATTCCGACCCGCAGCGCGAACTCGACGAAACCCGCGCCAAGGCGCGCGGCATGCTGAAAGCACTGGAAGACGCTGGCGCAGGGTATCCTCAGCGGCCATGACTGACGGAACTGTTCTGCCATGAGTCGGCTCAAGTCCGGGATCGGCATTTTCTTCGTGCTGTCGGCGCTGTTGGCCGGCGCGTTCGCGTATTGGGCCTACGACCGCTACACGAAATTCGTGCAGACGCCACTCACCGGCATCGATGCCGGCGAGAGTCTGGTGGTCGAACGCGGCGATACGCTGCCGCGCGTGCTCTCGCGCCTGCGCGCGCTGGGCGTGCGCGAGGGGCACAACCTGGAATGGCAATTGCTGGCGCGACAACTCGGCGCGGCAGGCCGGATCCAGATCGGCGAATACGCGCTCGAAGCCGGCACCACCATGCCGCGTTCGCTGCTCGAGCGCATGCGCGACGGCAGGGTCATCAGCTATCGCTTCACCCTGGTGGAAGGCTGGAACATCCGCGAACTGCGCGCCGCGCTGGCGAAGGCGACGCCGCTGAAGCAGACCATCACGCAGCTCGACGATGCCGCGCTCATGCGCGCGATCGGCAAGCCAGGGCTGCATCCGGAAGGCCGCTTCCTGCCGGAAACCTACGTCTACACGCGTCAGGACAGCGATCTCGACATCCTCAAGCGGGCAAACACGGACCTGGAAAAGGCGCTGGACGCCGCCTGGCAGGCGCGCGCGTCCGACGTGCCGCTGAAGAACAAGGAGGAGGTGCTGATCCTCGCTTCCATCGTCGAGAAGGAAACCGGCATCGCCAGCGAGCGGCCGCAGATCGCCGGCGTGTTCACGCGACGGTTGAAGCTCGGCATGCGCCTGCAGACCGATCCCACCGTGATCTACGGCATGGGCAGCGCCTACGCCGGCAACATCCGCAAGACTGACCTGCTCGCCGACACGCCCTACAACACCTACACCCGTGACGGCCTGCCGCCGACGCCGATCGCGATGCCGGGCAAGGACGCGCTGTTCGCCGCGACCAAGCCGGCAGCGGGCGATGCGTTGTTCTTCGTCGCCGTCGGTGACGGCAGCGGCAGGCATGTGTTCACCCGGACGCTGGATGAGCATGCGGCCGCGGTGCGCGCCTACATCAGCCGCTATCGCGCGCAATACGGGCCGAAATGAACCTGCTCGAATCGCATCCACACTTCGTTTCGCTCGAGGGCGGCGAGGGTGCCGGCAAGACCACGGTGCTCAACGCGCTGCGTGCGGCGTTGCGCGACCGTGGCTTCGAGGTGGTGAGCACGCGCGAGCCCGGCGGCCCGCCGCTGGCGGAGCAGATCCGCAATCTGCTATTGGATCCTTCGCACGAACCGCCGGCGCCGGAAACCGAATTGCTGTTGATGTTCGCCGCGCGCGCGCAGCATGTGCGCGAGACGATCCGGCCGGCACTGGAACGCGGCGCGTGGGTGATCAGCGATCGCTTCACCGATTCCAGCTACGCGTATCAAGGCGGCGGACGCGGTCTCGATCCGGAGTTCATCGCCGATCTCGAGCGCCGTGTCGTCGGCTTGCGGCCGGGGCTCACGCTGCTGCTCGACATCGATGTCGAGCAGGGACGCGAACGCACGCGCGGACGTGACCTGCACCCCGATCGCATCGAAAGCGAACGTGACGAATTCTTTCAGCGCGTGCGCGCCGCCTATCGCGCGCGTGCGGCCGCCGATCCGCAACGTTTCCGCGTGATCGATGCCTCGCAACCGGCGCAGGCCGTCGCCGGCGAAGCCGTCGCACAGCTGCGCGGATGGCTGGAGCGACGGCCGTGACGACACCTGCTTTCGCGCCCTGGCAACAGCGCGCCTACGAACAGGCCGAGGCCGCGCTCGACAGCGGACGCATGGGCCATGCGCTGCTGATCTGCGGGCCGGCGCAGCTGGGCAAGCGCGCGCTGGCCGATCGACTGGCGCATCACGCGCTCGGTGCCGATCACGACGCGCGCGCGGCGCAGCTGCTCGCAGCCGGTACGCATCCGGATTTCCATGCCATCGGCCTGGAGTTCAACAAGGAAGGCACGCGGCTGCGCACCGAGATCGTGATCGAGCAGATCCGCGATCTCTCCGCCAAACTCGCGCTGACGCCACAATACGGCGGCGCGCAGATCGCCATTGTCGATCCCGCCGACGCCGTCAACCACGCCGCCTGCAACGCGTTGCTGAAAACGCTGGAAGAGCCGCATCCGGGACGCTACCTCTGGCTGATCAGCGCCGATCCCGCGCGCCTGCCGGCGACGATCCGCAGCCGCTGCCAGCGTCTCGAACTGCGTCTGCCGCCGCGCGAGGAAGCGCTGGCCTGGCTGCACGCGCAAGGGCATGCCGACAAGGCGGCCACGGAAGCGCTGGACGCCGCGCGCGGCCATCCCGGCCTTGCCGACGCCTGGTTGCGCGATGGTGGCATGGCGCTGCGGCGCGAGGTGGCCGGCGATCTCGTCAAGCTGGCGAAGGGCGATCTCGCCGTCGTCGAAACCGCGCAACGCTGGACCGCCGACGAGGATGCCGCGCTGCGCCTGCGCCACGCCGCCGACCTGGCGCTGGCCGAGGCGGGCGGCTTGACCGATCCGGTGCGAATGCGGAAGCTGGCCGCCTGGTTCGACGCGGCCAACCGCACCCGCGATCTTTTGCGGACGACGGTGCGTGCCGATCTTGCAGTCGTGGAACTGTTGCTTGCGTGGCGCGGCAGCGGCTCCGCCACGGACATGCCGAGGGGAAGGCGATGAACGCAGCAGCGGGCGCGCGGCAGGGCATCCTGTCGCTGGTCGTGAAGGACAAGGCGGCGCTGTACGGCGCCTACATGCCGTATCTCAAGCACGGCGGCATCTTCGTGCCGACGACCAAGCGCTATTTCCTCGGCGACGAGGTGTTCCTGCTGATCACGCTGCCCGAATCGGGCGAGCGCCTGCCCGTGGCGGGCAAGGTGGTGTGGGTGACGCCGGCCGGCGCGCAAGGCAACCGCACCGCGGGTGTCGGTGTGCAATTCGCCGAGACCGCCGAAGGCGAGACCGTGCGGGCGAGGATCGAAACCCTGCTGGCCGGCATGCTGAGCGCGGACAAGCGCACGCACACGATGTGATCGCTGCGGTCGCGCGACCGCAGTGGTTGCAAATGCAACCGTGAACCCATCGTCCGCGAATCAAACACTTACATGTTCGATTCCGCGTGTTCCATCGCGCTGGCGGCGTGATCCGATGCCCGTGTCACGGAACCTTTGAACAAGTCGGGACGTTCCTGATTAGACTTGCGGCGCAGCAAGCTGACCTGGAGCAACATGGCTCATAGCGCCACCGTCCTGTCCGCCACCCGTTCGCCGGACGCGAGACCTTTCGTCGCCGCCGATGTCGGCGGCACCCATGCCCGTATCGCGCTGATGCGGGCCGAGACGCCCACCGGGATGCCCGGCAAGGTGGCGATGCTGGATTTCCGCCAGTACGCCTGTGCCGATTTTCCCGATCTGTCGGACATCGTCGCGCAGTTCCTGCGCGACTCCGGCGCGCGCGAAGCCGATCGCGCGGTCATCGCCATTGCCGGCGTCCTGCACGGCGACGAGTTGGTCAACACCAACCTGCCGTGGCCGGTCGCGCTGTCGCGGATGCGCCACACGCTGTCGCTGCGCGATCTGCAGCTGGTCAACGATTTCGAGGCGATGGCCTACGCGACGCCGTACATCGATCCCGCCGAATCCGTGCGCCTGACCGGCCCCGCGACACCGCCGGCGCGCGGCGCGACGCTGGTGATCGGCCCCGGCACAGGATTGGGGGCGGCCCTGTGGACGCCGTCGCGCGGCACGGGCGTGCCGCCGCAAGTGCTCGCGACCGAGGCGGGCCACGCGGCGCTGGCGCCGGGCAACGAACGCGAGCTGGCGATCGTGGGCCACTTCCTGACGCGCTGGCCGCATGTCGACAACGAGCGTGCGCTGTCCGGGCCGGGGCTGCTCAATCTCTACCGCTGCCTGTGCGAGCTGGATGCCGCGGTGCCCGTGCTGGCCAGTCCGGCCGAGGTCGCGCAGGCGGCGCAGAACGGTACCGATATCCAGGCCGAGGAGGCGCTGCAGATTTTCTGCGCCATGCTCGGCAGCCTGATCGGCGATCTGGTGCTGACCTTCGGCGCGCAGGCGGTCTATCTGGCGGGTGGTATGCCGGCGCACATCAAGCCGTTCCTGCTCAGCAGCCGCTTCGTCGAGCGCTATCTCAACAAGGGTGTGCTGCGCAGCGTGCTGGAACAGGTGCCGGTGTCGGTGATCGATCATGGCCGCTACGGACTGCTCGGCGCGGCCGCCTGGTATCTCGATCGCGGGGAAAACGGATGATGATCACGATTGCGTCGTGCGCCGCGATCCGTTGCGCCGTTTTTTCATGTGAGTGGATTTAGATCGATTAAATTCTGGCGATTCTCGTGATCGCGGGATCGTTTTGTTCGAGCTGGGTTTCCGTTCAAGCTGGAGGGCGAGGAGATGGAGCGTCGTCGATTTCTGCAGGTGAGTGGCGCCGCGGCGGCACTCGGGTTCGCACGACCGGGGCTTTGCGCGCCGGAGGCATCAACGGCACCGGCGCGTCCGCGACCGAGTGCCGCGCAACTGGTGTGGCAGCGCGAAGAGCTGGCGATGTTCGTGCATCTCACCGTCAACACCTTCACCGGCAAGGAGTGGGGGATGGGCGACGAGGATCCGCGCATCTTCGCGCCGGATCGACTCGACGCACGGCAATGGGCGCGCGCGGCGAAAGCCGGTGGGTTCGGCAGCATGATCCTGACGGCCAAGCATCACGACGGCTTCTGCCTGTGGCCGACCGCGACCACGACGCATTCGGTCAAGAGCAGTCCGTGGCGGAATGGCAAGGGCGATGTGGTGCGCGAATTCGTCGACGCCTGTCGCGCGGAAGGGCTCGGTGTCGGTTTCTATCTGTCGCCGTGGGATCGTCACGAACCGCGCTATGGCAGCGGCGAGGCGTACAACGCGTACTACATCGCGCAGCTGACCGAATTGCTGACGCAATACGGCCCGGTCGTCGAAGTCTGGTTCGATGGTGCCAACGGCGAAGGCCCCAACGGCAAGCGGCAGAGCTACGATTGGCCGCGCATCCACGCCACGGTCAGGCGCCTGCAACCCGACGCGGTGATCTTCTCCGACGCGGGACCGGACGTGCGCTGGATCGGCAACGAGAAGGGCATCGCGGACACCACCTGCTGGTCGACGGTGAATCCAGCGCGTGTGCCGCATGCGGGCTTCGATCGGCCCTGGGTGGCGCAGGCGCTCGGGCAGGGTGATCCCGATGGCACGGTGTGGCGGCCGGGCGAATGCGACGTCTCGATCCGGCCCGGCTGGTTCTGGCATCCGGAAGAGGATGCGAAGGTGCGCAGCGCCGACAACCTGCTCGGCCTGTATTTCGATTCGGTCGGGCGCAACGGCAAACTGCTGCTCAACGTGCCGCCCACGCGCGAGGGGCTGTTCCACGAGAACGATGTGCGGGCGTTGAAGGCGTTCGCGGACAAGCGTCGCGCGCTGTTCGGTGGCGGTAGCTTCCTCTCGGGTGCGCGCGTGCGCGCCAGCGCGCAGGCGGGTGGGCATGCGCCCGCGAGCGTGCTCGACGGCGACATGGATACGTACTGGGAGGCGGACGGCAAGCATTCCGGATGGATCGAGTTCGAATCTTCGCGCGACATCGAATTCGACGTGATCGAGCTGCAGGAAGCGATCGCGCACGGCCAGAACATCGCGAATTACCGGATCGAACGCTGGACCGACGGCGCCTGGGCGCCGCTGGCCTGGGGCACGACCATCGGCCACAAGAAGCTCGAACGCATCGAGCCGGTGCGCGCGCGCAAGCTGCGCCTGAGCATCGATTATGGTTATGGCCCGGTGCGGATCGCCAAGGTGGCGGTTTATCGGAGCGCGGCGCGACCGGCGCCGGAAGCGGCACACGACACGAAGAACCCCTGACAGAATGACGGGATCGGTCGGTACTCTTCACATTCGTCATTGCGGCTTGCGCCGGAATGACGATCCCGAGTCAGATGCATTTTTGCATTTCGTGAAATAAGCCTTTTTCGGACAATCCGCCATGACGACCCGACGCCGTTTCCTCCAATCCTCGCTGCTGACAGCCGGCGCGCTGGCGTTGCCAGGCGCAGGCGCGGCACCTGCCAGGTCCGGCGCAAAGGTGGTGTCCACCTGGGATTTCGGCGTCGGCGCCAACGGTGCCGCGTGGAAGGTGCTCTCGACCGGCGGCTCCGCGCTCGACGCCATCGAGGCGGGCGCGCGCTGGGCCGAATCCGATCTGTGCAATTCCACGGTTGGTCATTGCGGCTATCCGGATCGCGACGGCGTGCTGACGCTCGATGCCAGCATCATGGACGGCGACGGCCGTTGCGGCGCCGTGGCCGCGCTCGAGGACATCGCGCATCCGGTCTCGGTGGCGCGCGCCGTGATGGAGAAGACGCCGCACGTGATGCTGGTCGGGCAGGGCGCGCAGCAGTTCGCCATCGCGCAAGGCTTCGAGAAGACGCCGCTGCTCACCGACGACGCGCGCAAGGCCTGGCGCGAATGGCTGAAGACTTCCGAATACAAGCCCGTGATCAACGCCGAACGCGCGGGTCGCCCGGACAGCAAGCCTGGAAACAAACACGATCACGACACACTCGGCATCCTCGCCATCGACAACAGCGGCAAGCTGGCCGGCGCATGCACCACCAGCGGCATGGCGTGGAAACTGCATGGCCGCGTCGGTGACAGTCCGATCGTCGGCGCGGGCCTGTACGTCGATAACGAAGTCGGCGCCGCGACGGCGTCCGGTGTGGGCGAGGAAATGATCCGCAACGCCGCCAGTTTTCTTGTCGTCGAACTGATGCGCCAGGGCCGTTCGCCGATGGAGGCCTGTCGCGAAGCGATCGAGCGCGTGGTGCGCAAGCGGCCGGAGGCGAGCAAGAGCCTGCAGGTCTGTTTCCTCGCCTTGAACAAGCATGGGGAGGTCGGTGCCTTCGCATTGCATCGGGGCTTCGTCTACGCGGTCTGCGATGCGGCGAAGCAGGATTCCCTGCTCGATGCGAAGTCCGTCTACACGACGGCGCAAACATGAGCGAGACGCCGATGCCATTGCTTGAGATCGCGGCGAATTCACTGGCTTCCGCAATCGCCGCGCAGGAAGGCGGCGCCGATCGCATCGAACTGTGCGAGAACCTGGGCGAGGGTGGCACCACGCCTTCGCACGGCACCGTAGCGATGGCGCGCGAGCGCCTGCGTATTCCTGTCTACGTGCTGATCCGGCCGCGCGCCGGCGATTTCCTGTACGGCGCATTGGAAGTCGAAACCATGCGTCGCGACATCGAGCATTGCGCACGCCTGGGATGCGACGGCGTCGTGCTCGGCGCCCTCGACGCGGATGGTGCCGTCGCGACATCGGTCTGCCGCGAATTGATCGATGCGGCCGGGGCGATGCGAATCACCTTCCATCGCGCATTCGATGCCGCGCGCGATCCGGTCGAGGCGCTCGAAGCGATCATCGCCCTGGGGTGCGAACGCGTGCTGACCTCAGGCGCGCACGCGAACGCGCGCGGAGGCGCCACTGCGATCGCCGCGCATGTGGCGCAGGCGGGATCGCGCCTGCGCATCATGGCCGGGGCAGGGATCACGCCGGACAACATCGCCGAGATCGCGCGCCTGACCGGCGTGCGCGAATTGCATGCATCCGCCAAGGGCGTGCAAGCGTCCGCGATGAGATTCCGCAATCCGTCATTGTCGGGTCTGGATGTCGACTGGATGCAGACGCAGGCGGCGCATGTGCGCGCACTGAAGCAGGCGCTGCAGTCCGGCTGAAGAAGCGTTGGTGCGTGCGCATCGCCGTGTGCGACAGGCCATCGAAATCAACGACCCCCCATCATGGGTTGCGCACTTTTGCGCATTCAGTGGTGGAAGCGCGGGATCTGCTGAACGTATTCATGATTACGTTCATATATAAAATGTTGATTCAAAAATGATTTTTCGGCCCGACTTTCCGTCCGGCAGCGTCTTGTTGCAATGCAGAATGCAAAGAAACCTTCACACAGGCCTAATTTAGATCGATTCAGGGGGTGGGTCGCAGACGGGGAGTCGATCGGGGTTTCGGAACACGGGGGCGTGGAAATTCCGGAATTAGATCGAGACAAATTCTCGGACATGCGGCGCCAAGCGTCGTTCCATCACTCATTTCCGAGATCTCGTCCATGGCACAGTCCATCCGCTTTCGTCGCCACATCCTGGCCAGCGCACTGCTGGCACTGATTTCATCGGCCCCCGCGGCCGCGCAGGAAACCGAACCGTCCACGGAAGGGAAGACCAAGGCCACCGAACTCGACACGGTGAGCGTCACCGGCTCGCGCATCAAACGCAGCGAGGTCGAAGGCCCCGCGCCGGTGACGATCATCACCGGCGAGCAGATCAAGGCGGAAGGCTTCACCACCGTCTACGAGGCGCTGACCACACTGACCGAAGCCACCGGCAGCGTGCAGAACGACTACGACTGGGGGCAAAGCTCGGTCAACGCCAGCCCGCTCAACCTGCGCGATCTGGGACCGGGCCGCAGCCTGCTGCTGATCAACGGCCGCCGCGTTGCTGACTACCCGATGCCGTATCAGGGCAAGAGCAACTTCGCCAATTACAACAACATCCCGACCGGCATCGTCGAGCGCATCGAAGTGCTCTCCGGCGGTGCCTCGGCAATCTACGGTTCCGACGCCGTCGCCGGTGTGGTCAACGTCATCCTGAAGAAGGACATCGACGACGACACGTTCCGCGCGCGCTGGGGCACCAGCACCGAAGGCGGACGCATCGTCAAGGACATCTCCTGGTCCGGCGGCAAGCACGGCGACAAGTGGAGCCTCGCCTACACCTTCCAGTACTTCGATCGCGGCGAACTGCTCGCCAAGGATCGTCCGTTCATGGATTCGGAACTGGATCGTCCGTACCGCGCCAGCGGACCCGAGGATCGCTTCTTCGGCACCGTCTACCAGCATCCGAGCAATGGCATCCGCCTGAGACGAGCCGACGGCAGTTTCTACTACGCACCGCCGGAAGGTGCCTGTGCTTCCAACGAAGGTGAGTTCTATACCCAGGCACGCCACAGGTACGACCGCAACACCGGCACGGTGACGGAGCAGGGCGCGTATTGCGCCCAGTCGGCTGTCTTCCGTTACTGGGGCTTGAAGAACGGCAGCAAGGACTTGTCGGGCTATCTGTACGGCAACTACGACTTCGATAACGGTCTGCAGGCCTGGGCGACAGTCGGCGTGTGGAAGTCGACAGGTGAAAGCAACACCTTCATGACGGCCTGGGGCAGCGAGAATTTCTACGATCCGAGGATCGAGGGAGGCACGGTTGCGCTCAATCTGGCGAAATTCTTCACGCCTGGCCAGATCGGTGGCGCCGATAACGCGCTCACGCGTTCCAACGAACTGTCCTGGGATCTCTCGACCGGCCTGCGCGGCACGATGTTCCATGACCGCTTCGACTGGGAGTTCAGCCTGGGGCGCGGCGAATACACGGTGGAAGAGAAATTTCCGTCGATCCACGAAGCCAGGGCGGCGGAATACTTCCTGGGGCCATCGCTGGGCGTCGGTCCCGATGGCAGCACCACCATCCGCATGCCCAACTACGACCGGCTCTGGTATCCGATCTCGCAGCACGACTACGAGAGGATCGCGGTGGTTGGCCGCAAGCGTGCGGAATCCTGGATCACCCAGGGCAGCTTCACGGTGAGCGGCAATCTGTTCGAAGGCTGGGCGGGACCGATCGGTTTCGCTGGCACCCTGGAAGCGGCGAAGCAGGGCTACGAGCTGCATCCCGATCGGAACACCTTGGGCACCAGCCCTGTCTACTACACGCCGTTCGGCAACGTCGAGCAGGGCGGCGGCGAACGCAAGCGTTACGCGGCGGGCGTGGAGTTCAAGATCCCGCTGTTGAAGACGCTGACACTGTCCACCGCGGCGCGCTACGACCGCTACGACGCGGTCGCCGACGATGCCGCGACGACTTGGAATGCCGGACTCGAATGGCGTCCCTTCAGCAATCTGTTGCTGCGCGGCAGCTACGCCACCAGTTTCCGCGCGCCGGACATGCATTTCGTGTACGCCGACCCGAGCGTCAGCATCGCCGATCAGACCGATTACCTCACCTGCATCCGCAACGGCCGCTTGAATGGCGTCTGTAACCGGGATGATTGGTTGGTCGACAACCCGGAGATTTCGCGCGAGGGTTCGGAAGAGTTGAAGTACGAGGAAGGCGATTCGTTCACCTACGGTTTCGTCTGGGACATCATCGAGGGATTGTCGTTCAGCGCCGACTACTGGCGCATCAATCTCGAGAACCAGATCGACGATGTGGATGCCGATCAGGTGTTGAAGGACGAGGCCTACTGCCTGACGGGACAGACGCCGGATGGTTCGCCGCGTGTGGCGCCGCCCAGCGAACGGTTGTGCCAGATACAGATCGCCCGCGTCACGCGCAATGCCGCCAGCGAGGTGACCGGAGTAGTGGTGGGGCCGATCAATCGTGCCGAACAGAGCGTCAGCGGTGTCGATATGTCCTCGCGCTACCGTCTGGCGACCGACCATTGGGGCACCTTTAATTTCTCGCTGAACTACACCCATCAGCGCAGCTACCGGTCGCGCCAGTACTCGGGCGATCCGTTTTTGGAGACGCGAGATATTGATCGTAAGCCACGCTACAAGGGACGCGCCAGCGTCGCCTGGGACAGCGGAAAGCGCTGGAACGCGACGATCTTCACCGACTGGATCAGCGGAACGAGAAGCGATCGTTACGGCGGATGCACGCCGTTCGCGGATGGTTTCCGTCCGGAAGCCGTCAACGGTTGCACCGATACCGATCCGAACAGCCCGACCTACAACCAGAAGACGGAACTGGTGGATTACTACAACCAGGACAGGATCTACTGGAACGCCAGCGCGGGCTACAAGATCAACGACAACGCGACGATCAATCTTTACGTGAGCAACATCTTCAACAAGCACTACCAGGACAAGTGGTGCGGCGGTTTCGCGTATTGCGTCGCCGATCCGGTTGGGCGTGAAGTGGCTGCCGAGTTCGTCTACAAGCTGGATTGATGTTCGCCGCATGACAGGCGAGCCCGAATATTCGGGCTCGCCTGTGACAATCAGATCATTGAGGCACGAAGATTTCGGGTCGCAATTTCATTGCGTCGGGCACGCGTGCGAGCACGGCGTGTCAAAAGCCGATGCCGGGAAGATCGGCACATTGATGAAGGACGGGGCGTTGCGGTTGTGCTGGATGCCGTAGACGCCGCCGATCAGCGTGCCGAATTGGGTCAGTGTCGGGAACAGGTGCGGCGTGTCGGCGGTGGTGATGGTGACGCGCAGATGCGAGCCGGCGGGAATCCTGGCGAAGGTCGGCGTCACCTCGATGTCGTAGCGGGTGACCGCTCCCCAGAACAGCGGATAGGTGAGTCCCAGCGGCGGCGCCGGCACGCTCTGCTGCTTCGCCTGGGTGAAGTAGGCGTAAGGCTGGAGCGGTTCGCCGTTGTTCGCGTACCAGGTCCTGCTGGTGTCGAGCGCGCGATGCGATCCCAGCAGCGCGCCGTTGCTGATCGGGAATGAATCGCCGTTCGGTGCAACTTGTTCGATCGTCGCCACCAGTTGAATGTCGCTGGGCAACGTGCCCGGCAGGCGCGACAGCGAGGCGTAGATCGCGGCATCGATCGGACCCGCGATCACCATGTCCTGGCTGAAGGCCGGTGTGGTGTAGGTCAGACCGCCGAGGCTCATGGTCGAGTCGTTGCTGGATCCGGTGTTGAGGCACGGGATGTCGAAGCCGAACAATCCGCTGAGCAGCGCTGGCGTACCGGCCCACCATTGATTCGTCTGCACATTGCACGGAGAAGAGAACAGCTTGTGCTTGAGCTGGTTGAAGCCACTGCTGACCGTGGGTGATGACGCGGTCAGCAGGCCATCGTTCCAGGCGAAGCTGGCGGTGTCGGGCGAGCGCTGGCCGCTGAAGTAGAACTTGCTGGCCTGGGTGCCTTGCAGCGGCCAGGTCTTGCCGCCGCGCCAGATGCCTGCGGTCTGGTTGAGTTCGTCGCCGGGGCCGGACATCTGGTACAGGTGCAGCGGGTTGCTCTCATGCCGCAGCGGCGTGTCCATGTCGTACAGCCAGGTGTCGAACCATTCCAGCATGAGCGGACGGATCACCTGGATGTCGGAGGTGGTATGCGTCCAGTCGCCCATGATCAGCTGGTAGCGTGGCGTGACGGTCTGCCCAGGCAGCATCGGCACTTCCGCTGGCCGTCCCGCGGACAGATTCTGCAGGCCGACGTAGTTGTGCAGGGCGCCTCTGGGAAACAGATCGCGCCAGCTGCCCACAGCGAAGATCGGGATATCGGTCGCGACGATCTTGTCCAGCTGACCAGCGACGCTGCGCGAATACCAGTAATCCTGATCGTAGGCGCGCGGTCCGTTGAAGTTCGCCTCTAGCACCGTCGGAATGACGAACTGATTCCACTGCTGGACGTGCTGCAGTTCGGTCGGAATCAGATTGAAGATGCCTTCGGCGAGCGCCTCGGTGTCGTTGTTGAGCACGGCCTGCAGCACCGGGCCCAGGGCCGGATTCACCAGTCCCAACAGCGGAATGGTGTTGAGGCCGATCGTGTAGTCGAACGCGACGTTGGGAATGCCGCCCTGCGTGAACAGCTCGCGATAGAGATTGTTGTCGGCGAAGATCGGGAACGCCGCCTTCACAGGCGAACCCTTGGGCAGTTTCGCCATGGTGTTGTAGGCCACCATGCCCATGTACGAAAGGCCGAACAGACCGACCTTGCCGCTGGAGTTGGGCAACGCGGCGGCCCAGTGGACCATCGCGACACCGTCGGTGGCTTCCTTCGGCTGGAACAGCTCCCACACACCCTCGGACTGGCCGGTGCCGCGGATGTCGCTGACCACCACGATGTAACCGTGCTTGACCAGGAACGGGACGTCGGTGGCGGAGATGCCGGCGACCTGCGGGCCGATCAGCGGATCGAGGATCGCGCCAAGCAGGGCGAGGTGGCCGGTGTTGTCGGGATCCAGATTGCCGGAGATCTGCACCAGCTGCTTGCCGTAGACGGTTTGCTGCAACAGCACCGGGAATGCGCCGGTGGCGCGCTGGCCGGTGACAGGATTGGTCGGGTAGTAAACGTCGGCGCGCAGGCGCACGCCATCGTCCATCGCGATGACGCGATCGGTGTCCTTGCCCAGGCCATACAGCGCGGGGCGATCGTACACGGCATCGCCGACGGGGACACTGTTGGCGATCACGCCGCCACTCGTTGTGGCGATCGCAGTCGATGTTGTCGTGTCTGTTGATGTGCTGCTGTTCGCTGTCGATTCGGTTTGCAGCAGCGAGGGCATCGAAGCCGCGGCAAGTGCGGACACCAGGGCCAATGCAGTCAATGACCAGAAAACCGGGCGCCGGTGCTGCGGCGAATTCTTGCGTGACGCCGTGTCCGTGCCCGGCGCGTCTTTCGTGCGTTGAATTTTCACTAGCGAGGCCCCTCCCAGGGTTGTCTGTTCCCTCGCGAAAACTCCTGTCGACGGTCCTAGTCTTGGACCTTGCACGAACGGCTCATCCTGAGCGAATGCGGACGCGGAATCTGGCGAGAGTGTCTATCGGCTGACGCATGCGATGCGTCCGGCGGCAGTCTCGCCGCGACATGGGAGGCGCGTGATCTCAAAAAGTGACAACCGGCTTAGCGCTTCGGGCCAGCCGATATTGCCATGCAGCATGGCGGCATGGTGCTGCCGATGCGGCGAACGCGCGAGGCTTCGCCGCATGCGGAGCGCGCGCGTGCTTATCGCAGCGCGGGCGAATCCCAGCCGGGACGCGGCGCGAAACGATCGCCGTATTTCGCCTGCAATGCCTTCAGCCGTTCCAGCATCGCATCGGCGCCGGTCTCGCGGATGTACTGCATCGGACCACCGCGGAACGGCGCGAAGCCGCTGCCGAAGATCATGCCTGCATCGATCAGATCGGTATCGGCGACCACGCCGTCGTGCAGCACGGCCACGCCTTCGTTGAGCAGCGGCAGGATCAGTCGGTCTTCGAGATCCTCCGGCACCTTGTAGTCCTTCGGCACTTCGGGCTTCTTCGGCTTGCCGTTCTCCCAGACATAGACGCCCTGGCCGTCCTTCTTGCCGCGCTTGCCGGGCTCCGGTGCCGTGGCCAGCGCGGGCGGTGCCTGCAGGCCGAGGAACGGCGCCAGTTCCTGCAACACGTTGTAGGCGATGTCGTGGCCGACCACGTCGAGCAGTTCCACCGGTCCGAGCGGCATGCCGAACTTCACCGCGACCTTGTCGATCACCGCGCCGGGAATGCCTTCGGCATACGCAGTTGCCGCTTCGAGCAGATAGGGGAACAGCAGGCGATTGAGCAGGAAGCCCGGCGTGCCCGCCACCGGCAGCGGCAGTTTGCCGATCGCGTTGCAGAAGGCGGCCAGGCGCTGCTGCGTCTCCGGCGCCATCGTGTCGTGATGGATGATTTCCACCAGTGGCATCAGCGGCACGGGATTGACGAAATGCAGGCCGGCGAATTGTGCCGGACGACGGATGTGCTCGCGCAATTCGGTCAGCGGGATCGCGGAGGTGTTCGTGGTGAGCAGCGCGTCGGGTTTCAGGCGTGGCTCGACGGCGTCGTAGAGTTCGCGCTTGGCTTCCGATCGTTCGATGATCGCCTCGATGACGAGATCGGCGTTCGGAATGCCATCGCCGTTGAGATCGGATTTCAGGCGCGCGGCGACTTCCGGACGCTTGGCTTCGTCCTTCACTTTCTTCGCGAACAGTTCCTGCGCGCGCGCCATCGCCTTGTCGATGTACTCCTGCTCGCGATCCTGCAGCGTGACCTCGAAGCCCTTGTACGCCGACCAGGACGCGATGTCGCCGCCCATCACGCCGGCACCGACCACATGCACGTGCTTGATGCCCGATTCTTTGCCGCCGAGCGCCTTCATGCGCTCCTGCAGGAAGTAGATGCGCACCAGATTGCGCGCGGTGGGCGTGCTCGCCAGCTTCACCACCGTCTTGCGTTCGGCCGCGAGCAGCGATTGCATGCCGCCGCTGCTGCGGCGCCACGTTTCGATCATCGCGAACGGGGCAGGGTAGTGGTCCTTGCGCGCCTTGCGCGCGACCTGCTTGGTCAGCGTGGGCGCGAGCGCCTGACGCACGGGCCAGGTGTTGGTGATCCAGGCGAGGAAGCGCTGCTTGAACGGACGCTGTGCGCCCTTGTGGACGAGTTCGACGGCCGCGTCGAACAGTTGCGCCGGATCGACGACCTTGTCGACCAACCCGACCGCCTTCGCCGCGCTGGCGGACAGCGTGCGTCCGGTCAACATCAGATCGAACGCGGCCGGCGCGCCAATCAGGCGCGGCAGCCGCACGCTGCCGCCCCAGCCGGGAATGATGCCGAGCTTCACTTCCGGCAGGCCGATGCGCGTGCTGGCATCGTTGCTGGCGACGCGATAGCGGCAGGCGAGAGTGACCTCGGTGCCGCCGCCCATGGCGAAACCGTGGATCGCGGCCACCGTGGGGCAGCGCAGGTCGGCCAGGCGCTGGAACGCGACCTGGCCGCGGCGGATGGAATCGCCGATCACGCCCTTGGCGTCGAGTTCCTGGAATTCATGGATGTCGGCGCCGGCGATGAAGCCCTTGGCCTTGCCGGAGCGCAGGATGAGTCCCTTGGGCGGATCGATCGACAGACGCTCCAGCAGGGCGTCCAGTTCGAGGATCACCGCCTGCGAGAAGGTGTTGACCGACTCACCGGCGCGGTCGAGGGTCAGCACGACGATGCCGTCGTCGCGCTGCTCGGCTTGCCAATGGCTGAAGCGCAGTCCGTCGAGCCCTGC
The DNA here is from genome assembly GCF_058803905.1 of Luteimonas sp. GW821-FHT14E02. Lineage (NCBI taxonomy): Bacteria > Pseudomonadati > Pseudomonadota > Gammaproteobacteria > Lysobacterales > Lysobacteraceae > Luteimonas > Luteimonas sp. GW821-FHT14E02. The sequence goes on along the minus strand of NZ_JBXAPK010000016.1, from coordinate 16,850 downwards.
AATCATGGGTGCCATCCGTTAAGTTACGAGGGGAGAACTGTAAACGTTATCGCAAAGGCGCCCGAACGACGCTCAGGCGGCCCCAGGGATGACGATGACAGGCTCCTTATGATCCCGTCGAGGTTCTGACGGCGTCAAATGAGCGTTTGAAAGCCGGCTGAAAGCGTTTTCCTCCCCGATCGGACGTGATTCGGGCGGACATGGCTTGCGGCAGTGGTGCCGCGGCCCCAGATGAGACGAAGCTGCGACGAACTGCAATTGGAACTTTCCCCTGTGTCGAAGGTCATATCGCCCAGCCAACAGGCAGGGCTCTCGAGGAGCACCGGCCCGATGGCCGAAGTCGTGGAACCACAACAAGGTCGGCAGGAGCCCAACCAGGAACTTGACCAGGAATTGGTCAAGCGCGTGCAGCGCGGCGACAGCGCGGCTTTCGATCTGCTGGTGCGCAAGTATCAGCATCGAGTGGCGGCGCTGATCGGGCGTTACATCTCCGATTGGAGCGAATGCCAGGACGTGGCCCAGGAAGCCTTCATCCGCGCGTATCGCGCGATTGGCAATTTCCGCGGCGACGCCCAGTTCTATACCTGGCTGCACCGTATCGCCGTGAATACCGCAAAGAACCATCTCGTCGCCCACAACCGCCGTCCTCCCACCGAGGACATCGATATCGGAGATGCGGAGCAGTTCGATTCCGGCATACGCCTGCGCGACACCGACACGCCGGAGCGCGAACTCGCGCGCCAGCAGATGGAACAAACCGTGATGCGCGCGGTCGAAGCATTACCGGAAGAGCTCCGGCTGGCCATCACCCTGCGCGAAGTGGACGGATTGAGCTACGAAGAAATTGCACAACGCATGGATTGCCCGATCGGCACGGTGCGCTCGCGCATCTTCCGGGCGCGCGAGGCGATCGATGTGGAACTCAAGCCATTGATGGACAGCGAAGGCACCCGGCAGCGGGCGGTTCGCTGACCGTACCGGACATCTCCAGTTGTAAGACGTCAGGCAAGACACCCGAGCGATATGAACCAAGCGCAACCCGACAAGCACGATCAACACTTCAAAGGGCAACTCTCGGCGATGCTCGATGGCGAGCTGGCTCCCGACGAGGCCAGATTCATGCTGCGTCGCCTCGAGCACGACAGCGAGCTGGCCACGTGCTGGGAGCGTTGGCAGGTCTGCGGCGACATCCTGCGCGGGCGTCACGACGCCTTGCTTCCGGCGGGGTTTTCGCAGCGCGTGCTCCTGGCCATCACCGAGACCGACGCCGGGCCGCAGCTGGCGGTCGCGCAGGATGGAAGCGCCGCGCGGCGTCCACGTTGGGGACGCTGGGGCGGTGGCGCGGCACTGGCCGCGTCGGTGGCGGTAGCGGCCTTGTTCGTGGCGCGCCAGCCGGGTTCCGATTCCCTGCAGCCTTCCATGCCCGAGCCTTCGATGCAGATGGCCGCGACGTCGGCCCAGCAGCCGGCACCGGCGCGCACCCAGACGCCATCGGCGCCCGCGCCGAGCGCCCCCGATACCGCGACGCTGGCCGCGGCCACGGTCGCCCTGGCCGACGTGCCGCGCCGGGCCATCGAACGCCGTTCGCGCCCGCAGCGTGAAAGCGCCCGCAGCGCGACCGAGCGCCTGGTCGCCACCGCGGCGCCCACGTCTGCTTCCGTCGTGCTGGATCAGTCCTCGATTCCCGTGAGCACGTCCCCCGTGAGCACGACCGTCGCGCTGGCGGGAGCGGCGACACAGGAGGCCGCATCGACGCCGCAGGCCAGCGATCCCTTCGTCACGCAATCGGCGCAGTCGCGGCCGTGGCCGCGCACGATCCTGGGCGATTACACGGGCAATGGCGCGCTCAACGCCAGCTACGGCACCAGTGGCGGCAACCCCTTCCTGCAACCGCATCTGGATCCGTCGCAGGCGGGAGCGCAGCCGCAGGCGGCCGCCGACCGGACGACCGGGCCGCGCTGACATCGCGCGTGCCCGGGCCTTGATGGCCCATCCTCTATTCTTTTCCTTCAACCTCATTTGTCGAGGACGCTTCCCCGATGAAAGCTCCGCTGCAAGCCGCGATCCTGGTCGCCCTGACCGCCACCGCGACCACCGCGATCGTGTTGCCGGTCGCGACCGCGCAACAGTCCACACAATCCACCGCGCCGGCACCGGTCGTGGTCGGATTGCCCGATTTCACCCAGCTGGTCTCGCAGGTGGGGCCGGGCGTGGTCAATATCGTCGCCGAGGTGGGGAGCAAGCCCGCCACGCGTCGCGCACGCGGACAGCAGCAGCCGCAGATGCCGGATGAGGAAGACATCCCGGAAATCTTCCGCCGCTTCTTCGGCCCCGGCGTTCCGTTTCCTGGCAACCCGGGTGGGCCGGATGGCCCCGGCAACGGTCCGCGCGGCACCTCGATGGGCTCGGGATTCATCATCTCGCCCGATGGCTATGTACTGACCAATCATCACGTCGTCGACGACGCCGATTCGGTCACGGTCAAGCTGACCGATCGCCGCGAGTTCAAGGCCAAGGTGGTCGGCACCGACGAACCCTCCGACATCGCCCTGCTCAAGATCGACGCCAGCGGCCTGCCGGCGCTGCGCATTGGCGACTCCAACAAGCTCAAGCCGGGACAGTGGGCGGTGGCGATCGGTTCGCCGTTCAACCTCGATCATTCGGTCACCGCGGGCATCATCAGCGCGGTCGGGCGCAGCAATCCCTACGCCAACCAGCGCTACGTGCCCTTCATCCAGACCGACGTCGCCATCAACCAGGGCAATTCCGGTGGACCGCTGCTCAACACCAGCGGCGAGGTGGTCGGCATCAACTCGCAGATCTTCTCCAACTCCGGCGGCTACATGGGTGTGAGCTTCGCCATCCCGATCGATCTGGCGATGAATACGGTCAAGCAGCTCAAGGCGACCGGCAAGGTCAGCCGCGGCATGGTCGGCGTGACGCTGGAGCCGATCACCGCCGAGAAGGCCAAGGGCTTCGGATTGCCGGACACGCGCGGTGCGCTGATCAATGACGTGACGCCCGGCGGCCCCGGCGACAAGGCCGGTCTGCAGCCCGGTGACGTGATCCGCACGGTCAACGGCACGATCGTCAACCAGTCCAGCGACGTGCCGCCGATGATCGGCGCCATGACGCCGGGTACCCGTGTCCAGCTCGGCGTGCTGCGCGAAGGCAAGACGCGCGATTACACGTTGACGCTGGCCGAGCTCAACGAAGGATTGGCCGGCGGCACGGGCTCGCGCCAGGATCAGGGCGGTGCGCCGCGCGGCCCTTCGGCGAAGTCGTCCAATTCGCTGGGCCTGATCGGTCAGGATCTCAGTGCCGACGATCGCCGTCAGGCCGGTCTGCAGTCCGGCGAGGGCGTGGGCATCGCCCGCATCGAAGGCATCGCTGCGCGCGAAGCCGGCCTGCAGCCGGGCGATGTCGTGCTCCGGGTCGGCGGCACGGCCGTCGGCAGCGCCGCCGCGCTCGATCGCGCCCTGTCCGGCGTCAAGACTGGGCAGACGGTGATGCTGCTGGTGCGGCGTGGCACCACTTCGCAGTTCGTCGCGGTGACGCCGCGTGCGGACAACGGCGACGGGGACGACGAGGGCTGATCCTCGCGTTCTCCCCGGAGCGGGTCGACGCTGTGTGAAGCGGTCGAGGGCGGGAGCATTCCGGCCGACGGGAACATTCCCCGGCACGTGATTCCCCGCCCGGTCCGTCCGCCGCCTGACGGGCGGTTTCCGGCTTTCTCCGAAGGGAGAAGGAAAAAGCGGGGACCGTGCGATAATCTCCTGCTTTATCGCATCGGCCGTTCGACGGCCCCCACTGCCGACCTATGTCCGACCCGATGCGGAATATCCGCAACTTCTCCATCATCGCCCACGTCGACCACGGCAAGTCGACCCTGGCCGACCGCATCATCCAACTGTGCGGCGGTCTGGAAGCGCGCGAGATGGAAGCGCAGGTGCTCGACAGCAACCCGATCGAGCGCGAGCGCGGCATCACCATCAAGGCGCAGTCCGTCTCGCTGCCGTACAAGGCGCGGGACGGGCAGGTCTACCAGCTCAACTTCATCGACACGCCCGGCCACGTCGACTTCAGCTACGAAGTCAGCCGCTCGCTGGCCGCCTGCGAGGGCGCGCTGCTGGTGGTCGACGCCGCCCAGGGCGTGGAGGCGCAGTCGGTGGCCAACTGCTACACCGCGGTGGAGCAGGGCCTGGAAGTGGTGCCGATCCTCAACAAGATCGACCTGCCCACCGCCGACATCGATCGCGCCAAGTCCGAGATCGAAGCGGTGATCGGCATCGACGCCACCGATGCGGTGGCCATCAGCGCCAAGACCGGTCTGAACGTCGAGGAAGTGCTGGAAGCGATCGTGCATCGCATCCCGCCGCCCAAGCCGCGCGACACCGATCGCCTGCAGGCGCTGATCATCGACTCCTGGTTCGACAACTACCTCGGCGTGGTCTCGCTGGTGCGCGTCATGCAGGGCGAGATCGTCCCCGGCAGCAAGATCCAGGTGATGTCGAGCGGGCGTGTCCATCAGGTCGACCAGGTCGGCGTGTTCACGCCCAAGCGCAAGGTGCTGACCAAGCTCGGCGCCGGCGAGGTGGGCTGGATCAACGCCAGCATCAAGGACGTGCATGGCGCGCCGGTCGGCGACACGCTGACGCTGGCTTCGCTGCCGGCCGAAAAGCCGCTGCCGGGTTTCCAGGAAATGCAGCCGCGCGTGTTCGCCGGCCTGTTCCCGGTCGACGCCGAGGACTATCCGGCGCTGCGCGAGGCATTGGAGAAGCTGCGCCTCAACGACGCCGCGCTGCGCTTCGAGCCGGAAAGCTCCGACGCGATGGGCTTCGGCTTCCGCTGCGGCTTCCTCGGCATGCTGCACATGGAGATCGTGCAGGAGCGCCTGGAGCGCGAGTACGACCTCAACCTCATCACCACCGCGCCGACCGTCGTCTACGAAGTGCTGAAGACGGACGGCAGCACGATGCCGCTCGAAAATCCGGCCAAGCTGCCACCGGTGAACCAGGTGGAGGAGATCCGCGAACCGATCATCCGCGCCAATATCCTCACGCCGCCGGACTACGTCGGCAACGTGATCACCTTGTGCGAGGAGAAGCGCGGCGCGCAGATCGGCATCACCTATCTCGGCAGCCAGGTGCAGATCAGCTACGAACTGCCGATGGCCGAGGTGGTGCTGGATTTCTTCGACAAGCTGAAGTCGGTTTCGCGCGGTTATGCCTCGCTCGATTATCACTTCGTGCGCTTCGATGCCGGCCCGTTCGTGCGCGTGGACACGCTGATCAACGGCGACAAGGTCGATGCGCTGAGCATCATCGTCCATCGCAGCCACGCCGACCGTCGCGGCCGCGAACTGACCGAGAAGATGCGCGAGCTGATTCCGCGGCAGATGTTCGACGTCGCCATCCAGGCGGCGATCGGCGCGCAGGTCATCGCCCGCAGCACGGTGAAGGCGATGCGCAAGAACGTGCTCGCCAAGTGTTACGGCGGCGACGTCTCGCGCAAGAAGAAACTGCTGGAGAAACAGAAGGAAGGCAAGAAGCGGATGAAGCAGGTCGGACGCGTGGAGATTCCGCAGGAAGCCTTCCTGGCGGTGTTGCAGGTGGATGGCAAGTAGTTTGCTTTTCCCTTCTCCTACCGGGAGAAGGTGCCCCGAAGGGGCGGATGAGGGCGGGAAGATTCCAACCCAAGGAACCTTCCCGGGCCAGTCATTCCGCCTCCCTCATCCGGCGCTTCGCGCCACCTTCTCCCAGGGGGAGAAGGGAAATCAGAAGCGTCAAAGGAACAAGCATGAGATGGTTTGAAATCGCATTGGTCGTGGCGACGCTGGCCTCCGGCTTCATCTGGCTGGTCGACAAGCTGTTCTTCGCCGCCGCGCGCAAGCGCAACGCCGGATTGCTCGACGAGGGCCGCGACCCGATCGTCGTCGATTACGCCAAGGCCTTCTTCCCGGTGCTGGCGATCGTGCTGATCCTGCGCAGTTTCGTGGCGGAGCCATTTCGCATCCCGTCCAACTCGATGATGCCGACCCTGCTCACTGGCGATTTCATCCTCGTCAACAAGTTCACCTATGGCCTGCGCCTGCCGGTCACCAACACCAAGATCCTGTCGATCGGCGAGCCCAAGCGCGGCGACGTGGTGGTGTTCAAGCCGCCGCAAAGCCCGGACCAGGACTGGATCAAGCGCATCATCGGCCTGCCGGGCGACACCGTGGCCTACAAGAACAACCAGGTCTATGTGAACGGCGTTCCGTTCGCGTACAAGCGCGTCGGCGAATACGTCGGCAAGGGCAGCGGCGCCGACATGACCGGTGCCACCGAGCTCACCGAGGAACTGCCGGGCCGCCCGCATTCGGTACTGGAGTTCGACAAGGCCATCTTCGTCGACCAGGGCGAGGGCGAGTGGACGGTCCCGCCGGGCCACTACTTCGTGATGGGCGACAACCGCGACCGCAGCGACGACGCCCGCTTCTGGGCCTTCCACTTCCTGCCCGAGCAGAACATCCGCGGCAAGGCCTTCATGATCTGGCTGAACTGCGACAGCATCGGCAATCTGTGCAAAAACAACTTCGACACCTCGCGGATCGGCGACGGCATCCAGTAACGTAAGGGCGGGGCAACGAACACTGTCACTGTCATTGGGGGAAAAATGGCCATGAGACGCACGCAACGCGGTATGTCCTTGCTCGGCTTCGTCATCACGCTGTGCGTGGCGGGGCTCTTCGTCTACTTCGGGATGCGGGTGTTCCCGATGTACTACGAGTACTACTCGGTGAAGCAGGCGCTGAAGGGCTTGCAGAACGAGCCGGGAATCGCCGAACAGGACGTGGGCAGCATCAAGACCCTGTTTTTCAGGCGCCTGGACATCAGCTATTCCGAGAACGTGAAGCCGCAGGACGTCAAGCTCGAGCGCGGCGAGAACGGCGGCTGGAAGATGGCCGTCGATTACGAGATCCGCAAACCGCTGTTCGGCAATCTCGATATCGTCGGCAAGTTCCATGCCGATGGCACCCTCGGCCGCAATGGGAACTGACGGTAGCCGCCAATACGCGGGCCATGCTTTTGCCGGTCATAGTTTTGCCGATCGCGGACTCCTGACGCAGGCGCTGACTCACCGCAGCGCCGGTGCTCCGCACAACGAGCGCCTCGAATTCCTGGGCGACGCCGTGGTCGGGCTGATCGTCGCCGAGGCGCTCTACCGGCGCTGGCCGAAGGCCGACGAAGGCGCCCTCACGCGCGCCCGCGCCGAGCTGGTGCGCGAATCCTCGCTCGCCGCCATCGCGCGGAGCCTGGAGATCGGCGCCAACCTGATCCTTGGCCCCGGCGAGATGAAATCCGGCGGCCACCGCCGCGATTCGATCCTCTCCGACGCGCTCGAAGCGCTGGTCGGCGCGATCTACCTCGACGCCGGCTTCGAGGCCTGCCGGCGCGTGGTGCTGCCGTGGTTCGAGGACGCGGTCAACGAGACGCCCGCGGGCAAGGTCGACAAGGACGCCAAGACGAGGCTGCAGGAATGGCTGCAGGCGCGCCAGCGCGCGTTGCCGGTCTACGAACTGGTGGCCGAATCCGGCGACGACCACGCCAAATCCTTCCGCGTGTCCTGCACCGTCGTCGAGCCGCCGCTGTCGGCGGTCGGCGAGGGCGGTTCGCGCCGGGCCGCCGAACAGACCGCCGCCGAGGCGGTGCTGGCCCTGCTGGAAGCCGTGGCATAACCGTTTCGCGGTCGATTGTGGTCGGCGGCGGCGTCCTGCACGCCCGGTGTCGGTAGAATTCCGCCATGTCCCCAACTTCCTTCCGCGCCGGACAGGTGGCCGTGATCGGCCGCCCCAATGTCGGCAAGTCCACGCTGGTCAACGCCCTGGTCGGCGCCAAGGTCAGCATCGTCTCCAACCGGCCGCAGACCACCCGGCATCGGCTGCTTGGCATCGCCACTTTCTCTGGACAGGATGGTCCGCAGGGGCAGCTGTTGCTGGTCGACACGCCCGGCCTGCATCGCGAGCAGGGCAAGTACTCGGCCTCGGCCATGAACCGCATGATGAACCGCGCCGCGCGCGGCGCGCTGGAAGGCGTCGACGTGGCGGTGCTGGTGGTCGTGGCGGGACGCTGGGACGAGGAGGACACACTCGCCTTCGAGGCATTGCGCGATGCCGGTGTGCCGGCGGTGCTCGTGGTCAACCAGATCGACCGGCTGCGCGAGAAGAGCGCGCTGCTGCCTTACCTGCAGCGCGTGACGGAAGGGCGCGAATTCGCCGGCGTGCATCCGATTTCCGCGCTCAAGCGCAATGGCCTGGAAGCGCTCACCGCCACGCTGCTGTCGCTGGTGCCGGAACAGCCGGCGCTGTACGCCGAGGACGAGATCACCGACAAGAGCCAGCGCTTCCTCGCCGGCGAGATGGTGCGCGAGCAGCTGATGCGCCAGCTCGGCGCCGAGCTGCCGTATGCGACCACCGTGGAAATCGAATCCTTCACCGTCGACGGCGCGATGCTGCGCATCGGCGCGGTGATCTGGGTCGAGCGCGACGGCCAGAAGGCCATCGTCATCGGCAAGGGCGGAACGCGCCTGCGCGAGATCGGCAGCAAGGCGCGGCAGCAGATGGAACGCCTGTTCGACGCAAAGGTATTTCTCGAAACCTGGGTGCGGGTACGCCAAGGCTGGTCGGACGACGAGGCCGCGTTGCGCAGCCTCGGTTATCACGATTGAAGCAGCCTCCGTGATTCTGACGAGGGTTATGTTTTTGCTTGTCATTCCCGCCGCGCGGGAATGACAAGCAAAAGAGAAGCGCTTTCCGACTAGCCGCATGCGCTACGACTCCCAGCCCGCTTACGTCCTGCACGCGCGCCCTTGGCGTGAGACCAGCCTGCTGCTGGAAGTCCTGAGCGCCGATCACGGCCGCCTCGGCCTGGTCGCGCGCGGCGTGCAGGGACCGAAGCGACACGTGCTGCGCGCCGCGCTGCAGCCGTTGCAGCACATCCGCTTCGATGCCGTGCAGCGCGGCGAGCTGGCATTGCTGACGCATGCCGAGGCCATCGACGTCGCCCCGCAGCTCGTCGACGACGCCATGCTGGCCAGCTTCTACATCAACGAATTGCTGCTGCGCCTCGCGCCGCGCCAGGACCCGCACACGGAGCTGTACGCGATCTACGGCCAGACGCGCGAACGCCTGCGCACACAGGCGCCGCTCGCCTGGACACTGCGGCGCTTCGAACGCGATCTGCTGGAAGCGCTCGGCTTCGGTTTCGACTTGTCGCATGACGGCGACGGCACGCCGGTCGATCCGGCCGCGCGTTATCACCTCGATCCCGAACAAGGACCGCGACGCCTGCTCAGCGAGCGCGACAATGGCGGCGGCATGTCTGATCGCAGCCGTGATCGCACCGCCACGGGGCGCGCCCTGCTGGCGCTGGCCGCCGACACCGAAACTCCGCCGCAAGTCGAGGAACTGGCCGGCCTGCGCCGCGCGATGCGCACGGTGATCGCGCATCATCTCGGCGGTCGCGGGCTGAAATCGTGGGAACTGATCGGCGAGATCGGCCGCCTCGTCGCCAAGCCTCAGCGCGACGACAACGTGTCCTGAGCCACGGCGAGAAAGTCCGCCAGTGCTTCGGGCGAGTCCGGCGCGCCATGCAGCACCGCGACTGTCGCGTCCAGACGTGTCGCCCCGACGAAGCCGCAACTGGCGCGCAGCCTGTGCAACGAGGCGCGCATGGCGTCGAGGTCACGATGGTGCGCCGCCGCGGCGATCGTGTCGCGTGTGGCGGGCAATTCTTCGAGGAACAGGCCGCGTAAGGCATCGACGTGGGCGCGCTGCCCGTTGAGCGCGGTCAGCGCCTTGGCATCGTCCCAGAGAGGCAGGGTGTCCGTTCGATCGTTCGCGAGCGCATCGGCATTGAAGGACGACACGCCCTCGCTCGTGATCGCGTTGCGGATCGCTGCCTGCAGCGCCGTGGCGGTGAGCGGTTTCACCAGGACATCGGTAAAACCGGCTTCCCGCAGGCGTGCGAGCGTCGCCTGCTCGCACGCGGCCGTGTGTGCGAGCACAGCGGTGCCTTGCCGTTGCGGTTCCTCGAGCAGCATCGCCCCCTGGCCGTCCGGCAGATTCGCGTCGACCAGCCACAGATCGTAGGTTTGCGTGCGGATGCGGTCGCGCGCGGCCGCCAGGCAGTCGACCGCATCCACGCGAGCGGGCAGGGCTTCGGCGGCGGCCGTCAGGAAGGCCCGTGTCACCGGATCGTCCTCGACGAGAAGAATGCGCGGTGTCATGGAACTTGACGGGTTGTCGGTATGCTAGGGGCCATGTCGCGGGCGATCCTACACCTGTTGCTGTCGATGCTGTGTGCCTTCGCCGCGCCCGCCGATGCGCGCGTGCTCACGGCGAAGATCGCTCGTGTCAGCACCGCTGTCGCCACCTTGCAGGGCGTGTGGGTTCGGCTCGACTGGCCGGCACAGGCGGCGCGAGGTGATCTCACGCTGAGCGCGGAGCAGATCGATGCGCCTGATCTCGGCTACCGGTTCCGGAATCTCACCTGGCGTTGCCCGCTGTCACGCGATGCGCAGGGCGGCTGGCATTGCGACGGCACGTTGCGAACACCACAAGGCAAGCCGATGCGGCTGTCGCTGGCGCTCGCCACCGCAAGTACCGATGCGACGTTGTCGCAAGGCACTGCGAGCTTCGCCCTGCATCGCAGCGCGGCGACACCCGACGACACCGAACTAGTGTTGACCCGCGTGCCGGTGGCCTGGGTGCAGGCCCTGGCCTCGCAAGCCTGGCCCGACGGGCAGCTCAAGCGCGGCACGCTCGATGGCCAGCTCAACGCGCGCGTGCCGGCGCGCGGTCCGTTGCGTGTCGATGGCCGTCTGGCGTTGGCCGACGGCGCGCTCGAAACGCCCGATGCCAGCATCGCGGCGGACAAGCTCAATGGTGTTTTTCACATCGATTACCGCAAGCCGGGCAATGCGACGCTGTTGACGGTCGATAGTGAATTGCGCGGCGGCGAACTATTGTTCGGCAGCACCTACATCGCGATCCCGGATGCTTCCGCGCAGCGTTCACCAGTGACATTGCGCATCGACGCGATGCAGCGCGCGGGCGAGGGATGGACGCTGCCCGCATTCGAATGGCGCGATGGTGACGCCTTGCAGGTGACGGGTTCGGCCGGATTCGCTGCGGACGCCACGCTCGATCGCCTCGACCTCGATCTGCGCAGCGCCGATCTGGCGCCGGTCGGCCAGCGTTATCTTTCCGGCACGCTTGGCGTGGCCGGCCTTGCCGGCATGCGGATGCAGGGAGGGCTCGATGCAAAAGTCGCACTCAGGCGCGGAGCGCTGTCGAGCATCGACGCGCGCCTGCACGATGTTTCTCTGAAGGACGAAACGAACAACCGCTTCGCCTTCGAAGGGCTGGACGGCGATCTGCGCTACTCCGACGGCGCCGCCGTCGACAGCATGTTGCGCTGGCGCTCGGGTGCGCTCGATGGCATTCCGTTCGGTGCCGCGATCCTGCCTTGGCGCAGCGCCGAAGGTGAGTTGCGCACGCGCGATGCCGTGACCGTCCCGATTCTCGACGGCACCATGCGCTTCGACGGCCTGACCCTGCGTCCCCCCTCGGGCGAACGTGGGTTGCAGCTCGGCTTCGGATTGACGCTCGACGGACTCGACATCGGCAAGCTGTCGACATCGTTGGGCGGCCCGGCGTTCCGCGGCACGCTCAGCGGCAGCATTCCGGTCGCGCGCTATGCCGACGAGCGCATCGATTTCGACGGCGGACTGTCGATGCAGCTGTTCGGTGGCCGGATCGCCGTCTCGGCGCTGTCGATGGAGCGTCCCTTCGGTGTCGCGCCGACGCTGTCCGCCGATCTGGCCCTGCACGATCTCGATCTGCTGGCGATCACCGAGGTATTCGATTTCGGCAGCATCAGCGGCCGGCTCGAAGGCCGCGTCGACAATCTGCGCCTGGTCGACTGGACGCCGACGGCCTTCGACGCCGAACTGCACACCGTGCCGAAACGCGGCGTGCGCCAGCGCTTGAGCCAGCGCGCGGTGCAGAACATCTCCAGCGTCGGCGATGCTTCGATCGTGAGCAGCCTGCAGGGCAGGCTGATCGGCCTGTTCGACGATTTCGGCTACCGCCGCATCGGCCTGTCGTGCCGGCTCGCCAACGAGATCTGCATGATGGGCGGGCTCCGTTCAGCCGGCCTTGGATTTACTATCGTCGAAGGTGCCGGTGTGCCTCGGTTGAATGTGGTCGGATTCAATCGCCGGGTCGATTGGCCGACCCTGGTCGAGCGGGTCGCGGCCGTCGGCAAGGGCGATGTGAAGCCTGTGTTTGAATAAGTCGTATCGAATCAACAGCCTCGCAACTTCTCCGGGAGAACAGACATGCGTCGTTTGCTAGGAATGCCGGTCATCGCGGCGTTGGCCCTGACCGCCTGCGTCACCATCAATGTCTATTTCCCGGCGGCGGAGGCGAAGGAGGCGGCGAAGGAGTTCGTCGACAAGGTGCTCGGCGACGATGCGCAGCCGTCCCAGCCGGAGTCGGCACCCGCTCCTGCGCCGAAGCCCGGCGGCATGGCCATGCGGGTGAAGTTCGATCCGCTGATGCTGATCGGCATCGCCCCGGCCTACGCGCAGGACCAGCCCGACATCAACATCAAGACGCCGGCGATCCAGGCCATCCAGGCGCGCATGAAGAGCCGCTTCGACGGCAGCCTGCGCAAGTATTTCGATGCCGGCGCGCTCGGATTCGCCAACAACGGCGAGGTGAAGGTGCGCGATGCGTCCAAGATCGGCCTGTCCGATCGCGTCGGCGTCAACCAGGCGGTGGCCGACCAGAATCGCGATGCCAAGGCCGTGTATCGCGAGATCGCCGTCGCCAACAACCACCCGGAGTGGGAAGCGCAGATTCGCGGCGTGTTCGCCCGGCAGTGGGCGGACAGTGCCAAGGGCGGCTGGTGGTACCAGGATGCCGGCGGCGGCTGGAAGCAGAAATGACGGCATCGTGAATCCGCGGGCGATGCGTCCTCTTCTCCCAGGAGAAGAGGACAGCGCGGTATCTGCGACAATAGGCGGCCATTCCGCCCGCAGCCCATCGCCACGTGGCCCGACTCGACCAGACGCCTTTCCTCGCCGACATCCATGACTTGAGCCACGACGGGCGCGGCGTTGCCCGTCGGGAGGACGGTAAAGCCCCGGGCATCGAGGCCGCTCGTGAAACGGCCGAGGGCGGAAAGGTTACGTTCGTCGCTGGCGCACTCCCCGGAGAGCGCGTGATGGCGCGGCAGACCGCGCGCTCGCGCCACTTCGACGAGGCGGTGACCGTGGAAGTGCTGCAAGCCTCCGCCGATCGCGTCGAACCGCGCTGCCCGCATTTCGGCGTCTGCGGTGGCTGCGTGCTGCAGCATCTGGAAGAGTCGAAGCAGATCCTCGCCAAGCAGCGCGTGTTGCAGGAGAACCTCGAGCGCATCGGCCACGTCACGCCGGAAGCCCTGTTGCCGCCGTTGACCGCCGACAGCTGGGGGTATCGCCGCAAGGGCCGGTTCTCGGTGCGGCGCGTGGAGAAGAAGGACAAGACGCTGGTCGGTTTCCGCGAGCGCGATCCGCGCTTCGTCGCCGAACTGTCGGTCTGCCATACGGTGATTCCGCAGATCGGCGAGCACGTCGAGGCATTGGCCGCGCTGGTCGACGGCATGGAGGCGCGGCGCGACATCCCGCAGATCGAGTTCATTGCCGGCGACGAGACTGTCGCGCTGGTGTTCCGTCATCTGCAGCCGCTATCGACGGCGGACAGCGAAAAGCTGGTCGCGTTCGCCCAGGAACACGGTTTCGCGATCTTCCTGCAGCCCGGCGGCATCGATTCCGTGCATCCGTTGTGGCCGCTCCATGCCGATGGGAGCGGGCCGCCGCTGGCGTTCCGGTTGCGGGCGTGGGATGTCGAACTGAAATTCCGCCCGCTCGACTTCATCCAGGTCAATGCCGGGCTCAACGAAAAGATGATCGCCCGCACGCTGGAACTGCTGGACGTGAAGCCGGATGACCGCGTGCTCGATCTGTTCTGTGGACTCGGCAATTTCACGCTCCCGCTCGCGCGCGTCGTGCGCGAGGCGGTCGGCGTGGAAGGCGAGGCCGGGCTCGTGGCGCGCGCACGCGAGAACGCCGCGCACAATGGGCTTTCGAATGCGCAATTCCATTCGGCCGATCTCACCCAGGATCAGCGCGGCACACCGTGGATGCGGCAGGGATTCGACAAGCTGCTGCTCGACCCGCCGCGCTCGGGCGCGATCGATGTGCTGCGCCAGCTGCCGCTGAAGCAATTCAAGCGCATCGTGTACGTGAGCTGCCATCCGGGATCGCTGGCCCGGGATGCCGGCTATCTGGTGAACGAGCAGGGCTGGTCGCTGCGCGCGGCCGGCGTGATGGACATGTTTCCGCATACGGCGCACGTGGAATCGATCGCCGTGTTCGAACCCGGGAAATAATTGACGATGGGCATCGAAATCGAACGCAAATTCCTCGTCGTCGGCGACGGCTGGCGCCAGGAGGCGCACGAGACCGTGGCGATGGCGCAGGGGTATCTCAACGACCAGGTGGCGATGGACAGCGGTGCGCAGAAGGCATCGATGCGCGTGCGCCTGGCCGGTGACGAGGCGTTCCTGAACATCAAGTCGCGCGAACTCGGCCACACCCGGCAGGAATTCGACTATCCGATTCCGCCGCAGGACGCCCGTGAAATGCTGAAGTTGTGCGTCGGCGGCATGATCGACAAGCGGCGGCATTATGTGAACCACGCCGGTCATTTGTGGGAGGTGGACGAGTTCCTGGGCGAGAATGCGGGGCTCGTGGTTGCCGAAATCGAGCTGGGCAGCGCCGACGAGGCGTTCCAGCGGCCAACCTGGCTCGGATGTGAAGTCACGGACGGCGCACGCTATTACAATCTGGCCCTGGCCTCGCGTCCGTATTCGCAATGGAGCGAGGGCGAACGCAAGGCCACGGATTTCCTGGAGTAAACCATGCTCGTCATCGGCGTCGCCGGCACCGAACTCACGGCACAGGAGCGCGACTGGCTGCAGCACGACGCCTGCGCTGGCGTGATCCTGTTCAAGCGCAATTTCGCCTCGAAGGCGCAGGTGTCCGAACTGTCCGCCGCGATCCG
The DNA here is from genome assembly GCF_058803905.1 of Luteimonas sp. GW821-FHT14E02. Taxonomy (NCBI): domain Bacteria; kingdom Pseudomonadati; phylum Pseudomonadota; class Gammaproteobacteria; order Lysobacterales; family Lysobacteraceae; genus Luteimonas; species Luteimonas sp. GW821-FHT14E02. Next base: position 1,696 of record NZ_JBXAPK010000016.1, on the reverse strand, counting down.
CGAGGCCGCGCCGCGGCCGCAGCTGATCTGCGTGGACCAGGAAGGCGGACGCGTGCAGCGCTTCCGCGAAGGCTACAGCGCCTTGCCGCCGCTGGAGAACATCGGGCGGTTGTACGCGGCCGACCCGGTCGCGGCATTGGAACTCGCACAGGAGCACGCCTGGGTGATGGCGAGCGAAGTGCGCGCCAGCGGCGTGGATCTGAGCTTCGCGCCAGTGGTCGATCTGGGGCGCGGCAATCTGGCGATCGGCGATCGCGCCTTTTCCGACGATCCGCAGATCGTCGCCGAATTCACCCGCGCCTACATCCGCGGCATGCATGCTGCGGAGATGGCAGCCACGCTCAAGCATTTTCCCGGTCACGGCACCGTGCGCGAGGACACGCATTTCGACGACGCGGTCGACAATCGTTCGCTGGCGGAAATCCGCGCGAGCGATCTGGTGCCGTTCGCGGCGGGCATCGAGGCGGGCGCCGACGCGGTGATGCTCGCGCACGTCGCCTATCCGCAGGTGGCGCCGGAGCCGGCTGGTTATTCGCGCTTCTGGATCGAGGAGATCCTGCGCAAGGATCGAGCTTCCGGCGGGCTTGGTTTTCGCGGCGTGGTGTTCTCCGACGACATTGGCATGGCCGCCGCGTTCTCGGCGGGTGGCGTGAAAGCACGCATCGACGCGCATCTGGATGCCGGCTGCGACGTGGTGCTGGTCTGTCATCCGGAACTTGTTGAGGAATCGCTGGCGGCGGTCGCCGGAAGGAAGCTCAACACGATGGCCTTGATCGGCCTGATCGGTCGTGGTTTCCGCGGTTGGGATGGATTGCTCGCCGATACACGCTACGAACAGGCACAGTCGCGTCTGGGTGGTGAACAGGGAGGATACGCATGAGTCAGCCGCGGCTTGCCGAGGCGCTGGTGGGCGCCGATCTGATCCATGATCGCGCCGCGCTGGATGCCGCGATCGCGCGCATGGCCGAGGCGGTGCATTCGGATTATCGCGAGGATGCGCAACCGCCGTTGTTCGTCACGATCATGCATGGCGGGATGCCGTTCGCGGCGTCGCTGGCGCTGGCGCTTGGTGAGCGCGGGCTGGATCTCGAATTCGATTACCTGCATGCCACGCGTTATCGCGGCAGCACTTCTGGTTCCGGGCTGGCCTGGCTGCATCGTCCGGCCACGCCGATGCGTGGGCGTCGCATATTGCTGGTCGACGACATCCTGGACGAAGGGCACACGCTGTATGCGGTGAAGCGCTGGTGCGAGGATCAAGGCGCCGACGAGGTACGGGTGGCCGTGCTGGCGGTCAAGGAGCACGATCGCTGTGTGGATGGTATCGAGGCGGATTACGTTGGGGTGACGGTGCCGGATCGGTATGTGTTTGGGTTTGGGATGGATTATCACGAGCAGGGAAGGAATTTGCCGGGGATTTATGCGTTGGCGGAGTGAGACTTCTTTCTGGCTCGTCATTCTCGCGTAGCGGGCTTTCAGCAGACGGGTAGTTGGTCATCTGGTTGTTGCCCTTGCTCGTCATTCCGGCGGAGGCCGGGTTTTTAACAGCCGGATGGCTGGTCATCCAGCTTTTGGCTTGGCTTGATCGTCGTCCCAGCGAAAGCTGGGATCCATTTGACTTTTGCTGTTGTTGTTGCTTGTGAAGAGCAAGAGCGTTTCGTCCGCTGCGCGGCCGAGTTCATTTCTTTTGATAAGC
>NZ_JBXAPK010000015.1:10079-56226 GCF_058803905.1 Luteimonas sp. GW821-FHT14E02 | reverse complement strand
GCCCCGATCGATGCTGTGGACGACAGCGGTAGCGCCAACGGTGCGTCGGGCGGCACTGCCGTGCCGAACGTGCTGACGAACGACACCTTGAACGGTGCGGCGGCGACGCTCGCCAACGTCACGCTGACGCAGACCTCGACGACCAACCCGAACGTGACGCTGGACCCGGCCACGGGTGCGGTGAACGTGGCCCCGGGTACGCCGGCGGGCACGTACACGGTCGTGTACCAGATCTGCGAACAGCTGAACCCGAGCAACTGCGATACGGCCAACGTGACGGTGACCGTCTCGGCGGCGCCGATCACAGCGACCGACGATCCTGCGACCACGCCGCAGAACACGCCAGTCACGGTCCCGGTGCTGAGCAACGACACGCTCAACGGTGTGCCGGCGACGCCGAGCACGGTCACGACGACCGTGACGGTGCCGCCCACCAATGGCACGACCACGATCAATCCGGATGGCACGATCACCTACACCCCGACCCCGGGCTTCTCGGGCACGGATACCTTCACCTACCAGATCTGCGAGACGCTCAATCCGAGCAACTGCGATACGGCAACGGTGACGGTGACGGTGGCGGCCAACACGGTCGACGCGGTCAACGACACCGCCAACACGCCGCAGAACACCCCGGTGACCACGCCGGTGCTCGGCAACGACACCACGACCGGCGCTCCGCTGGATCCGGGTTCGGTGACGGTGACCACGCCGCCGACCAACGGCACCACCGTGGTGAACCCGGACGGCAGCATCACTTACACGCCGACCCCGGGCTTCTCGGGCACGGATACGTACACCTATCAGGTGTGCGACACCTCGACCCCGACGCCGGTCTGCGACACGGCAACGGTGACAGTGACGGTCGCGGCCAACACGGTCGACGCGGTCAATGACACGGCCAACACACCGCAGAACACCCCGGTGACCACGCCGGTGCTGGGCAACGACACTACGACCGGCGCTCCGCTGAACCCGAGCTCGGTGACGGTGACGGTGCAGCCGCCGAACGGCACCACCGTGGTGAACCCGGACGGTAGCATCACCTACACGCCGACACCTGGCTTCTCGGGCACGGATACGTACACCTATCAGGTGTGCGATACCTCGACCCCGACGCCGGTCTGCGACACGGCGACGGTGACGGTAACCGTAGCGGCGAATGTCGTCACCGCGATCGACGACACCGCCAACACGCCGCAGAACTCGCCGGTGACCACGCCGGTGCTGGGCAACGACACCACGACCGGCCAGCCGCTGGATCCGGCTTCGGTGACGGTGACCACGCCGCCGACCAACGGCACCACCGTGGTGAACCCGGACGGCACGATCACGTACACGCCGAAGCCCGGCTTCGCCGGCACGGATACGTACACCTATCAGGTGTGCGACACCTCGACGCCGACGCCGGTGTGCGACACCGCGACGGTGACGGTGACGGTGCAGCCGAACGTGGTGACCGCGGTCGACGATCCCGCCGAAACACCGGCCAACCAGCCGGTGACGATCCCGGTGCTCGACAACGACACCGTGACGGGCGCGCCGCTGGATCCGGGCTCGGTCACGATCACCGTGCCGCCGTCCAATGGCACGGTGACGGTGAACGACGACGGCACGATCGTCTACACGCCGAATCCGAACTTCATCGGCACGGATACCTTCACCTATCAGGTGTGCGACACCTCGACGCCGACGCCGGTGTGTGACACCGCGACGGTGACGGTGGACGTGAAGGGCCAGCCGCCGGTCGCGAATCCGGATCCGGATGCGGGTACGGGCGCGCCTGGCCAGCCGGTGACGATCCCGGTGCTCGGCAACGACACCGATCCTGACAACAACATCGATCCGGGCACGGTCGTGATCGTCGGCGCCCCTGGCGACGGCAAGACCCTGGTCGTGCCGGGCGAAGGCACCTGGAAGGTGAATCCGGACGGCACGATCACTTTCACGCCGGAAGAGGACTTCGTCGGCAAGACCACGCCGATCGAATACACGGTGTCGGATACGACCGGTCTGAAGTCCAACCCTGCGCAGGTCAGCGTCGAGATCAAGAGCGCGGCTCGCATACACGTGATCAAGACGGCCTCGCCGCGCGACGTGAAGATCGGCGATCTGGTCCGCTACACCGTGACGATGGAGAACACGGGCGAATCGGATCTCGTCAACGGCGTGCTGATCGATACGCCGCCCGCGGGCTTCACCTACGTCAACAACTCGTTGACCGTGGCGGATCGCGATGGCGCCGGTCGCCTGACGGGCACGTACCCGATCGGCGTCGATCAGATCGACATCAAGGCCGGCGAGCGTGCGACGGTGATGTATCTGCTGCGTGTCGGCGCGGGCGTCGGTGCGGGCATCCACACCAACCACGCCATCGTGCAGGAGCGCGGAACGACGATCTCGAACGACGCGACGGCCAACGTGCAGTTGGTGGCCGATCCGCTGCTCGACGAATCGCTGATCATCGGTAACGCCTACGACGATCGCGACGGTGACGGCTGGCAGGATCCCGCGACGATGACCGGCGTGCATGTCCAGGGCGGCTTCGCTCCGGGTGCCTATGTGCCGAACTCGACCACGGTCGATCGCGGCAACGGCCCGGCACCGGAGCCCGACGCCAGCTCGCCGATGCTGCATGGCATCGCGATCGGCGAAGTGTCCGGTCGTCAGTCCGAGGCCGACACGGTCGATGCGCACAAGGTCGTGGTGAGCCAGAAGCTCAGCTCGCTCGACTTCACCGACGACTTCGTGCTCACCACGAAGCAGGGCGTGAGCGTGCGCATGGATGCGGCCGGCAAGACCCGCCTCGAACGCAACAGCGGCGACGCCGCCAAGGGTCTGACGGGTGCGGAGCCGACCGTGGAGCGTCGCGTCAGCCAGATCGATGGCGGCTACCGCGTCGATTACGTGATCGGCAACGCCGGCATCGACGAACGCGGCATCCCCGGCGTGCGCATCGCTTCGGTGGAAGGCCTGATCGTCGAGACGGATCAGTTCGGTCGCTATAACCTGATCGGCATCAACGGTGGCCCGGCCAACCGCGGACGTAACTTCATCCTGAAGGTGGATCCGGCGACCCTGCCGCCAGGCAGTGTCTTCACCACCGACAACCCGCAGGTCCGCCGTATCACGCCCGGACTGCCGGTGCGCTTCGACTTCGGCATCAAGCTGCCGTCCGGCCTGATCGAGGGCAAGGGCGACGAGCAGGTCGAGATGGAGCTGGGCGAGGTGATGTTCGACGACGCCAGCGCCAAGCTGCGCGAGCAGTACCTGCCGGTCATCGACAAGATGGCCGAGCAGGTGAAGCAGCACAGCGGCGGCGAAGTCGTGATCGCGGCGAATGGCGAGTCGCAGGCCCTGGCCTACGACCGCGCCAAGGCGGTGCAGTCGGCGCTGCTGGCGCAGCTCTCGGCCGAACAGGCGAAGTCGCTGCAGGTCAGCCTGCGCACGGATGTCGCCGATGCCGGCAGCACGCTGTTGAAGCTGGACGGTCAATCGCGACTGCTCGGTGATGTGCTGTTCGACACCGACAAATCCGAGATCAAGCCGGAGTTCGCGCCGGTGATCGAGAAGATCGCGGCCGACATCGACAAGCTTGGGACAGGGCGTGCTGGCGAGATCGGGGTGGGCGTGATCGGGCATGCCGACAAACGCGGAGCGCCTGCCTACAACGACGCGCTCGCACTGCGTCGCGCCAAGGCGGTGTACGAGGCCATCGCAGCGAAATTGAGCCCGGAGGTGCGCAGCAAGCTGCGCGTGGAAATCAGCGACAACCCGACAGCCCCTGTCGGTTCAAGCAAATAACCGGGGGGACGCCGACATGAAAATGAAACTGCTCGACTACACCCTGATCTGCCTGCTCTCCGGCGTCGCCCCTCTGGCGGCGGCGCAGGAGACGTCGACGGCGACCGTCGCCGGCGCATCCGGCGGCAGCGGGGAACAGCAGACACCTCCGGCCGTCGATTGCAGCGGCAACACCTGCTCGGACGAGAAGGGCGTGGTGATGCGCGTGCGCACGCGTGGCGCACGCCAGCCAGTCACCGGCACCGATGCCTCGACGTCGAAAGCGTTGCAACCTGATCGTCGCGTCAGCGTGCAGACGGAACAGCCGACCGCGGGCCAGACGGTCGCCGGTGGCCCGGGCAAGGCCGTGGCGATCGGCAAGTGGACCGCGCAGCTGCCCAACGGCGGCGTGATCTGGGCGACCGAGGATCCCAATCTTGGCCAGCCCGAACTCACGGTGTCCGCGCCGTCGCTGGTGTCCTTCGAGAACGGCCGCATCACCAAGCCGGTGCAGTTCTACGCCCGCAACAACTATTCCGCCTTCATCCAGCGCGCCGAAGTCCTGATCTATCGGGCTTCCGACCAGGATCTGGTCGATCCGCTGGCCACGGTGCCGCTGCCGATCGCGGCGGTGAGCGACGTGAAGTGGGATGGCACGCTGCCCGCCGGTCTTGAAGCACGCGTCGGTGATGAACTGATCTACATCGTCCGCGCCTATGGTGCGGACGGTGCCTACGACGAGACCTACGCCAGCCGCATGCAGCTGGCGCGGCCGGAAGACGTGCAGCGCGGTGCGGATCTGCTGCGCAATTCCATCGAGAAGCAGTACGGCAGTAACTACACCGACGACGATGCGCAGGAAAAGAGCCTGATCGACAGCGTGTTCGGCAGCAGCAACGGTTTGCGGCAGCAGAACATCCCGATCTACGGTTCGCGCATCCGCATCCAGGGCCGCAACATCCCTGAGGAATACAACGTCGAGATCAACGGCGAGACCTATCCGGTCGACCTGGAGCGCAAGCTGGTCGCCGAATATCTCGTGCCGATCGGTCAGCACAAGTTCGACGTCGGCCTGATCGGCAGAAACAAGCAGGAAATCCACCACACGCTCGACATCGACGTGAGCGGCCGCTACATGTTCGCCGTCGCATTGGCGGATCTGACGGCATCGAAGGGCAGTGTTTCCGGTTCGATCGAACCGCTGGCCGGCGACGATCACTACGACAAGGACTTCCTGCTGGAAGGCCGCCTGGCGTTCTACCTGAAGGGCAAGATCAAGGGCAAATACCTGATCACCGCGCAAGCCGACACGCAGGAGCGCGAGGTCAAGGAGCTGTTCAACGGCTTCTGGGACGCCGATCCGCAGGACGTGTTCCGCCGCCTCGATCCGGATCAGTATTACCCGGTCTACGGCGACGATTCGACCACGTACCGCGACGTCGACACGATGGGCCGCCTGTACGTGCGCGTGGACTGGGACAAGAACCAGGCGCTGTGGGGCAACTTCGAAACCGGCTTCACCGGTACCGAATATGGCCAGTATTCGCGTGATCTGTACGGCGGCGCGTTCAACTGGCGCAGCCGCCGCACCACGTCGTTGGGCGAGGCGGGCACCGAGGTGCGCGCGTTCGGTTCGGAAGCGCAGACGGTTCCGGGACACACCGAATTCCTCGGCACCGGCGGCAGCACCTATCACCTCAAGCACACCGATCTGCTGCCGGGTTCGGAGCGCGTGATCATCGAAGTGCGCGATCCGACCACCGGTCGGGTCGAGGCACGCGTGCCGTTGCAGAACGGTCCGGACTACGAGATCGACGCCTATCAGGGCCGCATCATCCTGGCGCGTCCGTTGACGGGCACGACCAAGGGCTCCGAGTACAAGCCGCGGCTGACCATCGATGGTCCGCTGGACGGCTACGTGCAGGTGCTGCTGGTCGACTACGAGTACGTGCCGAACGGTTTCGATGCCGACAAGGTCGCCGCCGGTTTCCGCGGCAAGCACTGGTTCGGCGATCACGTCGCCGTCGGCGGCACCTACGTCGACGAGAACCGCGCCGGCGAGGACTACACGCTGAAGGGCGCGGACATCACGCTGCAGGCCGGTCGCGGCACCTATCTGAAGGTGGAGCACAACAAGACCGAGGCGACCAGCGTCCCGGTGTTCTACTCCGACAACGGCGGCATGAGCTTCCTGGAAACCAATCCGATCACCGGCCCGCGCAAGGGCGAGGCGACGGCGGTGGAAGCGCGCATCAACCTGAAGGAACTCGGCTGGACCAAGCTCGACTGGTCCGCCGGTGCCTGGTGGCGCCACGTCGATGAAGGTTTCTCGATTGCCCGCAACGACTTCGGTCAGGAGATCGAGGAGAAGGGCTTCGAGGTGCTTGGGCAGTTCGCGCCCAACTTCAACATCTACGGCCGCTACAGCCGTGCCGAACGCGGGCAGGAATCGCTCGAGCAGGATCAGCTGACCGCCGAATGGCGCGTGACCGAGGACGTGACCCTGGCCGGCGAAATACGCCGTGTGCAGGAAGAGCGTATTACCGGTGACGCCATCGGCACGCTCGGCGCGTTCCAGTATAAGCAGCGCTTCGGCACCTCGTGGGAAGCCTACGGCACCGCGCAGCTCACGCTCGATGACGACAACGGCCGCTACGCCGACAACGACGCTTTCACCTTGGGCGGCAAGTACCTGTTCGGCAATCTGTCGAGCATCGGTGCCGAAGCCACCACGGGCGATCGCGGCGACGCGGCGCAGATCAACGCCGAGTATCGCCTGACGCCGGATCACACGGTCTATGCCGGTTACACCTACTCGACCGACACCAGCAAGTACGACCCGCTGTTCAACAACCGCATCGTGCCGGGCTGGACGCTGGGTCAGCGCTGGCGCCTGTCGAACCAGGTCAACCTGTACAACGAAAGCCAGTTCCTGAAGGAGCCCAACGAAAGCGGTCTCCAGCACACCTACGGCATGGATTTCTATCCGGGCGTGGGCTGGAACCTCGGCTTCGTGCTGACCACGGCCGACATCGACAAGGAAATCGGCACCGTCGATCGCGACACGGTGAGCATCTCCGCCGGCCGCACCTCGAACCAGACGCAGTGGTCCAGCAAGCTGGAGTGGGGTCGCGATACAGGCGCCGAGCGTCGCACGAAGTGGGCGACCACCAACTACCTGACGCACAAGGTCACCGAGAGCCTGCGTCTGGCGGCCCGCTTCAACTATGAGGATGTGGACGACGAGATCGATCCCACCGCCGGTTCGAAGTTCATCGAAGGCAACTTCGGTTTCGCATGGCGTCCGTGGAATTCGACCCGCTACGCGTTGTTCGGCAAGTACACCTACCTGTACGACGTCTCGACGCTGGAGCAGGTGGGCGACAACACTGCCTTCTACGATCAACGCAGCCAGATCCTGTCGCTGGAAGGCGTGTACAACCCGGACAACCGTTGGGAGTACGCCGCCAAGCTGATGCGCCGTCGCGGCGAAGTGCGACTGGGTCGCATGACCGGCGAATGGGCCGATTCCACGGCCACCTTCGCCGCCGCGCAGGTGCGTTACGAGTTCGCGGACCAGTGGCACACGCTGTTTGAATATCGCTGGCTCGACGTCACCGACGGCGGTACTCGGCAGGGCTTCCTGGCTGGCATCGATCGCGATCTGGGCCGCAACTTCAGGATCGGCATCGGCTACAACTTCACCAAGTTCAGCGACGACCTCACCGATTTCGATTACGACCACAAGGGCTTCTTCCTCAACGTGGTCGGTCGCTACTAAATCATCAAAAAGCTTTCCCCGGCAGCGGCTTCTGGCCGCTGCCGGCGAGGAAGCACGGCAGTTCGCAAGCGAAATTTGGGGAAAATCATGAGAACTTGCGACTCGATTCGCAAAAGCTGGCGATCGCTCGTCACGCTTCGTCACGCATTGGCGCCGGCGCTGTCCGCCCTGTTCGCACTCTTGATCGCATCGCCCGCGAACGCGCAGAGCTGCACGCCGTTGCCGCAACGCGTCACCGACAGCACCGGTAGCAGCAACAGCCTGACAGGGTGGACGGTCGCCAACGGCGACAGTGGCGGGAGCAGCCCCACCACCTGGAGCGCCGGTGCGCTTGGCTTCAATGCCGCCCAGCACTGGGACGACCAGACCAACGGCGCCGTTAATGCAGCCGTGCCCACCGGCTTCGACACGATGACGCAGACCGTCAACCGCGTGTCGGGTGGTGCGATCCTGCAATTCGATCTCGCCTGGAACAATGCCCAATACGGCGGCGCGCCCAACGTCTATGACGGCAACCAGGCACGCCTGTTGATCCGTTATGCCGGCGTTGATTACTTCGAAGCGCTGACGGCGACCTTCACGAACCGACCGAATACGTCCGCCAACGACGTCGATGCCGGGCCGACCACGAACGCACGCATCGGCACGCTGGGCACGGCGACCTTGCTTGCCGGCAGTCTGCCTGCTCCCTTCCGGGCTGCCGACGGCGCCGCGCCGAACTGGGTGACGATCACGGTACGCCTGCCCGACAACATCGCCCAGACCGGACCGCTCGTTATTGGCGTGCAGCGCATGCAGAACGGTGAGCCGCAGGGCCGCACCGACGATTTCTACATCCGCAACATCACGCTGGCCTCGCGCACGCTCTGTCTGCTCAAGCAGACGCCCACCAGCACCACGGGTGGCAATTTCTCCTTTACCACGACCAACCTCGACACCAATTACACGACCAGCCAATCCACCGCCGGCGGACCCTATGAGAACGGTCCGCTGACGATGAACACCACGGGCACCACCGCGGTCGTCATGCCGGATCCCGACACGGGCACGGCAGGCACGCAGCCGGCCCTGGTCATGGCCAATACGGTGACCGTCACCGAAACCATCGGAACGACCGGCTTCGCACTCACGAGCGCGACCTGCAACAACGGCGTCACCACCACTCTCAGCGGCAATCAAGCAACCTTGTCCAACATCAACGCCACTACGAGTGCGGGTCTCATGGTGACGTGCACGCTGGCCAATCAGCGCCCGAGAATCCGTCTGCAGAAGACGCTGCCGGGCGGCCGCGCATTGGCCGGCGATCAGTTCACGCTCAACATCACCGGCCCGCGCGGCGGCACTGCGACCACGGCGTCGGTCACCACGACCGGCAGCGGAAGCACGGCCACCGGCGTGGCCGACTTCAATCCCGCCGATGCGGGCGGCAGCTACACACTGTCCGAAACGGCGTCCGGCACCACCGTGCTGGCGGGGTATGCCACGTCCTACACCTGCACCAACGCCACCTCGGGCTCGTCGACGGTGATGCCCAGTGGCACCGGCACCAGCTTCAATCTGGTCCCAGCGGCTGCCGATGACATCACCTGCACCTTCAGCAACACCGCGCGGCTGAGCAATCTGGCGATCACCAAGACGAACACGCCTGCTTCCGGACCGAACGATCAACCCGCCGACACCGTGACGCGCGGCGCGACCGTCACCTACAGCATCGTCGTGAGCAACGGCGGCCCGCAGTCCTCCGACGGCGCGGTGCTGCGCGATCCAACTCCCACGGGAGTGAGCTGTACGGCGGTGACCTGCAGCGTGACCAGCGGCAGCGCTACTTGCCCGGCGCCCGCTTCGCTGACGGTGGCGAATCTGCAGTCCGCTGGCGGCGTGGCGATCCCGACCATGCCGGCCAACAGCTCGCTGACCTTCAGCCTGACTTGCACCGCCAACTGATCCGAACCGAGGAATCCCGATGTCCATTTCGAAAATCATGGCGGCGCTGCTGCTCGCGAGCGTTTCCCCGCTGTCTTTCGCCGTCACCTGCCCTGACCCGAACACGCAGGCGACGTCGGAGAATCTCCCCGGCATCCTCGCCTACAAGCAGAGCCAGCATCAGAAGATGTTCGGCTACTTCCGCATCTGGCGCGACGAAGTGGCCGACCCGACCATCAACATGACCTCGATGGCCGATCTGCCGGCGTGTCTCGATCTGGTGTTCGTCTTCCCGTACAACGTGCCGGACGGAAATCCGGTGTGGGACACCATCAAGAACGATTACGTGCCGCTGCTGCGTGCGCAGGGCACCAAGGTGGTCTGGTCGGTCTTCATCGACAAGCTGCTCGATCCCGCATATCCGAGCACCACTGCCGGCTATGACGCACTGGCGAAGAAGATCATCGCCGACACCGTCGACAAGTACGGCGTCGATGGTCTCGACGTGGACATGGAGAAGACGCTCACCTCCAGCCAGCTGACCAAGGCGAAGGGCGTTTTCGCGGCGCTGTCCAAATATCTGGGGCCGAAATCCGGCACCGGCAAGCTGCTGATCTACGACACCAACAAGGACGGCACCAATGCCTTGTTCCGCGCCGTGGCGACGCAGGTCGATTACGTCCTGGTGCAGTCGTATGGGCGTTCGGTCAGCGGATTGCAGGGCACGTTCGATACCTACAAGGCATACATCCCGGCCAGCAAGTACTTCATCGGTTTCTCGTTCTACGAGGAAAACGGGACGGCCTGGCACGACGCGGTCGCGCCGATGAATACCAGTCGCGCCTACAAGTACGCGCAGTGGCAGCCGACGGGCACGAAGAAGGGCGGCATCTTCAGCTACGCCATCGATCGCGACGGCGTGCCCGAAGGGCAGAACGCCATCGTGCCGACGGACTACACCTGGACGCGCACGCTGATCTCGGTCATGAACCCTTGAGCGGACTACCGCGCCGTCTTCCTGGAAATGGATGACGGCACGGTCACATGCAAGACGGCATGGGCAAACCCCGGCGGCTGCGTGGGTAACAACGACACCAGTCCGCCTGGTGTCACAAAGATTTTCGAGTGCTGCAGCAACAACGTGATTGACACCTAAGTGGATTGATTCTGACGGCCACGAACGGCAATCAGTTTATCGAGTTGAATGGACAGGCAGGTCTTTCAACATGCGTAGTTCCCAACATCGAAACCTTGCCATTCGATTCGGCTTCCACCGGATCGAATGGCGTCGTCGTGACAGCTTGGAGAATGTTTGCAGGATAAGCATGTGAATCACTGAAAATGACTGCGGGTTCGCGCCGCTGCAGGCGGTGTCGATACGCAGTGATCCCGGAAGCATTCGTCTCTGGCGGATGTCGATCGGGGAAGTGTTGCAACTACGAAAGTCGAAGAGCGCAAACCGGCAAATGAAAATCATGGCTTGTGATGAAAGTGTGATGATTTTTACAGTCGGTTAAATTCTGAATTGCTAGATGTTTCGAAACATTGCATCGGCTGCCCGCGGCGGGTAAACATGAACGTGGAAGTTGGCATGTTCATTCGTAATGCCAGTCCGGGGCAGGACGTTGCGATCAATGATGGAGGTGTCCGCGACATCTGAAGGATGGGGATTGCTTCGCGATCAGTTTTGCGCGGGAAATGGCCGCCGCGCTGATGGCGTTCAAATCGGGCAATTGGACAGGATGTTGATTCCAAATAATAAGGAGCAAGTTGCCGCACTGCCTTTGAGGTGAGGTCTCGATGTGTTTCGCATCGGGGTCGATTGGAGGAGGGGCCATGAATTTGTTCAAGCTGTGCCGCTCTGGTCTGGTGGCGCTGTTGTTGCTCGTGTCGTTGTTCCTAATCCCGGAGCGAGCGCATGCGCAAATCAACAACAACCGCTGTTTTCTCGCGGCCACCCAGGGCGCCGGCCAGCACAAGATGTGCTGGCTCGACTGGACGGGATGGACCAATCCATTCATCAATATCGGTCCCTCGACCTGGCGCTTGGATGATGGATCCACGCTTTCCGCCACGACCTGGGCGGGTACGCCGGGGGTGGGCTTCGATGCGGTCGCGGTTCCCGTCAATTCGACGGTGGCCTTCGGCAATTCGGGTTATATCGGGATTCCCGGGCAGCCGGCGTTGCGTTCGCGCTCGACGCTCATCAATGCCAACACCTTGTTCTTCACCACGGTCAGCCTGACCCGTCCCGACGGGAGCAGCCCATCGGTGGTGAGGGTCGTGGCGGGCGACGCATCGCTCACCACATCCAGTCTGCTTCCTCCCGTCACGCAATCCATGCAGTGGACGGCGATTGGCGTCATCACGCAGTTCGAGGTACTACCCGCGACCGATGGCAGCGGCACGCAATGCTTGTTCCTGACGACGGTCATCGGTACGGCCAATTGCACGGCGGTGATTCCCTCGATCACCCCGGATACGCGCGTGCCAGCCGTCTTCGCGGCGACGGACATGCCCAATGGCCTGTTCGGCAACATGAATGTCACCACGGCCGGCATTTCAATCGCCGGCACCGCGCAGGCGTTCGCCTATGCTGTGCAGGTGGCGTCGGCCACCGTGCGCAAGACCGTGAACTCGCGTTATCAGGCCGGCGATCAGTTCCAGGTCCGCATGCAGGCCGGCGGCACCGATTTCGCTTCGGTCGATACGACCGGTAGCAGCACGGGATCGGCATCCACGGTCACCACCGGCCCGAAGTCCGTGGCACCCAACGCACCGGTCGTGTTCTATGAAGTCGGACTGGGTAGCACCAACCTCGCCAACTACGTCACCACCTATCAGTGCGTGAACACCCGCACTGGCGCCACCAGCAACGGCACTGGCACGACTGTCACCATCACGCCGACCTATGACGATGATTGGACCTGTACGTTCATCAATACCGCTGTCGCGAGATTGACGCTGGCCAAGACGATCGCTGGACGTAACGCCGCGACCGACCAGTTCACGCTCAGCATCAACAACGGCGGTCCGAGCGTCACGTCGACCGGCGCCGCGACCAGCGTGACCACGCCGACGTTCACGGCAGTGCCGGGAACGGCATACGCCCTGAGCGAGATCGGCGCTGGTACACCGCCCGCGAATCTGTCGCAATACGCGACAACCTACAGCTGCACGAATGCCGGCCCTGGCACAACGACCATACCGGCGGGGACGAGTACAAGCATCGCCGTGACGCCGGCGCCAGGCGACAACATCACCTGTACGTTCGTCAATACGCCGACCAGCACGAACCTGTCGATCACCAAGACCAATACTCCGGGTGCGGGGCCGACCGATCAGGGGAGCGATCAGGTGGTCCAGGGAGCGCAGACCATCTATGACTTGGTGGTCAGCAATGGCGGCCCCGGTGTAGCGACCAACGCAACGTTGCGCGACCCGCCACCCATAGGACTGACCGGTTGCACGCTGGGAACACCGGCGTGCGCGGTGACCGGCGGAACCGCGACCTGCCCAACGGTCGGAACGGGAGCGGGCCAACTATCCATCGCCAATCTGCAGGGAGCGGGCGTCGTGATTCCGTCGATGGCGGCCGGCAGCGCCCTGACATTCAAGGTCACTTGCACAGTGCAATAGGGCTGGACGCAAACCAGCTCGTCGCTGACGTCCACCCTGACGTGTATGGTTCACTGGGCGGATGAGCGGACCGCCATGTCAGGTCGTGGCTTCCGCTTCCCGGAGCGTGGCCAGCACGCGCTCGCCGTAGCGCTCCAGCTTGGTCGTGCCGATGCCGCCGATCTGCGCCAGTGCGTCGAGCGAGTCAGGCCGGCCGGTGGCGATGCCGCGCAACGTGCTGTCGTGGAAGATCACGTAGGCGGGCACGTTCTGCTCGCGCGCGAGTTGCGCGCGCATCTCGCGCAAGGCTTCGAACAGTGGCCGGTCGGCGGACGCGAGCGCGATTGCATCGGCTGTGTTCGAGCCGGAGCCACGCGCCGTGCGCTCCCGCTCCTGCTTGCGCGGTGTTTCCTTGCGCAGCAGCACGCTGCGTTCGCCACGCAGGACCGTGCGACTGTCCGCGGTAAGGCGCAGGCCGCCGTAGCCATCCGCGTCGATGTCGAGCAGGCCGGCGGCCACCAGCTGGCGAAAGATGCCGCGCCAGGTGCGCGCGTCGATGTCGTTGCCGACACCGTAGGTCGGCAGGCGGTCGTGGCCGAACTGCGAGATACGCGCGGTATCGCCGCCGCGCAGGACGTCGATCAGGTGCGCGGCGCCGAAGCGCTGGCCGGTGCGGTAGACGCAGCTCAGTGCTTTCTGCGCCGCGACCGTGGCGTCCCAGGTTTCGGCCGGCTGCAGGCAGTTGTCGCAGTTGCCGCACGGTTGTCCGTTGCCGCCGGCCTCGCGGCCATGCGGCACGTAGTCCTCGCCGAAATTCGCCAGCAGCACCTGGCGGCGGCAGCGCGTGGTTTCACAGTAGCCGACCAGGGCGTCGAGCTTGCGACGCTCCAGGCGCTTGCGCTCCTCGCCAGCCTCGGACTGTTCGATCATCTGCTTGAGCAGCACCACGTCCGCGAGGCCGTGGCAAAGCCAGGCTTCGGCCGGTTCGCCGTCGCGTCCCGCGCGCCCGGTTTCCTGGTAGTAGCCTTCGATCGACTTCGGCAGGTCGATGTGTGCGACGAAACGCACGTCGGGCTTGTCGATCCCCATGCCGAAGGCGATGGTGGCGACGACCACCACGCCTTCCTCGCGCACGAACCGGCGCTGATGCGCGATGCGCGTTTCGGCGCTGAGACCGGCGTGATAAGGCAGGGCATCGAAGCCGAGTTCGACCAGCATCGCCGCGGTGCTCTCCACCTTCTTGCGCGAGAGGCAGTAGACGATTCCGGCCTCGCCGCGGTGTGCATCGAGGAAGTCGCGCAGCTGCCGCTTGGCCTGCTCCTTCTGCACCACCGTGTAGCGGATGTTGGGGCGATCGAACGAGCTGACGAAGCGTCGCGCCTGTTCCAGCTGCAGGCGTTCGGCGATCTCGCGCTGGGTCGGCGGGTCCGCGGTGGCGGTGAGGGCGATGCGCGGGATCTGCGGCCAGCGCTCGTGCAGCAAAGTGAGTTCGCGGTATTCGCGCCGGAAATCATGGCCCCATTGCGAGACGCAGTGCGCCTCGTCGATGGCGAACAGGGCCAGCTTGCTGCGATCCAGCAGCGAGAGGAAGCGCGGGGTGAGCAGGCGTTCGGGCGCGACGTAAAGCAGATCGAGTTCGTTGGCGAGCAGTTGCCGCTCCACGCGCTCGGCATCGAACGCATCAAGCGTGGAATTGAGGTAGGCCGCGCGCACGCCGAGCTGGCGCAAGGCGTCGACCTGGTCCTGCATCAGCGCGATCAGCGGCGAGATGACGATGCCGCAGCCTTCGCGCAACAGGGCCGGAATCTGGTAGCAAAGCGACTTGCCGCCGCCGGTAGGCATCAGCACGAGCGCGTCGGCGCCGCCGCTGACATGCTCGACGACGGCCGCCTGTTCGCCGCGGAAGCCGGCATGGCCGAAGACGCGCTGCAGGACTTCCTGCGCCGCCGAAAGCGGCGGGGCGTGCGCGGCCGGCATCGCCTCGACATCGGACACGCCGAAGGCCCGTTCGTGGAAAGCGGGGTCCGGAGATGCGTCGGTGGGGTCAGGTCGCGCCATGGCTGGGGGCAAGGATACCGGTTGCGATGCGCGTGGCCGTCAGAAAAATCCCCGGCGAGTGCCGGGGATTGTCCGCGTCTGTTCTTCCGAGGCCCGCGCCCGCTCGTATGGCGGGCAGGGCGCTCCCGGGATCACTGCAGCAGCGAGCGCAGCATCCAGGCGTACTTCTCGTGCGTCTGCAGGCGTTGGGTCAGCAGGTCGACCGAGGGGTCGTCGCCGGCGTCGTCCGCTGTCTTCAGCACCTTGCGCGCGGTGCGGCAGACCGCTTCGTTGCCGACGGTGAGCTGGCGCACCATCTCGCGCCAGTCGGCGCTGTCGCTCAGGCCCGGTTCTTCCGCGATCGACGACAATTTCGTGAACTCGGCATAGGACCCGGGTGCGTTGAAGCCAAGCGCGCGGATGCGTTCGGCCACTTCGTCGAGCGCGCCCCATTGTTCGGTGTACTGGGTCTCGAACATCAGGTGCAGGCTGTTGAACATCGGCCCGGTGATGTTCCAGTGGAAGTTGTGGGTTTTCAGGTACAGCGTGTAGCTGTCGGCCAGGAAGGCCGACAAGCCTTCGGCGATCTTCTTGCGATCGGCCGGCTTGATCCCGATATCGATACCGGGCGCGCCATTGTTCGGACCCGGCGACGCCGCCGGCTCCAGCTTCGGCGTTTTCGGGGTTTTGGGTTTGGACTTGGCCATCGGGTGTCTCCAGAAGAAGGGATTGCCGTCAAAATATAAGTAGTGGCTGGGAAAAGGAAAGCAAGAGAGCCGGAAGTTCTCTTCCCAATGCCTTTGCAATCGAAGCGATCCATGAAGCCTATCGAATCCAATGCAAGCGCGACGTTAAAGCAGGCACGGGCGCCCGTGCCGCTCGAGCAGGCGCGGCGCGCCATCGACGGCGCCTGCAGCCGCGATGCCGCGCGCCTGCATGGCCTGTGGCGTCGCTGGCACTCGCGTGGGGACGATGCCGCAGCCCGTGACGCATTTGCGACCGCATTGGCCGAATCGCTGGCCCGGCGCGAGGCGCGGGCGTCGCGACTGCCGCAGGCGGCGGTCGATCCGGCGTTGCCGATCGCCACGGAGGCGGAACGGATCGTCGCGCTGATCCGCAAGCACCAGGTGGTGGTGATCGCCGGCGAAACCGGTTCGGGCAAGACCACGCAGCTGCCCAAGCTGTGCATCCAGGCCGGGCGCGGCGCCGCGGGCATGATCGGCTGCACCCAGCCGCGCCGCATCGCCGCGCGCGCGGTGGCGCGGCGCGTGGCGGAAGAATTGCAGGTGCCGCTCGGCGGCACGGTCGGCTATCAGGTGCGCTTCAACGACAACGTGAGCGCGGACACGGCGGTGAAGTTCATGACCGACGGCATCCTGCTGGCCGAGATCGCTTCCGACCGCTGGTTGTCGGCCTACGACACGCTGATCATCGACGAGGCGCACGAGCGCAGTCTCAACATCGACTTCCTGCTCGGCTATCTGAAGCAATTGCTGCGCAGGCGCCGCGACCTGAAGGTGATCGTCACCTCGGCCACCATCGATACCGAGCGGTTCTCGCAGCATTTCGACGACGCGCCCGTGGTGAACGTGGAAGGGCGCGGCTATCCGGTCGAGACGCGATATCGGCCACTGGAAGGCGAAGGCGAGGAAGAAGGCGAGCGCACGGTTCTGGACGGCATCGTCGCCGCCTGCGACGAGATCGCGCGCGAACGGCCCGGCGCCAATGGCGCATGGGGAGACACTCTGATCTTCCTGCCAGGCGAGCGCGAGATTCGCGACGCGCACCAGGCGCTGGAACGGCGCAAGTATCGCCACACCGAAGTGCTGCCGCTGTACGCGCGGCTGTCGGCGCGCGATCAGGACCGCGTCTTCAATCCCGGTCCGCAGCGTCGCATCGTGCTTGCCACCAACGTCGCGGAAACCTCGCTCACGGTGCCGCGCATCCATTACGTGATCGATCCGGGGCTGGCGCGCGTGAAACGCTACAGCCCGCGGCAGAAACTCGATCGCCTGCATATCGAACCGATCAGCCAGGCCAGCGCCGACCAGCGCAAGGGCCGCTGCGGACGTGTCGCGCCGGGCGTGTGCTATCGGCTGTATTCGCAGGCCGAGTTCGAGTCGCGGGCGCAGTACACCGATCCTGAAATCCGTCGCGCGGCACTGGCGGGCGTGATCCTTCGAATGCTGTCG
This sequence comes from Luteimonas sp. GW821-FHT14E02, assembly GCF_058803905.1. Taxonomy (NCBI): domain Bacteria; kingdom Pseudomonadati; phylum Pseudomonadota; class Gammaproteobacteria; order Lysobacterales; family Lysobacteraceae; genus Luteimonas; species Luteimonas sp. GW821-FHT14E02. The sequence goes on along the minus strand of NZ_JBXAPK010000015.1, from coordinate 38,892 downwards.
ATCGGCCTCGGCGATATTGAGGATTTTCCGTTCGTGGAGCCACCTGATCCGCGCGCGATCGCCGATGGCTGGCAGCAGCTAGCCGAACTCGGCGCGGTTGACGCGCAGCGCAAACTCACACCGATCGGCCGCACGATGGCGAAGTGGCCGGTGGACGTGAAGCTCGCGCGCATGCTGGTTGCGGCGCAGGCGCATGGCTGTTTGCAGGACATGCTGGTGATCGCCTCGTTCCTCGGCATCCAGGATCCGCGCGAACGTCCGGCCGACCAGCGTGCCGCCGCCGACAATGCGCATGCCGAGTTCCGCGATGCGAAATCGGAGTTTGTCGGCATCCTCAAGCTCTGGGACGCCTATCGGGCCGTGCACGAGGATTCGACGCAGTCGCAGCTGCGCAAATGGTGCGAGAAACGCTTCCTCGGTTTCCTGCGCATGCGCGAGTGGCGCGAGCTGCACCGGCAATTGAAATTGCAATGCGATGAGTTGGGCTGGGTGAGCCGCGCCGTCAGCGCGGCGAACGCCCGGCCAGGGATGGCCGGGCAGGACGATCCGCAGGCGAATTTGTTGCGCCAGGGATGGCAGCCGACCACGGAAGGTAAAGATCAGTACGCAGCCCTGCATCGCGCGCTGATCGCAGGCCTGCCGACACAGATCGGAAACCGCAGTGAGCGTGGGCAGTACGACGGCCCGCGCGGACGCAAGTTCCAGCTGTTCCCGGGCTCGTCGCTGGCCTCCAAGCCGCCGCCGTGGGTGCTCTCGGCTACGCTGCTGGATACCGAACGCGTCTGGGCGTTGACCAATGCCGCGATCGAGCCGGAGTGGGTGATCGCCGAACTTCCCGCACTGCTGGCGCGGCGCCATTACGATCCGCGCTGGTCGCGCAGCCAGGGACGTGTGCTGGGCAGCGAGCAGATCAGTCTGTTCGGGCTGGTGCTGGCGCCGAAGAAGCCGATTCACTACGGCGGGCTCTATCCGGAAGAATCGCGCGGCATCTTTTTGCGCGACGGCCTGGTCACGGGCGAGGTCAACACACGCAGTGCATTCCTCGCGCGCAATCTCAAGACGCTGGCGCTTGCCGAAGAGGAGGAGGCCAAGCAGCGCCGCGCCGGTCTCGTCGTCGACGAGGAGTGGATGGCGCAGTGGTACTCGCAGCGGATTCCTGTGGAGATCGTCAGCGCGCAGGCGCTGGATGCCTGGTACGCCAAGCTGCCGGCCGACAAGAAGAAGGCGCTGGAATGGTCTCGCGACGATCTGCTGGTCGTCGACGGCGCCGATGCCGAGCGCTTCCCGGCCTATCTCACGCTCGGTGAAGCGAAACTCGCGGTGCGCTATCGCTTCGAACCCGGCGCGCCCGACGATGGCATGACCGTCGTGGTGCCGCTGCACCTGCTCAACGCGCTCGATGAGCCACGCCTGTCGTGGCTCGCGCCGGGATTCGTGGCGGACAAGGCGGCGGCGATGATCAAGACGCTGCCGAAGGCGCTGCGCCGCAACTTCGTGCCGGCGCCGGATTTCGCGCGTGCATTCGCACAGGCGCACGAAGCACCGGAAGGCGATGCATTCGCCGGCGCGCTGGCGCGGTTCCTGAAGCGGCTGACGGGCGTGGACGTGATGGCCATGGAGTTCGACGAGGCCGCGCTGGAGCCGCATCTGCGCGCCAATCTCCGATTGCTCGATGGCGATGGCCGCAATGTGCTGGCCGAGTCGCGTGATCTGGCCGATCTGCGCGCGCGTTTCGGCGCGCGTGCGGCGCAGGCATTCTCGGCGCGCGCCGCCGAAGGCCTGGCGCAGCGCGGCTTGACGGCGTTTCCGGCGACGGCGATTCCGGTCTCCGTGCCGGGCGTGGGCGGCGTTCCCGCCTATCCGGCCCTGCATGACGACGGTGGCAGCGTGTCGCTGGCCGTGCACGCCGATCGATCCGAAGCCGAGCGCCATCATCCGCGCGGTGTCCGGCGTCTGCTTGCCATCGCGCTGGCCGACAGGATGCGTCAGGCGCGCAAGCAGCTGCCGGTCTCGCCAAAGACTGCGCTGTTGTACGCGGCAATCGAATCGCAGGCGCCGCGCGCGGCGACGGAAGGGCGTCCCGCGGACCATCTGCGCGAGGATCTGGTGGACGGCGCTTTCGCGGCGCTCGCGGCGGAAGACTTGGGCAGGATTCGCGACGCCGCCACGTTCGAGGCGCGCAGCGAAGCGATCGGAAAAGTGCTGTTCGGCGAAGCGATGCGCCGTCTGCAGCAGGCCGAGACGATCCTGACCCTGGTCGCGGACGTGCGCGCCAGACTCGATTCCAAGCTCATCGGTTGGGCGCGCGCCAATCTCGACGACATGCAGGCGCAACTCGCCGGGCTGGTGCCACCGGGATTCCTGCGCGATGTGCCGGCGACGGCGCTGGCCGAGTATCCGCGTTATCTGAAGGCGCTGACGATCCGTGCCGATCGCGCGCTCAACGACCCGGTGCGCGATCAGCAGCGCATGCTCGACATCAAGCCGTTCACTGACGCGCTGTCCGAGGCCGCGTTGCAAGGAGATGGCGACGAACCCGGCTGGCAGGCCTTGCGCTGGGACATTGAGGAGTTGCGCGTCTCCCTGTTCGCGCAGGAACTCGGCGCGAAGGGGGGCGTCTCGCCCAAGAAGCTGTCCGCACGGCTGGCGCAGTTGTCGTAGCGCCTTGTGTGCCTCGCGGACCTCGTCCGTGCGGGGCCGTTACTTCAACCGCTCCACTTTCGCCCGCGTGTTGTAGCCCTGGATCTGCAGATACCAGGCATTGCCGATCACGCTGGGCGTGATCTTCACGTCGGGATTGTTCACGCGCACGCCCGCGAGCGTGGCGCTGTCGGTCTGGCGCCAGACCTGGCCGTTTTCGAGCGTGTACTGCCGTCCCTGGGCGAAGCCGCGGAATTCGCCGGTCATCTTCGACACGATCGGTTCGGACGAGCCGAAATTGAAGAAGCCGCGATTCTCGTCCTTCACCTTCTGTTCCGCTTGCACCGCAGCCTTGGTGGTCTCGGTGTCGAGGGTGCGGTTCAGCCAGGCGTTGAGATTGGCGAGCTCTTCCGGGCTCAGCTTCTCCAGACCGGCGGCCTTGAACTGTTCGGGCGTCATCTGCTTTTCGATCGCCTGCTGTCCGGTGGCTTGCTGCGCGAAGGCGGGCAGGGCGGCACAGAGCAGAATGGCGAGGAGAACGGACAACCGGCGCATGGTCTGTTCCTGAAGGCGGGAGAAGACTAGTGTAGACACTTCTGCCGAGATTCGATTCAGTCGTGTCGTCCCCCGCGCACAACGTGTCCGAACAACTGCTGGCCTTGCCGGCCGTCGCCGCCTTGCCCGAGCGCCTGCGCGCGCTGTTGCGCGAAGCGGCGGAGGGGGATGGCGATGCCGGCACAATCCTGTCGGAACCGCTGCCGGTGCTCGCCGATACGCTGCAATCCTTGACCTTGCTCGGCGCCGACGGCGAGTCCGTGCTGGCGACCGTATTGCACGCGGTCAAGCCGTGGGCGGAACGCCTGGAGCCGAAGCTCGCGCGCGAGCCGGCCGGCGTGCTCGCGCTGCTCGAAGGCCAGCGCGCGGCGCAGCAGGTGTGGACATTGCATGCCGAACGCAGTCGCCGCGGCGGCGCGGAAGGTCTGCGGCGCCTGCTGCTGGCGATCGTGCGCGACCTGCGCGTGGTACCGATCCTGCTGGCGCGGCAGCTGGCGCGCATGCGTCACGCCGCGCAGTGGCCGGAAGCCGAGCGCCGCGCGCTGGCGCAGCTCACGCGTGACATCCATGCGCCGCTGGCCAACCGGCTCGGCATCTGGCAGTTGAAGTGGGAGCTGGAGGATCTGGCCTTCCGCATCCTCGAACCCGATACCTATCAGAAGATCGCGCGCCTGCTCGACGACAAGCGCGTCGGCCGCGAACGCTACATCGTGCAGGTCAAGAAGCTGCTCGGCGACGCCTTGCAGGCGCAGGGCGTGCATGCCGAGGTCGCCGGCCGGCCGAAGCACATCTACAGCATCTGGAAGAAGATGCAGAAGAAGAACGTGCCGATCGGCGAGCTCTACGATCTGCGCGCGGTGCGTGTGCTGGTCGACGACATTCCGGCCTGCTACGCCGCGCTCGGCGTGGCGCATGCGTTGTGGGTGCCGATTCCAAGCGAATTCGACGACTACATCGCACGCCCGAAGAACAACGACTACCGCTCGCTGCACACGGCCGTGATCGGGCCGGAAGGCAAGACGCTGGAGGTGCAGATCCGCACCTTCGAGATGCACGCGCAGGCCGAGCTCGGCGTCGCCGCGCACTGGCGCTATAAAGAAACCGGTGGCTCACAGCGTTCGGCCGCCAGCAACGCCGCCAACGATCGCAAGATCGAATGGATGCGGCGGCTGCTCGAAGCGCACGCGGAAAGCCGCGACGGCGACGAACATGCTCGCAGTGAAGCGGCGCTTGCCGGCGGGCTCGACACGGAACTCGTCGAGGACCGCGTGTACGCGCTCACGCCGATGGGCGAGGTGATCGATCTGCCCAATGGCTCCACGCCGCTCGACTTCGCCTACCACGTGCATACGATGGTCGGACATCGCTGCCGCGGCGCGAAGGTCGACGGCCGCATCGTGCCGCTCGACTACAAGCTGCGCAGCGGCGAGCGCGTGGAAATCCTCACCGGCAAGACCGCGGCGCCGCGCCGTGATTGGCTGCTGGTTTCGAACGGCTTCCTCGCCAGCGCGCGCTCGCGCGAGAAGGTGCGGGTGTGGTTCCACAAGCTCGACCGTGCCGGCAACGTGCAGGCCGGGCGCGAACTGCTCGAGAAGGAGCTCAAGCGTCTCGGTCTGCAGAATTCGGATCTCGCGCCGGCGCTGACGCGGTTCAATGCCGCCACGCTCGATGATCTGTACGTGCTGGTGGCGCTCGGCGACGTCGGCCCGCATCAGGTGGCGCGCGCGCTGCACGAGCATGAGCGCGCCCTGGAGCAGGAGGCATCGCAGTCGATGCCGGAGATCGCGCTGCGGCAGCCGCGCAAGGCGCCGAAGGTCTCCGACTCCGCGTTCACCGTGGTCGGTGTCGACAACTTGCTGGTACAGGTGGCGCGCTGCTGCCAGCCGGTGCCGGGCGAGGCGGTGGTGGGGTATCTCACCCGCAATCGCGGCGTGAGCGTGCATCGTGCCGATTGCGCGGCCTTCCTGCGCCTGTCGGCCAATCAGCCGCAGCGCGTGCTGCCGGTGGAGTGGGGACGCACGGGCGGCGGCTACGAGGCCGGCATCGGCATCGATGCGATCGACCGGAAGTACCTGCTCAAGGACATCACCAACCTGATCGCGCAGGAGGACGTGCACGTGATGTCGATCCAGAGCGATCATGCTGCCCATGGACGCTCCGCCAACGGCCAGTTGCGCCTGAAACTGCAGTTGCGCGTGCAGGATTACGGCCAGCTGTCGCGCCTGCTCGGCAAGCTCGACAGCCTGCCAGGCGTGCAATTGGCGCGGCGCAGCTGAACGTCCGAAAAGAGGTGGCCTGGCGATACGCGCCAGTCGCCCCGGAATTTTGCTAGTTTTGACGGAACAACAGCGTCGTGCATGTATGGACGACATGTGCGCGACATGAATCCGGAGCTTCGCCGCAATCGATGAGTATCCAGCAGCAGAGATTTCCCATCGAGAACGAAGCCGAGCGCCGCAAGTATCTCGTCGACCTGGAAGCCACGCTCACCGGCACCGACATCCAGGACCCCGCGTTGCCGAGCACGCCGATGTCGGTGCGGGGCTTCGATCCGAAGGCGCGCGAGTCCGGGCTCGACTGGCCGACGACGGCGCTGACGATGGTCGGCAGCCGGCGTCTGCGCAATTTCCGGCGTGTCATCGAATACGCGATCGCGGGCGGGATTCCCGGCGACATCATCGAGACGGGCGTCTGGCGTGGCGGCGCCTCGATCCTGGCGCGCGCCGTGCTGGCCGCGCACGGCGTGCGCGATCGAAAGGTGATCGTCGCCGATTCGTTCGAAGGCCTGCCGCCGCCGAACGCGACGGCGTGGCCGGCCGATCATGGCAGCCGCCTGCATGAATACAGCGATCTGGCCGTGTCGCTCGAACAGGTGCAGGCGAATTTCCGCAAGTTCGGAATGCTCGACGAGCAGGTCGTGTTCCTGAAGGGCTGGTTCCGCGACACCATGCCGACGGTGCCTAGCGAACAGCTCGCGGTGATCCGGCTCGACGGCGACATGTACGAATCGACGATCGATCCGTTGACGCACCTCTACGACCGGCTCTCGCCGGGCGGCTGGGTGATCGTCGACGATTACTGGGCGGTCGAGGCGTGCAGGCTGGCGGTGCACGATTTCTTCGCGCAGCGCGGCATCGAACCGAAGTTCCGGCAGATCGATGCGATCGGCGTGTATTTCCGTAAATAAATGTTCGTATGCAGCATGGAGCATGCTGCGAGGCGGATCGGCAACGCGGCCGGGCTTCATGCAACGGTGTGTATTTCTTGCAAAATCGCACCGTGTTCTCGCGGCACCGATAAGCTGCCGCATCCGCCGAAGACGTAGAGAGCAAATCCATGCGCATCGATGTCCATGCCCATGCCTGGAGCGAGGCCTATCTGGACCTGCTGGCGCGGCTGGGCAACGAGCGCACCGCCGTGCATCGCGGGCTGGGCGCCGGCATGACGGAAGAGGAACTCGCGGCCCGCTTCGCCCTGATGGATTCGGTGGGCATCCGGCTGCAGGTGTTGTCGGCGACGCCGGCCTCGCCGCATTTCACCGATGAAGCCGCGGCGGTGGAGGCCGCGCGCTTCGTCAATGACGAGTATGCGGCGCTCGTTCGCCGTCATCCGTCGCGGTTCCGGGCATTCGCCTCGCTGCCCTTGCCACACATCGACGCGGCACTGGCTGAGCTGAAGCGCGCCGTCGAGGAACTCGGCATGCTCGGCGCCTGCATCACGACCTCGGTGCTGGGGCGTTCCATCGCCGATCCCATCTTCGATCCGCTTTATGCCGAACTCGACCGGCTCGGCGGCGTGCTCTACGTGCATCCGGCCGGATGCGGCGCCTGTTCGCCGTTGATCGCCGATCATCATCTGACCTGGTCGATCGGCGCGCCGATCGAGGACACGGTCGCGGCGATGCATCTCATCCTCGCCGGCATTCCCAAGCGCTATCCGGGGATGAAGATCATCCTGTCGCATCTTGGCGGTGCGCTGCCGATGGTGCTGCAGCGGGTCGATCACCAGGTTGTCTGGGAAGCGCCCGGGACGCCGGAGCTGCCGAGCCTGGGCGCGCGGCGCATGTGGTACGACACCGTGGGGCACAACCATGTGCCGGCCCTGTGCGCCGCCGTGGACACGCTGGGCGCGGACCGGTTGCTGCTCGGCACCGATTTTCCGTACCAGGCGGGCGAACTGTTCCGGGCGGCGGTCGATTACGTGCCGCGTGCGGGATTGATGGAGAAGGAAATCGTGGCGATCCTGGATCGCAATGCCGCCGAGTTGCTGGGGTTGAGCGAAACGTCGATCGCGAAGCCGGCGCCGGAGTGATTGACGTCGCGGGCAGGCGGCTCCGAGCTTCTGAAGCCTCACGAACGGCGCAGACGAACGGGAGCCCGCCTGAACCCACGTCCCGCGCTGCACTGGATTCCAACGCCCCTTCTCTTATGCTGCGCGGGTGAGCCGCGACAGCAAGACGCCAACGCAGGACATCCCGCACGAGACCGGCGATGGGAACATCGGCGGCGGGAGCGGGGGAAATGGCCGTTCCGAGCCCAGGATGGGGTGGATTGGCGATCTCGATTTCCGTGCCGTGCCGCGCCGGATCGCGGAGGCGGAGAAGCCGGTACGCTGGCTGTGGTGGGGCGGGGGCATCCTCATTGTGGTCCTGCTGGGGCTGGCGCTGCTGTTCCGCCAGTCACTGGCCGACCGGCTGTGGCCGCAGACGCGGGCGCAGGCCTTGCGCACGCAGGCGGCGCAGGCCCTGCGCGAGGGAAAACTGACCGCGGAGGACGGCAGCGGCGCGCGCGAACTCTACGAGGCCGCGCTGGCGATCGATCCGGACCGCAACGAGGCCAGGCTGGGGCTGTCGCGGGTGGCCGTTGCCGCGGTGGCGCAGGCGCGTTCGCTGGGCGAGAAGAACCGCTTCGCCGAGGCGCATGCGACGCTGAAGCTGGCACGCGAGCTGTCGGCGCCGCGAGCGGACATCCTTCCGGTCGAGCGCGCGTTGCGCGAACGCGAGGCCGCGCATGCCGGCCTGCCGTCGCTGCTGGCGCGTGCGAATGCCGCGGCCGCCGCCGGACGCCTGATCGAGAGCGGTGCCGAGGGCGGCGACGCGGCGCTGCCGCTCTACAAGCGCGTGCTGGCATTACAGCCGGAGAACAAGACCGCGCTGGAAGGGCGCGAGGACGCGCTCGGTACGCTGCTGCAGCAGACACGGGCGCAGCTGCGCGAGGGCAAGCTCGCCGAGGCGGTGGCCGCAATCGCACTGGCACGCGAATACGATCCGGGCCATGTCGATCTGCCCGACACCGAGGCGCGACTGAACGAGGAACTGGACAACGTGCGGCGCCGCGCCGGCAACGATCTGCGCGGCGGCCGCCTGGAGCGCGCCGCGAACGCCTACCGCATGCTCGCCGATGCTGGACTGAAGACGGAAGCCGAGGCGGGGCTGGAGCAGGTGGCGAAAGCCCTGGCGCAGCGCGCGGAAGCGGCCGCCAGCGATTTCCGTTTCGCGGAGGCCAATCGCTTGCTGGACGAGGCGCGCACGCTCTCGCCGCGTCTTGGAGAGTTGGCGGAGGTCGAGCGCCACATCGAGCGTGCGCGGCAGTCGCACGCGCGCCTGGGCAGCGATCTCTCGCCGCGCGCGCGCGCGCGGCGCGTGAAGTCATTGCTTGAAGCCGCCGCAGCGGCCGAATCGCGTGGCGATCTGCTCACGCCGCCCGGCGACAGCGCCTTCGACAAGCTGCGCGCGGCGCGCGCGCTGGCGCCGGACGATCCGGCCGTGAAGCGCGCCTCGGCGCGCCTGTTGCCGACCGCGAAGCGCTGTTTCGAGGAGGAATTGCGGGGCAACAACCTCGCGCGCGCGGGCGGATGCCTGGATGCGCGCGCGATCGCCGAGGGCGAGACCGCGTCGCTGGCGCAGGCGCGCCGCCGTCTGGCGCAGCGCTGGCTGGCGGTGGGCGATGAGCGCCTGGGCGCGGGCGAAGTGCAGGCGGCTTCCGCGGCGCTGGCATCGGCACGCCGGCTGGATCCCTCGACACCGGGGATCGCGGAATTCGAAGGGCGGGTGAAGGCCGCCTCAGCCGGGAAGTGAGTGCGGATTCGGGGGATTGATCGCTGTTGTTTTTGCTCGTCATTCCCGCGCAGGCGGGAATCCATGGACTTTGCTTCCCGCTCTATCGTCGCGGCACGGACGTCCTTGGGTTCCCGCCTGCGCAGGAATGACGAGTCTTAGCGCGAAGTGTTGAGAAACACCCGCCGCACCGTCTCGCGCGCCGCATCCAGCGAGAAGTGGCGCGCGACGTTCTCCAGTCCGTGGATGCTCAACTCCATCCACAGTGTTTCGTCGCTGTGGAGCTGCACCACCGCGCGGGCGAAGGCTTCCGGCGCATCGGCGACCAGCACGTCGACACCGTCCTGCAGATGCATGCCTTCCACCGCGCACGAGGTCGCCACCACCGGCTGGCCATGCGCCATGCTGAGGTTGATCTTGCCCTTGACGCCGGCACCGAAGCGCAGAGGCGCGATCGCGACGCGGGCGCCGTCCATGTACGGCGTGATGTTGGCGACATGCCCGTGCACGAGGACACCTTCGTGCGCGCTGAGCGCCTGTATGTCCGGCGGAACGTCATCGCCGATGCAATGCAGCCGCACTTGCGGCAATGCCCGGCGGACATGCGGGAACACCGCCTCGACGAACCAGCGCACCGCATCGACATTCGGCGGATGGCGGAAACCGCCGACGAAGACCAGATCCTGCCGCTGCGGGAACGGCAGCCCGGCGCCGGCGATGCGGTGCAGGTTCGACAGGAGCTCCACGCGGGCCTGCGGCGCATCGCGGGCGAGCAGTTCGCGCTCGGCCGCGCTGACGACCAGGGTGATGTCGCTGCGCGCGATCACGTCCAGTTCGAGGTTGCGCGTGCGTTCGGCGGCGGACAGCAGTTTCGTGTCGCCGGCGATCTCGGCGGCGCGCCGTTCGCGCAGATAGTGCAGATCGACGGTGTCGAACACGATCCGCGCCTGCGGCGCATGTTCGCGCAGCAGCGGCAGGAACTCGCGCGCCACGTAATGGCGGCAGACGATGACGCTGTCGAAACGCGATCCGTGCTCGCGCAGCCAGGCCGGCGCGCGCTTGGCATAGGGCGCGTACCAGGTTTCCACGCCCAGATGCTGCAAGGCTTCGGTGTAACCGCCGGCGTAGCTGCGGTTGGCCGGCAGGAAGACGACGTGTGCGCCTTCCTCGATCAGCAGCCGCATCAGGTTGAGCAGGCGCACCGATCCGGAATCGTGATCCGGCGTCGGCGTCAGCGCATCGATGATCAGCACCTGCTTCTGGTGGCGATGCAGCAGCGCCGGTGTCGGCGTGGTGCCCGCGGGCAGCTGCGCGGAGAGCATGTCGTGACGGCGCGCGACGAACTGCTCGCGATTGCGCACCTGATAGGCCTTGATCCCGCTGCCGGTATCGGTGCCGGCGGTGGCGCCCTCGGCGTGGACCACGCGCGCGGCCGGCTGGTACAGCACGCGCAGGCCGGCTGCGCGCACGGCGAAGGCCAGATCGGTGTCCTCGTAATAGGCCGGCGCGTAGCGCGTGTCGAAACCGCCGAGCTGCGCGAACAGCGCGCGCGGGATCGCGATCGCCGCGCCGCTGACATAGTCGGCATCGCGCAGATAGCCATAGCGCGAATCGCCCGGCGCGCCGAAGCGCCCGTAGTTCCAGCCGCTGCCGTCGGAAAACACCACACCGCCGGCTTCCTGCAGGCGGCCATCCGGATACAGCAGCTGCGCGCCGACCAACCCGGTGCCGGGAATCTCGTCGAAGGTGCGCAGCAGCGCTTCCAGCCAGCCGGGTTGCGGCACGGTGTCGTTGTTGAGGAAGACCAGGAATTCGCCGAGCGCAAGGCTGGCGCCATCATTGCAGGCGGCTACGAAGCCGCCGTTCTCGACGCGGCGGTGGTAGTGCAGTCCGGCGATGCGCGGCAACACGTCCGCACTCTGGTCGGGCGAGGCGTCGTCGACCACGATCACCTCGAACGGCATCCGCGGCGGATGCTCTGCCAGCGCGCGCAGGCAGGTCAGCGTGTGCGCGAGCTGCCCGTAGATGGGGATGACGATGCTGACGCGAGGTTCGGTGCTGGTGGCAAGCGCGGTCGGCGCCGGTAGGCCGCCGGAGGCGGGGTCGGTCGCGGGAAAGTAGAGCGATGGTCGCCGCGCCGCCGGCACGCGCTGGAACTGCGCGCGCAGGCGCTCCCAGGTGCCGCGCCAGCCGCGCGTGCGCAGGCTGAGCCAGCCGCGATGGAAAAGGCCGGTGGCGCGATCGAACAGGAAGCGCACATCGACCAGTGAAAACGACATTCCAGGACTGCTCCGGTGCATCTGGGGGACCGCATGAGCTTAACGGATACGCCCGTTACGCCGGCCTCGTCCCTGAACGCCCGGTTATGAAAAGTCGCGCCAGACGCCTGAAATCCGGGCCTCGGCCGCAAGACGCGCCGGGGCGCGGTGCCGTCTGCGCTAGACTCAGCCGCCGCGCGCATGCCGCGAGCAGGCATCATCGCCTCCAGTTCCCTACCCATACCGCCAACCGTGGCCCGCATCGACTACGACGAAGACGAATACGACGAGGATGGCGATCAGGCCCCGAACTGGCGGCGCCGCGTACTGACCTGGGTATTGGCCGCGATCGGTCTCGGCCTCGGCTTCCTCATTCCGTACACGATCTATCTCAACCATCAGGTCACCAAGCGCTTCGGCCAGTTGCAGTGGCAGATCCCGACGCGCGTGTACGGACGCCCGCTGCTGCTTGCCCCGGGCGTGGCCCTGGATGCGCGCACGCTGAAGACCGAACTCGACGCCGCGTCCTACCGCAGCGACGGCGGTATCGGACCGGGCACCTACACGCAGGAGGGCGCGCGCTGGACCATCACCAGCCGCGGCTTCCGCGATGTCGATCGCGAAGTGGCGCCGAGCCGCGTCGAGGTGACGCTCTCCGGCGGCAGCGTCGCCGGCCTGCGCGATGCCCGCAGCCGGCGCGCGCTGAAATCGGTACGGCTGGATCCGGCGCGCATCGCCACGCTCTACGGCCAGAGCCAGGAAGAGCGCCGCCTGGTGCGTATCGAGGATGTGCCGGAATTGCTGGTAACCGGCCTGCAGGCGGTGGAGGATCGCGATTTCGCGCATCACCACGGCATCGATCTCAGTGGCATGGTGCGCGCGGTGTTCGTCACCCTGCGTTCCGGCGGCAAGAACAAGCAGGGCGCCAGCACGCTGACCCAGCAGCTCGCGCGCAGCGGCCTGCTCGGCATCGGCCGCGAACAGACGCCCGCCCGCAAGTTCAACGAAATCCTCTACGCGCTGCTGATCGAGATGCGCTACGACAAGCGCACCATCCTGGAGGCCTATCTCAACCAGGTGTATCTCGGCCAGCGCGGCAAGCAGGCGATCCGTGGCGTCGCGGCCGGTTCTGAATTCTGGTTCGGTCGCGATCTGCAGGACCTGAGCACCGAGCAGATCGCGCTGCTGATCGCCATGGTGAAAGGGCCGTCCGCCTACGATCCGCGCCGCAATCCGGACAACGCGCTGCAGCGCCGCAACTTCGTGCTCGGCGAGATGCTGGAAACCAATCTCATCCAGCAGCCGGAATACGATCGCGCGCTGAAGATGCCGCTCAACATCAGCCACGCGCCGGGTAGCCTGGCGGCCAATCGTTTCCCGGCCTATGTGGATCTGGTGCGGCGCCAGCTGATCCGCGATTACCCGGCCGATGCCTTGCAGGGCGCGGGCCTGTCGGTGATGACGGCGATGTCGCCCTCGGCGCAGGCCTATGCCGAAGGCGCGGTGGCGCGCACGCTGAAATCGCTGGAAAACAAGCGCCGTCCGCCGCTGCAGGCCGGCGTCGTGGTCACCGACGTGCACAACGGCGATGTCGTCGCGGTGGTCGGCAGCCGCGACTTCGCGCAACCCGGGTTCAATCGCGCGATCGAGGCGCAGCGTCCGGTCGGTTCGCTGCTCAAGCCGTTCGTGTATCTGCGCGCGCTGGCGCTGCCGGATCGCTGGTCGCTGGCGACGTGGGTGGACGATTCGCCGGTCACGGTGACGCTCGACAACGGCAAGCGCTGGACGCCCGGCAACTCCGACGGCCGCAGCCATGGCACCGTGCGCCTGATCGATGCGCTGGCGCAGTCCTACAACCAGGCCACGGTGCGCGTGGGCATGCAGGTGAAGCCGGCGGTGGTCGCCGACCTGATCCACACGCTCGCCGGCATCGATGCGCCGAGCAATCCTTCGCTGATCCTCGGCGCGGTCGACCAGAGCCCGTATGCGATGGCGCAGCTGTACCAGTTCCTCGCCTCCGGTGGCGAGATCCAGCCGCTGCATCTGGTGCGCGGCGTGCTCGATTCGCAGGGCAAGACGGTCAAGCGCTACGACAAGCCGCCGAAGCCGGCGCAGGCCGGCGACTCGATCGCGGTGCGCCTGATTACCACGGCCTTGCAGCACACCGTCACCTCCGGCACCGCGCGGCAGTTGCTCAACGATGGCCTCGGCCGCCTCAATTCCGCTGGCAAGACCGGTACCAGCAACGACGGTCGCGACAGCTGGTATGCCGGCTGGACCGGTGATCATCTGGCGGTGGTGTGGGTCGGCAACGACAAGAACGAAATGACCGGCCTGTACGGCGCCACCGGCGCGATGCGGGTGTGGTCGGGATTGTTCACTCGCCTGCCGAGCGGGTCGTTGCAGTTCGGCGCCAAGGGGCTGGATTGGCAGTGGGTGGCGCAGTCGAACAGTACCGATGCCGGCTGTCCGGGCGCGCGCCGCTTCCCGTTCGCGGCGGGTTACGCGCCGCCATACGAGCCTTGTCCATACGCGGAGCCAGCCGCGCCGTTCGGCGAGCCGCAACAGGCGACACAGGCCGAGAGCGGCGGCGGTTGGTGGAGCCGGTTGTTCAAGGGCAACAAGCCGGCACAACCGCAGGAGCCGCCGGTGCAGGCACCGCAACCCGAGCAGCAGGAACCGCGTTGAAAAACAAAAGCCAACGTCACCCGGCGTTCGCTGGGATGACGGCCTGTGAATATCCGATTTGAGACACTGTAACGAAGGGGCTGGGGGGGAATCCGGCGCTCCGGATCGCAGGATCGGGAGCGCAACCGCTGAACCACTCGAAGTCCGTGTTGAGGTCCTTGATGTCGATTCCATTCCCCCACACCCGTTCCACGTTGTTGCTCGTTGCGTTCTGCCTCGCAGCCTGCACGACGACGCCACCGTCGCCTCCGCAGTCGGCTTCCGTCGAAGCCTCGCCCGAACGGGTGGTCGCCACCATCCGCAACGCCGCCGGCAGCGGCGACAGCGAACTGGCCGTGCAGCCCTTGCGTGATTCGCAGGTGGAAGACCTGCGCGAGACGGCGCAGCGCCTGGAAGCACAGAAGCAGTACGCGGACGAGGCCAAGGCGCTCGATCAGGCGCTGGCCATCGTCGCGGACGATCCCGCGCTGTTGCAGGAACGCGCCGAGGCGGCGGTGCTGCTCAAGGATTACGGCAATGCCGAAGCGCTGGCGCGGCGCGCGTTCGAACTCGGCTCCAAGGTCGGCCCGTTGTGCCGCCGCCATTGGGCCACCATCCGGGCCATGCGTTACATTGCCCGTGATGGCGCCGGCGCGGCCGAGGCCAACAAGCAGTTGGCTGCCTGCAAGGTTCCCGGTGTCGACAGGTTCTGAAGATTCCCCCGGATCGCTTTCCGAACGCAGCCGCGCCGCGCTGGCCGAGGGCGGCGTGCTCGCGGTGCAGATTCCGGGCTTCGCGCCACGCGCGGCGCAGCAGCAGCTCTCCGCGGCCGTCGCCGACGCGTTCACGCAGCGCGAGGTGCTGCTGGCCGAAGCGGGCACCGGCACCGGCAAGACCTTCGCCTATCTCGTCCCCGCATTGCTGTCGGGGGCGAAGACGATCATCTCCACCGGCACGCGTGCGCTGCAGGATCAGCTCTACCATCGCGATCTGCCGCGCGTGCGCGATGCGCTCGGCGTCGGATTGAAAACCGCGCTGCTGAAAGGGCGCGCGAACTATCTGTGCAAATACCGGCTCGAACGCGCCAAGGGCGAGCCGCGCTTCACCTCGCGCGAACAGATCGCGCAGTTCCAGCGCATCGTCGCCTGGAGCGGCCGCACGCGCCTGGGCGATCTGGCCGAGATCGACGCGCTGCCCGAGGATTCGCCGCTGCAATCGATGGTGACCTCCACAGTCGAGAACTGCCTCGGCAGCGACTGCCCGTTCTACGGCGAATGCTTCGTCGTGCAGGCGCGGGCACGTGCGCAGAGCGCCGACGTGGTGGTGGTCAATCATCATCTGCTGCTGGCCGATCTCGCGCTCAAGCAGGAAGGCTTCGGCGAAATCCTGCCGGGCGCGGAAGCTTTCGTGGTCGACGAGGCGCATCAGTTGCCCGATCTGGCCGCGCAATTCTTCGGCGAAGGATTGTCGGCGCGGCCGCTGGTCGAACTCGGCCGCGATGCCCTGGGCGAATGCAAGGAGGTCGAGGGCGCGCTCGCCATCGTGCAGCAGCCCGCGCGCGATCTCGAAAACGCCACACGCGCCTTGCGCGCGGCCATGGACACGCTGTCGACACGCGGCACGCAATGGCGCGCGCTGGAAGCGCCCGGCGTGGAAGAGGGATTGAACGAACTGGCGCAGGCGCTGACCCGTTTCGCCGAAGCGATTGCACCATTGCGCGATGCCGCACCCGGATTCGAGACCTGCCACGTGCGCGCGCAGGACCAGCTCGGGCGCCTGACGCGCTGGCGCATCCGGCGCGAGTTCGAGGAGGACCTCGAAGTCGCCGATGACGACGTGCGCTGGTACGAGTTGTCGCCGCGTGGCTTCCGCCTGCAACGCACGCCGCTCGATGTTTCGGCGCCGTTGCGCGCGCATCGGGAAAGCTCGCGTGCGGCCTGGGTGTTCACGTCGGCGACGCTCGCGGTCGATGGTCATTTCGATCACGTCGCCACGCGCCTGGGCTTGCTCGAGCCGCAGACATTGCTCGCGCCGAGCCCGTTCGATTGGCAGCGTCAGGCCTTGTGCTACCTCCCGCCGCGCCTGCCGGAGCCGAATTCCCGCGACTACACCGCCGCGATCGCAGATGCCTTGCTGCCGGTGCTGCACGCTTCGCAAGGCCGCGCTTTCGTGCTTTTTGCCTCGCATCGCGCCTTGCGCGAGGCCGCCGAACATCTGCGCGACGGGCCATGGCCGTTGTTCGTGCAGGGCGAGGCGCCGCGTCACGTGCTGCTGCAGCGCTTCCGCGAATCCGGCAATGGCGTGCTGCTCGGCGCGGCCAGTTTCCGCGAGGGCGTGGATGTCGCCGGCGCCGCGCTGAGCGTGGTGGTGATCGACAAGCTGCCCTTCGCCGCGCCCGACGATCCGGTGTTCGAGGCGCGCCTGGATGCGATCCGCAATCGTGGCGGCAATCCGTTCCGCGACGAGCAATTGCCGCAGGCGGTGATCGCGTTGAAGCAGGGCGTCGGCCGCCTGATCCGCACCGAAACCGATCGCGGCGTGCTGGTGCTGTGCGATCCGCGTCTGCTCGGCAAGAGCTACGGGAAACTGTTCCTGGATTCGCTGCCGCCATTTCCGAGGACGCGGGACGTACGGGATGTCGAAGCGTTCTTCGCCGAGCCCGTCAATGAGTGATGCGAGACATCCGCGCGGTTGCGCGTCGCCAATGGACATCGTCATTCCCGCAAGGCGGGAATGACGAGAAAAAGCGGTTAATCTTCCTCTGATTCCTTGCTCTCGACCCTCCATGTATCTCCTCGCGTTCGAAACCGCCACCGAAGCCTGCTCCGTCGCGCTCTGGATCGACGGCGCGGTGCGTGAGCGTTTCGAGATCGCGCCACGCCGGCATGCGGAGTTGTCGTTGCCCTGGGCGGAAGCCTTGCTCGACGAGGCCGGCATCGCGAAATCGCAACTCGATGCCATCGCTGTCGGCCGCGGGCCGGGTGCGTTCACCGGTGTGCGACTGGCGGTAGCGCTGGCGCAGGGGATCGCGTTGGCGCTCGATCGTCCGGTCGTGCCCGTGTCGACGCTGGCGGCGTTGGCGATGCGTGCCGGCGAAGACGCGCAACACATCCTGGCCGCGATCGATGCCCGCATGGGCGAGGTGTATTCGGCGGCCTTCGCGCGCGAGGGCGAGGACTTGCGAGCCCTGTCGGCGGAGACTGTTTCCGCGCCGGGCGCGGTGGAACTGCCGGATGACGGCATGCAATGGCAGGGCGTGGGCACAGGTTTCGCCGCGGCCGAACGCGTGCTGGAAACACGTCTGCACGCCAGACTCGTGCGCGTGGACGCCGCCGCGCTGCCGCATGCAGCGGATGTCGCACGGTTGGGTGCGATTGCCTTCGCCCGCGGCGAAGCGCTGCCGCCCGAGCGCCTGGAGCCCGCCTATCTGCGCAACCAGGTCGCGCTCACGCTGGAACAGCAGCAGGCCTTGCGTGCCTCGCGCTGAGCGGAACCAATCCGGGTCGCCGCAGTCTGAGGCTTGACCAGACGAGAAGGGGAATTCGCATGACGGAGATGGAGAAGCCGGGCAAGCGCCAGCGGCTGCGTCGTTGGTTCAGGACCGAAGCGCGTTCCTGGGTGGTGATGCTGGTGTTGTTGACGGTGGCGCGCACTTCGTTCGCGAACCATTACCAGGTGCCGAGCGGGTCGATGGAAGACACGCTGATGCCCGGCGACCGCGTCGTGGTCGACATGACCGCTTATGGAGTGCGCGTGCCTTTCACCGATGTAGTGGTCGTGCCGCGCGCCGAGCCGCAGCGCGGCGAGGTGGTGATCTTCAAATCACCTCGGGACGGCACGCGTCTGATCAAGCGCGTGGTGGCGGTCGGCGGCGATGAGGTGATACTGCGCGACGGTCATCTGCGGATCAACGGCAAAGCCTTGGCCGAACCGGGGATTGAGGACATCGAGCGCTTTCCCGAACATGTGGCCGCATTGAATCTGGATGCCGGCGGCGGGCCCGACATCGCGTCCCTGCGCATCCCGCAAGGCCAGGTGCTGGTGCTCGGCGATCATCGCGGCAACAGCGCGGATGGCCGTTTCTTCGGTCTGGTGCCCAGCCATGCTTTGTATGCCAGGGCGGTCGGCGTCTATTACCGGCGCGGCGAAGGGTTCGTTTGGAAGCGGCTGTAGCGGTTTGATGCTTCCAAAAGGCCATTCAGCCGCCATGGCGGGCGTGGTGTAGGATGGATACCATAGCTTCATTCGCGCGTCCCGCCCGACTTCCCCGTCGTCCGCTTCGCTCCCTTTTACGCGTCACCTCCCCACCTCGGGGCGGACTCTGTATGGGAGCACTCGTTGCCAGGCTACTCGACCCGCAAGCTCTCACTAACGATCGGCGGTGATGTCTGGCAGCTGAGGGTGCTCAGCGACCTTCAACAATTCTCGGATCCCGACGGCCACGGCGGGCGGCTGGGCATTTCAGATGCGCAATGGAGCCTGTTCGGGCAGATTTGGCCCTCCGGACGCCTGCTGGCCCAGGCGATGCATCGCCTGGACATCGCGGACGAGCGCATTCTCGAAATCGGCTGCGGCATCGGCCTGGCCAGCCTGGTGTTGCAGGGACGCGGCGCAAACATCGTCGCGACCGACATCCATCCCTTGGCGGAATCCTTCCTCGCCTACAACGCGGCGTTGAACGCGTTGCCGGCCGTGCATTACCGGCAACTGCGCTGGAACATCCCGCTGCCGACGCTGGGCAAGTTCGATCTCATCATCGGCAGCGACATTCTTTACGAGCGCGGCCATGCCGAACTCCTGAGCGGCGTCATCGATCGCCACGCGCATAAACATGCCTGCGTGATGCTCACCGATCCGGGGCGCGGCAACAGCGCAAGCCTTTCCCGGATGTTGCAGGCGCAGGGATTTTCCCTTCAGGAACTGCGGTGCCCGCTGGACGACGAGGATTCGCCGCCATACCGCGGCCGGTTGTTGCGATACGAGCGCGGTGCGACACGGCCGCCGGGTACCGCGCAATGAACCGACGACACAAGCGTCGATCCGCCGCATGCGTGATGTTCCATCTCATAGAACCGGAGGCTCCATGATCCGCAAGGGCTCCACAGCCAAGACATTCCAGCGCAAGGAAACCGATACCAAGCAACTGACCAGCGAGCGGATCGAGCGCGACCTCGAGACTTTCCGCAATGCGGGCGGTCATATCGAGGTCCTCGGCGTCACCCAGGTATTGAAGAAGCTGGAACACAGTGATGATCCCGCCGCGGCGCCGATGCGATCGACCATCAACCCGCATCGCAAGGCGGGGGCGCCATGAAGCATCAGATTCCCATGTTCAAGTTCACGCTGGGACAGGGGCAAAGCATTGGGCCGATACCGCTCAGGGCGTTATGGGCGCAGGCCTGCCAATCGTCGGAGGTGAGCGTCGGGCGCTCGCAAGGCGCGCATCCGACCGACAAACCCACGTACTCGCTGTACGCAGCTCAGCATTTGAGAGACCTGACGCAAGTCGAGATGCGTCTGCGGAAACTTCTGGATGTGTACAACTTGCGCGTGTCGCTGATCATCATCCACAAGTACTAACCCGTCCGTCATCAGCCATCGCCTGGGCGAGCCAATGATCTGGATGGCTGATCGCCCTAGTCGTCGAGCAGCGTCCCGCCCGGCAGGAAGTTCCAGGTGCGGGTGACGTGCAGCACGTCGACGTTTTCCTCGGTCTTGGGCAATGGCGGATAAGGCTCGGCGAGCCTGGCGATGCGCAGCGCCGCGGCGTCGAGCAGTTTGATGCCGCTGCTCTGGATGACATCGGCGCGCTCCACCGAACCGTCCTGGCGAATCGCCACGCTGATCACCAGCGTGCCGGACAACTTGCGCCGCCGCGCCTCGTCGGGATAGTTGAGATTGCCGACGCGCTCCACGCGATCCACCCACGCCCGCAGGTAGGCGGCCCAGGCGTACTCCTGCGTGCTGGCGGAGACGAACTTGCGCTTCGGGCGCTTGGCGTAGCGCTCCGAGCGCAGATGAATCTCGGCGGCGAGCCGCGCCATCGCCAGGTCGCGTTCGATCTTCTCCGGGCCCGGCGGCAACGCCGACTCATCCGCCTGCTGGCGCGCATCGGGTGCCGGCATGCGCTGCTGTGAACTCATGCTGCTGATCACACGCGCTTCCGGCGGCGGCCGCGGCGAGGGCGATTGCGCTTCCAGCGGTTTCGGCGCGACGCCGTCCTCGATCTGCGGCACGACACCCGTTTGATCGTCGCGCGGGCGCGAGGTCTTGTCGTGCTCGCCGCCGCCCTGGTTGTTGGCCTGGGCGAGGAAGTCGGCCTGCTTCTTGGTCAGCGGGCTTTGCGTCTGGGTGAGGATCACATCCAGCGTCGGCATCACCGGCGCGGCCTTCTCCAGCGAGAAGCCCACGCCCAGGATCAGCAGTGCGTGCAGCGCCACCGACAGCACCAGGGTCGCGCTGAGGCGCTGGTTGTCGCCGATGTTGCCGGGGTGTGGGGCGGGGGTGGCCATGAGTCGTCCATTCTGTCATTCCTCGCGCGCCGGTGATCCGATGCGCGAGTGTCATGTTGTCGTCCTTGGCAGGCGGTCTCGTTTTAACGAGTGCGCAAACGAGGCACGTCGATGATGCGCGATGCCGCCCGGGTCTGGCCGGGCGGCCAAAGCAAGGCGCCTCAGCCTTCGATCGCGTCGAACAGCAATCCGGCGATGTTGATGCCGAACTGCGCATCCAGTTCGCGGATGCAGGTCGGGCTGGTGACGTTGACCTCGGTGAGGTAGTCGCCGATCACGTCGAGACCGACGAAGCGCATGCCGCGCCGTTTCATCTCGGGGCCGACCTGAGCGGCGATCCAGCGATCGCGCTCGGACAGCGGCCGGCCTTCGCCACGCCCGCCGGCGGCGAGGTTGCCGCGGAATTCGTCACCCTGCGGGATGCGCGCCAGGCAGTAGTCGACCGGCACGCCGTCGACCAGCAGGATGCGCTTGTCGCCATCCTTGATCTCCGGCAGGTAGCGCTGCGCCATCGCCAGATGGCGACCGCCGTCGGTGAGCGTTTCCAGGATGACGTTGAGATTGGATTCGCCGGCCCGGGCGCGGAAGATCGAGCGTCCGCCCATGCCGTCGAGCGGCTTCAGCACGGCATCGCCATGCTCGGTGACGAAGGCCTTGAGCGCTGCCTTGTCGCGGCTGACCAGGGTCGGCGGGCAGCACTGCGGGAATTCCAGCGCGCCCAGCTTCTCGTTGATGTCGCGCAGGCCCTGCGGATCGTTGACGACCTGGGCGCCGGCGCGCTGGGCGAAGCCGAGCACCTGGGTGTCGTGGATGTAGTCGGCGTCGACCGGCGGGTCCTTGCGCATCAGCACCACGTCGCCCGGCCCGAACGCGCGTGCGGCCGCGTCGCCGAGTTCGTACCAGCCGGCCCCTTCGCCGGGCTGACGGCCCGGCTCGATATCGCGCACGGTGAGCGGCGCCAGCATTGCCACGGCCTCGCCGCCGCGCATCGACAGCCCGCCGGGCAGCACGTAGTGCAGGCGGTGGCCGCGGCGCTGCGCTTCCAGCAGCATGGCGAAGGTCGAATCCTTGGCGATTTTGATGGATCCGATCGGATCCATCACGACGATGACGTCGAGAGACATGCGTACCTTCCACGGCAGATTGTGACAAATGTTATCAGGCGTCTCGGCATGCGGTGGCATGCCTGACGGCGTTAAGTGCGGACTGCGTTCCAATCACAGCCCGGGCTGCGATCGAGTGCTTGACAGTGCGCCATTTCACTGGGATATAAGGCGATTTGCAGCGACGCCGGCAGGCATGAAGCGTCGCGCCAGGGGAATGACGATGATGCATGAAGAAGCACGCGCTGGCAGCCTCGACGGGCTGCGCGTGATGGTGATCGACGATTCGAAAACCATCCGCCGCACCGCCGAAACGCTGCTCAGACGGGAAGGCGCGGACGTGGTCACCGCCACCGACGGCTTCGAAGCGCTCGCCAAGATCGTCGACCAACGCCCCCAGATCATTTTCGTCGACATCATGATGCCGCGGCTGGAC
Source organism: Luteimonas sp. GW821-FHT14E02 (assembly GCF_058803905.1). Lineage (NCBI taxonomy): Bacteria > Pseudomonadati > Pseudomonadota > Gammaproteobacteria > Lysobacterales > Lysobacteraceae > Luteimonas > Luteimonas sp. GW821-FHT14E02. The sequence continues at coordinate 16,666 of NZ_JBXAPK010000015.1, read as the reverse complement.
GGTTACCAGACCTGCGCGCTGATCAAGAACAACCAGCTGTTCAAGCAGACGCCCGTGATCATGCTCTCGTCCAAGGATGGGTTGTTCGACAAGGCGCGCGGCCGCATCGTCGGCTCCGAGCAGTACGTCACCAAGCCGTTCACGCGCGAGGAGCTCCTCGACGCGATCCACAAGCATGTCAACGCCTGACCGGGGGGCAGGCATCCCAATGGCACGTATCCTGTTGATCGAGGACTCGCCGACCGACACGGCAGTGCTCACGTCGCTGCTCGAACGCAACGGCCACCAAGTGCTGGCCGCGGCCACCGCCGAGGCCGGCATCGAGGTGTGCCGGCGCGAGCGTCCGGATCTGGTGCTGATGGATGTCGTCCTGCCGGGCATGAACGGCTTCCAGGCCACCCGCGCGCTGGCCCGTGACGATGCCACCCGCGCGATCCCGGTGCTGATCGTCAGCACCAAGGGCATGGAGACCGACCGCGCCTGGGGCCTGCGCCAGGGCGCGAAGGACTACATCGTCAAGCCGCCTGTGGAAAGCGACATGATCAGCCGCATCAACGCCGCGCTCGGGGCCTGAGATGACCGACGCGCGCGATCCGTTCGAGATCCTGGCCGAATACGAGCGCAAGAGCCTCGCGCACGTCGTCGGCCTTCCCGAACAGCTCGACGCGCCCGGCCTGTGGCGCGGTGTCGGCTATCGCGTCGGCAAGCGGCGGCTGGCGTCGGAGTTCGACGAAGTCATCGAAATCCTGCCGATGCCGCAGGTCACGCCCGTGCCGGGCGCGCAGGGGTGGATGCTGGGTGTGGCCAACGTTCGTGGCAATCTGTTGCCGGTGGTCGACCTGAAGCAGTTCCTGGAAGGCGAACGCACCGTGCTGCACGAGGACCAGCGCATCCTGCTGGTGCGTCAGCCCGGTGGCGACGTGGCGGTCACCATCGACGAGCTATACGGCCAGCGCAGCTTCCTCGAGGAGCAGACGATGCCGGCGGAGGTGCTGTCCGACAGCCCGCTGGCGGTCGGCCGGTATGCAAATTTCATTGGCCGGGCTTATCAGCTGGCCGACCATGCGTGGGGGGTTTTCAGCTTGGAAAAGCTGGCCCGCACACCAGAGTTCAGACAAGCCGCGGTATGAGCGGCGCGATGTAATTGAAGGTTTAGGGGATCGCAACATGAGCACAATGATGGGTCGCGACACCGGCAAGCGCCGGTTCCTGAACAGCAACTTCTGGCTGATCGTGCTGGTGGTCGCGCTGGTGATCTTCAGCGTCAACATCGGCTACGCCTTCTGGAAGGCGGCCCGGCTCGGCGGTGCCAGCACGGCGGCCTCGAACCTGCAGGTGAATTCGCAGAAGCTCGCCAACCAGGGCCGCGAGGCGGTCGAGGGCAAGGCCGAGGCGTTCAAGGCGTTCAAGGCCACCAAGGCACAGATCGACACCGACATCCAGCAATTGAACAGCAGCTACGGCGAAACCACCGGGCTGAGCGGCCCGATCCGCACCGTTACCGACACCTGGGCGCCGCTGGACAAGAGCGCGCAGCAGGTGATCGCCAGCGAGTCGGCCGTGCTCGCCCTGGCCGGCAATGCCGATCGCTTCACCAAGGCGGTGCCGCAGTTGCAGGCCCAGCTCGACGAAGTGGTGCGCGCGATGTCCTCCAGCGGCTCGCCGGCTTCGCAGATCTACATCGCCCTGCGCCAGAACGTGCTGGCGGGCAACCTCTCGCGGCGCGTGACCGAAGTGCGCGCGGGCGGCCCCGGCGCGGCCGTGGCCGGACAGGCGCTGGCGAACGAAGTGAACGTGTTCCAGCAGGTGCTCACCGGCCTGAAGTCCGGCGACCAGGCGATGAACGTGCAGCCGCTCGGCAACCGCGCCGCCATCGCCGCGCTCGATCAGGCGACGACGCAGTGGACGCAGATGAAGCGCGACCTCGACGCGATCCTGTCCAGCTCCAAGAACCTGTTCAGCGCGCAATCCTCCGCCGCCACGCTGACCGCCGGTTCCGACAAGCTGCTGTCCGACAGCGTCGACCTGTTCCGCGCCTTCACCGCCTTCGGTTCGATGCGCGATACCAGCATCCTCGGCAACATCTGGATCAGCATCTTTTCGGGCCTGGTGGTGCTGGCATCGATCGTGCTGCTGGTGATCAGCCTCGGCGCCGCCCAGCGCGAGCGCTACGAAACCACGATGGAACTCAACAACCGCAACCAGGAGGCGATCATGCGCCTGCTGGACGAGATCGGCGCGCTCGCCGAGAACGACCTCACGGTGAAGGCGACGGTGACCGAGGACATGACCGGCGCGATCGCCGACTCGATCAACTTCGCCGTGGAGAACCTGCGCGGCCTGGTGACCACCATCAACGACACCTCGGTGCAGGTGGCCTCCAGCGCGCAGGAAACGCAGGCCACCGCCATGCATCTGGCCGAGGCCGCCGAACACCAGGCGCAGGAAATCTCCTCCGCCACCGACCGCATCAACGAGATCGCGGCCAGCATCAGCCAGGTGTCGAAGAACTCCACCGAATCGGCCAGCGTGGCGCAGCGTTCGGTGCAGATCGCCACCAAGGGCGCGGGCGTGGTGCGCGAGACGATCGCCGGCATGGATTCGATTCGCGACCAGATCCAGGAAACCTCCAAGCGCATCAAGCGCCTGGGCGAGTCGTCACAGGAAATCGGCCAGATCGTGGAACTGATCAACGACATCTCCGAACAGACCAACATCCTGGCGTTGAACGCGGCCATCCAGGCCGCCTCGGCCGGTGAAGCAGGTCGCGGCTTCGCGGTCGTGGCCGACGAAGTGCAGCGCCTCGCCGAGCGTGCTTCCAACGCCACCAAGCGAATCGAAACGCTGGTGCAGGCGATTCAGTCCGACACCAACGAGGCCGTGAGTTCGATGGAACAGACCACCTCGGAAGTGGTGGCCGGCGCACGCCTGGCCGAGGACGCCGGTACCGCGCTGGGCGAGATCGAAAACGTCTCCACCAACCTGGCCTCGCTCATCGAAGGCATCTCGACGGCTTCACAGCAGCAATCCGCCGCGGCATCGAACATCACCGCCACCATGAACACGATCCAGTCGATCACCGCCCAAACCTCGCAGGGCGCCAACCAGACCGCCGAGTCGATCGGCAACCTGGCGCAACTCGCCGCCGACCTGCGCCGTTCGGTCGCCGACTTCAAGCTGCCAGCCTGAGCAGGTTCGAGACGCGTATCGACATGACCGGGACCGCCGCCTGCCGCCGCAACACGCCGACGTGTCCCGAGGTCACGCGATGACGGCCGCGTTGCGCTCCGCGATCGACTACACCACGCTGGGTTGGGTGAAGCCCGAACTCGACGAGACCCTGCGCCAGGCGCGCGCGGAGATCGAGGGGTTCGCGGAAGATCCCACCGACAGCGAGCACATGCGCCAATGCGTCGAGCACCTGCATCAGGTGCAGGGCACGTTGCGCATGCTCGAACTGTACGCGCCGGCGATGGTGGCCGAGGAGATGGAGCGCCTGGCGCAGGCGCTGCAGAACGGTGAAATCACCGATCGCGATGCCGGCAGCACCGCGCTGATGCGCGGCGCGCTGCTGTTGCCGGACTACCTGGAGCGCCTGCAGAGCGGCCATCGCGACATCCCGATCGTGCTGCTGCCGCTGCTCAACGAACTACGCGCCGCGCGCGGCGAGACGGTTCTGAGCGAAACCGTCCTGTTCGCATCGGAGCCGACACAGGCACCGAGCGAAATCGAAATCGGACATGCGGAAGGCAGCCTGCGCGGCCGCAACCGCACGCTGCTGGAAACCGTCGCGGCGGCGGTGAAGGAAGAACTGCTGCGGGTCAAGGACATGCTCGACCTGCACGTGCGCAGCCACGGCGACGATGTCTCCGGTCTGAAGGCGCAGGCGGAAACGCTCGATCGTGTCGCCGACACGCTGGGCATGCTCGGCCTCGGCGTCGCGCGCGGCATCGTCCAGCAGCAGCGCGACACCGTGCATGCGATCGCCAACGGACAGCAGCCCGCCGACGAAGGCACCTTGCTCGACGTCGCCGGCGCCTTGCTCTACGTCGACGCCACGCTCGACGAACAGGTCGCGCGCCTGGCCGACAGCGATATCGACATCAGCCAGCAAGGCAGGATCGGTAACGAATCGCGCAAAGTGGTCGAAACCGTCTCGCGCGAGGCGGCCGTCAACTTCGCCGATGCGCGCCAGGCCTTCGTCGCCTTCGTCGAAACCGGCTGGGATCATCACCAGCTCAGCGAAGTGCCGCGCCTGCTCGCCGAAGTGGCTGGCGCGATGACCATGCTCGACCTGCCGCAGCCGGCCGCCTATCTCGACGGCATGCGCCTGTACACCGAGACTGAATTGCTCGGACGCAAACGTGTTCCCAACGGCCGCCAGCTCGACACCGTGGCCGATACGCTGACCAGCCTGGAGTACTACGCCGAGGCGTTGCGCGAGAATCGCTCCAATCGCGACGAGATCCTCGACGTCGCGCAGAACAGCCTGGAAGCCCTGGGGTATTGGCCGATTCCCGAAGTGATCCCCGAGGTCATTTCCGAAATCCGGCCAGCCGTGGTCTCCGTTTCCGAAGTCGCCGAGGAACCGGTGGCCGAAGTGGTGGAAGCGGCGGAAAGCGAAGTCGTTTCCGCAACGTTCGCCGAAGCCCCGGCCGAAGTCGAGAAGACTGCGGTCGCCACGGCTCAGGAAGCCGTCGCCGAAGCGCCAGCGCCGGTGCTTGCCGAGACTCCTGCCGCTGCCATTCCTGCTGTCTCCGCGACGACCAGCGGCTTCGAGGATGCCGGCGACGACATCGACGACGAAATCCGCGAAGTCTTCCTGGAGGAGTTCGCGGAAGAAACCACCAATCTCGAAACCCTGCTGCCCGCCTGGCGCGAGCAGCCGGAAGATCTCGACCGCCTGCGCCCGATCCGGCGCGTCTTCCACACGCTCAAGGGCAGTGGACGTCTCGTCGGCGCGCGCACGCTCGGCGAGTTCAGCTGGAAGATCGAAAGCCTGCTCAACCGCGTGCTCGATGGTGCGCGCAGCCCGACGCCGGCCGTGGTGGCCGTCGTCGATCGCGCGTTCGAGACGCTGCCGCAATTGCACGCCGCGTTGCGTGGCGACGGTGCCATCACCGCTGATCTGGGCAGCCTGCAGGTGTTCGCCGACCGCGTCGCCGAAGGCGAGGAAGTATTCGCGCCAGCCGTTGTCGTTCCGACCGCCGCCGCGCCGACAGTCGTGATCGCCACGCCGGCAGCCGCGACGAGCCTGGCCGAAGTGGAGCCGCCGGCTCCGGCCGAACCGCCACCGCCGACTCCGGCCCCGCCTCCGGTCGTGGAGCCCAAGCGCGTCCCCGCATCGGTGGATGCCCTGCTGCTCGAAATCCTCGACGCCGAGGTGGCCGGCCATCTGGTGACCGTCGACGCCTGGCTGGCGCAAGCGCGCAGCGCGCCCACGCCCGCCAGCGATGCGCTGCTGCGTGCCGTGCATACGATGAACGGCGCTTTCGCGATGGCCGAAGTGCCGGTGATCAACGAAGCGCTCGGCCCGGCCGAAGCCTGGGTGCGACGCATGCTCGCGGCCAAGCAGGAAGCGAGCGGCGAAGGCGTCGAGGCCATGACCGAACTGGCCGCGTTGATCCGCGCGACCGTCGCCGGCCTGCATGCCTCCTCGCCGCACGTGCCGACCTGCGATGCCGTGGCGGCACGCCTCGCGGCCTTGCGCGATAGCCTGCCGGAAGTGAGCACGCCGACCATCGGCGCGTTCGAGAGTTTCGAGGACGAAGTCGAAATCGTTCAACTCGACGACAGCGAGAGCCTGCTGAACGGCGGTCCCGCATTGGCGGTTGCCGTGGACGAAACCGCGGTGGCGACCGCGGCGGCGGAAGCGATGCTGCTGGACGAAGTGCGCCGGCAAGAGGAAAGCCGTCTCGAAGCCGAACGACTCGAAGCCGAACGACTCGAAGCCGAACGTCTCGAAGCCGAACGACTCGAAGCCGAACGACTCGAAGCCGAACGTCTCGAAGCCGAACGTCTCGAAGCCGAACGACTCGAAGCCGAACGTCTCGAAGCCGAACGTCTCGAAGCCGAACGTCTCGAAGCCGAACGTCTCGAAGCCGAACGTCTCGAGGCCAAGCGTGCAGAAGCTGCTCGCCTCGCCGAGGAAGAGGCGAAAGAATCCGCGCGCCTGGAAGCCGAGCGTACTGAAGCAGAACGCATCGCACACGAGCAGGTGCTGGCCGAGGAGCACGAAAAAGCGATCCGTCTCGAAGCTGAGCGCCTCGAAATCGAACGCCGAGAGCTCCAGCAACTGGAGTCCGGCTTGCTCGAAGCGGAGCGTATCAAGGCCGAGCGGTTCGAAACGGCTCGTTTCGCCGCCGAACAGCTCGAAGTTTCACATCTCGAAGCGGCGCGTGCGGAAGCCGCCCGCATTGCCGAGGAAGAAGCGAAGGAATCCGCTCGCCTGGAGGCCGAGCGTCTCGAAGCCGAACGCCTCGAAGCCGAACGCCTCGAAGCCGAACGCCTCGAAGCCGAACGCCTCGAAGCCGAACGCCTCGAAGCCGAACGCCTCGAAGCCGAACGCCTCGAAGCCGAACGCCTTG
>NZ_JBXAPK010000015.1:0-9983 GCF_058803905.1 Luteimonas sp. GW821-FHT14E02 | reverse complement strand
CTCGAAGCCGGACGTCTCGAAGCCGGACGTCTCGAAGCCGAACGCCTCGAAGCCGAACGCCTCGAAGCCGAACGCCTCGAAGCCGAACGCCTTGGCGCCGAACTCGCACAGGCCTCTCTCGTTGCCGCCGAAGCGGAACCGCTGCAGGACGAGGACCAGGACGCCGGGGACATCGTCCTGGAGGCACCGCCGGAGCCCGAAGCATCCGTCGCCTCGGATCAGGACGACCTGCTGGACTTCACCGACCTCGACGCCGAACTCGTCGATCTCTTCGTCGAGGAAGCCGGCGATCTGCTCGATCACGCCGACGGCCTGCTCGCGCAGTTGCGCGAGGCGCCTGGCGAGCGCGAACCGGTGATTGGCCTGCAGCGCGACTTGCACACCCTCAAGGGCAGCGCGCGCATGGCCGGCATCATGGCCGTGGGCGATCTGGGCCATGCGATGGAATCGCTGCTCGAGGCGGTGGCGGAACAACACCTCGAGCTCGGCAGGGGCGGTGTCCCGCTGCTGGAGCGCGGTTTCGATCGGCTCCACGCGATGATCACCCGCATCGGCGCGCATCGCACGGTGGATGCGGAGCACGCGCTGATCGACGAATTCAATGCCCGCGCGCTCGGTCATGTCGCGGAGGAATCGACAGCGGCTGCACCGGAGCCGCAAACCGCGCTCAAGCCACTCTCGGCGCCGATCCGGGACGATGCCGCCGAGGACGAAGGTGTCACCACGCGCGCGCCGCAGGAGCAGGTGCGCATCCGCGCCGATCTGCTGGATCGCCTGGTCAACTACGCCGGCGAGGTGGCGATCTATCGCGCCCGCCTCGAACAGCAGTTGGGTGCGTTCCGCGGCGCCATGGGCGAAATGGCGCAGACCAACACGCGTCTGCGCGATCAGTTGCGCCGCCTCGATATCGAAACCGAAGCGCAGATCATCGCCCGCTACCAGCGTGAGCATGAAGTCAGCGACGCCACCTTCGACCCGCTCGAACTCGACCGCTTCTCGACGCTGCAGCAGCTGTCGCGCGCGCTGAGTGAGTCGGCGGCCGACATGTCGAGCTTGCAGGGCACGCTCGACGACCTGATCCGTCAGTACGAAACCCTACTGCTGCAACAGTCGCGCGTGAGCTCGGAGCTGCAAGAAGGCCTGATGCGCACGCGCATGGTGCCATTCGACGCCCTCGTGCCGCGGCTGCGCCGCGTGCTGCGCCAGGCGGCGTCGGAAACCGGCAAGCATGTCCAGCTCAAGCTCGACGGCACGCAGGGCGAACTCGATCGCAACGTGCTGGAGCGCATGACCGCGCCGCTCGAACACATGCTGCGCAACGCGGTCGCGCACGGCCTGGAAACGCCGGCGCGTCGGCGCGACGCGGGCAAGCCCGAAGAGGGCACGGTCCGCATTGCGATGCGTCGCGAAGGCTCGGAAGTGGTGCTCGAAGTCGGCGACGACGGCCGTGGACTCGATCGCGATGCGATCCGCCGTCGCGGCGAGGAGCGCGGCCTGATCCGCGCCGACGCCGTGCTCAGCGATGGGGATCTCAACGTACTGATTCTGGAATCGGGCTTCTCCACGGCCGACGAAGTCAGCCATCTGGCCGGCCGCGGTGTCGGCATGGACGTGGTGGCGAGCGAAGTGCGCCAGCTCGGCGGCGCGCTCGACATTGCTTCGCGGAATGGCGAAGGCACGAGCTTCACCCTGCGCCTGCCGCAGACGCTCGCCGTCACGCAGGCGGTCTTCGTCAAGATCGGCGAGACCAATTTCGCGGTACCGATCGCCTCGGTGCGTGGTGTCGGACGCATCTCCCGCGACGCCTTCGAACAGTCCAGCGCAAGTTATCGCTACGGCGACGAGGACTATCACGTCCACGATCTCGGCCAGCTGATCGGGCAGCCACCGGCGCGCGCCGAAGGCCAGTTGCAGATGCCGCTGCTGCTGATCCGCTCGGGCGAATTGCGCGCGGCGATCGCGGTCGACCAGATCGTGGGCAACCGCGAGATCGTGGTGAAGCCGGTCGGTCCGCAGGTCGCTTCGATTCCGGGTATTTTCGGCGCCACCATCATGGGCGACGGCGGCGTCGTGGTGATCCTCGACATCGCGCCGCTGGTGCGCCGCCAGGCCGTGCAGCCGCGCGACACCAAACCGGCCGAGCCGGCGGCGGTCGCGCAGCGTGTGCCGCTGGTGATGGTGGTGGACGACTCGGTCACGATGCGCAAGGTCACGGGCCGCATCCTCGAACGCCACAACTTCGAGGTCATGGTGGCGCGCGACGGCATCGACGCATTGGAGCACATGGTCGAGCGCGTGCCCGACCTGATGCTGCTCGACATCGAAATGCCGCGCATGGACGGTTACGAACTCGCGATCCAGATGAAGAACGAGCCGCGCCTGCGCGATGTGCCGATCGTGATGATCACCTCGCGTACCGGTGAGAAGCATCGCCAGCGCGCGCTCGAGATCGGCGTGGAACGTTATCTCGGCAAGCCGTACCAGGAGAACGAGCTGGTGCGCAACGTCTATGAACTCCTCAAGCTGCAACGGCACGACAATGAATGAGCAACCGAATACTGCAGGGGCGTTCGGGGGGCATGCCGGTGGCTCTGCCGATGCCATTCGTGGCGAGATTGCCTCGATCGTGAGCGCTCCGCTCCAGCCGCCGTCCGCGCTCGGGCCGGACGCGCACGAGCCGATGGCCCGCGCGGGCGCCACCGATCCGATCCGCGTGGCGCTGCTCGCATCCGCGGGCGAGGCGCGCGACCGCTTGGGCGCCGCACTCGCTGATGCGGGCGCGCAGGTGACGCTGGTCGCCGATCTGGCCTCGATCGATACCGAGCAGGTGAGGGCCGCGGAGCCGCGCGCAGTGCTGGTTGCGCTCGAGCCGGCGGCCTACGATGAGCTGGATCGCTTGTACCAGCTGCTGGCGGATCCGTCGCTGATCGTGATTTTCGAAGAGGCCGAACTCGTCTCGCATCGCGTGGGCTGGGATGCGGCGCGCTGGATACGCCATCTTGGCGCCAAGCTGCGTCGTCACGGTGAAGTGTTGCCTCCGACGCTCGGAAGGCAGGAAGAGGAAACGCAACTCCCGGAACGCATGTCGCAGGATGCGGTTGCCTTTGTCGGCACGATCGACACGGTCGTAGCAGAAATGCCGCCGCCGGAAGAAGCGGCGCCTGTCGAAATCACCAGCGCGATCGTAATTCAGGAAGTGATCGAGTCGCCGGTGGCGGTCGCGGTAGAGCAGATGGACGCGACCGGAGTTGTGGAGCAGGCGACGCAGGATGATTCGGATCAGTCCGTCATCGTCGGTGAGATCGAACTGTCGGCGCCGCTCGAATCGCCGGTGGTCGTCGAGGATCAATCGGCGGCGATCGAAGTTCCGGATCCGGTCGAGCTACCGATGGTGGCCGCGGAAGATCAGGAGCAGACGGTCGATACCATCGAACTGGCGCAGGATGATGCCGATCGCGCCGAGATTATCGACGTGGCCGCGGCCGTCGAGCAGCCGCAAGTCGATGAAGAGATTGTGGAGTTGTCGGCGGAAGCTGAGCCGGAGCCGAAGACAATTCTGGAAGCGGCGAACGTCGAGGAATTGGAGTCCGTGATCGAGTTCGACGCACTGGAAGCCGTCACGCCGCGCTCCGATTTCACGCCATTGCCATTAGTCGATGTCGATGCCTTGTTCGCATCGTTCTCCGAACCGGCGCCGCAGCGTGAGCCGGAGGTGGCGCGGGATCAGGCGACTGCCGGCACGCCGCAACAAGCGCCGGTCGAAACGGTGGAGGTCATCGACAGCAGCCAGTGGGCGCTGGTCGATGATGACGAGGCGCCCGCACAGTCGCCGCCTGTCGCCGAAGCAGAAGCTCCCGCCGATGCCGCGCATGAACTTGAAGTCCTGGAAGAACGAATCTCAGGGCTGTCACTCGCCGACACCGATAGCTACGGAAACGGGCCGCCACGCGGCGCGGTGGTGGTGGAAGCCGGACTCGGCGGGCCCGATGCCGTGCGTCAGTTGCTGGCTGCGCTTCCGGAAACGTTCGCACGTCCGATCCTGGTGCGACTGCAATTGGACGGCGGCCGCTACGATCGCCTCGTCAGGCAGATGGAGCGCGTCGCGAAGCTGCCGGTCGCGCTGGCCGCGTCCGATCGGCCAGCGAGCCCGGGGACCGTGTATTTCATGGCGCCGGGACTCTCGCTGCAGCGGAAGGGAATGGAACTGTCGTTCGTCGATGGCGCTCCCGATGCGCCGTCGGAATTTCTGGCCGCGCTGCCGGGCGAGGACTCGGCCCATCTGTTCCTCAGCGGCAGTGATCCCACACGCATCGACAGCGCGATGGCGCACATCGAGGCGCGTGGCCTGGTCGCGGCGCAGACCACGGATGGCTGCTACGACAGCACCGCGCCCGCCGCGTTGATCGCGCGTGGTGCCGTCGCCGGAACACCAGCCGAACTCGCCGCCCGTCTCATCGAGCGCTGGCCTTCCTGATGAGCACTGCGTACATGACCGCTTCAGGCCAGGACATCCGCGGCGTGCTGATCCAGGTGGAGGGCGCGCGCCTGCTGCTGCCTAACGCCAGCATTTCCGAAGTGCTGTCGTATGCGACGCCCGAACCGATCGACAGCGCGCCCGACTGGCTGCTCGGCCGCATCCGTTGGCGTGGCTGGTCGGTGCCGCTGGTGTCGTTCTCCCGTTTCGCTGGCCTGGCGGAGGAGAGCGGAAGCCTGGCCAACAAGGTGGCCGTGCTGAAGGCGCTCGGCGGCAACGCAAGGCTGCCGCATTTCGCGTTCCTGACGCAGGGATTCCCCCGGCTGGTGACGGTGACGCGCCAGGCGTTGCTGGAGGACGGAAACGATCTCCCGCTACCTCCAGGCGTGCGGATGCGCGTGCATCTCGGCGATGACGCAGCGTTGATCCCGGATGTCGGCCATGTCGAGGAAGCGATTCGGGCCGCGACGGATTCCGGGAGTGTGGCGCGCGTCGGAGTCTGATCTATCCGAATGACAGGGAAGTGGAATGCGGTCTTCATCCGGCGAGTACTTCATCGCGCTAGATCATGTGCGTGCGCTGGCCATGTTCGTGGCCTTCGCCTGGCACTTCCTGCACGGCCCGATTGGGCCGGTCCCGCACGACTACACGCCGGCGGTGTTTCCCCTGGCCTTGCTCGACGAGGGGCACACCGGCGTCGCCATCTTCATGACGCTGAGTGGTTATCTCTTCGCCAAGCTGCTGGATGGCAAGCGCGTCCGCTATGGCACCTTCTTCTGGAATCGCTTCATCCGCCTTGCGCCGCTGCTGATCGTGGTGGTGGGCGGCATCACCCTCTACCGGTATTTCACTGATCGCGATTTCGGCATCTACCTGGCGATGATCAAGCGGGGATGGATCGAGCCGACGCTGCCCAACGGCGCCTGGTCGGTGGTGATCGAGATGCACTTCTACCTGCTGTTGCCGATCGTCCTGTCCCTGTCCAGGCGTTCGCCGTGGTGGCTGCCGCTGATCGTGTTGCTGGCGATCCTGCTGCGCCTGTTTCTGTACGACGCCCGCGGCGAGGTCCAGACGCTGAGCTATTTCACCCTGATCGGACGCATTGACCAGTTCATGCTGGGCATCCTGGCCTTCGCATTGCGGGATCGTTTCCGCGGCAGGCACTGGCTGGCGGGCGTCGTGGCTGTTCTGTTCCTCGGGTTCTACTGGTATTTCGACAGCATCGGCGGGTTCACGCTCAATCCCGCCTATCCGTCCACGAGCCCGCTCTGGATCGTGTTGCCGACCGTGGAAGGGCTGGCGTACGGGATTCTGATCAGTTACTACGACAGCAGCCATCAGCCGCGCAGCGACGGGATTTCAGGATGGCTGGGCCGATATGGCGCCTATTCGTACTCCATCTACCTGCTTCATTTCTTCTTCGTGTACAGGATGGCGGCATTCATCCATACGAGGATCATGGATATTTCGAATTTCTACATCGCCTGCGCGTGGCTGGTCCTCTGCTATGCGCTGATGCTTCCGGTCGGCTATCTCAGCTACAGGTTCCTGGAGTTGCCGTTCCTGAAATTCCGGAGGAAATACCTGTTGCAGGTTCACCAGCCGCCTGTCGTTCAAACGGTTCCCACCGGCGAAGCGTGCAATGAGGTGGTGGCGGCCCGCCCGCGGGAATAGGCCGCTTCCGTCGGTGATCGGTACCGCTCAGGGCAGGGACGGGGAGAGATCCCCGAAATGCGATTGCAGCGCGGCGATGGCGGCGATGCCGGCGGTTTCCGTGCGCAGGATGCGCGGGCCCAGACGCAGGCCGGTGAAGCCGGCCTCGGCCAGGGACGCGCGGTCGCGCGGCGACCAGCCGCCTTCCGGGCCGATCGCGATCACGATGGGGAGATCGGTGGATGCCCGCAATGAACGGATCGAATCTCGCGCATCCGGATCGAGCATCAGGCGCGGGCCGTCGGCCGGCAGTGCCGACAATGCGGCAGCCAGGCTTTGCGGCGTCGCGACCTCGGGCACGCGCGCGCGCCAGCTCTGTTCGCAGGCCGAGATCACCACGCTGCGCCAGTGCGCGAGCCGCTTGTCGGCGCGATCGGCGTCGAGTTTCACCTCGCTGCGATCGCTGCTGACCGGCACGAAAGCGGCGACGCCGAGTTCGGTTGCCTTTTGCAGGATCCAATCCATCTTCTCGCCGCGGGCGATGCCTTGCACAAGCACGATGCGCAGCGGCGATTCATTGGTGACATCGCGCACGGCGACGATCTCGACTTCGGCGCCGCGCTTGTCCGCGGACAGGAGGCGCGCGTCGTAGTCGCGGCCTTCGCCGTTGAACAACACGCAAGTGTCGCCGACGCCGAAACGCAGCACGCGCACCAGATGCGCCGCCGCGCCTTCCGGCAGCGCAAGCCGCATGCCGACGGATAGCGAGCCTTCAACGTAAGCCCGGTTCACGCGCATGCGACAGTCTCCCGGATGGCATCCTGCGTGGTTTGCGCGAGCAGTTCCAGCTGCGCATCGTCGATGCAATACGGCGGCATCCAGTACAGGATGTCGCCAAGCGGCCGCAGCAGGACGCCGCGTTCGAGCGCGACGCGGTAGGCGCGCAATCCGATACGCAGCGCCGGGTCGAACGGGGTGCGCTTGTTGCCGTCACGAGTCAGTTCGAAGGCGACAATCATGCCGGCCTGGCGCACATCCGCCACGTGCGGAAGCCGGGTCAGTGGCGCGGCGAGCGCCGCCATTCTTGTCGCGGTGTGCTGGTTGCGCGCGAGCACGTCGTCGGATTCGAAGATGTCGAGTGAGGCCAGCGCCGCCGCGCAGGCCAGCGGATTGCCGGTGTAGCTGTGCGAATGCAGGAAGGCGCGTTCGCGGGAATCGTCGAGGAAGCCGTCGTAGAGGGTCTGCGTCGCCAGCACGGCGGCGAGCGGCAGGAAGCCGCCGGTCAGCCCTTTCGAGAGGCAGAGCAGGTCGGGCATGACGCCGGATTGCTCGCTCGCGAACAGCGTGCCGGTGCGGCCGAAGCCGACGGCGATCTCGTCGGCGATCAGGAAGATGCCATGCACGTCGCACAGCTCGCGGGCGCGCTTGAGGTAGACCGGGTCGTGCATGCGCATGCCGCCGGCGCATTGCACGCGTGGTTCCAGGATCAATGCGCAGATTTCCCCCGCGTGTTCGTCGAGCAAACGCGCCAACGCATCCGCCGCGTCCTCCGCGCAAGCGGCCGCGTTCTGGCCGCTGCGCGCCAGATAGGCATCCGGTGAAGGCGCGAACAGCGCTTCCGTCAGCAGCGGCGCGTAGACGCGGCGATACAGGGGAATGTCGCCCACCGACAACGCGCCGAGCGTTTCACCGTGATAGCCGTTCTCCAGCGCCACGAATTTTGTTCGACGCGGTTCATCGCCGCGATTGCGGAACCAGTGGAAGGCCATCTTCAACGCCACTTCCACGCCGGCCGAGCCGTTGTCGGCATAGAACACCTTGGACAACGGCGCGCGCCCGGCCTGGCGCGGCGCCAGGGCGAGCAGACGTTCGGCCAGTTCCACCGCCGGCGGGTGCGAGCAGCCGGCGAGAATCACCTGTTCCAGCGTGCGCGCCTGCCGGGCGATGGCTTCGGCGATGCGCGGTTCGGCGTGCCCGTGCAGATTGGTCCACCAGCTGCTCACCGCATCGAGCGTGCGGCTGCCGTCGTGGCCGATCAGCCAGGCGCCGTCGCCGCGCGCCACCGGCAGCAGCGGTAATGTGTCGGGGTGCTCGCGCATTTGCGTGCAGGGATGCCACAGCACGGCCAGGTCGCGCGCCCGCCAGTGGCCGGGGTCGTTTAGAATCGATGCATCGTGAGGACTCTTTTCCATATGCCGATTATCGCCTCTGCCGGCACGGAGCGCCGCGCATGAGTGAACGCCGCCTGCCCACCATCCATGCCATCACCGAGCAGGAAGCCGGGCCGTACAAGATGGAATTCCTCGACCTGGAGTTCGGCAACGGCGAGCGCCGCCGCTACGAGCGTTTGATGGGGCGGGGCCATGGCGCCGTGGTCGTGGTGCCGATGCTGGACGCGGAAACGGCATTGCTGGTGCGCGAATACGCCGCCGGCGTGCATCGCTACGAGCTGGGCCTGGTCAAGGGCCGCATGGATGCCGGCGAGACGCCGGAGCAGGCCGCCAATCGCGAGCTGATGGAAGAAGCGGGCTACGGCGCGCGATCCCTGCGGGTCCTGCGTTCGATCAGCCTCTCGCCGGTCTACATGAACCACCAGACCCATCTGGTGCTGGCGCGCGACCTCTACCCGCAGCGCCTGCCCGGCGACGAGCCGGAGGAACTGGAAGTGGTGCCCTGGAAACTCGCCGATCTGCACGAATTGATCCTGCGCGAGGATTTTTCCGAAGGCCGCTCGATCGCGGCCCTGTTCATCACACGCGAATATCTGGCGCACCATGACCACGAGTGAAACCCTGGACGATGCCCTGCGCGAAGGCGTGATCGCGATCGCGCACGAGGCCGCGGCGGCGATCCTGCGGGTTTACGACACCGCGTTCGATGTGGAGCGCAAGGCGGACGACAGTCCACTGACCGCTGCCGATCTGGCCGCGCATCGTTGCATCGTCGAGGGGCTGGAGCGGCTGACGCCGGAGATTCCGGTGTTGTCGGAGGAATCGGCCGAGGATGTGCCGTCCGTCGTGCGCCGCAGCTGGTCGACGCTATGGCTGGTCGATCCGCTCGATGGCACGCGCGAGTTCGTCAAACGCAATGGCGAATTCACCGTGAATATCGCGCTGATCCGGGAAGGCGAGCCTGTGTTTGGTGTGATCCAGGCGCCGGTCACCGGGCAGTTGTGGCATGGCGAGCGTGGGCGGGGCGCGTTTCGGCGTGATGGTGAAGCCGGTGACGTTCGGTTGCAGACGCGGCGGCCGGCGGTCGCGCCGTTGCGCGTGGCCGGGAGCCGATCGCATCGGGATCCGCGCAGTGATGCGTTCATGGCGCGGATCGGTGAGGTCGAGCCGGTGGCGCAGGGGTCTTCGCTCAAGTTCTGCCGGTTGGCCGAGGGCGGGATGGATGTGTATCCGCGCTTCGGGCCGACGAGCGAGTGGGATACGGCGGCGGGGCAGGCGATTCTGGAAGCGGCCGGTGGTGTCGTGATTGATCCGCGGGGGCGGGGGTTGCGGTACAACCAGCGGGATACATTGCTTAATGGGGATTTTGTTGCGTTGGGGGATTCTGCGTTGCCATGGCGTAATTGGCTGGGTTGAGTTTTATTCGTCATTCCCGCGAAGGTGGGGTTTTCAGCAGTCGTATGGCTGGTCATCCATGGACGTTGTTTTGGCTCGTCATTCCGGCGGAAGCCGGGTTTTTAACAGCCGAATGGCTGGTCATCCAGCTATTTGCTTCATCGTCGTCCCAGCGAAAGCTGGGATCCATTTGGCTTTTGCTGTTGCTTGTGCAGATCAAAAGCGTTTCGTCCGCTACGCGGCCGAGTTCATTTCTTTTGATAAGCGTCAAAAGAAACGAACCAAAGAAA
>NZ_JBXAPK010000014.1:0-81586 GCF_058803905.1 Luteimonas sp. GW821-FHT14E02 | reverse complement strand
TCCACCATCCCTAAAAAACCGACGAGTCTCCGTCGGTTTTTTTTCGTCCAACTCCCCCCTATTTCCGCAGTGTTTTTGCGTTTGTGCGAAAACGGCCCGTTCGTCGGAAAGTCGAAAATTTCTCTATTTCCGTCTCCGCGTGGTCTCCGGTCTCCGTTCTGCGAAAATGGCATTTTCGCACCGCTAAAAAATTTCCCTTGCGTGACGGGGACTTAGCGCACCCCCTCAGTCGCTGTTTGCGAATCACCCTCGCGCGACCGGAGGAGGATCGAACTCGAACAGAGACCGGAGACCGTGCAGCGCCGTTGACTCCCCTGAAGAGCGTGGACCACGATGCGCGCCCTTCCTCACGGCCGGAGCACAAAAATGGTGGATCCACTCCTCGAAGAGACCCGCGGCACTGCCAAGTACGTGGCGGGCGTCGTGCGCAATGCGATGTTCTATGCCACGGACATTCCGCTGACCATCAGCCAGCGCGAGCTACTGGCCCCGCTCATCCGTGACGCCATCTTCAGCGCCATGTACGCGCGTATGATCGCCAGCCACAACCCCGGTGCGCGTATCTTCATCGACTTCACCAAGGAAACTCTGTCGACCGGCGAAGACCCACGGCTGCTGCCGGACTTCATGAAGGCTGCGAACCTAACAAATCGATAAGACCAGATCTCAAAGTCGCAATTATCGAAACCCTATCGAAGGAAGCTTTTATGTTGGTCATTGGAAAGACGGACGACTTCGAACAACGATACATGGCCAAGTTCGAGGAACTCGCCGCTCGACACGGTATATTTGTCAAGTACGAGCGGGATCGAGCAGCACGAGATATCGGGCTGCACCTGACCAAAGACCGCAAATCTGGAGAGAAGCAAGTCACCAGTTCAGTGGTTTGGTTCCAGATGAAGGGCCTGATGTCTACCACACTTTCCCCTGAGCAATTTGGCTCATTGGAAACCGTCGATTTGTCCATGTCGGTAGAACACCTACGCCACTGGTTCCTTGAGTCGGAACCGACACATCTTGTCGTCTATGTCGAATCAGTTGATCAATTTTTAGTAATCAATCTACAAAAGTACATAAGCGATGATTGGGGGCACGGCATTCTAGAACTCGACCAAAAAACAGCAACAGTACGTATTCCGGTTTCAAGCATATTAGATGATCAGGCGTTTGCAATCCTATTACGTTATGCCGACATTGCGCAGTGGGCAAAAGCTCTACAAGCGCCGCATAACGACGTAGAGCTGATTCGTCGTGACTTCCGCTTGATTCAATTATTTGGGACTGCAAGCGAAAGAAGCGCAGAGCATGCAGTCATATGGACTGACTGGATCAGCAAAGCCCGAGATGAACTTCGTGTACTTGAACGAGAGATTGATGAAAACGCCGAAATCAGAGACGGCTGGAGGATGATCCATGAGCACTGGGAGTACATGGGAATAGAGCCTGAAGATGCATACCCCTACCTCGATTTGTTCGCTCTCGAAGAGTACGAGCCCGAAACCTTTATTAATAGCTCTGGCGAGGAAGAACTAGCTGAGGATGGAATGACCGTCACGCTCAAGAACGGAGATGAAGTATTCGGTCCGAATGCCTGCAATGAGTACTATCAATTCATGTTTGGTGCGCGCATAAACGATTACGGTCTAAAGCTTTATGAGCACGTAAAAACACTATTGCGTATAGGACTTCTTGAGCTAGATACCGATGAAGAAGGATACTCATCGATCAGCATCGCACCATGGAATAGCCGTCACGTGTAGCCAAGAATGTTGTCGACCACTTTTTATTGACAATCCTTATGCGGAAAGTTGTAGACAGTAATTTGCTCCAAGACTTGGGTTTGCGCGCCTACCTCTCTGAATCAGCCGACAATTTCGCGATACTGACCGACTACGTCGCGATGGAAGCCTACAAAGGCTCGAATTTGCCAGCTATCTATCGAACGATGGAGATCGTAAGCGAATTCCCCCAGCAGATCATTGTCCTAAAAGGAACTCGCGAATGCGGCGCCATGAACGGAGGTAGTCATGACCTCCAGAATCGCTTCATTGATGAACGCTTGACCAAAGAATTTGACACTTACGCACATTGCATTCGCCGTGCTCAGCAAGGTGATCGAAGTATCCAAGCCCAAATCCTGGAACACGGAGCCGAGGCGAGCCAACATCTTGAACGAATGCTCAAAGATGCCGAAACTACCGGCCAAGCCATAGCAGAAATGGCCGCGCTGTACACAAAAGAGGAGCGCACGATTGTTCGCAATAAGGCGCCCTACTCTCAAGAGATGAAAGAAAAGATGCTCGATCACCTTTTCATCATGGCAGGCACATTGTTTGAAGGACATCCGGATGTCGAAGATCTACCAACGCGAAGTGAACTTCCAAATTCATTCTTATTCCGTAACGCAATGTGCATGTTGTTGCTGGCACTGGATTGGGCTGCAAATGGCGGCGCCCTGGATACAGCACCAATTAGGCTACGAAACGACATCATCGACATGAACTTCGCTACTTATGCCACATACTTCGATGGGCTGATGAGCAATGATGCCAAAGCCGTCCGCATCCACGCGGAGGCGCGGCACTGGCTCGGTGTAGAGTTTGGCTGCGAACTCAGCTCCTGACCCCGAACTCGAGTCGCAACGCTCTTAAGAAGCAACAATCTTCAACCTCCACATTATATAGAGCCAATGACGACAAAACCCTCACTCAGCCTGAAATCCATCGCCGAAGCGAAGGCGAAACTCACTCAAGAGCTACACGATCTCGAAGAACAAGAAACACAGCTCCGGCAGAAAGAAGCCGCAGAAGCATTCAACAAGGTCCTGTCCCAGCTCGAGACCTATCGCGGCCACTTCTCCACGAAGCAAAAAAACGATATCGCCGCTCTCGTGGCCGTAGAAAGGCCCAAGGCGAAAGGCGCCTCCCCAGCGAAAGAGGTTCAACCAAAGTACTGGCTGCCTCACACCGGCGACACATGGTCCGGTCGCGGGCGCCCGCCCAGGGCGTTCACCATATGGGAGGGCAGCTCGTCCTACAAAGAATGGAAGGCCAAGCACCCTGATGAGAAGTTCCCGGCCTTTCCTGGGTAGGGCCGACTTGCTGTCCATTGCCTCATAGTTGATGCAACCTGAAGCCGCCTGGCGAAATCCAAGTCAGGCGATAGCATCAGAGGGAATTTATGACTCGTGACGAAGTAACTGCCATGGTCAATGGCGCATTAGATCGATTGGTGCTTGATGATTTTCAACTCCTCGATTTGAAACTCTGCGAACGCGCGCTGCACTTCAAGATCGCTCACTACATGGCCATGTCGCCATACCTTCGCTCTCCCTTGTCTCTTGACTGCGAGTACAACCGACATCTGCAGGCGCCAAAAATGCTCAAGATTTTTGGCAACCCAACGTCATCTAAAGTATTCCCCGACATCCTCATCCATGAGCGCAATTCTGACGCCCATAACATTGCCGTGCTCGAGATCAAAAGACCATCACAGAGTCTCGCCTACGATCGGAAGAAGCTACGCTCGTTCCGCGCATACCTACGCTATCACCATGCCGGCCACATCATCATCGGCCACAATGGCCGCGGCTCGCTCGTTCGTGAAGTGAGATGGGTCGATGACTAATTCAGCCAAGCCGAAGCAGTCGTCGTAAAGGGGCTACCCGGCTGAGGAAAATCCCCATTCTCGACGCTGCTCCTCCCAATCCCCTGGCATGCCCTCCAAGATCTTCTCCAGCGTAAGTGTGCGAGGCTGGGTACCCGCAATGATCGACTGCACGATGTCGGGTGCGATCAACGTCAGTCGCAGCATACGCTTTACGGTTACCGCATGGATTTTTACGCCCTTCGCCAGCGCGTTCGCATCCTCGTAATCGCCATCCTCGAGCATGCGCGCCCAATAGAACGCTCGCCCCAAGGCCATCAGCAATGGTCGATCGGCACGTTGCGAGCCAACAGTCATCTCCTGCCCCGGTGGGGGAATCAAGACTTTCCGTGCTCCGCGCCTGCGAAACTCCAGCGGAATATGGGTGACGTACTGGCCGTCGCGCACAGAGCGCCGAACCTCACCCACCTGCACGATCGTGGTCCTCTTCATGCCGCGTCCTCCTCGCGCTGCTCGCGCACATAAGGATGGTCGAAGAACTCGCCAGCGGCATTCGCAAGGCCATCGTCATGCCACACGATGTCCACGCCCTTGTGCGTGATCTGCACGCGAACGATCATCAGGCACAGCAGCCGATTCTGCTCCTCGGGATACAACTGTTCCCACACCCCGGTCAGGCGCTTGAGGGCTACTACGACCTGTGCCTCGTCTACGGCCGCCCCGCCTGCATTCGCGCGCTGCATCACCGCGATCGCCAGTTCCGGCGCCGCCAGCGCGTCCAGCACGCGCCCCATGACTGCCTCCTCGATTTCGCCGGCGGGAATCTGACGATGCTCCGTCGCACCATGTCCGAATCGCTTGTCCGATTTTGCCTGGTAGTAGCGGTACAGCTTTCCGCGACGGCGGGTGAAGGTCGGGTACATCTTGCTTCCATCCTCGGCATAGAGCAGGCCACGCAACAGCGCGGGTGGCGTGCGCGCAGCGCGAGTACGGCCTGCTGACAACTTCCTCGTCTCCAGCACCCGATGCACCTTGTCCCACACCAACCGCGGCACGATGGCGGCATGCTGGCCGGGATATGTCATACCCTTGTGCGCCACCTCGCCGATGTAGACCGGGTTGCGCAGCAGCTTGAAGATGAAAGCCCGGTCGATCTGCGCGCCGCCGCGCGACTGCCCGCCCTGTGTCAGCCAGGCCTTCGTCGTGTGGCCCTGAGTCGCCAACTCGGCCACAAGCGTCACAGCACAGCCGTGGTCGAGGAACCGCTCGAAGATCTGCCGCACCAGGCTGGCTTCCTCTTCGTTGATGATCAGCTTCCGCTCACGCACGTCATATCCGAGCGGCGGCACGCCGCCCATCCACATGCCCTTGCGTTTGCTGGCCGCGACCTTGTCGCGCACCCGCTCGATGCTCTGCTCACGCTCGAACTGTGCGAAGGACAAGAGGATGTGGAGGATCAGCCGGCCCATCGGTGTCGCGGTGTTGAATTGCTGCGTCACCGACACGAAGGCGACCTCCCGCGCGCGCAGCTTTTCCGCGATGGCGACGAAATCCCACAAGCTGCGGGTAAAGCGGTCGATCTTGTAGACGACGATCGCGTCGACCTTGCCCGCTTCGATGTCGCGCATCAGGCGCTTGAGCGCCGGCCGCTCGACCGTGCCGCCGGAATAGTCGCCATCGTCATACCGCTCACCGGTCCATACCCAGCCTTCATGCTTCTGGCTGGCGATGTAGGCCAGGCCCGCTTCTAGCTGCGCATCGAGCGAGGTGAACTCCTGATTGAGTCCCTCGTCGGTGGATTTACGCGTGTAGATGGCGCAACGCCGCGGGGCTTTAACATCCAGGATCGTGCTCATCACGCCTCCTTGCGCAGGCCGAAGAAGCGCCGGCCGTTCCATCGCGTGCCAGTGATCGTGCGCGCGACTGCCGAGAGGCTGCGGAAGCTCCGTCCGGCATACTCATAGGTGCCATCCGGCTTGGCGACGACGCGATGCTCGACGCCACCGTGTTCACGCACCAGCACCAGCCCGGGTGTCAGTTTTTGTGCCTGACCTGGACCGGTCGCTGCCCGGGCCTCCCCAATCTTCTCCAGCGCACGCTGCGTCGCCGCCGGCAGCGTACCGTAGGCGACGGCCTGGATCTGATAGGCCAGGCGCGATTCGATGTAGTCGCGGTTATGGTGACGCGGGCGCATAGGCAAATGCCTATCCCACAGCGCCCACAAATCAGACATCGACAGTTCTGGCAGCCGCGCCAGTTGCGCGGCCACCGTTAGGTCATGCGGCATGCTCATCCTCCGGTCTCTGGGGTGACACATGCACGCTTCGGGGGGCGGTCAAGTCAACGCCTAACGGTCTCTGCGAGGCATTCGCCGCGCGCTGCACGCCGGCGGCGAGCAATGCGACGATCTCAGCCCAACGTTCGTTTTGGCGCATTTTTTCGGGTGGAAGCATCGGTCGTGGATAGCAGGAGAGGATCGAACTGCGATCATCCACGAGCAGCGCATGCTTGGACTCGACGTGTGGTCATTTGTGTACATATGCAAACGTTTGCTATCGCTTGCACACGTTTGCGCATGTCTACAGCAATTGCATTCCTATCTAGGAAATGTGACGCAGTGTCTGTATGACCGCTACGCAAATCTCTAGACGTTTATAGGCAAATATCTATAGACACGCCGCTTCCCTGCGATTATAAATTTGTTAAGTCATCGCATAAGCCGTGCGTTCGGGACCGCAGCGAACGATGAGGTAACCCCGGTCGTCTTCCGACCACGTTAGGTATTCCGGCCCCCGCCGGTTGCAACAAAGAACAATAACAATGTGCCCCGCTACGAAGGACCCAAAGGCGGCCAAGAAACCCGCCACCCCGTCGAGCGCGTCGCCTCAAAAGACCGCCTGCCGCGATCGAGACAAGACGCACTCTCCCCGCGCCACACTCAACGGCGCGCTGCATCTGATCGAGACGAAAGGTCTGGATCTGCGCCTCCCCCTGGTCGAACCAGGTGACGAATGCACCACGCGGCTTCGTCATCTGTGGCTTGCCGTTGGTCTCCTGCGTCCCGCGCCGGAGATCATCAAGCTGACCTGCCCGATCTGCAGACACCCCACTGTCAACCCCTTGCCCTCGACCGATGGCGAGTACGACTTCTTCTGCATGAGTTGCGCGACGATCGTGGACATGTCTGATAACCAGCACGAGACCCTGGCGCTGTCACTCGAAACGCTTTTCGAGCTACTGGCAGCCCCCTTCGGTGTCAGGCGAACGCAGTCTCTGGAACTATTGCCCGACCATCTTTGGGAGATCGGCGAATTCCTCCATCTGGGCGAGCCCATCAAGCTGCTGTTTGCGCGTGTGACGAGTCCCGCAGCTGACGCGAGCATCGACTATCTGCTGAAAGATCTACCGGTCTGGCACCGCTATCTCGTCCTCCTGTCGCGCAAGGCATCGTTTACGCAGAAATCGCAGATCCCGAGTCGTCGCGTTGCCGTGGTCTTGCGTGATATTGCCATGCTCGATACCGAAGGGCTGCACCTGCACGATCACGAGGCGGTGCTCGCACGCTTCGATTTCGGAAGCGATGCAACCTTGCCGCCACCCGATTTGAACGTCGAGGTCCACCCCACAGGAGCGTGGTTCCGCGTCAACGGCGTCGAAGTACACCTGCGAGGCAAGTATCAGCGTCGGTTCGTGCTGGCAATGGTCGATGCCTTCCGCAAAGGTAATCTGCGACCCAGGATGGAAGATGTCCTGCGCATCGCGGGGTACAGCGAGAGCGCGACCGATCTCCAGCATGTCTGCCGCAAGCCAGACTTCAAAGCCCTATTCGGCTACGGTCATGGCGAGGTCTGGTTCAAGGCACCCGTCCCGCTGTAATCCGCAACTTCTCTGGAACACCAGGCCGGCGCTCGCCGGCCTTTTTTTTCGCGCGCACCTAGGACAGCGCCACTCACAAGCTACTCCCAAGCTGCGCTCGAACTCACAAGCTACTCGCAAGCAACTCACAAGCTACCGCGACTACAACTCACAAGTTCTTGGGCGAGACGATGTGCGCCAACGAATGCATCCGTTCGCATTCGATATCACGAGTTAACGCACATGCTCGAATCCTCGCATCTCTCCCCCAAGGAACTGGCAAGGCGCTGGAACCTGACCACCGCCACGCTCGCGCGCTGGCGCTTCGAGGGCATCGGCCCCGTGTTCCTGAAGATCCGGGGACGCATCCGTTACCGCAACGTCGATATCGAGCGATATGAGCGGCACTCGCTGCAACCCCACGCCGATCACGACTTCGAGGCTCGCCGATGACCAAACTCTCCCCCGAGCAGGCCGCGGACATCCCGGCCCGCCTGCTGGCGCAGCTGTGCGCCGAAGATCTCTTCCACCTCCGGCACGAAGCCGAGGACCAGCTCGCCAAGGCGGACCTCTACGTGCAGCACATCCAGCGCGCGCTGGACATGCGCTACGCCGGCCGCGCGCAGGCCGAGCGCCGCGCCGAGGGCATCGACACGGGCGTAGTCGTCTTCAGCGACGGCAACGTGCGCGTCACGGCCGAGTCGGACAAGGAAGTGTCCTGGGATCAGACGATCCTCGGCGAAATTGCCGCCCGCCTGATGCGTCAGGGCGAGAACCCGTTCCGATACATCGACGCGCACCTCAGCATCAACGAGACGCGTTACCGCGACTGGACGACCGAGCAGCAGTACTCCTTCGCGCGCGCCCGCATCGTCACGCTCAAGGACCCGCGCTATCGCCTGGCCCTGCTGCCGCAGGACGGTGCGCCGTGACGCTGCCCATCATCACTGCCGACCAGCGCATGGCCGAGCGCCGCGGCGTCAAGGGCGTGCTCATCGGCAAGTTCGGCATCGGCAAGACCTCGCAGCTGTGGACGCTGGATCCAGCGACGACCCTGTTCGTGGACCTCGAAGCCGGCGACCTGGCCGTGCAGGACTGGCCCGGCGACTCGCTGCGCCCGCGCACCTGGTCCGAGTGCCGCGACATCGCCGTCTTCCTCGCCGGCCCCAACCAGGCCATGCGCGAGGATCAAACCTACAGCCAGGCCCATTACGAGCACGTCTGCAGCCGCTACGGCGACCCCGACGTCGTGCTGGCCAAGTACGACACCTACTTCATCGACTCGATCACCGTCGCCGGCCGCCTGTGCATGCAGTGGTGCAAGGGCCAGCCGCAGGCGGTCTCCGAGAAGACCGGCAAGCCGGACCAGCGCGGCATGTATGGCCTGCTCGGTCAGGAAATGATCGGCTGGCTCACGCACCTCCAGCACGCGCGCGGGAAGCACGTCTGGTTCGTCGGCATCCTCGAAGAGAAGGTCGATGATTTCAATCGCCTGCACTTCGTGCTGCAGATCGATGGCAACAAAACCGGCCTGGAACTGCCCGGCATCGTGGACGAGGTGATCACGCTCGCCGAGTACACGCCCGAAGAAGGCAGTGATCCGATCCGCGTGTTCGTCTGCCGCACGATCAATCCGTGGGGCTATCCCGCCAAGGACCGCAGCGGCCGCCTTGAGCTGATCGAGCCGCCGAACCTCGGCCAGCTCATGGTCAAGCTCTCGACCCCCATTCCTCCCGGCACCGCGCGCGCGTGGGCGCTGCGCGCCGCCGCGCCCGTTCTCTCCCCGCAACTGCCCGAGGCACCGCAGTCATGAATCAATGGCAAGACTTCAACAACGCTGACGATCCAGTCGGCTTCGCGCCCATCCCGAAGGGCACCGCGCTCAAGGTGCGGATGCACATCCGTCCTGGTGGTTTCGATGATCCGGCCCAAGGCTGGGACGGCGGCTGGGCCACACAGAACCCGGACACCGGTGCCGTCTACCTCAACTGCGAGTTCGTCGTCCTCGACGGCCAATACGCCAAGCGCAAGCTGTGGTCGAACATCGGCCTGCACAGCAACAAGGGACCCGAGTGGTCGCAGATGGGCCGCGCCTTCATCAAGGGCATGCTCAATTCCGCCCACGGCCTCTATCCGAACGACAACTCCGAGACCGCGCAGAACAAGCGAATCATCCGCGGCATCGGGGATCTGGAAGGCATCGTCTTCGTCGGCTTGGTCGATTGGGAAAAAGGCACCCAGGGCGACGACAAGGCCGTGATCGGCCTGCCCATCACCCCCGACCACCCCAAATACGCCGCCACGGTGGGCACCCCCACGTCCCCCCACGTCGCGCCCGCCGCGGCGGCGTCCCCCACGGCCGCACCGGCCGCATCCGCGCCGCGCAGCGGCGCGCTTCCCCCACGCCCGGACTGGGCCTAACAGGACGTCCCCATGAATCACAACAACGACCACGCCAAGTACCTGCTCGCCTTTATCACTCTGTGTCCCGTGAAGCGCAATTTCGGCTTCGCCTGTCTGCTTGCCGATCCCAAGACCGACCTGGTCAAGATCGAGTGGGTGCAGGACCCGCGCGAGCACTTCGAAGAGTGGTCCGAGGCGCAGTGGGAACTGATCGACGTGCATCCCTCGCCGCCGATGGCCGCCGCCGTCATGCGCGTGATCTTCGCGCCGCTGTTGGTCGACAGCAAATGGATGCGAGACAACAACACCATGCTGCGTCGCGCGTTCCAGCAGGCGCGTGAGGGTTACATCAACGGCGAAGAATTCAGCCAGATTCTCGAGCACATGGAGAAGCTCTCCTCAGACCTGGGCACCTACGTCTACACGGTGAAGACCCATCGCGTGCAGCAGGAGCGCCCGACGCCGCGATGGGTGTGAACTGCTGGGCCTGCGGCAAACCCGCCGCGGGCTTCAGCCATCTGGATCTGCGTTACAGCCCCAGCGATGCGCGGCGCTACCGCCATCGCTGGGCCTTCTGCTCCCGGCGCTGCCAGGACGCCTTCCACTTGCTCTACGACGTGCGCCGCCAGCGTGACCCGGCGGCGATCGAGGAATTGGTTCCGATGTCCCTCCCCCTTTCTCCCATTGCACAGCGCGCTTGCCTGCAGGCGATCGGCGGCGTGGCCGAGCGCATCGGCTTTGATGTGCCCGTGGCGCGCTACAGCCGCGAGCAGGCAACGCAGCTCGTGGAGGCGGTCATCGCCGCCTACGAAACGTGTTTGCAGGCCGATGCCGGCGCGCGCTTCCCCACGCCCGACGCACCCTTCATTGACGACCCCATTATTCCGTTTTGACGCCGATGCTGGACTTCAATCACCGGCCGCCGACCGCCGAGCACATCAATCTGCTGATCGATCGCGCGCTGCAGACCGAGCGTGGCAAAGCGCCCAAGCGCCATTACCTCGGGGCCTCCGCGCTCGGCGCGGACTGCGCGCGCGCCATGCAATTCCAGATCACGCGCACGCAAGTCGATCGCGGCCGCGAGATTCCGGGCCGATCGCTGCGCATCTTCGAGATCGGCCACGTCCTCGAGGACCTCGCGGTCAACTGGTTGCGCCTGGCCGGATTCAAGCTGCTCACGCGCGATGCCAACCAGCAGCAGTTCGGCTTCTCGGTCTGCGATGGCCGCCTGCAGGGTCACGTCGACGGTGTGTTCGTCGGCGGCCCCGCCGTGCTCAGCCTGCGCTATCCGATGCTCTTCGAGTGCAAGAGCATGGCCGACAAGTACTGGACCAAGACGGTCGCGGACGGCGTCGCTACGGTCTACCCGCAGTACGCGGCGCAGATGGCGCTCTATCAGGCATACCTGGCCGACCGTTTCCCCGGCATCGCGCGCAACCCCGCCTTCTTCCTGGCGATCAACAAGAACGATGCGCGCTTGCACATCGAACTGGTGCCCTTCGACGGCGCGCTCGCGCAAGCCACCAGCGACCGCGGCGTGCGCGTGCTCTGTGCCACCGATGCGCAGGAGTTGCTGCCACGCGTGAGCACCACGCCCACCCACCCGGCCTGCAAACGGTGTCCCTGGCAGGACCGCTGCTGGGGCTTCCCCGACTGACGCGGCCACGGCGCGCGTCCCGCCGGCGCGCAAAAAAAGACCCCGTACACCGGGGCCGGAGAGTAGGACACATGACCACCCTAGCAGACCTGTTTGACCTGAATGTGGCAGCCCCTGCCGAGGACTACCGGCAGGCGGCGCTGCTCCTGCCCGACATCCAAGAATTCAATACCGTCAGCGTCAACATTTCCCCCGACATCGCACTCGCCTGGCTGCATCGCAATGATGCGAATCGTCCCATCCGGCAAAAGGCGGTGGCACAGTACGCCGCCGATCTGAAACTCCACGCCTGGAAATTCACGGGCGAGACGATCAAGTTCTCCAAAACCGGCCGCCTACTCGATGGCCAGCATCGGCTCTCGGCCATCACCGAATCCGGTGTCACCGCACCCTGGCTCGTGAACACCGGCCTGGACGATGCCGTCTTCGCCAACCTCGACACCGGCCGACGCCGCACCGGATCCGACATCCTCGTCATCGAAGGGGTGAGCGTCTACGAGGCACGCATCGCGTCCGCGGCGCTGCCGATGGTCATGAACTATCTGTCAGGGCAGCTGCCGCACAGTTCGTACCGTTTCCCGAACCACCTCATGCTGAAGTGCTGGCACAGCGATCCGCTGTTGGCGTCCACGAGCAACTTCATCGCGGCGCTGCCGCACAAAATGATTCCGATCGCCCACGCCAAGGCGTTTTTCCTGCATTGGGTATTTTCCAAGAGCGACGTCCCGGCTGCCGACACCTTCATCGAGCAGTTGTTCGAAGGTGATCACCTGGGCAAGACGGATCCGGTGTACCGCCTGCGCGAGAAACTCCTGATTGACCGTGTCGAACGCCGACTGGCCGATGACGGCACCCAACTCCACGCCTGCATCAAGGCATGGAACGCGCGCCGCGCTGGCAAGGCCATCTCGCACTGGCGCTCACTCTTCCCCCGCTCCGACGAAGCCTTCCCGGAGATCGCCTCGTGACCTACGGCCTGCACCCCCTATGCGAAACCTTGCCCGATATGCCGGCCGACCAATTCTCCCGCCTGGTCGAGGACATCCGCGCCAACGGCCTGCGCCATCCCATCGTCTTGTTCGAAGGGAAGATTCTCGACGGCCGCCACCGCTACCGCGCCTGTACCGACGCCAGCGTGGATCCGCGCTTTGAGCAGTACACCGGCAAAGATGCGCTCGCCTTCGTGCTGAGCGAGAACCTGGCACGACGCCACTTGTCCGACTCCCAGCGGGCAATGGTGGCGGTCAAGCTGGCCAACCTCGGAGTAGGCCAGCGGCTGAAATCGGCAGGTCTGCCTATTTCGCCGGTCAGCCAAAACGAAGCCGGTCGGATGTTGAGTGTGTCTTCACGCAATGTGAGGAAGGCGGCCGAGGTTAATCGCCACGGGATTCGGGCGCTGGTGGAGAAAGTAGAGGCTGGAACGATCACGCTAAACGAAGCCGATCGCATCGCCACTCTCGGTCCCGCAGCACAGTCCAAAATCGTGGCGATCGAGGACAAGCGCCAGCGGCAACATGCCGTGACAAACTCGATCAGCCGCAGTCAGGCACAAAAGCCCAAGACGCCACGGACCGACTTCTTGCCCAAACCGGACGGGAGCAGCGTCCTGGTACGGGAGACGCTCGCACGCCTGGAACAGTTCACGCACAACGTGCTAGTCGACAACCTCACGCCCGAAACATTTGTCGACCGCTTCCTGGCAGAGATCGATTGGGAAAAGCCGCGGATGTCTGCGCAGCTCGCCCTGTGCAAGCGTGCCAGCGCCGCCATCGCCGCCCTCCACAACGCGCTCAAAGACCGTGCGACGGCATGATGGATTTCAACGATCCCCCCGATGCCGATCGCCACCGATCCGGCGAACGCGACGCCGTCCGCCGCGATCTACTGGCCAGCCTGCCGCGCGTCCTGTCGGCCCTGCTCCCCAACGGCAAGGTCAGCCGCCAGGCCTTTCGGGTCGGCGACGTCGCGGGCACTGCGGGCGACAGCCTGGAAGTCGTCCTCGCCGGCGACAAGGCGGGCCTGTGGACCGACCGCGCCACCGGCCGCGGCGGCGACCTGTTCGACCTGATCGCCGCGCACTACGGGCTCGATGCCCATAGTGACTTCGCCGCCGTGCTCGAGCAGGCGCGCGCGCTGCTCGGCCGCGCGCCGGCCGCCCGCGTGCGCGGCAAGCCCGAGCCGCTGCTGGACGATCTCGGCCCACCCACCGCGAAGTGGGACTACCTCGACGCCAACGGCCAGCTCGTCGCCTGCGTTTACCGCTACGACCCGCCCAGCGGCAAGGAGTACCGGCCCTGGGATCCCAAGCGGCGCAAGCCCGCCCCGCCCTCGCCGCGCCCGCTCTACAACCAGCCGGGGATGGCCGATGCGATCACCGTCGTCCTGGTCGAAGGCGAGAAATCGGCGCAGGCACTGATCGACGTCGGCATCTGCGCGACGACCGCGATGCATGGCGCCAATGCGCCGGTCGAGAAAACCGACTGGACGCCGCTGGCGCGTAAGCATGTCCTGATCTGGCCCGACCGCGACCAGCCGGGGTGGGACTACGCCGTGCAGGCCGCCGACGCCGTCATGGCCGCCGGCGCGGCCTCCTGCGCCATCCTCTACCCACCCAAAGAAAAGCCCGAGGGATGGGACGCCGCCAATGCCGTCGCCGAACACAGCGACGAGGCAATCACCGAACCCTTCGACATCGAAGGATTCCTACGCGCGGGACAACGGTTTCCAGTCGAACGCAAAGAAGCGGCGGTCGACTTCTCCGGGGTCAACTGGCGCTCCGAGGATGGCATCGCCACCGCCTTTGCCAGGAAGTACGGGCGTGACTGGCGTTACTGCGCGCCGTGGGGGCAATGGTTCGTGTGGGATGGGAGACGGTGGAGCGCCGACCGCACGCTCGCCGTGTTCGATCTCGCGCGCGGCATCTGCCGTGCCGCCTCCGAGTTGTCGGAGAAACAGAGCGAGCAGATCAAGCTGGCCAGCGCCGCGACCACCGCTGCGGTCGAACGCTTCGCGCGCGCCGACCGCGTCCATGCCGCCACCACCGACGAATGGGACGCCAACCCCTGGGCGCTCAATACACCTGACGGCATCATTGACCTGAAAACCGGCGTGGTGCGCCCGCACGCGCGCGCCGAGCGCCATACCCGCATGGCGACCGCCTCCATCGGCGGCAGCGCCGCTCCGAGCCTCTGGCTGCATTTCCTGGACGACATCACTGCCGGCAATGTCGAATTGCAGCGTTATCTGCAGCGTGTCGTCGGTTACTGCCTGACCGGCACCACCGGTGAGCATGCGCTGTTCTTCCTTTACGGCACCGGTTCCAACGGGAAGTCCGTCTTCATCAACGTCGTCTCTGCGCTTCTAGGTGATTACGCTGCCAATGCGTCGATGGAGACTTTCATGGACACCCGCAACGAACGCCATCCTACGGATCTGGCGGGCCTGCGCGGCGCGCGCTTCGTTTCCTCTATCGAAACCGAACAGGGCCGGCACTGGAACGAAGCCAAGCTCAAAGCCATCACCGGCGGCGACAAGATCTCCGCGCGCTTCATGCGTCAGGATTTCTTCGAGTACATCCCGCAGTTCAAGCTGGCGATCGCAGGCAACCATAAACCGTCCATCCGCAATGTGGATGAGGCCATCAAGCGACGCCTGCACTTGATCCCCTTCACGGTCACCATCCCGCCGCACAAGCGCGACAAGAAACTGATCAAGGCACTGCTCGCCGAACGCGACGAGATCATGACCTGGGCGGTTGCCGGCTGCTTGGCCTGGCAACGGGAGGGCCTCAATCCGCCGCGGATGGTCGTGGAGGCGACCCAGGAGTACTTCGAGGATGAAGACCCCTTCCGAGACTTCCTCTCACTCGATTGCGAGCTGTCCCCACGCAACAAGGCGGCCTGCGCCAGCCTGTACCAACGATGGCGCATGCGCGCGGAAGAGCGCGGGGAACCTCCCGGCAACATCCGCTGGTTCATGGAGCAGCTCGTCTCGCGCGGCTTCGTGAGAGTCCGCCTGCATGGTGGCGTCAAGGGCGTCGCCGGGCTCGCTTTGAAGCCACTCCTCCCCGCCCATGCAGAACCCGGCACCGGCGCATGGTGACCGAAGGTGACCGTCGTTCTGATTACTTCTAAGTGCGCGCGCGTGTAGGGATTAACAGTAGAACGGTCACCTTCGGTCACCACGTCTTGGAAATCATCAAGTTAGCGAGACCAAACGATGCATCACATCCCCTCTCGGTCACCGGCCACCAAGCACTGGACGATCAAGAACGTCGCCGATCGCTTCCAAGAAGCGGCGTTGACGGCACACCGGCTACCTCCTGCCCGCGTGCAGGGCCACTTCAACTCCTGGCCCGGGTTCAACCGCCAAGCCTGGGAGGGCTACGCCGACGAGAAGATCATCCTGCGCATCCGCCCGTCCCCCGCGGCACTGGATCGCTTCGATGAGACCGTGCGCTGGCTACGGTGGCTCGACGTCGAACAGCGCAAGCTGGTGTGGTGGCGCGCGGCGTATCTGCCGTGGCGCGAGATCTGCGGGCGCATCGGCCGCGATCGCAAGACAGCGTGGCGGCACTGGCAATTTGCGTTGGCGTTGATCGTGGTACAGCTCAACGACACCCCGCCGCGCATCGTTTCCAGCGCACGCGCGCCGACGAGTTGAATCGTTTGCACGCGTTTGTATGCGTTTGCGTACATATGCATACATTGCCCGCCATATTTCTCTCTGGAACAAACATCACTGCTTCGCGTAGGCTAATCGCCATTGTCAGCAAGTCGGCATCGTGGATTGAAAGGGTCTCATTGATGAGCGTTGTACGTGTCGACCAGTACTGCAGTGATGGCCGCATGAAGCTGAGTTTGGCGGGCTGGTCGTTGTATGCCGCGTTGACCGAAATGCCCGATGGCGGCGGCTTAGTGAAAATTGGCATCAGCACCTCGCCCGTGCATCGCCTGTACGAGGTTCACTGCAATAGCCCGTTTGCCATCGGGATGGCCGTGTGGGCTTATGTGGGAACAAAGTCGCAAGCAATGCGGGCAGAGAATCGTCTCAAGCGACGCTTTGCTGCTCGTCAAACCCGAGGCGAATGGTTTGCCTTCGATTTCGCCTCAGCGGCGGACAAGGAAGAATTCCATGCTGCTTGCCGCGCCGCATATGCAAAAGCAACAGGCCGATTGCTGGAGTGGCGAAAGGTAACGTTGGAGCAGATGCAAGCAGCCCACGGTCTTCCGAAACGTTATCTGCGTGCATAGACGCCTTCGCGCCGTTAACGCATTCGCCACCTTGAGAGTGGGAGCGTGAGATGCATTCCACACCTCGCCGCCGCTAATTCGGACTATGCCCGGGCTGACGGCGGCGAGGCTCTTTTTTGCCCCGCCTTGAGCATGTTGGCGGACACGCTGTCTGTGTGGCCGTGATCGAACAGCCAGGCGCGTGCTTTCATGCCCGCCGTGCCATCGATGCTCGCAAGACGCGTGACCGTGGCCATGCAACGCATCCGCTGATCCTGCGTCAGGATGCCGTTGTCCAAAGCGGCAATCGCGACCCAACCAGCCGCATGCGGATCATCGAGTAGACGAAGGAGTTCGTTGACGCCGGTGGGTGAAGCCATCGCATCCGCTGCCATCGCATGAAGCTGCCGGCCGATGGCATTGCGCTCTCGAATCGACTGCACCGAATGGGTGTCGATGGCGGCGTGCTTGACCGCCAGTTGGACAAACTGCTCGTGCTCCATGACCCAGCGCGCGCCCTGTGGCAGGGAGCCGAATGTACGCCCGCTTAGATTCGATCGCCTTCACGCACCACAAACAAACCTTAAGCGAATCTCCGTCCGCCTCGCCGCCGCTTGGCCGTAACACCCCCCTGTTCCCGACCGGGCTGCGGCGAGGCTCTTTTTCAGACAGCATCCTTAACGGATCGAAGTCTGTCTCAGACAGCTTCCTTAACGCGGGTCCTTCCCCCGCACTGCAACAAGCGGGGGGCACAGCCGCGGAATCTCGATAGCGACAGGGTGCGAACTCGGGTTCGCACTCAGGTTCGCATCCCCTCTCCTCATCAAAGAAGCTGGCAGGGCGCCATGAGCCCCGCCAGCGAGCGATAAGCTTTAGAACCTCATGAGGTTTATTGCACCGGCTCCTTCCGGACAAAGAACAAATCACCGAGGCAGTGGTTCATTCAGTCATGGCGTGTGGGAAGAATCGTTGTCAACGAAAATTTTCGTGCAGACGCCATTCTTATCCGAGCCAAAACCGATTGCCGATGCCGACGTGATCGTTCGCGCAATGTCAATGATGACCGGATCATACGAAATGCAGTAAAGAGACGCCGTTGTGCTGGCCGCACTGCACGACACGTATAGCTGGCTGGCACCGGGATACGGGTATGAGCTGGAAGGATATCCATACTTGACGGCACACCCAATACGTTGAATGGTGTCTGAGCTACTGCGCGCTCCGATCATTGTTCCATAAGCCAGCCTGTCAACTGTGTTCACTTCAACAGGCCAGTAAAATGTTGCTCCTGCATGTGCTAGCGGAATGGAGAACAAGAATCCGCAAATAGCGGATAGAGCGATTGAAATACCTTTCATGACCGGTCTCCTATAGGAATACGCAATGCGCCCTTGGCGCAGTTCTTGAGACAAGCGCAGGCGTCTAACCTGCACTCGTGCGTGGAAGTTTCAGCTATAAATTAAGGCGTGAACCAATCGTCACGGTATCTTTGTGTCAAACATGGATGAGTGGTTGACCGTGATGACTTTGCATGTGCCGTTGTCATTCCAAGCAAAGTGCAAATGCGAGTCGTTGCCCACCGCCTCGGCCATATGAACCATCTGCGGCTCGCTCGTCATGCACGACACCGCGACGCGGTTCTTGTCAAGAGCGCTGCAGGTTGCGGTTGGATTTGGAAATCCGGTTTGTGAAACGATCTGGCAGCCAATGGACTGTATGTTATCGATGCTGTTGTGCACGGTTGCCAACGAGCCGTAAGCGTACTTACCCGACAGATTGATGCTGACATCGCTCGGGACTCTTTGACCGGCGGATGCTGCGTTCGAAAGAACGGCGCAGGCAACTAAAAGCGCGGATGACGTGATGCGACAGCGATTCATGGTGACTCCTTTTCATGGGAATAGGTCCGCCGCCAGGACGGGCCATGTGCGGCGACATGTGAGGCTGTAGGGTCCTCAATCCGAAACTCGGATTTCAGGCGGAAAACGGATCACCGTTCGTCACGGGCGGGCGCCGACCGCAGCCATACCGGCCGCAAGCATCGATGGGAGCTGTGTGTCCGAATCCATTCCTGGTGTCGCCCGCGTCGGCGACATTTGGCAACTCGGCGAGCACCGGCTCGCCTGCGGCGACGCCGGCGATGCCGCGCTCATCGACAAGCTGATGCAGGGCGAGCGCGCAGCGCTGTGCTTCACCTCACCGCCCTATGTCGCCCAGCGCATCTATGCCGGCATGCGCGTCCACGATTGGGACGCGCTGATGCAATCGGTGTTCGCCGCAGCGCCGTTGCGCGGTGACGGCCAGGTGCTCGTCAATCTCGGCCTCGTCCATAAACGCAACGAGGTGGTCCCGTACTGGGAGCCGTGGATTGGCTGGATGCAGACGCAGGGCTGGCGGCGCTACGGCTGGTACGTGTGGGACCAGGGTCACCTCCCCGGTCGCTGGTACGGCCGCCTCGCCCCGAGCTTCGAATTCGTCTTCCACTTCAACAAGACCCCGCGCGAGCCGAACAAGATCGTGCCGTGCAAGTGGGCGGGCACATATCAGCATCTGCGCGAGGACGGCACGGCATCGAACCTGCGTGGCCGCGATGGCAAGTTGTCGGTCTGGAACAAGCCGCACATGCCGGTGCAGCCCACGCGCGTACCCGACAGCGTCATCCGCATCACCCGGAACCGGCGCCGCCTCGGCACCGGTCTCGACCATCCAGCCGTGTTCCCGATAGGACTGCCTGAGCACATCATCGCTGCCTATAGCGACCCCGGTGAGATCGTTTACGAACCTTTCTGCGGCTCGGGCACCAGCTTGCTCGCCGCCGAGAAGACCGAGCGCGCGCTGCGCGCGGTCGAACTGGTGCCTCGCTACGTCGACGTCGCGCTTGTGCGCTTCCAGCGCGCGCATCCGAAGGTGCCGATCACCCTCCTCAACACAGATCAATCGTGGCGCGATGTCGCCGCGCAGAGAACGGCGCCTGCCGCATGATGACGTTACACGTGGAACAGCGACCGATCGCGTCGCTGATTCCATATGCAAAAAATGCACGCACGCATTCGGATGCGCAAGTCGCGCAGATCGCCGCGAGCATCGCCGAATTCGGCTGGACGAATCCGATCCTGGTCGACGGCGACAACGGCATCATCGCCGGCCACGGCCGGCTGCTGGCCGCGCGCCAGCTCGGCCTGAGCGAGGTACCAGTCATCGAACTGGCGCACCTCACGCCCAACCAGCGCCGTGCTTACATCATCGCTGACAACCAACTCGCCTTGCAGGCCGGCTGGAACGAGGAACTCCTCGGCCTGGAACTGGCTGATCTGAAGGCGGCTGACTACGACCTGTCGGTGATCGGTTTTGATGATGCCGAACTCGGTCGGTTGCTTGGCGAGGCCGAAGAGACACATGACGGCCTGACCGATGATGACGCGACGCCGGAGTTGCAGGAGGCCGCGGTCTCTCGCCCCGGCGACTTGTGGCTCCTTGGCGAGCACAAGCTCTTGTGCGGCGACGCCACCAACGCCGACGATGTCGCCTGCCTGCTCGGCGAGGAACGCCCGCACCTGATGGTCACCGACCCGCCGTATGGCGTGGAGTACAACCCGGGCTGGCGACACGAGGCCGGCGTCAACAACACGCAGCGCCTCGGTCAGGTCCGCAACGACGACCGCGCCGACTGGCGCGAGGCCTGGGCACTGTTCCCCGGCGATGTGGCCTACATCTGGCATGCAGCGTTGTATGCCAGCACGGTGCAGGCGAGCCTGGAATCGTGCGACTTCAACGTGCGCTCGCAGATCGTATGGGTGAAGTCCCGCTTCGTACTCTCGCGCGGCCACTACCACTGGGGCCACGAAGCCTGCTGGTACGCGGTCAAGGACGGCGCCGCCGGCCACTGGAACGGTGCACGTGATCAATCGACCGTGTGGCAGATCGCCTACGGCACGGACGAGGAAGACCCGGCCACCACGCACGGCACGCAGAAGCCTGTCGAGGCGATGCTGCGGCCGGTGCTGAACAACTCGGCTGTCGGCGATCTGGTATACGAGCCCTTCAGCGGCTCGGGCACGACGATCATCGCCTGCGAGAAATCATCGCGCCGCGCACGCGCCATCGAGATCGATCCGCGGTACGTCGATCTCAGCATCCGGCGCTGGCAGTACTACACCGGGCTGACGGCAGTGCGTGAGGTCGACGGAATGAGCTTCGGCGAGGCAGAACACCAGGAAGCAGGCACGCCAATCCACTAACGCCTGGACACCGAGATCTCGGCCTGCTCGGGAGGATCGAAGACCGACCAAGCCGCGCAACGTGCTTCGCTCTCGGTCACGGCATGAACCGTTCCGACGTACTTGCCGTCGACATAGACGTTCCATTCAACCATTGCTGCTGACCCCCGACGACGCAGTGCGTTTCGGTTTCGATTCAGTAGCGTCGATGCGCTGCAATGCCTCCTCGTGACGGGCCAAGCGCAGCAGCGGCAGCCCGAGCGGCAACTCCGAGCCCAGGATCGAATTGACGTTCGACACGATGGTCCATTTCGTATACGCGCGGTCCGCTGCATGCAGCGCCGCCTTGTTCACTTCAATATCTCGAAGCGTGCGACGCAACTGCGCAAGCACATCATCCAGTGCTTCGAGGGTGTCGGTAGTGATCTCTTCGAGCGAGTGGTTCGGTTCAGTCATGTCGATCGCCTGCTGGTTGAAGTGACCACATGAACGCTCTTGTCCGGCAGGAAGCCAAGCAACATCTCGCCTACTACAACGAAATTGATCCGTACCTGTGCTTGTGGTTAAGCAACCTGTCCGACGCTGGCACGATCCCGCGCGGCGTGGTCGACCCGCGCAGCATCCGCGATGTCCAGCCCGATGACCTCGAAGGATTCAAACAAGTCCACTTCTTCGCCGGCGTCGGTACCTGGGGCTTTGCCGCCCTGCTCGCCGGCTGGCCGGAGGACGAGGAACTCTGGACAGCGTCCTGCCCCTGCCAGCCGTTCTCGGTCGCCGGCCAAGGCTGCGGGATTGATGATCCACGGCACCTATGGCCCGACGTGTTTCGCCTCGTCCGTGCCCGAAGGCCCGCTGTCCTGGTGGGAGAGCAGGTTGCGGCAGCAGCTGGCCGCGGTTGGCTCGACGGAGCATTCGCTGATCTGGAAAGCATCGGTTACACCTGCCGGGCGGTCGTTGTCCCGGCTTGTGCCGTCAACGCGCCGCACCGCCGTGATCGCCTGTGGTTCGTCGCCGTCCGAGATGGCGTTATGGGTGACGCCGATGGCGCGCGATTGGAAGGACTCCCCGGGGATGGGACTGCAGCGCGCGGATGGCCGATCGAGGATCGACGGTCTGCCGCGCCAGATCGCCGCAGCACTGTGGGCGACGCCGACCGCCTCGGCGGACAAGTCGATCCGCACCCCGCCGGGCGCGCGCCGGGAAGTCGAGCGCGGCCGATCGCCAGATCTCGCGGCGCAGACGATGGCGCTCTGGCCGACGCCGCAGACCCGCGAGGCCGGCGGCGGCGAGTATGCGGATCCGGCGAAGGCGCAAGCGCGGATGACGAGCGGCCATCAGGTCAACCTGGCGGATGCGGTGAAGGCGTTGTGGCCGACCCCCAATACCGTCGATGCGACTGGCAGGGGCTATCACCGCAAGGGGAAGAACATCTACCCCGCCATTCCGGGACTCATCGGGCAATCGCTCCCTGGACCCAAAGCGACTGGATCGTCGGACACGACGGCAAAGCCCGCCGGGTCCCTCAATCCAGCATTCGTCTTCTGGCTGATGGGGTTCCCGCCCGCATTCCTAAGCTGCGCGCCGGAGGCAATGCCATCGTCCCGCAAGTCGCGGCGGAAGTCCTCCGCGCATTGCGCGGAGAATGAAGCCATTCAATCCTCGGCGGCGAGGCCGACATAGCGGGCGTAGCGATAACCTTCAGAATCGACGTACAGCGCGCGGCGCTCCGGCGCGGTTACCTCAATGACCAGCCATTGGCGTAGCGCATTGCGACCGCCACGATCCGCCAGCCAATCATGCGACTGGAAGAAGTTGGAAGCGAAGGCATCGTACTGATCTGCGGTCATCACGCGCGATTCCTCCACCAACGCCGTCACCTCGTCATACCATCCCTCGGCGGCAAGCCGATCAAGTAAATCTGCCAAATCACCCACCTTGCGAGCCATACGAACTTTCAGGGTACGGGATGCGTTCATTGCAAGCTCCATCTCATTAGGGATGGACATGAACGCTTCGACGCAGGTGGAAGCCAAGCACGAAGTGCAGGATGTTCGCGCCGATGCGGTTGTGGTTAACCTGACAGACACCTTGTCAGCACGGAGCGAAAGCGCTCCGCGCTGCGCGGTGGATTTCCACTCAGCCCTCGCCGGCGACGTGATACTCGGCGACGTAGCTGGCCAGCATGGTCTTGCGGTAGGGAACACCGTATTTGGAGCAGATCCAGTGGTTGATCCGCTTGGTGCTCCAGTACGTCGCGGCTGCCCCAACCGCATCTTCCAACGTGTTCCCGTCCAGCATCCGATTGAGCACGTCGTCGGCGAAGTGCCGGCCGTAGCGGCTGTCGAGAAACCAGCGCACCGCCTCGGCGGATTCTCGGGTGGCCTCGGCGATGGCGGCAAAGGCCAGCAACCAAGCGCTCTCGGCATGTCCGCCCATTGTTCCGTAGAATCCCCATCCTTCATTCTGTGTCTGCAGGATATCCTTGCTCATCGTTGTGTCTCCGAAGTGTTTTGGTAGACACATGAACGCTTCGATCCGAACAGAAGCCAAGCGTTCCCTCGCGCTTCTTCGCGCGAAGTACATCGGCAGACACCCGTCAGACAGGTTCGTTGCAATCTGGTGTCGTGGTTTCTGGCAACCACCAAGACGGCATCACGGTTCCTTGCCATCACCCTCGCCTTCTTTACGCAGTAAGTCGCCCGATACCTTCCAGGTGGTGCCTCCAACAAGGATGGAAACACTCTTCCGATTGATGCGGGTGACCTTTCCGTGGAGGAATCGGCCTGCTCGATCTCGAAAGAAGACGTTGTCTCCTGGATGGAAACACCTCGCCTGGGCGGCAACACAATCGCCGTGTCGGCGCCTGAGCAGATCGAAGCAATGGACGATGTCGCCTTGCTCCATGCGAATGGCGGGATTACTCAGTGCCGCGATAATGTCGGCTGCAGTTTGCATCTGGAGTTTCCTTTGAAAGGGTTGCGGTGGGTCTGATCGGATGCGCCCGTTGGCGCATCCGTCTCCGTTCAGTGCGTGGTTTGCGTTGCCGTCCGCCATGCCTTGACGCCAGCCTCGGTGATCTCCAGCACGGCCAACATGAAAGCAGGCTCTTCCATCCAAGGCGCATGTTTGGCATCGTCCAGAAGCTGGCTGACCGCTGGCTTGGACGCTTCGCGCATGGCGCGAAGTGCAGGCTCCAACGTCGCCTCGCTGGCCCCCTTTGCCTCCGGCGTGAGGGCTGCAAACACCTGCATCGATGCCTGAGCAAGACGTTTGGCGAGTGCATCGAGGATCGCTTTCTTGTTCTCGGGCAAGGCCGGAGCGCTCATTGAGCGCTCGCCTCTTCCGAGATGCGGTAGACCCGCGCGCCGCTCGCGTCCTTGGTCGAGGTGATCGTCAGGCCGAGCTTCTTCTTGAAGGCTCCGGCGAAGGTGCCGCGCACCGTGTGCTGCTGCCATCCGGTCACATCGCAAACTTCTGCGATGGTGGCCCCCTCCTTGCGGCGCAGCATGGCGATCACCTGCGCCTGCTTGCTGTTCTCGCGGGTGCGGCGCGGTTGGCCGGAACCTCCATCCGGCGCGGCCTTCTTGCTGGTCTTGGCGGACTTCGCTGGCGCTGCCTCGGCAGGCGTCGGCTCCGGACGCTTCTTGCCGATGGCGGCGTAGCCGGCATCGGTCAGCCAGCAGCCTTCGTTCTCGTTCTCGACTAGGCCAGCGGCGATCAGCGCTCGCAAC
This sequence comes from Luteimonas sp. GW821-FHT14E02, assembly GCF_058803905.1. NCBI lineage: Bacteria > Pseudomonadati > Pseudomonadota > Gammaproteobacteria > Lysobacterales > Lysobacteraceae > Luteimonas > Luteimonas sp. GW821-FHT14E02. The sequence goes on along the minus strand of NZ_JBXAPK010000014.1, from coordinate 56,886 downwards.
ACCTTGCTGCGCGCACCGCCGTTGACGTTCTCGGGGAACTGCTCGATGTGGCCCTGCGTTTTGACGGCCAGCTTCAGGACGGCGGCCTGGGTGTCAGAGATCTTGATCTTGGTGTTCAAGGTAGTGGTTGCTTTCGCTTCGGTTTGCATCGTGGGCTCCTTGGCCGCTTGGTGTGGCGACATGAACGCTTCGATGCGCGCGGAAGCCAAGCGCGCTGCGCAACTGATTCCGATTGTTCCGGCTGGCGTTAAGCAGTGAGACAACTTCGTGCATCTGCAACATGGCTCCATCGGCGAAGCTGTCCGCCGGGTGTCTGTTGATGCTGTTGATGCGGGCTCTGCGCTTGGCTTCTGTGCAAAGTGAAGCGTTCATGCGGTCACACCCAGCACGGAGACCGCCCCATGAAAAACAACATCGCCACGATCGCCAGGCTCTACCTCGGCATCGATTCCCTGCGACCGCGCAGGAGAAATCGCCCTCATTCCTACGCGCTCAATGTCGCCATTCCCAAACGGGCGCTGACTGCCGCTTATCTCGATGGCTACGCGGCTGGATTCCGCGCCGCCAACGGCAGCAAAGAGGACCTGCTACCCACCGAAGAGCATCTGATGGAGAACGGCGAGTGGCTCGGCGCCGGACCTGAGGATCCTGAGACTTGGCCGAATGCCGAAATGGTCATCACAGCACCCATCCCGGAAACGGAACTGACAACTGACCCAACGATGGACGATTTCGCCTGCATGGTGCTGATCCCGAACGCAGTCAAGCAACGTCGGATCAGATAACCATCAGAGGAACGGATGACCGTCCCGTCAGGGGCGGTCTGATTCAACGCTGCAGCCGGGGCTTGTTCACGCCGGGTACGCGCAAGCGCGGATAGCGTAGGTCTCGTCGCAGAGGCGACATACAGGCCGACAGTGCAATCGCGGCACGCGACAGCTTTCGTTTTAGCAGGGAGGCTCCACGTAACAGGCTCCCTGCCCCCATGACTTCCTGCAACACAAAAATCACCGCAAGACGATCCGCCATCCACGGCACCGGCGTGTTCGCCACCCGTCCCATCAGGAAGGGCGAATGCGTTGTCCAGCTCAAGGGCATGCTCCGCACCCACGCGGATGCGAAAGCTCTCTACGACAAGAAGCAACACGGCCACACCTTCCTGTTTTACCTCAACGATGACTACGTCATCGACACTGGGATCCGCGGCAACATCGCGCGCTGGATCAATCACAGCTGCGCGCCCAATTGCGAGGCGGTCATTGAGGAAGATGCCTCGGGAAACCGGCGCCACGACAAGATCTTCATCGAGGCGATCCGGGACATCGCCCCCGGCGAGGAACTGACGTACCACTACAGCCTCGAACTGGATGCGCCGATCACCGCCAGGGACAGGAAAGAGTGGGCCTGCCGGTGTGGTGCACCGAACTGCACTGGGACGATGCTCGGGGAGCCAGCGCGCGAAGATTCCCTCAGCGTCGCGGCTTAGGCTTGCCCTTCCCCGTGCGCCCGCCCAAGCGTCGGTGGGTCGGCTTGGCGGATGGTCCGTGCCGAAGCGCCGCCTTGTCCTGGCGGCGCTTGCGTCGTTTGCGGGTGATGCGGGATTTCCGGCTCATAACTCCTCGCCGGAGTAGTTTTCGAGCGCGTTGCTGTTGATCATTCGAACCGCTTCACCCAGCTTCAGACGATGGATGTAAAGGTCGTAGTCGAGATCGGCCGCTTCGCACACCTCGGTGACAATGTCGCGGCACAGTTCGGCCAACTGTGCCGCCGCTGAGGTTTCATCGCGACTCAGCGGCTCTTCTGCCCCATCGATCAACCGGTTCAGGGCATCCCGGCAATCGCGCAGATCGGACAGGGTGTTGCGGAAGCGGCAATAGGACATATTACTCATCGGTTTTTGCCCTTCTTTCGACCGGAATTCTCGTAAAACTCAACGGCCCCGCGGGCTTGCTCAATGGAACCAACCGCGAAGTTCAACTCGTTCTGATAGATCTCATCGTTCTTGTAGAAGTCATACAACGCTTCGATGCTCTTCTGGATTTCGTTCAATGCCTTGATGACATGGTTGCTCATGGTGGTTGCTCGTCATTGGCCATGCTTGGCCGGTGACGACATGAACGCTTCGATTTGCCTGAAAGCCAAGCAATTAATTGGCGAACGCAAGCGGCAGACAGGGCACGGACAGCTTCGCGGACAGCACCACGAAGCTGTCACGCGGCTGTCTGAAAACGGTAGGACTTCGAGCAATGCTTGGCTTTCAGGCAAATCGAAGCGTTCATGCGACCGAACTCACCACCAACGGATCGCTGATGAACACAAAAACGACGACCACCCTGCAACAGGCCTGCCCGATTACCCTGAAGCGACTGCACATCGCGCGCCAGCTCAGCGAAGAGACCATCGCCTATTCCGCCCAGGTGTACTGGTCGGGAAGGCTGATCGGGCATATCCATAATGATGGGCATGGTGGAAGCTCGTGCTTGACTCCCGCGATGGCAGGTCGCGGAGCGGACTTCGATGCCGCGCAGACCTATGCGAAGGCGCAAGAGCATGATTACGGCGCCGGGCTCGGCGTGCTGCCCTTCGATGATCTGGAAGACTTCGTAGACCACCTCGTGGGCGAGGAGATGGCCCGACAGGATGCGGAGCGCTGGCTCAAACGCAATCTGAAGATCAAGACCGTGCTCCTGTCCGGCGGAAGAATCTACACGAGCAAAGTTCGATGGACCGGAGATACGGATCGAATCGAACGGTTGATTCGCGCCAAGCACTCGGACGCGGTGATCCTCAACACCCTCACGCTGGAGGACGCCCTCGCCCACTACCTGTCGGTACCGGCTGAATAACGCCTTCCTCAAGACCAAACGGCACTTTGATCGCCCGCGCTCATGGCAACTTCCATGAGCGCGAGCAGCTGAACCTGCACCATCACATTCACTGACCGCGCTGCTTGTGGGAATCTCGATCCGGGCCTACGGCCGACATCGCGGCGTGTCGGACGCGGCCGTGCGCAAGGCCATCGCCACCGGCCGCATTACGCCCGAACCGGACGGCACGATCGACGCGGTCAAGGTCGACGCCGAGTGGGCGCGCAATACCAGCCAGGCCTATCCCGGCAGTGAGCGCCGCAGCGGCGCGCAGGCACCTGCGGCGACTCTACCCTCTCGTATCGTGCCGGCAGCGCCACGTGCGCCCGCACGCGCGCGCACCGAGGGCGACGCCGGCGAGGTGCCTGCGAGCAGCACGGCGACCTTCACCCAGGCGCGCACCGCCAACGAGGTCCTGAAGGCGCAGCACCACAAGGTGCGGCTGGCGCGGCTGAAGGGCGAGTTGATCGATCGCGCGCAGGCGCTGGCGCATGTGTTCGCGCTGGCGCGCGCAGAGCGCGATGCCTGGCTCAACTGGCCCTCGCGCATCAGTGCCCTGCTCGCCGCCGAGTTCGGTGCGGATCCGCACACAGTTCACGTCGCGCTGGAGCGCGAGGTGCGCTCGCACCTCGCGGAATTGGGGGATGTTCGCGTTCGGCTGGACGACTAGCCGCCGCCCTGCTCCTCATCCGGCAAAAGCGCAGTGGCCTGCTCCAGATATAGGGCGATGAGGTGGAATTTCGCGCCGAGGTCTGCGCGTCCGCGCCACGCTTCTCCTTCGACCTGTATCCGACAGATCAATTCGGCGGTCGAGGATTCGATGCTGTCGAAGAAATCCTCGGGATAGAGGGCTTCGGCCTGCTCTGTGATGTGTTCGTTCATGGCGGGCCTCAGCGTCCGGTCAAGGTTTCAAGATAGGTGCTGGCGTCGTCCAGCAGCCTCTCAACTCGCGCCATCATGAGCGTCCCGGTTTCGGTTTCCAGCTTGGCTGGTTCGAGCTGGGAAACGACGGACGAGAGGTGAGCAATTTTCTGCTCGATCGATTCGCTCAGCGCGAAGGATTGCAGCAGGTCTGTGGCGGTACGGTACATGCGGTGTTCTCCGTGTTGGGGAACGCATGAACGCTTCGATTTCGACAGAAGCCAAGCAGAAGAGATGTCGCGTCGCGACATGCCCGAATGATCGATTACGACGGCGCGACCGATGTCGGTCACGCCTGGCGCGATGGCCTCACGCCCGACCCCCTGCTGACCGTTTCCGAATGGGCGGACCAGCACCGCGTGCTGTCCTCCGTCTCATCAGCCGAACCGGGGCGCTGGCGCACCGCGCGCACGCCCTACCTGCGCGAGATCATGGACGTGCTCTCGCCAGCATCCGCGATCGAGCGTGTTGTGTTCATGAAAGGTGCGCAGATCGGCGCCACCGAGGCCGGCAACTGTTGGATTGGTTACGTCATCCATCACGCACCGGGGCCGATGATGGCGGTCGCCCCGACCGTCGAGATGGCCAAGCGCAACTCGAAGCAGCGTATCGACCCGCTAATCGAGGAGTCCGCGGCATTACGTGAACGCATCGCGCCGGCCCGCGCGCGCGATGCCGGCAACACCATCCTCGCCAAGGAATTCCGCGGTGGCGTGCTGGTGATGACCGGCGCCAACAGCGCGGTCGGCCTGCGCTCGATGCCGGTGCGTTATCTGTTCCTGGACGAGGTGGACGGCTACCCGCACGACGTCGAGGGCGAAGGTGATGCGGTGGCGCTGGCTGAGGCCCGCACGCGCACCTTCACCCGGCGCAAAATCCTGCTGATCTCGACGCCGACGATTGCGGGTGCCTCGACCATCGAGCGCGAATATCTCGCCTCCGACCAGCGCCGCTACTTCGTGCCGTGCCCGCACTGCGGGCACATGCAGTGGCTGCGCTTCGAGCAGCTGCGCTGGGATTGGGGCACTCCGCTCTCGGTGCGCTACGTCTGCGAAGACTGCGAGTCCGGCATCTACGAGCACCACAAGACTGCGATGCTCGCCGCTGGTCAGTGGCGCGCAACCGTGCCGGATGCTGCCGGCAAGACGGCCGGCTTCCACCTGTCCTCCCTGTACTCGCCGGTCGGCTGGCGCAGCTGGGCTGACATCGCAGCAGCATGGGAAGCCGCGCAGGGCCACGCCTCTGCGCTGAAAGCATTCAAAAACACCGAGCTTGGCGAGACCTGGGAAGAGGAAGGAGAAGCGCCGGATTGGGAGCGGTTGCTGGAGCGCGGTGAGGATTACCGCATCGGCATCGTGCCGGACGGCGGACTGCTGCTGACTGCCGGTGCCGACATCCAGCGTGATCGCATCGAAGTCTCGGTCTGGGCCTTCGGACGTGACCGCGAGTGCTGGCTGGTCGAGCATCGCGTCCTTCCCGGCGACACCGCGCGCGAGGCCGTGTGGCGCGATCTCGCGGCACTGCTCGGCGAGACCTGGACGCATGCCTCGGGTGCGCTGATTCCATTGTCCCGCCTTGGTTTGGACACCGGCTTTGCCACGCAGGAAGCCTATGCCTTCGTGCGCAAGGTTCGCGATCCGCGCGTACTGGCGATGAAGGGCGTGCAGCGTGGCGCGGCGCTGATCGGCACGCCAACTGCCGTGGACGTGACGATCGAGGGTAAGCGCCTGCGCCGCGGCGTGAAGTTGTATGCGGTGGCCGGTGGCATTGCCAAGTTGGCTCTCTACAACGCGCTTCGTCTGACGGTTGAGGCCGGCGACGATGGTGGCCTCGTCTATCCCGCTGGCTACATCCATCTGCCGAAGATGGATGCCGAGTTCATACAGCAGCTCACTGCCGAGCACTTGGTCTCTCGGCGCGACAAGCATGGATACCTCGTGCGGACGTGGGAGAAGAAGCGCGAGCGCAACGAAGCCCTCGATGCCTACGTCTACGCCCGCGCCGCCGCGCAGCAGGCGGGCATCGATCGTTTCGAAGACCGGCACTGGGATGAGCTGGAACGCGGCCTTGGCCTGCTGCCCACACCGCCGCCGCTGACGGCACTGCCACGCCCTATTCCCGACCAGGCCGTTGACCCCAGCGGCCGTTCTGTTTCTGGATCCCGCCGTCCCGCGCGCCGTGTGGTCCGCAGCCGATTCCTGTCATGACCGAAGCCCCCTACACCGCCGCGCAGTTGCAGGCGCTGCGCAACGCGCTCGCGCGCGGCGAGCGCCGTGTCGACTTCGGCGACCGCTCGGTCGAGTACCGCAGCGTCGAGGAGCTGCGCGCCGCGATCCGCGAGGTTGAAGCGGCGCTGTCGCAGGCGGCCGGCGGCACGCGCACGCGTCAGGTCCGCATCAACAGCAATAAAGGATTCTGATGGGTTGGTTCTCGCGCATTCGGACCGCCCTGTTCGGCGGCTCACCGATCCACGAAGTCTCCGGCCGAGGCCGCCGTGCGCTGGCCTGGAGTCCCGGCAATCCCGGCGCCATCGCCGCACTGCTGTTCACCGGTGATGCGCTGCGCTCCCGCTCGCGCGATCTGGTGCGGCGCAACGCCTGGGCCAACGCTTCGCTGGAGGCGTTCGTCGCTAACGCAGTCGGCACCGGGATCAAGCCGCAGTCGCAGATTACGGACGAGGCACAGCGCACCGCAGTGCAGGCGTTGTGGCTGGAATGGACCGACGAAGCGGATGCCGCGGGGCTAACGGATTTTTATGGGCTGCAGGCACTGGCTTGCCGCGCACTGCTGGAAGGCGGCGAGTGCCTGGTGCGCTTGCGCCCGCGCCGGCTCGAGGATGGCCTGACCGTACCGCTCCAGCTCCAGTTGCTCGAACCCGAGCATCTGCCGCTCACGCTCAACCGCGAGCAGCCTAACGGCAACGTCATTCGTGCCGGCATCGAGTTCGACAATCTCGGCCGGCGCGTGGCGTACCACCTGTATCCGTCCCACCCGCAGGACGGCGCGCTCGCGCCGATGAGCCGGCAAGGTGGCATGGACACTGTGCGCATCCCGGCACGCGAGGTCCTGCACCTGCTCCGGCCATTGCGCCCCGGACAAATCCGCGGCGAGCCCTGGCTGGCGCGCGCGCTGGTCAAGCTCAACGAACTGGACCAGTACGACGATGCCGAACTGGTGCGCAAGAAGACAGCGGCGCTGTTCGCCGCCTTCATCACCCGGTCCGGCCCCGAAGATCCGCTCCCGGGTGATCGCCCGACCGGAACACCGGGCGTGTCGATGGCCAGCCTGGAACCGGGGACGCTGCAGTACCTGGATCCGGATGAGGACATCACGTTTTCGACTCCGGCCGACGTCGGTGCTTCCTATGAGGCATTCCTGCGCGCGCAGTTTCGCGCCATCGCCGCGGCGATGGGCATCACCTATGAGCAACTCACCGGCGACCTGACCGGCGTCAACTACTCCTCCATCCGCGCCGGTCTGCTTGAGTTCCGGCGTCGCTGCGAAATGCTCCAGCACAGCGTGCTGGTCTTCCAGCTGTGCCGTCCGATCTGGAATGCCTGGATGGATGCGGCGGTGCTCGCCGGCGCGGTCGAGCTGCCCGGCTACCGCCGCCGCAAGCGCCAGTACCGCGCCTGCAAGTGGATCCCGCAAGGCTGGTCGTGGGTGGATCCGGAAAAGGAATTCAACGCGGTGATCCTCGCGATCCGCGCGGGCCTGCTCTCGCGCGCGCAGGCCGTCTCGAGCTTCGGCTATGACGCGGAAGAGATCGACCGCGAGATCGCCGCCGACAACGCCCGCGCCGATCGCCTCGGCCTGCTGTTCGACACCGATCCGCGCCAGCTCGCCCGCAACGGCGCGAAGCACGCAGCGCCGCCTGTTCCTGCTGAATCTCCTACGGAGTCTTGATGACCCTGCCCCATCTGGCGGCGCGCGTGTTCAACACGCCGCTGCTGATCCAGCGCGCCAAGCTGGATGTGATCCTGTCCGTGCTGACGCCGAAGTGGTCGCTGGAGGCCGCGCCGTCTCCTCGACGCGACGAGCAAGACACGACTGACGATGCCATGCCGCCCGGCTCGATCGCCGTGCTGCCGATCCACGGCACGCTGGTGCAGCGCACACTGGGCCTGGATGCGCTCTCCGGGCTCGTCAGCTACCAGTCCATCGGCCAGCGCTTCGATGCATTGCTGGCGGACGAGAATGTGCGCGGCATCGTGCTCGATATCGACAGTGCCGGCGGCGAAGCCGCCGGCGTCTTCGATCTGGCTGATCGCATTCGCGCAGGCCGTGACATCAAGCCGGTCATCGCCGTTGCGAATGACGCCGCATTCTCCGCCGCCTACGCATTGGCCAGTGCCGCGCGCACGCTCTATGTGACCCGCACCGCCGGCGTCGGCTCGATCGGCGTGATCGCCCTGCACATTGATCAATCGGCTCGCGACGCAAAAGAAGGCTACGTCTACACCCCGATCGTTGCCGGCAAGCACAAGAACGATGCCTCACCGCACGAGGAACTGAAGCCCGAAGCGCGGGCGGTGATTCAGACCGAGGTCGACCGCCTCTACGACCTGTTTGTCGACACGGTCGCCGCGCAGCGCCAGTTGCCAGCCGCCCTCGTGCGCGCCACCGAAGCCGGCCTGTACTTCGGCGCCGATGCGGTCAATGCAGGCCTCGCCGACCACGTCGGCACGCTCGATGACGCCCTGGCCGCCCTGACGGCCGAACTCGATTCCCCCACCGCTCCCAAGGAGCCCCTCTCCATGTCCACCGAACCCACTGCGCCGACCGGCGCGGAGCTCGACGCTGTGCGCGCGCAGGCGCAAGCCGATGCACAGACTCGCGCACTGACGATTGCCGAACTGTGCGAGCTGGCCGGCAAGCCGGACCTGACGGCGACCTATCTCGCACAAGGCCTCACGCCCGATGCCGTGCGCCAGCGCCTGCATGCCACGCGCGCCGAGCCGACCACGCCCGAGATCAGCTCGCACATCGCGCCCGACGCGAAACCACCCGGCGCGTCCCTTGAGGACAACCCGCTCATCAAAGCCGTCAAGGCGCGCGCAACCACCGCGCGCAAGGAGTAACCCGTGTCCCTGCCCACCTATCCCGTGTTCCACGAGGAACTCAATCTCGGCGATCTCGTGAAGTACGAGGGTGACAACCTCTACTCGCGCGATCTGGTCATCGTCGCGCCCGGCCAGAACCTGGTCCTCGGCCAAGTCGTCGGCGAACTGACAGCCAGCGGCCAGATCGTCGCACTGCAGCCAGCCGCCAGTGACGGCAGCCAGATCGCCATCGGCATCTGCATCAGGCCGATCACCACCGGCGAGAACCCGAATCCCGACGGCCTGATTCTCGCCCGCCATGCCGCCGTCGCGGACGGCGCGCTCGTGTGGCCGCCGGACATCACCCCCGAACAGCAAGCCGCCGCCGTGCAGCAACTGCGCGCGCTCGGCGTGCTCATCCGCCAAGAGGTCTGACCCCGATGTCCATGAACAACCCTTTCCACAATCCTGCCTTCTCGCTCACCGCGATGACGGCGGCGATCAACATTCTGCCCAACCAGTACGGCCGGCTGGACGATTTGAACCTGTTCCCTGTGAAGCCTGTCCGCTTCCGTCAGGTCACGGTCGAAGAGAAAAACGGCGTGCTGTCCCTGCTGCCGACGCTCCCGCCCGGTAGTCCCGGCACGGTCGGCAAGCGCGGCAAGCGCAAGATGCGTGCCTTCGCGATTCCGCATATCCCGCACGATGACGTGGTGCTGCCGGAGGAAGTCTCCGGCATCCGCGCCTTCGGCACGGAAACGGAACTGGAGACGATTGCCGGCGTCATGGCCGATCACCTTCAGACCATGCGCAACAAGCACGCAATCACCCTGGAACATCTGCGCATGGGTGCGCTCAAGGGCGAGATCCTCGATGCGGACGGCTCGGTCCTGATCAACCTGTTCGACATCTTCGAGATTCCGCCGAAGTCCATCAATTTTGAGTTGGACAAGCCCACCACTGACGTCAAGAAGAAGTGCCTGGATCTGAAGCGGTACATGGGCAAGGCGCTCAAGGGTGAGCGCATGGACGGCATCCGCGTGCTGGTCTCGCCAGAGTTCTTTGATGCGCTCACGGCGCATGCGAAGGTCGAGAAGGCTTACGAGCGCTGGCAAGAGGGTGCGGCGCTGCGCGAGGACATGCGGAACGACTTCCGCTTCGCGGGCGTGCGCTTCGAGGAGTACGACGGTGAGGCCAGTGATGCGGAGGGCACCAGCCGCCGCTTCATTGCCGCCGGCGACGGTCATTCTTTCCCGACCGGCACGCTGGACAGCTTCGCCACCTACGTGGCGCCGGCCGACTTCAACGAGACGGTGAACACGCTCGGTCAGTTGCTCTACGCCAAGCAGGAGCCGCGCAAGTTCGAGCGCGGTACCGATCTGCACACGCAAAGCAATCCGCTGCCGATGTGCCACCGGCCGGCGTTGCTGGTTAAGCTGACCGCGCAATGAGCCTGGACCTCGACCCCGTCCACCTCGCGCAGTTCGAGGTGTTCGGGGTGGACGCCACTGTCCGCCGCGGCGACGCCACGATCCAGACGCGCGTCATCGTGCGCGATGGGGTCGACAAGATCGGCGAGTTCGGCCGGGTCATCGGCCGCACCCGCCAGGTCTGCTTCCTGCGGGACTGGTTCCAGCCGCAGCGCGGCGATGTGGTGACGATTGGCTCGCGTGTGCAGCCGGTCGAATCCATCGTCAGCGATGACGGCTTCGTGGTCGAGGTAGTGCTGTATGGCTGATCCCCGTGCCTGGGAACTGCTGCAGGCTCTCGCCCATGTCCTGGCAAAGATTCGTGTCGACAACGGCTACCACAGCGATATTGGCGAGGCGATCTGGCTGGAGCCGGCACAGCGGCCGGAGTCCGATGCGGTGGGTCTGACGATTTCGAGCCTCGGCATCGCGCGGGATGAAGCGCAGCCGATGGGCAAGCATCGAGACCTGCGCGTGCTGCTGGAAGCAGCCTACCCAACCGCACTAGACGATGCCCATCAGCGCGCGCACGAGTTGATCGCCGACATCGAGGATGTACTGGAGTCAGATAGCTGGATGCCGGAGGCATTGCCGGTGCGCTTCGAAGAGGCCGCTATTCTTGATCGACCGGAGGGGTTGCCCGTCATTGTCGTACAGGTCGTTGTGACAGCGCGTTATCGGCGTCCGTGAATTTCTCCGGCTGGCCTGCTCTGCGCGCGCGCAATGATAGGACCAGGGTTCGGGAGAAAGATGTCCCCATTGTCGACTGCTACGGCGCTGACCCGACTATCGATCAGCATCTTCGACAACGCCGTATAAAAATTCGCTTCACTTCGTACCCGTAGTGCCTTGGCAACAATCGACAGATCAATTCCGCGAAGCAGGACCACTGTGGTCACTGATTTGAGTAACAACGCGCTTAGGAAAGGACTCTCAGCACCGCGATATCGCAACGCCCGGAGATAGCGATCAGTGACCCACATCGGCCGATCCAGCACATGCACACCAGCGTTGAACCGACCAAAGTGATACAGCACCGTTGATGCCGGCAAAGCTGACACCGGAAGCCCCCCTAACGGGATCATTCGCGCTAGCCGCGCATAGCCGGTCGGCCCCATCCCCCACCCCAAAAAATGTGACACACATCATTGTAAGCGCCGATGGCGCGCTTGGGGTGGCACGTGCCTTCAGTGCCCTTCCGCAGAAGATCACCGCCGTCCAGACGCGCGCACTCGGCACGCTGCGCCGCCGCTGGCCCGTGCTCGCCCGTCGCGACATCCAGATCGAGTACGCCTTGCGTGCCCAGCGCATCAATCAGGATCTGCGTGTGCGCCGCACGGCCGAAGGCTTGCAACTGGTGGGTGCCTACAACGGCATCGGCCTGCGCAACTTCGGTGCGCGCAAGACGAAAGCCGGTGTGACCTACTCGGTGCTGCGCGGCAAGCGCTCGCTGCGTGCCGGCAGCTTCCTCGCCACCTTGCTCGGCGGCAACGTGCAGGCCGTGCGCCGTGAAGGCGACAAACGCCGCATGACCGCCGGCCGCTACGTCGGCAGGCGCCGGCAACCGCTGGTGGTCGAGTACGGCGCTTCGGTCGCGCAGATGTTGCGCAAAGGCGATCGCCCGCAGCGCCTGGCCGGCGCCGGCCTGCGCGTGATCGAGGACGAACTGCGCCGCCTGCTCGACCGCCCGCTCCGCTAAGCCTTCTTTTCTCCAACCCGCGCTCCCGTGTCCTCCGACGCGGGGATGCGTGCGCGCGTCCTTCCCCTTCGGACGCCCCCCATGAGTAGCCAAGATCTCTTTTCCTTCCAGGGCAAGGTCTACCTTGCCCAGCGGCTGGCCAACGGCCAGATCGGCCCGCAGCGCTGGGTCGGCAATGCCCCGCAGTGCCAGCTTCGCCTCGAAGTCCAGAACTCCGACAAGACCGAATCTTTCTCCGGCGACCGCTTGCTCTATGGCCGGCTCGCGCAGAGCAAGACGGCGACGGTGTCGCTGACGCTGGACGAATTCACGCCCGAGAACGTCGCGCTCGGCCTCTACGGCACGCCGCTGCAACGCGAAGCTGGCAATGCGCCCGGCGAACTGCTGCCACCTGATCTCGTCGTCGGCGACACCATTCGCCTGGATCGCAGCTACATCAGCGATCTCACCCTGACCGACAGCGCCACGCCACCCGTCGAGATCCCGACCGCTAAGTACCGCATCGACTCGATCTCTGCCGGCTTGATCACCATCCTCGATGTAGCCGGTTTCCAGCAGCCGTTCAAGGCGACCTACAAGTACGCCGCGGTGCGCAACATCGCTTTGTTCACCGCGCCGGCACCCGAGCGCGTGCTGCTGCTCGACGGCATCAACACCATCAACAAGCGCAAGGTGATCGTGACGCTCTACCGCGTCGGCTTCAATCCGATCGAGCAGCTGGACATGGTCTCCGACGACTGGGGCTCGCTGGTGCTCACCGGCGCGGCCCTGTTCGATGAGACCGCGGCGCTGGATCCGGAGTTGGGCGGCTTCGGCAAGATCGAAATGGCGGTGGTCTGATGGCGCGCAAGGTCAATAAGCCGAAGGCCAAGCGCCCCGCCCCATCTGAACTGGACATCCTGCAGCCCCACCGCACGCTGCCGATCGGCGGGCGCGAGGTGACCGTGCGCGAACTTGGCTTCTTCGAGAGCCTGTCGCTGTCGGCACCCGTGTCGGCGCTGGTCGCCGCGCTGGTGGAGAAGACCGGTGGTGCCGATCTCGACCTGGCGTTGCTCTACAGCGTTTGTGCCGCGCAGCCGGAGGCGACCGTGTCCCTGCTCGCCCGCGCCTGCGACCAGCCGGAGGACTGGGTCCGCTCCCTTACCGCCAGCCAGGGCGATCTGCTCGTGGTGTCGTTCTGGGCGGTGAACGCGGATTTTTTTCTGCAGCGCGTGCTCAGCGCCAGAGCTATGCAGACCCAGGCGATGTCTGGTCCCACGTCCTCGGGACCCTGATCGACCACCACCACGGCTGGGATTTCCTGATGCGGGCCACAGCCCGCCAACTCGCCCTGTTCTATCGCGTGGCGATTACGCGCGAGCGGCAAGGACGCGCCGAACGCATCGAGGACGTCAACGCTGGCTTTGCCGGCGGCAAGAGTGCCGACCGATTCCTTCAACTCCTACGGAGCCCCCCACATGAAACTGATCGATAACTGGAAAACGTCCTGGCGCCTGTTTAGCGTCCAGGCAATGGCGGTCGCGCTCGCCGTGCAGGCCGCGTGGACCGGCCTGCCCGAGGCCCTACGGGCCAGCCTGCCGGCGTGGGTGGATTCCGCCGTCACGGCACTGGTCCTCATCGCCGGCCTGATCGGCCGCCTGATCAAGCAAGACGATGGCACGCCTGTCCGCTGACGCCGCCGGCGGCGCGAACGTCCTGGCCTTTCTCGATACGATCGCTTACGCCGAGGGCGTCGAGCGCTTCAGCCAGGACGACGGCTACGACGTGATCGTCGGCGGCACGACCTTCACCGACTATCGCCAGCATCCGAACGTGCGCGTGTACCTGCCGCGGTACGGCCTACACAGCACGGCCGCGGGCCGCTATCAATTCATCCGGCCCACGTGGAGGAACTTGCAGAAACGGTTGAGGCTGCCCGACTTCGGGCCGGAATCGCAGGATCGTGCCGCCATAGAACTGATTCGGGGACGGCGCGCGCTGAAGGATGTGCAAGCCGGCCGTTTCGACAATGCGATCAAGAAGATTCGCACGATTTGGGCCTCGCTGCCCGGTGCTGGATATGGTCAACGCGAGGTGGCGTTACAAGACTTGCGTAAGGTCTTCCGCCAAGCTGGAGGAAGGTTGGCCTGAGTTGGTATCAGAATCTGAGACATCGCTGCACTATCAACTCTCCACACCATCACGGAGGAACTGACATGCGCGTTGCTCTGAATCTGCTCGAACTCTATCCCTGGTTGTTGGCATTGCTCCTGCCTGTGGCCGGCGTTTTTGCCTGGATGAAGTACCGCACCGGCCGATTGCATCTATCCGAAAAGGGGTCCTGGCGATTCTATCGGCAGATCGCCAATGAACCGCTCGGCATTCAGTTCGCTGCCAATACGACGTTCGGCTTTTTGATCGACAATCGAATTCTCGATCTTGCCCGCCAACGAGAGAATCCTCTCGGGTTGTTGCGCGATTACAAGCTTGCACGAGGCCATATTCGATATGGCGATCAGAATTTCGTCCAGTTCGCGAGTGGTCGCCCGTTGAACTTCAAGCGCCGCGCGAATGTGTTGTTGTTTCTCACAGGCGCTTGGATGATTGGACCGTGGGTCTTTGCGGTCTTTGCACCTCTCTTTGCGCCGATGAGCCAGACGACGCAACTCCTGCTGATTAGTGTTGCGTTGATGGGGTGCATTTTCTCACCGTTCTTCATCTACCTCCATTCTGCGCACTTGGCCGCACATCGCTTGCTGCACGAGTTGGATGAACGCCACCCATCAACCCCTTCGCGGCAACGTCAAAGCAATGGCTCCGATTTCGTCGACATTCCGGTAATCGGCCGTTCTACCAAACGATTGGCAAGGACAAAAGCACCAGCAGCCGCTGTTGACTGATCAACTAATCTGATTCCGTTTCTTCAATGCCACCGCGAATTGGTGCTGACGGCCAACGCCGCCAGCACCAAGATCCTTACCCGAACGCTCTCGCGCCGTGACTGTGGCTCGGATTCTGATGTACTTCTTGCGTGTTGTTGGGCTGATTCGCGGCCGCCAAACGGACATTGACTTCCTCGACTGATGGCGCGGGCTTAGTCAGATCCACAGAGGCCCGGAAGCCTGGGGTGGTGCCCTCCACATGAATCTGATCGTTCCGTACGGCCACTCCTTTCAATTTGTCTGGCGTGGCAATGCCGTTATCCACGGCGTGCAATGTTGCTTCCGCAGCCTTCGCATCGGGCACGCTGGCAGGAAGCTGCCCTCGAATCGCGTCATAAAGGGGCCGATTGGGATGTGAGGCATCGGCCATCACCGCCGGTCGCTCGCGGCCATTGCTATTCCCACTGTCGGCGATGTAATCGCACGCCTGTCGGCCCTCGTCTCCTTTTGACGGCGTGAAGTTCAGATCCCTGACTCCTTCAGGCAAGCGCAGGTTTTTCCCGTCGCGCCCCATGTAGTGCTCCATGTGGCGCCAATCTTCGGCATCGAACTCGCCAGGGCGGGCTCGCTCTCTCGCCATGTATTTCTGCAGATCCTCGGGTGAGGTACGCATCCCGATCACATCCTCCCCTTCTCTCGCGCCATCCTTTGAGAATTTGGCATGAGCTTCGCGGACGGCTCCCTCCGTCTTCTCGTCAAAAATGCCAGTCACCGGAAGGGTGCCTCCCTTCTCATCACGAATCCCATAGTGATTCAGGTTGTCTTGGAGCATCGCGACATCGCGACCGCACATACCCAGCTTCAGCGGTGAACGCATCTCAAGTGTGTTCGGGCCTTCGTTGACTTGATGGGGATTGACCAAATTCGACATGCGACCTCCATGTTCATTAGTTCTAGGGAAATTGGGCATTCTCTGATTGCCCAGTCCGAAGATAACAAATCGGTCCTGAGCGACTCATCACACACAATTTCTTACTTACAAATATTTAACGAGATTCAGCAAAGCCGTCTTCGTGACGGCTTTTTTGTTGCCTGACACCAGTGACCACTCGCGACACCACCATCACCCTGCTGATTCGGGCGAACGCGGCGCAGCTGAACGCTGCACTCCAAGGCGCTAGCAATCGCACTCGTGCCTTCGCCGCCGATGCTGAGTCCGCCGGCCGTCGTGCGTCCGCGAATTTCTATCGCGCACGCGGCAGCGTCGAGGCCATCGGCCGTCAATTGTCCGTCGCTAAGGCACAACTGCTCGCCTTCGTCGGCATCCAAGGCGCGACGGCGATCATCACCGGCCTCGCCCGCACCGCAGACGGCTACGCCAACCTGACGGCCAAGATTCGCCTTGCCACCGACGGTCAGCAGGCGTTCGCCGCCGCCGAGGCCGCGGTGTTCGACATCGCCCAGCGCACCTCCACTGCGCTCGATGCCACGGCCACGCTGTTCGCGCGCATCAGCACTGCCCTGCGTGACCAGGGTGCCGAGCAAGGCGAAGTCCTGGGGCTGACCGAGACGATCAACCAAGCCCTCGCCGTCTCCGGCGCCACCGGCGCGGAAGCGGCTTCGGCCGTGCTGCAGCTGAGCCAGGCCTTCGGCGCTGGCGCGCTGCGCGGTGAGGAGTTCAACGCGGTCAACGAAGCGTCGCCGCGCCTGATGCAGGCGTTGGCCGACAGTATCGGCGTGCCGCGCGGCGCACTGAAGGCACTGGCCTCCGAAGGCGAGTTGACAACCGATGTGCTGCGCGAGGCGTTCTCCGGCGAGCAGGCGCGCAAGATCGCCGCCGAGTTCGCGCAGCTGCCGCTCACCATCGGCCGCAGCCTGACCCAGCTGGACAACGCCTTCACCCGCTTCATCGGGCAAGGCGACCAGGTCAGCGGCACGTCGAGTGCCATCGCCAATGCGATCTCGGGGCTGGCACGCAATCTCGATACCGTTTCGAATGTCATGGGCGTGGTGGCGGTCGCCGCCGCCGGACGCTTGGTGTCGGGCCTCGTGGCTGCAACCACAGCGAAGGTGCGCTCGGCGATCGAGGCTCGTACGCTGGCTGTGGCCGAACTGCGCGAGGCGCAGGCGGCAGAGACTGCCGCCGTCGCTCAGGTCGCGCGCGCTCGTGCGCTCGCCGCTTCCGGCTACAGTCTCGCGCAGGTGACCGCTGCCGAGACCGCGCTCGCCGCGGCGCAGACGCGTACCGCCGCGGCGACACAGGCAGCGTCGTTTGCCGTGCGCGGCTTCAATACGGTGCTCGGGTTACTCGGCGGGCCGCTTGGGATCGCCATCACCGCGATCACCCTGCTCGGCACGTCCTTCGCTTCGGCGCGCGCTAATGCCGAGGGCGCCACCGCGGCGTTCCGCGGCGCGATTGAGGCCGCGAACAGCTTTCGCGAGAGTCAGGATCTCGACGCAGGCGTCCGCGCTGGTCGCGACCTGGACGCCCAGCGCGACCAGCTGCGCCGTGAATTGCAGTCACTGGAGAACCTGCGCGCCGGTGGCGGTGGCTTCCACCTCAACGAAGGCGCCAGCGCCGGCCAGTTCCTGTTCGGCGACGATCTCAATAAAGAGATCCAGCGCGTCAGTACGGCGCTCGACACCACTCGCACAAAATATCAGCAGGTACTCGACAACGTCGTGCGGCTGCGCCAAGCGCAGTCCACCGGCACGCGCACCACCGAACAGTCGGCCAAGGCGGCGAACGAGTTCAACAAGACGCTCACCGAGCAAAACGAGAAGCTCAAGCTCGAGCGCATCGAGCGGGAGAAGGGCCTACGCGCTTCTCTCGAGTATCAGGCGCTGCAGGCAGCCGGCGTCAAGGATGTCTCGCAGCTCAGCCAAGCCACACGCGATCTGATCGATGCGCAGGTACGCGAACAGGCCGCGGCGAAAGCATCCGCCGATGCCGCCAAGGCTGGAACCCGCGCCACGCGCGAAGCGGCGAAGGCCCGTAAGGACGCTTCGAGGGACGACGACGATGCGAAGAAGAAGGCCGATCAGCGCAAGCTCGAACTAGACGACCTTGTCGCCGACGCGCAGACCTCGCTGCTGCGCGCACGCGGCGAAGACGCGCAGGCCCGCCAACAGGAATTGAGCCGCCAATACACCACCGCGCTCGCCGATCTGCGCAAGCTCGGCCGCACGCAGGACGTGGCCACGATCGACCTGCATATCCGCACGGAGACGGCCCGCGCGGAACTGGAGCAGTTGCAGAGCCAGATCGATCGCCTCTTCGGTGAACAGTCCCGGCAGGAGCAGTCGATCGAGTCCCGCCAGAACGCGGGTCTGCTCACGGAACTGGGCGCACGCCGTGAGTTGCTGACGCTCCATGCGCAGACGGCGGAACAAGTCTCCGCACTGCTCCCACAGATGGAGGCGCTGGCGCGCGTCACCGGCGATCCGACCGCAGTCGAGCGCGTGCGCGATCTCGCCGTGCAGGTCGGCCTGCTCAAGGTACAGGCCAACGAACTGGTGCAGTCGCTCTCGCGCGGCTTCGAGCAAGGGTTGTCCAGCGCACTGGAAGGCATCGCCACCGGCACGCTGTCGATCCGCGATGCCGTCAATGCGCTGCTCCAGGATGTGGCCCGATCGCTGGCCCAGCTCGCCGCCCAGCAATTGGCGGCGCTGGCTACCAACAAGCTGCTCTCGCTCTTTGGCAAGGGCAAAACGCCGGATGTGTCCTCGCCAGATCCCGCGCAAGCCGCGGCGGCCGGCACCGCCTATGCCGCGCCGATCGGCGCCGCCGCTTTCGCGCTGTCGGCCAGCGCAGCGCCTCTGCTGGCGGCAGCGACCGCGCTCTCGGCCTCTGCCGCTCAACTGGCCGCGGCCGGCGCGGGGAGTGCTGGAGGTGGCGAAGGTGGCGATGGCGCCAGCAACTTCGGCGCCTGGTTCAAGCTGGCCTCCTCGCTGTTCAGTGGTTTTGCACAAGGTGGCTTATTGCGTGGCCCCGGCACCGCCACCAGCGACAGCATCCTGATTCGCGGCTCGGACGGCGAGTATGTCGTGCGCAATGCCGCCGTGCGCCATTACGGCGTTGGCTTCATGGATGCGCTCAATCGAATGGCGCTGCCACGCACCACCGTCGCGCCGCCGCAGATCGCGCGCGCACCGCAGTATCGCTTCGCTGAAGGTGGACTGGTGCAAGCCGGTCCCGGTGGCACCGCGGTGAACCTACGCAACATCAATCTCTTCGACATCAACGATCTCGCCCAGGCCGTGTTCAACCACGCCGGCTTCGAACGCGCGTCCCTGAACGTCATCAGTTCCAATCCCGCCAAGATCAACCGCGCGCTCGCATGATTACCACCACCGGCACGTGCAACGGCCATTTCAACTTCATGGCCGTGGTGCGCGACTTCGCGCTTGCGCTTCCTGAACCTGATGCCTGGACTTTGCTCGCCGGCAAGGCAACCGGGCCACTCATCCAGGGTGACGAACTGATCCTGCAGGGGCCCGCGTTGAACGGTCAGCGCCCGAAGTTCGGCATGCTCGCCTACACCGATGCCGGCGTCGGCTATTGGAATGTCGGCATGACCGGGCTGACCACCTTCAATGCCGGGGCATCGCTGCTCAATCAGGTCAATCGCAGCGGCGGCAAACAAATCCTGCTCAGCGCCAACCCGATGCGCTATCGGCTGATCGGCACCTCGCGTCAGATCAAAGGCTGGGTGCGCGTGGGCAATATCTACCAGCATTTCTATGCGGGGTTCGGGCTGGCGCAGTCGTTCCCGGATGACTATCCGTATCCGATGGCGATCGGCGGATGCAGTACGTCCACGACGATGCTCACGTCTAACACGGGGCCTACGCACCGCGCCTACTGGAATGCCGGCCGCTACACCCTGGCCGTGTGCCTGCCGGGCGGAACATGGGCCGATCTGTCGAACCGCGATGCTAGTGACTCCGTCGAATCCAACAGCTACGGCATCGCGCCCTGGCACGACTGGCTCGGATTATCGAACGAGCGCGATGCGCTGGACGGCACGTACCCGCCAGAGATGAGTCTGGTGATGTGCGCCTCGCCGGTCAAAGCGACGTTGATGCATCTGGAAGGCGTCTACCGGGTCAGCGGCTACAGCCAGGCCGCCGAAAGCACATTTACGTATGGCGGAAAGACCTACGAGGCGCTTCCGAACACGTTCCGCACCTCGATCAACGAATTCTGTGCGCTAGAGATCGGCTGATGTATCTGGAGGTCGCCACCAACATCGGCAGTCCGGCCGAGGTCATCGATCGCATTGGCGCATTCGCACAGTCCGCCGGCTGGACGATCGCCGCCAACACGATTGTCGGCAGTAACCGGACACTGATCGTGCGCAAGTCCGGCAACTTCGTCCAGCTCGCCAATGTCAATGCAGCGGACATCACTGTGCGCGGCTCGACCGCCCAGGGCAGCGACTTCTCGTCCTTCACCGCCACGGCGAACCTCGGCGCCGGTCCCTACGCGAAGGTGTACCTGTTCGCTGATGAGGTGCCGACTGAGCATGTCTATGCCGTTGTGGAGATGTCCGCCGGCTTCGTGCGCGTGATTGCACTCGGCGAAGTCGAGAAAACCGGGGTCTGGAGCGGCGGCACGTTCTTCGACGCCACGAACTGGTCGACCGGCAACACGACGCGCGGCAGCTGGCAATCGCAGAACCATGCACTCTTCTCGGTGGACCGCTCGCCGTCGAGCGGTGGGGTACGGGTCGATGCCGAGAGCCTCAAATGGGCCAACTTCGGCGGATCCAGCGCCGGGAGCTATCTGCGCTGCGACACCGGGATTTCAGCGAACGGCCAGTCTTCCGGCTACCTGAAGACGCATGTCGATCTGGATTTGAACGACCACAATCAGCGCCGCATTGGCCGCCCGATCAAGCTCGGTGTCCTGCGCGCGGGCAGTCAGTACTCGCCGATCGGATTCCTGCCGAACATCCGCTTCATCCGAATCGATACCTTCAACTTCGGCCAAGAAGTGGCGGATCCGGACGGCGGCACGTGGAAGATCTTCCCGCTGACCCGCAAGGGCCTGCCGCCGAACCTGAACAACTCGACGCTGGACTACAGCGATGTCTATGGCTATGCGATTCGCAAGGTCGCCTGATGCTGCTCCAACTGGAGAACCCGAACCGGATCCCGCGTCTGGTGCCGGATGCGCCGTGGACCGGCGGCTACGCACCATTGCGGGAAATGGCAGGCACGGTGGGTGCGCTCGACCGAACTCCATTCGGCATGCTGGTATTGCAGCGCCAGGGCGCATTCTGCCGCACTGTCTTCGATGATTTTTACGGCCGCATCCACTACAGCGCCGTCGACTTCGATCTCGGCGCGCTAGTCGGCGAGACCAGCCGCACGCTGATCGTCTTCAACGCCACCTTCCAGACTCAGCAGCTGCAGGCAATCACGGGACAGGACGTCGAAGGCATCGATCTCTCGCCCGAAGCGCCACTGGACTTCGCCGCGCTGCAATCGCGGATCTTCCGGCTCGACATCCACGTCGATGGTCCGCCCGTAGTCGATGGCCGCTATACCTTCGATTGGGCCGCGTGGCGCGACACGGTCGTCACGGTGCGCGGTCTGCGCATCGTGGCCTGGCCGGTGCCGCCGCACTGGGACACGGGCATTCGCGAGACGCTCGCCTTCAAGACCGAGGTGCAGGAAGGTGGCCGCAGCGCATCGCACAAGCGTGCACTGCGCCTAGCGCCACGCCGCTCGTTCGAGTTCGAGGTGAAAGCCGCCGGCCGCGAGCGCCGCGTGCTCGATGCGGTCCTGGCCGACTGGAGCGCCCGTACCTGGGCCTTGCCCATCTGGCATGACGGCTGGCGACTGCGCGCGCCGCTGGCTGCCGGCACCACCACCATCCCGTTGGACACCGCCGGCCGGGACTTCGTCGCCGGCGGGCTGATCATGCTCTACCGCGACCTGCATCAATACGAGGTGGCCGAGGTACAGGCCGTCGAGGCGCAGCAGCTGGCGCTCAAGCGTCCGCTAACATCCGCGTGGCCACTGCCCACGCGCCTGTACCCCTGCCGCACCGCCCACGTCGGGGCTCCCGGCCAGGGCCGACTGTGGAATGACGAGACCGGGCTATACACGCTCAATTTTGATTTGATTGAAGCCAGCGACTGGCCGGCGGCCTGGCCGGGTTCGATGTACCGCGGTGCCCCGGTGCTGGAATGGCGCCCGGTGGAGCAGGAAGACTCGACCGTCGCGCATGAGCGCGCCGTCGACACCATCGATGTCGAGACGAGCATCCCCGACCTGATCGATCGTCTCGGCGTGAACCTGCGCGCATCGGGCTTCCAGTGGTGGCTCGGCGGACGTCTCCTCGCGACGCGTTTTCGCAGCCTGCTGTATGCCTTCAACGGACGATTGAACGAAGCGTGGCTGCCGAGTTTCACCGCCGACCTGAAGCTGCTCACTGACCTCGGCGGCGGCGCAATCGACGTCGAGTGGTGCGCCTACACCCGCCACCAGCGCGGCCGCATCGATCGCCAGGATGTCCGCATCGAACTGATCGACGGCGCCGTTCACTATCGTCGCATCGGCGACGCGCTCGAATTGGACGGCGATCGCGAACGCCTGGTCCTGGATAGCCCATTCGTGGATCCGATTCCAAAGGAACGCGTGCGCCAAGTCAGCTTCATGGCGCTCTCGGAACTGGCAAGCGACACGATCGAGTGGACGCACACCGTGGACGATGATGGCGTCAATACGGTCGGGTTGGCGCTGCGCGGGGTGAAGCATGCCCGCTGATATCGCCGACTTCTTTGGTGCAGGGTCGCCTGCGATCCACCTGTTCGACTTCGTGCGCGACACCCGGCACTGGGGCTACACCAGCGCCGACCGGCCGCTGTTCTACCGCGGCCAGCTGTTCACCCCAGCCAACCTCGTGCGCAGCCGCATCGTGCAGGGCCAGGAGACGCGCAAGCTCACGATCACGGTCACCGCGCCGAAGACGCTACCCGTGGTCGAGAACTGGCGGCCGTTTCCACCGAGCGACCCGGTGGCCTTGACGATCTTCGCCAAGGAAGCCGGCGCGCTTGATGTGCTCGGTGACTGGACCGGTCGCGTGGTCGGCTGCGTGCCGAAGGACGCCAACGTTGAATTCTCCTGCGAACCGGAAGCGACACAAGCCGAGACTGCGACGCTGACGCGCGCCTGGCAGCGGGGCTGCGGCCACGTCCTCTACTCGCAAGGCGAAGGGATGTGCAACGTCAACCCGCTCGATCATCGCCTGCCCGCGGCGCTCGACGCAGTCGATGGCGTCACCCTCCAATCCGCCGCCTTCCTCGCCCTTCCCTCGGGTCGGCTGGCTGGTGGCTTTGTGGAGTGGAAGCGCGCCGATGGCCTCGGCGAACGGCGCAACATCGAAACGCACGTCGGCAATGCCATCACGCTTGACATGGGCGCGCTGAACCTCGCAGCGGGCCTCTCGCTCGACGCCTATCCCGGCTGCAATCAGAGCCCGGAGGACTGCGACTACTACGACAACCTCGACAACTATGACGGCGCGCTCTACATGCCGCTGCGCGATTACTACGACGGCAATCCAGTGAATTGAGATGTATACCTGGGTCTACTACGTCATCTATGCCGTCATCGCGATCTATAGCTACACGCGGCAGCCCAAGCCTCCGAAACCCTCCCCTGGGCAAACGCAGCGCCCGGTGACCGAGGAAGGCAAGACCATGATCGAAGTGTTCGGGGATGTCGTGATCGCCGACATCGTCATGCTCTATTTCGAGGACCTCGATCCGATTCCGATCAAGGGAAAAGGCAAGAAGTAGCAGCCGTCGCGGACGGACTACCGATGCAATCTGCGCATCACCGCTTCAACGATCGGCCGCGCCTCCACCCAATCCAACCGCGAATCCCCGCGAGTACGCTCGTAGCAGTTCGAGAGATCTTGCTCGACGTCGCGAAGCGATCGCCCTTTCGTCCGCAGAAAGGCATCCAACCCGAGCTTGATCGCTGGCTCAACGTCAGATTGCGACAGAGTTCCCAACACCTCCGGATCGCTATAGATGCGGCGCCAATGCCTGAGTTCTGACTCCATGTTCACAAACTCACGCCCTGCACTGATGCCGTTGTAATGCCAACGCTCCTCATCTTTACGCGATCTTGTCGCATCCATCCCCAAAGCCATGCGCCGATCCATCAATGCTCTTTCTCTCGATCGAGTACCCATGCTTGCTCCTTTGAGTGCATCGCGAAGAACGACATTGCCCCTATTCAGGCGTGGAAAATTCTTCCGGCTGCGGGTTCGTGATTTCGTTAGAGAAATGTTCAAAACGCGCAAATCTGTGCGCTAGATCCGCAATCGCACATCGAACTCTGAACAGTTCACGCTCAAGGAACACGTCTTAATCCTGTGCTGATCGTGACCAATGCGGACCGCCGCGCGCTGGCGTTCTGCAGCAGCGGCGCGCGCCTGTGGTTTGCGCGCCACAACCTGGACTGGACGCAGTTCCTGTTGCACGGCCTGCCGGCCGACGCCTTCGAGGCGATCGGGGACGCATTCGCCATCGAGATCATCGCGCAGGCACGCAAGCGAGTGTCCGATGGGCAGTAGCAAGAAGCCCACGCTCGGCTACTGGTATCCGCGTGTCCTCCACTTCGGCGTCAGCCTTCCGGTGGACGAGCTGGTCGAGATCATCGCCGGTGGACGCACTGCCTGGAAAGGTAGCGTCACGCGCAGCCAGCGCATTTGGATCGCCGCCAAGGAGTTGTGGGGCGGCAAGAAAGGCGAAGGCGGCGTCGAGGGCAACGTCGACGTGATGATGGGCGAGCCGGATCAGGCGCCCAACGAATACCTGCGCTCGCGCCAGGGCAATCCGCAGCCGGCCTACCGCGGCAAGTTCACGCTGCTGTTTGCCGGTACGTTGTTTGGGGCGATGAACCCGTACCTGAAGCCGGTCGCCGTGCGCGTGCGCAAGGCGCTCATGGGCTGGGATGGCGCCCCGTGGTATCCCGAGAAAGCAGTGATCTGGCTGCAGGACGGCAAGGTCCGGGCGATGAATCCGGCGCACATCCTGTACCGCTCGATCGTCAATCTCGGATCGATGCGCGCGCCGCGCGGCCTCATCGATGACGCCAGCTTCCGGGCTGCGGCCGATTACTACTTCGAGCAGAAATTCGGGATCTGCACGACCTATGACGGCAGCCAGTCGGTCTCGGATTTTCGCAAGCGCATTGCGTTCGTCGCCGGTTGCAACTATTGGCAGGACCGGCGCGATGGCCGCTATCGCCTGCAGCCGATCACTGCCGGCTACGACTTCGATTCGTTGCCGATCGTCACTCAGGACGATGTGGACGAATTCGAGGAGGTGGCGACCGGCACCACGGATGCGGTCAATCGCCTCTCGGCAACCTGGCGGGATCCGGAGACGCGCCAGGACCGCACCACCGCACCCTACACCCTGCTCGCCGGCGTGCGCAGCGCCGGTCGCGTCATCGCCGACACCGTCGACTATCCCGAGATCGCCGACGAAGCGCTCGCGCTCCGGCTGCTCCAGCGCGATCTCGACACCCGCGGCAAGCCGATCAAGCAGTTCAACCTGACGTTGAAGTCCAGACGACATCAGTTCGATCCGGGGTCGATCTTCCGGCTGCAACTCCCCGAGGAAGGGATCGGTGACATGGTCTGCCGGCTGGCCGAATTGGACCTCGGCACCCTGCTCGAGGCCAAGCCGCGCCTCCAGGTCGCGCAGGATCGCTTCGCGCTGGCCAGCACCAGCTACGTGAAGCCCATCCCCGGCCCGCCCCCTCCGGACATCACCCCACGACCGGCCGAGTTCCGGCAGCTGATCGAGGTGCCCTATGCCCTGCTCGTCGGCAGCCTTGCCGCCGCTGACCTGGCCGCGCTGGCGCCGGATGCCGGCTACCTCGGCATCCTGGCCGCGCGCCCGCCGGTCACCACCACCAACTACACCCTCGCCACAGCCGGCCCCGGTGAGGCGTTCGAGGAGCGCGGCACCGGCGATTGGGCGGTGACCGGCCAGGTCGCCGAGGCGGCCAACGCCGCGCAGCAGACCGTCACCCTGGTCAGCGCCCGCAACCTCGAGCGCATCGCCGTGGGCGAGGCGCTGCTATGGGGTGGCGAGATCGTACGCGTGGTGACGATCGATTGGGACAGCGGCGCGCTGCGCCTCGGCCGCGGTTGCCTGGACACGGTGCCGGCGCCGCATGTCGCGGGCGAGCGTCTGTGGCGGCTGGAAGACCTGGCCAGCGACGAACGCGAGTACAGCCTGGGCGAGACCGTCCGCGCCAAGGTGCTGACCCGCACCCCCGGCGCGCAGCTCGACCTGGATGCCGCGCCCGTAGACAACCTGATCCTGGCCCAGCGCGCCGCACGGCCCTACCCGCCGGCACGTCTGCGTCTCAACGGCGAGGCATACCCGGCGGCCCTGTACGGCCTGCTGACGGCCACCTGGGCGCACCGCGGCCGTGTCCTGCAGGCCGACCAGGTCCTCGACACTGATGCGGCGAGTACGGGTCCCGAGCCGGGGACGACCTACACCGCGCGCTGGTATCTGGACGGTGCGATCTCGCGCACACAGGCAGGCATCACCGGCACGACCGACAGCTACACACCACCAGCCGGCAGCGGCGGCAAGAGCGTGCGCGTGGAGATCGAGGCCGTGCGCGATGGCCTGACCAGCTGGCAGCGCCTCAGGCACACGTTCGCCTATCGCGCCTTACTCGTCACCGAATCCGGCGCGCGCCTGGTCGCCGACGACGGGCGTCCCATCATCCTCCACTAACCCCGGAATCACGCTCGATGCCCGATGTTGCCGAAGTCAAGCTCTCGCAGCTAGCCGCCCAATCCCCTGCCGATGTTGCCGCTGGCGCGACGCTCTGGACCCTGCCCACTGCGATCGGCGGGCTCTATCTCGAATACACCGGCCCGAACAGCCTGCGCGTAACGAGTGGCGCGGCTTGCGTCCCTGGTCTCGGTTTCCTGCTCGACGTACCGAATGCAATCAACAAGACCGGTCTCAACCTGGCTGCTTCGACGCATCATCACGTCTATCTCTATCGCAACGGCACGACGCCCGACATTGAGATCGCGACGACAGCGCCGGCGATCTACCGGGGACGTGCGCGGATCAAGACCGGAGATGCGACGCGTCGCTATGTGGGCACCGCGATCACCAATGCCTCCGGGCAGATCTTGAACTTCTACCACGACGAGACCGGCGTGACCTATCGGGAAACGCAGGATGCCGCCCCCTTCCGCGTTCTCACGAATGGCAAGCAGACGGCCATCACCGCTGTCTCATGCGCCGCGTGCGTGCCGGTGACCGCACGCAAGGTGACCGTGCGGCTGATCAATCTCAGCAACGCCGTACTACTGACCGGCGTCTCAGATGGCAGCAATGCCTGGGCGGCGCTGACGTCCAGTGAGAAGTCATTTCCAAATCATCCGCTCAATGCCAATCAGGAGTTGACGTATCGGTTCAGCGCAACGGTGACCACCGCTGACGGTGGCTACATCGATGTCTATGGGTACGCGCTGGAGAGGTAAGACACTCGCTGGCGAAGTCACCGCGGCGAACACGGTCACGGTGTCGTTCTTCAATCCGACGACGGCTGCGGTGGATCTTGGGAGCCGGACGTTGCGGGCACGGATATGGAAGCAATAAGCACACAAAAAAATCGGCCCGCCAATTGACGGGCCGATTCTTCAGGTCAGGGAGATTTCTTTCCAGGATCAGGATTAATAGCTTCTACTCCACCCCGCCGGTAGCGCTCAAGCTCTTCTTTAGCTTCTTTCGATCCTGCATTTGCCGCCTTTTCCAGCCAGAATGCTCCGCGAGCTTGGTCGCGCGAGCTGGTGCCTTCTTGAAGGAGCCGCAACCCATAACTTCTTTGCGCAACAACATCTCCATTCTCAGCACCGATTTGAAGCCAATAGCTCACCTCTGATGGGGAGGTGTATAGGCTGATGCCCACCAAATCTCCTGCGGCTTCTATGTCTCCGGCAAGAGCTTTCTTTTCGGCTTCAGCCTTGCAAGCATCGTCACAAGAATTGAGCTGTACTACTTGAGGCTCTTTAGAAGTCACCGGCATAGCGAGCGAAAGCAGAGAGCAGATTAGAAGCACTGATGTGTGAATGTTTTGCATGATTTTTTGAAAGTCCCAAGACTTGCGTCAGGATTGGCAGTCATTTTTGCTGGATTTGTGTCCGGGATGAGATTTCCAAGAATGATCTTTCCATCCTTAACGCCAACATACAAAGGTGTCGCTTGAACAGGCACACCGGAGATCAAAGCTAAATCACTGGCAATCGAACGTCCATTTATGACAGGGTAACCTGCAGTGCAAGCAGCAAGCACTATCTTTTTGTACTTACCCTTCTTAAATCTATCTTTAATTTGATCCCATAGCTGTTGTGCACTAATGTGCTCCCTGTTTGGCCCATGTAGATACAGTGTTTCGACATATGCATGAGAGGCAACTGTAAATACCCCAGGTGGTGAAACATACTCTTGGAATCCGTTATACAACTCCACGTCTCTGGCTGCATTGTACCAATTCACCTCAGCTGCCAAACCCAACGAGTCAATTAAGTTAACAGGATTGCCACTTACGTACATGTAAGGATTGATCCCACCCGCCAGCCCAATTGGATCAACCTGCAAGTATCCACCCTTGTTCTCATCATAGTACCGGTTCACGTTGTACCAGAACCCGGTCTCCTTGTCGTAGTACTGGCCTGGGAATCCAACATTCAAGCCTCCGATGGCATCCAGCCCTACGGTGCGATTGAACGGATAGTTGTTCCCCCGCCACTTCACTGTCTTTGCGGCATCGGTCACAAGTTCCGGCCGCCCCAGGTGATCGTTGTGGATGTAATAGAACTGGCCGCTGCGGACCATGCCCACCAGTTCGCCGCCGAACCACAGGTAGTTCGTCCAGACGTCGCCGTTGTCCTGGTGCTCGCTTAGCAGTTGGCTCTCCGGCGTGTAGACATAACGAAAATCCCCTTGCGGCGCGGTCTTGAACGTGCGCTCGTTGAACACGTTGTACTGGTACGCCGCCACCTGCACCCCGTCCCGGCTCACCGACTGTAGCCGGTTGAAGCCGTTGTAGGTCAGCGTCAGGCCGTACGCACTGGTGGTGTTGCCAGCGGCGTCGTAGCCGAAAGCGACAGTCTGCCCGCCACCGATCGTGTTCAGACGATTGTTGTCGCCATCGATGGCATAAGTGTCCGTCCGGGTGGTCTGGCCGTTCTTGACCACTTCCAGTTTGGTCCGGTTGCCCGTGCTGTCGTAGGAGTAGGTCCAAGTGCCATCGACAGTGAGGTCGAACTGCCGCACGCGCGAGAGGCCGTCGTAGTCGTAATCCTGCGAGTTGGTGCTGTAGGGGGCGTTGGTGATCTCATCGATGCGATTGTTGTCATCGAAGAGGTAGGTCAAGCTCTGCAGCGGACTGGTGCCACTGGTGCTAATCGCATAGGGCTGACCGTCCTTGTTGTAGCCGATCAGGCGCTTCAGGCCATTGCCATAGGTCCAGCCGTTGGCCGGGCCGAAGGGCTCGTACGTGGCGCCACTGATGACCGTAGTCTTCACCGTGCCGATCGTTACCTCCATTGTGGTCGGCTTGTCGCGGTTATAGGCGTAAGTGACCTTCATGTCGTTGGGATACTGGATCGTGGTCAGCCGTCCAGCTACGTCATAGGTGTAATTGGTCGAGTAGTCACTTTGAACTCCTGCTCCTTCCTTACCCTTGATGATATCCCGCCGCACTGTCATGTTGCCGAAGCGGTCATAGTCGAACAGGACATTCGTTCCTAGGATTCCGGTCGAGCACAGCCGTCCCTTGCCGAAGTTGCCGCAGGCATCGTAGGCCCACAGTTGCTCTCGATTACCGGTCGCGGTGTAAATCCTCTTCAGGCGATTGAGAGCGTCATAGGTGTAATCCCACTTGACGCCGCGAGCGTCAACCTTGGTCATAAGGTTGCCGGCGCTGTCATAGGTGTAGGTCGTGGTTTTGCGATCCGGGCTAACCTCCTGGGTGGCGTCGCCGAAGGCGTTGTAAGTATAGGTCGAGGCTTTTTTCCGGGGATCGATGACCTTGGTCAGGTTGTCGAGAGTGTCATATTCGAAGCTTGTCTCGACCTTCAAGCCTGTTTCGTCTTCCAACATGCTGGTCAGGCGGTCCAACGCGTCATAGCCCTGACGAGTACGGTGCGCCAGCGCATCGGTCACTGTCTCCGAATTGCCATTCTCGTCGTAGGTGAAGCTGGTCTTGTTCGGCGCCGGATCGGAGTCGGATTGGGTTTCCAGTTGACCCAGGACGTTGAAGGTCCGCGCAAGCAGGCGGATTTCGTCCAGGTTGGGACCCTTGAGCACCCGCTCCTTGGTCCGGTTGCCGGCGCTGTCGAGTACGTAATTGACCTTGTTGTCGTCGTCATCCGTGAGATACGTCAGGCGCTGAGCAGCATCGTAGGAGAACCGGATGGACGCGGTGGTCGGGTCTGTGATCTTACGGACGAGCCCGTTGCCCCAATATTCGATCAGGGTGATCTGATCGTCCGTCTCGACACTGTTATTGGTGCCACGTACTTTGCTGGCGGTCAACCAGCCACGGGGGGAATACGCGTAGTCGGTGATGACGCCGTTGGCGTCCTTGACCGAGAGCGGGCGTCCCGCACCGTCGTATTTCAATGTCTCGACGACATGACTGAGAGCATTGGTGACCTTCCACAGGTCGCCCTTGCGGTGTGGGCAGGTTGTCGGCGCTGTCGCACATGTCGCGTCGTCGCTAGCGTAGTAGGTGTACGTCGTGATGTCGCTGACATCCGTACGCGGCCCGTCGACCTTGATGATCTGGCCCAGCAACGGGCAGGTGCCGGCCGTGATGTCAGCTTGCTCGCAATAGGTGATCCGGGTCTGGCGGACGCCTGCCGGCGCATTCGCCAGGGAGCCGCAGGTGTAATCCTTTGCACCGGAGACGGCCGGGTCCACCGAGCAGGTCTCCGTGCGCCGTCCATTGGCATCGTAGACCAGCGAGTCGATGCGCTTGAGCGTTTGCACGCCGTTCTGCAAGCCATACACCTGACGTTTGGTCAGACGATTCTCGTTATTACGCTCGAAGGTTGTCTTGCGTTCCTGCGGTGTCCCCACGGCCTCGGTGAGGCTGGACAGATACGAGGTCGTGGCGGTATCCGTATATGCATACTTGGTGACGATACCCCGCGCATTGGTCGAAGTATCCAAACGCCCCGCGCTGTCATAGGTTTGAGCGCCCGTCCCTGCACTATCTTTAACGTCAAGAACACGATGATAGGTGCCCGGCTGCATGGTGTAGACCTGGGTATCGCCGTTCTCGCTGGTGACGGTGACCTTGTCATCTGTGTCGTAGCGCAACGTGGTCTGGTTGACGTAACCGCCATTGGCATGCAGACGACTGGACGTCACTCGACCATAGGCGTCGTAACCGAACGAGGCGTAGCGCTGATTCGTCTCGTCGGTGATGCCGGTCAGATAGTTCGTGAAATCCGATAGCCCGGCCTCGTGGTAGTGATAGACCTTGCGCTGAGCATTGCCATAGTCGGCAGCTGTTAGGTTGTTATCCGTGTCATACGTGTATGTCACCTTGCTACCGTTCGGCAATGTGATCGTACTCAGGAGGCCATTGCCGGTATATGCGAACGCCAGTGCACGGCCATACACGTCGACGACCTGCGAGAGTCGGCCGGCCGTGTCATAGTCGAGTTCGACATCGCTGTCAGGTGCGTTCGGATCACGAATGCGTAGCAGACGACCGTTCTCATCAAACTCTCGAAGTTCGCCACTGCCGTCGGTCAGGCGAGAACGCACCTCCCCGCTGGAAAACACGTCGAGGAAACGATCCTGGGAATTCACCGCCCGATAACGGCTGCTTGAACCGATCCGTGTGAACTGCTCGTAATAGCCTTCAGGACTGAAACGATAAGAAGTCCCGTCCATGCGCTCGGTATAGGAATGCGCCCATGCACTACCTAGCGTCGTGTTGCCCCGATACTGGTTCAAAGAATGGTAGTAACGGACGAAGGGACGGCCTGCAAACGTAAAGTCTGTTTCCTGACGTGCTTTGTCGCCAGTGGCCGGATAGCAAGGATGTTCGCTTGCGGCCGCAGAACAGGTCTGTTGTATCGAGCCAGTGATGTATGGAGTCCCCGTACCCGGTTTGCACACATAAGGCAACACCGTGGGGTTGGTGTCGGTCGACCAGCCTGTGGCAGGCGCCAGCGTTTGCGGACAGGTAAAACTCGTGATCCGCAGCATCGTATCGGTATCTGTTCTTTGCCCGGTTCCGCACTGCAGAACAACCGTCAACGTCCGCTGCCCATACTCGATGTACCCCTCTTCTGGCGCAGCCAGGACCGTCGAACGCCTTACGATTTCATAAGGTGACTGCCACGCCCCTCCTAGTTGATACGAAGCCACCGTGCAAGATTGCGACGCAGCAATTGCCTGTGCACGTTTCTGTGCTGCTTCCGCTTCGCTTGAGCATGCAGCTGGAACATTCGGATCACCAGCCCGTGTGCAAGTGGGATTTGTTTCGACGAAGTGGTAGCCAGTGGTATAAGTCTTCTCTGCCTCATAATGCCGCGATGCGCCGTAGTGGTAGAAGACATTGGAAGGACTGACGGCGGCGACACTCCTCATCTCCAAATACTTTCCATAGGGGTAATCTGCCCGCATCTTGGCTTCCGCCTCCGTTTTGGAGGGAAAGCATCCACCCTGACCGCTGGATTTGCAGAAACGCACTGTCGGCACAGACTGTGCGCTTGAGGTCGCCGGGATCAGTGACAATCCCATCAGGCATAGCGCCAACAGACAGTAAAATGAAACGATGCGCCGGACCGTGGCTCCTCGCTTTGCATGCCTGGGTTCAGAGATCGCATTCCCTGACGCTCCCGTCTTGACTCTCCTCGTCCCCATCACTTTCATTGTTGACTCCTTAGATCGAACTGCCCCTACCCCAAAGCCATATTCCGGCCGGAATATGGCTGAAATTCTCGCGGCTTTGCGAAGGCACCGCAGCCCTTATGCACTCCAGCTAGACAGAGTAGCGTTTAGGGATCGCATAGCCTGCGACGGCTGGATGATCCCCCTTAAATCTATAACGACCGCCCTGGATTCCCTTGCGTCGGATTGTTCGGCGTCTGCTGCTGCGCCATCTGCACATCCAACGCTTGCGACTGCTTCATGGTTTCCTGCAGCGGCGGCGTCGGTTCGCTCACATTGAAGCTGACGCGATACCCTGGCGGGAAGTTCGCCGCCATCCAAACGTTGTCGCCCTTGACGTGCGTTTCCACCCGATCCGGCTGGATGCCCTCCTTCTTCGCCAGCAAGGTTGCATGCATCACCTTGTCATCCGAGACTGACTCGGGAAGCTTGCCGCGGATCGCACTGAATAACGGATAGTCAGGATGACCAGGCCACGGCGGGCGAACATCGCCCGGCGACTCATCGGGCTTCCGCAAACTGGCTGGCGGCAGCGCATGCGGATCTCTCGCCTCTTGCTCGGGCCCGATCACTGAGCGACCGTGGAGCGCCTGATTCACCGACTCGGCGACCTGTTCGGGCAACTTGTGCAAATCACCAGCAAGCGAAGCCCCGCCACGGATCACGCGGATATCGCTCCGGTACTTGTCGATCATCGGGTCAAACGTTTCGGCGAGCTTCCGGGCTGCGGGATCGGCAAGCACAGAAAGATCCCCCCGTCCAGCTGCGTCCCTATTCGTGAAATGGTGCATGCCGTGTGAGCCAGCTGATGCAAGCGCAGCGACAACCGGAGTGCGCATGTCGAACTGACTGCGATCGTTGTCGTACTTCCCGATCTGATCGAGAATCCCCAACTCTTTCGGCGTTGCATACACCTTGATTTCCCCGTAGTGCCGGCCTGCAGCACTCACTGGATCGGCAGCCATCACATGATTGATGACTTTGTTGCCACCTTCGGGGATACCGTAATCCAGGCTTACGGCACCATAAGCATTGTAGGTCTCTCCACGTAACCCGAACTTGTAAGCTGTGATCTGAGCGAGGCAGCCGCCTAAAGAATGCCCCGTGACAGAGACTTCTGGTGGCGGCTGATATCCGCCATCGTTTTTTGCAGCCAGCTGAATCGCCCGCCTCGTAAGATCCTCAGCATCTCGCAGCTGCGGGTTTGTTCGATCAAACACCATGGCCCCATCCGTTATAGCGCCATCCTTCAACATCGGCTCAAGTAGCTTCGGTTCTGTCCCACGATGGGCGACGGCAATATCGCCAGTGTCTACGCGTTGATAGATAGTGCCCTGATAACCCGACGGGCGATCAATATGGTCAAGAATTCTGTAATGAACACCTTCTATCGTGATCGGATCATTGCTAGGCAGCCGATCCTTATATGAATCGCTCGCAAGATTGGCGAGCTGCTGGGTTTCCATACTCACGGCACCGTCTCCTTGGATGTAAGCGTTATTGCAAAGAAGCCTTCCTTAACATCACTTTGCGACGCGTTCGCAACGACCTTTCGCCCGTACGACTTGAGACCAGGTACATCGGCATCGATGGGATATGAAGCTTTGCGGAATAGCGCCGTCATAGACTGCTGTCCCACAATTTGTTCTGATACGAGCGCAGGAATAAAACTAGTTTCCCCCGCACGGCCTGAAGCTTTCAAAGTCACACTCGTATTGCCCAGCCGCCAGCGACAAACTCCTTTCCCAAAGTAATCGCCATCAATCATTTGATCGGCATAAAGAACGCCGGTATAAGTTCCATCGGCTGATTTCCGATAATTCACAGAAACAGATTCACGATCTCTCGTTGTCTGCACTCCTGAGATGCTATCTGCTGGCGGCAAGCATTCTTTACTGACAATGTCGTAGCTTACGCTGCCCTCAATCACGTCGAATGGACCAGGGGCGTTTTCTATCCGCATGGTGATCTGATACGCCTTCTTCGGCGCCTGGTTCTTCTTGAACACGACCATCTGTTTCTCCGACTCAGCCGCTTGGCATCCTGCGATAAGAAACAGGGAGGCGGCAATTGCATAGAACGTGGACTTTCGATTACCCGCCGTGACGCGCATGCGGATCTCCTGCTTAGACGTTGATTACGCGAACATGACGCAAGCGCAGGCTTTCGTCTACAACTTCTGCTAACTCCTTGTAGGGCCGCAGAAGCAACCACTGCGCGCCCAACATGAGAAGCAGGAGCGAATAGACCATGCCGAACTCTGGCACCTTCTTGACAACATCAATCACGAAGGGAAGCACGACCACGGCGACGGCGGTTGCCCACATATGGAATGACGCGAACACGGCGCGCCTCACAGCTGTCCGAAGGCCAGAGGCAACCGGACTACGCACACGTCTCCAATGCTTGCGTACGTAACGCCAGGCCATGAGGACCAGATACGCCCCAGTTATGGCGACACCGAGTTCCAATAGTGCGACTACAACAACAATCAACTTGGTCAATGACAGCAACCAGGCGAGCTTGGTCTGAAAGCCGAGCATCGAGACAGCGACCGCAAGCAAGAATGTAAGAAACGTAAGCGCGACCTCGTCCTGCAAGCGCCCCGCCATTCGAATCCAATTGACGCCCCCTGTCTTTCGCATCTCTCTCCCCTGGTGATTACGGCACGTCAGCATTGGCCGGATCGACGCTTGCTGTAACCGGAGGCGGCAACGGACCATACGGGAACGCCTTCGGACAGACGCGCGCGAACAGCTGGGCCGAATAGGCATTGAAGCAGTAAGGGTTCGTCACCGTGAACGTGCCAAACTCCTTGCTGATCGGCGCCCAGCAATCTTGTGGCACACCAACGGTGCAGAAGACAAAAGGATTGTTGTTGTAATAAGGAATGAACTCGTAGTAGCCGCCGCCCGATTGCGCGTATGAAGATGTCGCTGCGGGTAACATCGCCGCCAGCAGAAGCATTCTTTTCATAGTGAATCCCTTCTTTTGAATATGCAGCTATTGGACTCGCGCCGCCACGCTGCATGCCGTTTGATATAGCTTGCAGCTGCTATTCATCGACTTACAGTCTTCCATCGCCAGGCTAACCGCCATCTCCTCGGTTGGCGCTCCTTTGAACACCATCTTCTTTTCACCAATAACCATAGCTGCGCACTGATTGTTAAACGTCAGGTCAACAGTGCATTTTTTTCCACCATTTGATTCGCACGCCTCAATTGCTGCGGCTTTTGCTTTTCGCTTACTTTGCATATCCGTTGCAACGCCCAGGCTCGCCGTCGTTGCATCGGTTGCAAACGCGCCCCATCTGGTAGACCACACTGGCTGGGGCGGTTGCGCCGCTCCGCCGTTTGGCATTGGATAACAAGCTGCGACTCCGCCTTGCGGGGTTGGTGTTGATGGGTACTGCCCTGGCGGGCACCCGCCTTCCGCATGAGCCCCCACTGGAAGTGCGAGCACCATTAGCAGAAAATATGCGCGATTCATACTTCACCCCTTCCGTTTAAAATCAATATCAGATGACGGCGCTGAACTAGCGGTTACGCGCAATCCTGCTTGCTGTGCAAACCCGCCAGTGTCTTTTATCTCTGTAGGCACCTGCTGATTGGCAGGGGGTGGGGTGTACTGCTGCGATCCTGGCGGCTGCCCCTGCGGCCCTGGTGATGCCTGTGTGGCATTAAACGCAGAGTAAGCCATGAAGTTGCCTATCGGCCCACCGATGAAGTACGCCACGGCGGGCGGCACGGACACAATGAGCAGCGTCATGATGAGTCCAATGAAGCCCTGCTGCATCGCCAGCGATGTGACGCCTTCTGTCGAGATATCTAGTGCCTTCTTGATGGCGAACGCACCCCAATAACCTTCGGCGACCGACAACGTCAAATCCAGCACCCATGACGAGATCACGCTCAATGCCGCCATCGAGAACAGCAAGCCGATACCGTAGTGCAGCCAACGCTTGAAAAGCTCCTTGGTCGCATCGAAGATCAGGCACATGATGAAGATCGGCCCCAAACCGACGAAGAACGCCATCATCACCTTGAAGAACAGCAACATGGTCCCGGCCATGATCGGCGGGCCCGCGGTTCCGGCGCCGGACAGGACGATGTTCATCCACTTCTCCTGTTGGGCCTCCTTGTCCACACCCACCGTCTGAATCGAATCGATCGCGGTGAACGCCACCTGCGTATAGGCCAGATTTTTGTCGATGACGGATTCCGTCGTCTTGTCGTCCTCTCCGGTGAAGACCGAATGGACCGCCTTGTCCAGATCACGGGTAAAGAAATCGTAGAAATCCTTGTTGGTAAACGCGACACCCGATGCGATCGCCACGATGACCACCACCTTGGCCCCGCGCATCACCAACGCCGAGAACGATTCCTGCAGTTTTCCGGCAACGATCTGGTAGCCAATCATCAGCACCCACAGCGTCACCAGCACGAGCGCGACGGCGCTGACGAGCGCCATCGTGCGCCCGAGCAGGTCTTGTCCGAAGTTCTCGATCTTGTTGTCCAGCCAGACCTCAATCAGCCGGAAGAATACGAAGTCGCCCACCGTGGCAACCTTGGGCGTGAGGAAATCCCAAAAGTTCAACATTCCATTCATTGCCCTGCTCCATCCCCTGTTTGAAGGCGGATCATCCGCCCCGCGCTTCTCGTTACTCGTTGATCTTGAGCGCCGCCGCCAATGTGCTGGCCTCGACCACATTACCGATGATCTGATCCATGAATCCCTTCGGGCACCCGCGCAGGGCACACTTGGCGATCCGGTCCTGATCCCACTTCAACGATTCGATGTAATTGTTGTAGGCCGTCATCCGCGCCTCCCAATATTGGACGTCCGTCGTCACACGGGATAGGTATCGGTTCACTTCGTTGTCATTCGCTGCGAGCGCGCCCTGGCTCGTGCCGACACTCATGCGCTGCACTTCGATCTTGCTGTAGAAGTCCTGTTGATCCTTCGCCATCTTCTTGAGCATCATGACGGTGTCGTTGTACTTGCGGTTCTCCGCGAGAACGATGCGCTGGCACAACTTCGTCTGCTCGGCCGAGAGATTGCCGGTCATCTTCGGCACTACGGCCTCGATCGCGCTGGTCACGCTGATGCCCGCTTCAGATCCTGGGCACGACTCTTTCATCCCGTAATCGAGTTGACGGACGGGAAAGTCATCCATGTACTGTGGTGACATCAAATTGAGGCTTTTGAAGTCGATGAGCTGCTGCTTGTAGTGATCGTACTGATCCTTCCAGCGCTTCGCGGTTTCCAGGTACTCCTTCATTCGCGATTTTTGGGCCATGTAGTCATAGACGGCCCATTGCGCGTTGGCGCTGCCCACAGATATGGTCAACAGGACGCCTACCACGAGGCTGGCGATGCACGTCCGGGCACGAGATTGAATCCTCTTCATTTGGTCTCCTTGACGTTGAGTTTCATAGCAGGCATCCAACTCATGGATACAGGCGCAAACGGCGCCAGCATCCACGCTAAAACGTGATCTCGTGATGACGGCATGAACCCCGGCGACTTCCTGCCGCCTGCCTGACCCCATGTGTCACGCCGTCAAGAAAAAAGTCCCGGCACAGCTTCACGGCTTGCTCAAGGCCGCGCCTATTTCCGTTGCTGAGCAGCGTCCATTGCTGGCGCATAGGCGTGCTGCCGGGTAAGTTCAGGATGCCCGCAAGTACGGCACCGTGCAGTCGGGATTCGTCGCGTTCTCCGGTCAGACTTTTCCGAGGCGCTGTGCACATTTGTTTACAACCCCATTTCGAACAGCAGTCCATGGTCATGCATGAACGACAGAAGCTCGATGTCGCTCCGCACGCCCAGCTTCCGCATCGCATCGCGTTTTTGGCTCCGTAGCGTGGCATACGCCTTGCCCGATGCCTGAGCCATGTCCATCAATGTTTTTCCCTTGCAAACTTCAACGACCACCGCGCGCTCGATTTCCGACAGGCGCCACCAAGGATGTGCTTGGGCGCTGGCAATATCGATATGTCGGTCGATGTACTTGTTGCCGGCGTGCGCCGTCTGGAGGGCCTCGACCAGGGTCCACACCGAGCTGGCTTTGGTGACATACCCCATAGCACCGCCTTTCAGGACCGCCAACGCGAGAAGCGGACTTTCATCGCCGGAATAGGCGACAACCTTTGCGTTCGGTGAACGCCGCAGCAGTGCTTTGAGGAGAGAGACGCGCTTGTACTCACCAGGCATCACCAGATCGAGCACCACGAAGCGATCTTGCAATCCATCGTGATCCGCCAGCTGCAGCAACTCGTCGCCGTTCTTGGCCTCCTGTATGCGTTCCGGTTCCGCCCCTAGCCTGCTTTCCAATATCTCCCTGACCATGAGCCGGATCGAGGTGTGATCCTCAGCGATCACATACTTCCCGCCGGCAATAGCAGATGACGAGTCCACGGCTCTACAGTTAACGGAATGCGCCAGGATCAACGCGAGCTTCTACTTCCCTCGTCTGCTGCTCGGGTGTCATGAAGGTGGAATCGATAACTAAGTTGCGCACCGCGAGCGCGCAGGCACACGCGCTGGATTGAGCGTCGGCAGACCATCCCGCACGCGGTAGCGTCATCGTTCGGATCTGAATGTCCGCGGCGCGGAGCGCCGCATTCCAGAAAACGACCCCTCGTACCTCCGACTCAGCCGTGGCCTGGTCAAAGTAGGCATATGCCGCATCGAGACTGCGAACTAAGGACGCGTGCTCGCTGCTTCCAGCTAGGGTCCGCATTGCCGAATTCAGTGCCGCCAGCGCCTGCGCCCGGTCCATCGCAGGATCCGGCGTGGCCGGGCCAAGTTTCGGCCACGCCGGAACCGCGGTGGGAGCCTCGTCACCTCTCCAATCGATCGGATTCACCTGGGTGGAATGGAGCATTGTGCTAGCCTCAATTCGTAGTTTTTTAACTACACAACAGTAAACGTAAGAAGTCAACAGTTATTAACAGCGGGATGCTGTTGGCATCCCTCACCGGGGGATTGGCGATGCGGACT
Organism: Luteimonas sp. GW821-FHT14E02; assembly: GCF_058803905.1. Lineage (NCBI taxonomy): Bacteria > Pseudomonadati > Pseudomonadota > Gammaproteobacteria > Lysobacterales > Lysobacteraceae > Luteimonas > Luteimonas sp. GW821-FHT14E02. The sequence continues at coordinate 17,038 of NZ_JBXAPK010000014.1, read as the reverse complement.
TGGACAAAGCAATCGGGATGGCTCTTACTGACGCTGTTGGCGTCTCCCGCTTTCGCGCAACCTTCAGGCGGGCACGGGGATCCCAAGACCAAAACCGGTCTGGGAGAAGCTCACCCAGCCGCCGTCGACATGAGTGTTGACACAAATTGGAGCGTCTACACGTTCGAGAATGATGCGATCCACTACCTTCAGATCAATGACCTGAATGGCAATGTGCGGGGCATCGTGAGTTACATCGATGACGACTTCGCGGTACTCCCGGCAGGCGCGGACGTCGCCAGAATTTCGACGCCTCAAAAGCCCATCCCGATTCCAGCGACGTCTATCCCTCGCGTTATATACCGCGATCAGAATGTAGAACTTATCGCCTACGCGACGACCAGCGGAACCCTCTGGTCAGTTCGTAAACCGACGCCCTGAGTCATTCTGCATTGCGAGCCGCTGAGTGGCATCAGTCGGCTCGTGCATGAGCACACTGATTCGATGGCTACGGCGGTGGATGATGCCGCCGTATGCCAATACGCGTCCGGCCACATAAGCATTATCGAGCGACTCGAACTCTGGCTTGAAGCCAGGGCCGCTCGGGTCGGCCTGCGAGATATGGATGACGACACCGCCGCGCGCCCGCCGGCGGCTGCAGCGAACTTTCAAACGTAGATGGTGATGTCCGGCCTTTTGCAAAAGGCCGACGATGTCGCAGATGATTCGGTAGGACGCGAGCTGCAGATCGAAGCTCAGCAAATCTGCATTGCCCCGCAAACTCCGATCCACTCGCCCATCTCGCTGCCAAGCTTCCGCGATGAGCCCACTACTCAGCGCGCGATACAGGTTTGCTGACTCGATCTCTTCGGGAAAGAGCAAGATCAATTGGTCTCTTATCTCCCGTGACCTCTCTGCTCCTGAATTAAGCATATCCATCGCGGCATTGTAGAGGCCATTGTTGCGCAACTCTTGCGCCCCCTCCACGTAGGCCCTTCGAAGGTCATCGCCGATCTGGAGGAACTCTTTCGCTCGCCTCTGAATTTCGCGCTCACTGGCTGCATAGCTCGATCGAGCGGCTGCATACGCTTCTCTTTGTGCACGACCGGAGTGCCGCACCTGGGTCGAATATCGCGAAATAAGCGAACCGAAGCCCAGCAGAATCGTGCCGGAAAGCGCCAGGATTTGTTGCGCGAGAAAGACGTTCGTGTCGTAGGTCCCGAGAACGTCTGTCCGCTTCATGGTCAGGCCAATCGCCAGATTGACGCCTGCAGCTCCTATGGCCGCTCCACGCCAGCCGTGCAAGAACGTCAGGACGGCCGCGGGAACGATCATCAGCACGCGCAGACTGTGCTGATGCGAGGTAGTGAGATCAGGCCCTCCCACAAGGATTGCGCAAAGCAATGCCACCACCGTCAACGACCAGGCAGTATCACGTCCTAGATTCTTTGGGAACGCACCCGACACCGCGCGCTGCTTCAGCAACATCGCCATTGGCACGAGCATCAGCATGCCCAGGTAATCGCCCACGATGTAGCGTGTTGTGCTGTCCCATGTCACATGTTCGGTCTGCGGATGCATCAGGTAGTACGTCGTTGCAATATTGAGCAACGAGACTACGATCGCCGACATTGCGGCGACAGAAAGAAACCAGTAGACGTGTCCAGTCGCCAGGACCTTCCTATGCAAATAGACGATGCCCGCCACTGCTGGCATCAGCACTGCGGAAGAGATCAACAACCAAGTCACCCCGTACATCTCAATGAGTGGTGTGCGGGCGTAGATGAGCGCGGCTACCTCGCCAACGTATATAAATGGCCACAGCCGAACCGGCAACAGCAAGAGTGCTGCAACTCGTAGCCCGGCCGGGAGATACCACTGATCTGTCGATAACGGGCGTAACGCCACGAAACAAAACGCGTATGCCGCACCTACTGCGACACCCCACCATCCACGAAGCTCGCCTTCAATCCATTTGAACAGCCCGAGCATCTGCACCCCCTCTTACTTAAGGGGGAGTCTCACATGCTAAAGCGTTAGGAATGCGTGAAACCCTCGGGCTTTCAGCGCTTGAATAGCCCGATCAAAAGTGCGCGACGACCAAGCCCAGAATCTTCAGCTGAGCAAGATCCTCTTCCGTCAGCCGAGTGGTATCGTCGCCATTGCCGGCAACCTGTAATTGTTGCCTATTCAGCAGGAATCGCCTCACGTCCGCATGGCCGTAGAGTTGGTACGCGTAGACCATGCCATCTACGATGTCCCCCACCCGGCGCGCCGTAGTATCGAGCAGCAACAATGCGCCATGCTCGATCTCAGGGGCCATGGCTCGAGTTGGGTTGAAGGCGCATCGAATACGCTCAATGGCTGTGAATCCGATCTTGCGCTGTACCATCGCTTGCGGAAGGATGACGTGCGTCAGTTCGTCCACCGCTGGCCCGAAGTTGGGCAGCAGATCGAGACGAACATGCCCCGGCTCAGAATCTTGAGGACGAAGGCCCATGCGTTCCAGAGCCGCACCCGCTTTTTTCTTGCGCGCGTATTGCTCGCTGATATCTTCCGGTGCCACCCCAAGCACTGCGGCAACCCGCTCGGCATAGGAGTCCGTCAACGCGAGCTTGCCTGCTTTGCACTGTGAAACGTAGCTCGGAGACGTGCCGATGTGGCGCGCAAGCTCCGAGATCTTGATGGGCTTAGCTTCCATCGCCGCGGCAAGGGCGGTCGCGTATCTGTTCGTTGGCATAAGTAGATCTTAATCGTACTTATGATTACTAACAAATACTGTTGAGACGGCAATCTCGCTTTCTGAGATAGATAGGTGTACATATGCACACCCATGAAGCCTGTCGACGCCCTCCCCCCGCAACGCGCCAATGTGCTGGCCTTCCTGCGCCGCGAACTGACGGCCGGGCGAGCGCCTAGCCTGGCCGAGATCGCCGACGCCTTTGGCTTCGCCTCGCGCAATGCCGCGCAGAAGCATGTACAGGCGCTCGTGGCCGACGGCCTACTGGAATTGATCCCTGGCCAAAAGCGTGGCCTGCGCCTGCCGGGCGGGCCAACCGACCTGCTACCGCTGCCGGTCCTGGGGCGTGTGGCCGCCGGCCAACCGATCGGCACGGACATCGGCCTGGACGAGCAACTCTGGCTGGATCGCAGACTGTTCTCCCCCACCCCCGACTACCTGCTCAAAGTGCAGGGCGATTCGATGATCGACGACGGCATCCTCGACAGCGATCTGGTGGGCGTGCATCGCACGCCCGAGGCACACGACGGCCAGACGGTAGTGGCGCGCATCGATGGCGAACTCACCATCAAGCGTCTGCGCCACGAATCGCAGCGCATCCGCCTGTTACCGCGCAATCCTGCTCATGCCCCCATCGATATACAGCCGGGCCAGGACTTCGCCATCGAGGGCGTCTACTGCGGCTTGGTCCGGCGCGGCTGAAATGAGCGCCGTGATCGCTCTGGACGCCCTGCTCTCCGCGCGCACGCTCTGGCATGCCGGGCGCAACGCCGTCATCGCTGCCGATGGCGAGCCTACCGGCCATGACGCGCTCGATGCACTGCTGCCGCAACGCGGCTGGCCGCGCCGCGCACTGACCGAATTACTCCTCCCCGCCGATGGCGTAGGCGAACTCTCCCTACTGACGCCGACCTTCGCACGCCTCACCCAAGCCGGCGACACGGTGGCCGTCATCGCGCCGCCCTACCTCCCTTATGCGCCAGCGTGGCAGGCTGCAGGCGTAAATCTCGCGCACCTGCAAATTGTCGAGGCCGCGCCGCGCGATGCACTATGGGCTTTCGAGCAATGCCTGCGCAGCGGTGCCTGCGCGGCCGTTGTGGGCTGGCCGGCACAGGCCGACGCTCCCGCCCTACGCCGTCTGCAGGTCGCGGCCGACAGCGGGCAGTGCCTTGGCTTTGCACTGCGCGATCGACGCCATGCCGCGAACCCTTCCGCAGCGGCCCTGCGCATTGAGGCAGTGCGCGATGCGCGTGACGGTATTGCATGGCAGGTGCGGAAGTGCCGCGGCGGCCCCGCGCCGACACAGGCCTTCGCTCCGGTGGCATGTTGAGGCGCACGCATGCTCTGGGCTTGTGTACTGCTGCCGCAACTGGCGCTGGATGCCGTCCTCCGCCGCCGGCCTGACGCCGAAGCGCCGCTGGCGCTGATCGAAGGGCCAGCACAATTGCGCACGCTGTATGCGGTGAACACCGCTGCCGCGCAAGCCGGGCTGCGCGCCGGCATGCGTCTGACCACCGCGCATGCGCTGCTGCCGGAATTCACGATGGTCGAATACGACCCACAGGCCGAGGCGCGCTGGCAGCGCTTCCTCGCTGCGTGGGCCTACCGGCACAGCTCGCTGGTCAGTGCGCAGTGGCCCGGCTGCATCGTGCTGGAAGTGCGTGCCAGCTTCAGTCTGCTGGGTCCATGGCCACGTATTGAAGCGCGGCTCCGCGAGGAACTGACCGCACTGGGCTTCAGTCACCGTATTGCACTGGCGCCCACGCCGCGCGCCGCATACGTGTTCGCCGGCTTACGCGATGGCTTGGCGTTACCGCATCCCGGCGCGATGTCCGATTCACTCGATCGCGTCTCGGTGCGCAGCGCCCGCCTCCCCGACGATGCTGGGCAACGTCTGCATCGTATGGGCATCCGTGACCTGCGCACGTTGCGCGCCTTGCCGCGCGATGCCGTGCGCCGCCGTTTTGGCGTGGCAGTGCTGGAACACTTGGATCGTCTGTATGGACAGACCGAAGATCCGCTGACCTGCTACGCGCCCCCCGATCATTTCGACGCACGCCTGGAACTCGGCTATGAGGTGGAGAGCCACACCGCACTGCTGTTCCCGTTGCGCCGATTGATCGGCGACCTCTGCACATATCTGTCGGTGCGCGATGGTGGTGTGCAGCGCTTTGTCCTGCGGCTGGAACACGACTGCACCCACACCGACGTGGATGTCGGATTGCTGGCGGCCGAGCGCGAACCGGCGATGCTGTTCGAACTGACCCGCAATCGGCTCGAACGTGTGCAGATTGACCACCCCGTGGTGGCGATGCGTCTGCTGGCCCGCCAATTGCCACCTTTTGTGCCGGCCACGCGCGATCTGTTCGATACCCGCCCGCAGCAGCAGCTGCCATGGCCACAACTGCGCGAGCGTCTGCGTGCGCGACTAGGCGATGACGCAGTATCCCGGATCACGCCCACCGGTGATCCGCGCCCGGAACGGGCCTGGCGTCGGATACCTGGGGATGCCGCCCGCATTGATGCTGCGCCGGAACGTCCGCCGCGCCCGTTGTGGCTACTCCCACACCCCATTCCATTGCGGGATCCGCAGCCCCGCATCCTCTCTGGACCGGAACGCCTGGAGAGCGGCTGGTGGGATGGCGCCGACGCGCGCCGTGACTACTACGTCCTGGAGACCTCACAAGGCCAGCAGGCCTGGGCCTTCGCGCCACCGGGCGAACAGACAGGCTGGATGTTGCACGGATGGTTCGCATGAGCCGGGACGACGCCGTAGACCACGACTCGCCGGGCGGGCGGCCACCGCGTGCGTGGGAAGTAGCGCATCGACTCAGTCTGCGCGCGGCCAACGATGATGTTCCCGACAACGACGAGTTGCCCGCCTATGCCGAGTTGCACTGCCTCTCGGATTTCTCCTTCCTGCGCGGCGCTTCCAGTGCGGAAGATCTGTTTGCGCGTGCCCTACGCTGTGGCTACGAGGCGCTCGCCATCACCGACGAATGCTCGCTCGCCGGCATCGTGCGGGCACTGGAAGCCTCACGTGCCAGTGGCCTGACACTCATCGTCGGCAGCGAGTTCACCCTGAGCTGCGGCACCAAGTTCGCCTTGCTGGTGGAGACCTATGCCGGCTACGTCCGATTGTGCGAACTCATCACCACGGCGCGTCGGGCCGCGCGCAAGGGCCAGTACCAGCTGACACGCCAGGACGTGACGCGCATTCTGAACAAACACGATGACGCATTCGATCAGAACTGCGGCCTATTCGCACTCTGGATGCCGGCACGCATGCCTGATGAAGCACAGGGGCACTGGCTGCGCACTCTATTGGGTGAACGCGCCCACCTCGCAGTGGAACTGCATCGCGAGCAAGATGACGCCGAGCGCCTGCGCCAGCTGCTCGCACTCGCGGCCCGTCTGGACATGATTCCCGTCGCAGCCGGTGACGTGCACATGGCCATGCGCCGCCAGCGTGTGCTGCAAGACACCATGACCGCCATCCGCCATAACACGCCCCTGGCTGATTGCGGCGCGCACCTGTTCCGCAATGGCGAGCGTCACCTGCGTACACGCCGCGCGCTGGGCAACATCTATCCGACCGAACTCCTGGCCGCCGCTGTACGTCTGTCGCGGCGCTGCCGGTTTCGCATGGACGAAGTGTGCTACGACTATCCGGCCGAATTGGTGCCCGAAGGACACACCCCGACGACCTGGTTGCGCGCCTTGACCGAAACCGGCATGCGCGAGCGCTGGCCCGAGGGCGTGCCGACGCGTGTGGCCGCGCAGATCGAGAGCGAACTCGCTCTGATCGCCGAACTAAGGTACGAAGCCTTCTTCCTCACCGTGGAAGATATCGTCCGCTTCGCCAAGTCGCGCGACATCCTGTGCCAAGGACGCGGTTCCTCAGCCAATTCGGCAGTGTGCTTTGCGCTGGGCATCACTGTGGTCCGGCCCGAGGAAACTCGCCTGCTGATGGCCCGCTTCTTGTCCAAGGAACGCAATGAGCCGCCCGACATTGATGTGGACTTTGAGCACGAGCGGCGCGAGGAAGTGCTGCAGTACGTTTACAACAAATATGGCCGCGAACGCGCCGCGCTGGCGGCCACCGTCATCCGCTACCGGGGTAAGAGCGCCGTGCGCGATGTGGCCAAAGCATTCGGCCTGCCGCCCGAGCAAACCTCGCTGCTGGCCGAATGCTACGGCTGGGGCAATGGCGAGGCATCAATGGAACAGCGTCTGCGTGAATCGGGCTTCGATCCAGGCAATCCCCTGATTCAACGCGTGCTGCTGCTCACCGAACAACTCCGCGACCATCCCCGGCACCTTTCCCAACACGTCGGCGGCTTCGTCATTAGCGACGCGCCGCTCTCCACCGTTGTCCCGGTGGAAAACGCGGCCATGCCCGAGCGCACCATCATCCAATGGGACAAGGACGACCTGGAAACGATGAAGCTGTTGAAGGTCGACTGCCTGGCGCTGGGCATGCTGACCTGCATCCGCAAAGCCGTCGCACTGGTGGAGCGACATCGTGGCTACGCCGTCGATCTGGCGCGATTGCCGCCAGGCGACAAGCCGACCTACGACATGATCCAAGCCGCCGACACCATCGGCGTCTTTCAGATCGAATCCCGCGCGCAGATGAGCATGCTGCCGCGGCTGAAGCCGAACAACTTTTTCGATCTGGTCATCGAGGTGGCCATCGTGCGCCCCGGCCCGATCCAGGGCGGCATGGTGCATCCCTACCTGCGGCGCCGGCAGGGCAAGGATCCGGTCGTATATCCCTCCGAAGGGATTGAAGCCATCCTCGGTCAGACCCTGGGGATTCCGCTGTTCCAAGAGCAGGTGATGGAGCTGATGATCCATGCCGGCTATTCGCCGGAGGACGCCGACAACCTGCGCCGCTCGATGGCGGCCTGGGGGCGCGGCGGCGACATGGAGCCGCATCGGGTCAGGATTCGGCAACTGATGGAGGCCAAGGGCTACTCGTCCGAATTCATCGACCAGATCTTCGAACAGATCAAGGGGTTTGGTTCCTATGGCTTCCCGCAAAGCCATGCCGCCTCGTTCGCCAAATTGGTCTACATCAGCTGCTGGCTCAAACGCCATGAACCTGCGGCCTTCGCTTGCGCCCTGCTCAACGCGCAGCCGATGGGCTTCTATTCGCCGAGTCAGATCGTACAGGATGCGCGCCGCGGTCACGGAGATCGCAAGGGCATCCACATCCTGCCCGTGGACGTGACTTGCAGCGATTGGGACAACATCCTGGAAGGCGGCCATCCCCGCACCGGCGTGGACGACAGCGGGCAGCCGGCAATCCGCCTGGGCCTGCGCCAGGTCGCCGGACTCTCAGAAACCATGGCACAGGCCATCGTCGCGGCGCGACAACAGCGCACCTTCACCGATGTGCGCGACTTATGCCTGCGCGCACGGCTCGATGAAAAAGCGCGCCAGGTCCTCGCCGAAGCCGGCGCCCTAGAGGCTCTGATCGGACACCGCCATGCCGCACGCTGGGCGGTGGCTGGCATCGAACGCCAACGCCCCCTGCTCCCCGGTAGCCCGGAGGAGGAGGACATTACGTTGCCGGCGCCCACGACGGGCGAAGACATCCTCTCCGACTACCGCAGCGTCGGCTTGACCCTGCAAGCCCATCCGCTCTCATTGCTACGCCCACGCCTACAACAACAGCGCGTGCTGGACTCGCGCCAGTTGCGTGCTTTGCCGCATGGGCGTGGTGCGTATGCCGCCGGTATTGTCACGCAGCGCCAGCGGCCGGGCACGGCCAAGGGCACTATCTTCGTGACGCTCGAAGACGAATACGGCATGGTCAATGTCGTGGTTTGGTCTCACGTCGCTCTGCGCAGACGCAAGGCGCTGCTCAGCGCCCGTCTGATGGCCGTGCGGGGCCGTTGGGAACAGGTCGACGGCGTCGAGCACCTCATCGCAAACGATCTTCAGGATCTCAGTCACTTGCTGGGCGACCTGCAGACCACGTCGCGTGATTTCCACTAGACCCCGCCATGCACGCCCTGGCTAACCTCGCCGATGATCTATACGCACCAACGATGGTGCAATTAGTCGATGACACCGGGGGCGGCGTCCGCTACTGGCCGAGATTCATCGACCCTGATACCGCACAGAACTGGTTCGAAATCCTGCACACGCGCGCCGCCTGGACGCACATGCAGCGTCCCATGTACGACCGCATCGTCGACGTCCCGCGCTTACTGGCGAGCTACGACATCGCCTCTCTGCCTCCTGAACTTCCCTTGTCAGACATCCACGCGCGCGTGCAAACGCAGGCCCCTGCGCCCTACTCTCGCATCGGCATGAATCTCTATCGAGATGGTCAAGACAGTGTCGCCATGCATAGCGATAAGTTGCATACCCTGACTTCTGGCCATCCGATTACCCTCGTCTCGCTCGGATCTGAGCGCCGGATGCTGATTCGTGCCAAAGCAGGCGATCGCAATACCCTGGTCGTGGACTTGGCGCCGGGTAGCTTGCTGCGCATGAGCTATGCCTCCCAGCTCACGCATGAACATGGAATCCCCAAGACGCGGCACACGCAAGGACCGCGAATCAGCGTGGTTTTCAGAGTTCGAGAATAATTATTTCGCCCACATACACCGTCTGAACGATCCTGTGCACCATGCCGTGGTTCGCTTACTACTTCCCCTGCTTTGGCGAGGACCTTTGCAAGCTTGGGTTCTCCCATGATCCTTTGCAACGCATCCGGTCGCTACATCGACGGTGGTACGAATTCTTTGACCTTGAACTCGGCTTGCTGATCGAGACGGAAACCGAACGAGACGCGCGCGATATCGAGTTGCTGCTATGCCGTCCGCTCCGTGCCCATAACGCCCCCATGCCTCTGACCATCCAAAGTGCAGCGGGAGGATTCACGGAGTGGTTTCGAGGATCCTCCGAACACGTACTAGCAGCTGCCAAAACGCTGGCGCAATCCGGATATCGCTTACATGCGCCGGCATCCGACTGGTTTCAGGATGCGCTGATCCAGCGTGTCGACCTCCTCTTCGAGTGGAGTTCCGCGCAGCGCACCCTCCTGAACGAAGAACCATCTCAATGGCAGCATCTGCAGCCCCTTTTCGACGAACTCGACGGCTACGTAGCGCTATCGATTCCGTTGGAACAGGCGCTTCCCGATGATATCTATGCCTGGTACCTGTGGGCCAGGCGTATCCGTGGGATAGCTACTCCTGGCACTGCTGGCCGATCTTGAACTCATCGGCACCGGCATGACGCAGTTAACAGTTCACCGACTTCATCAGCGACATTCATGCCTCTTTTCCAGAAGCGACATTAAATCTACCTTCAAACTGCGTGAAGTTACGCGTTAGTCGACGTCTTGCATGCAGACCTGAAACCACCACTCAATGACTGCAACGGAGATCTCCAGTACAAGTTCTTGAACATGACGGATCACTTCTGGCGCCGCCACCTCCCCATTGCCACACGCCGCTGTACCAGCTCTCGGTACGCGACTGGTTCCAACGGCTTTTTTCGCTTATGCCTTCTGGTATTGCATAGCCAGCATGCAGCGACGATGTTGCCGGCCACGTCTCGCCCGCCATTGCAGCGCGCCAAGAGATGCTCAGCGGTACATTGCAATGCGCCGGACGATCGAGTACCTAGCTCTTGAGGAAAATGCAGCCACATGGGCTGGCCACAGTAATAGCATCTCCCCTGCTGAGCTTGGAAAGCTTGGGCGCGAAGACGTTTGAGTTTGCACATAGAGGCTCCCGGGAATGAATCCCGGGCCTCCATGGGAGGACCATCGGGTACCTGGAGCCTATGGGCTATGCAGGCACTACACCGGGGCCAACGGCCCACTAGCAGGGTGATTGCCCGAGCCTTCGGCGAAGGCTTATGCAGGTTCCTCACCGTTCCCGCGCCTCCACCGGAGGACAGTCGGGTACCTGGAGCCTATGGGCTATGCAGGCACAACACCGGAGCCATAAGCTCACTGGCGACGGGATCAGAGCATGTTGTCCTGACACAGTCAAGAACAACGAAAGCAGCCAGCGACGCCACGTCTATACGGCGTCATGGCGGCACGAGTAACTAGGAAAATGGGCCGATTACTCGTAATGCTGATGATTGACGGCCTTCCCGCATGCAAGGCAACGTCGGTAAGAGCCACCTCTATCACTTCTACCAGCGTGTTCGAACCCTAGCGGACCTCCACAACGGTGACATCCTGCTGCATCCCCCTTCTCCCATTGGCGCAAACGGTGACTTGCGCTGACAAAAAAAAGTAGAGCCAAGACCAGCAGGCCGAGTGGCAACCACCGCAGGGTATTGAATAGAGCCGCGGCAAACTGACTATCCCTCAGCCCGCCTAGCGTCAGTAACATCAGAAACCCAAGGCCAAGAAAAAACGCGGCAGGCCAGTACGCCCTAACAAGGATCCACCCCTCTCTTTTCATACCCCCTCCGAAACAGTATCAGTCGCCTAATGCTACGTTTTCCCATCGCAAGGCATGAGATCAATACTGCATCTCAGGCTTTTAGATCTGAAGCCGCCTCACCCCTTGCCGCCAAAATCGACAATGACCGCTTCTTCGAGCGAATTTCCATCATCAATCCAAACCCTCAGCCCGAAGGGGATTGGATCGTTACCCAAGATGGCAAAAAGCAGGCCTGCTAACTGTGGCTGGGCCGCAAGCGCGTGATCCCGCGCGAGTCGCCGATCCTTGGGCGATGGTATAGGCCGCGGCTCTGGATGTGTGTGCCATAGCCCTACACAGTGGAAACCTTCTGTAAACAAACTTGCTCTTTCGGCCATAGCCTGATGCGTATCGAATCGGACTCGCCCCCAACTTGCGCTCGTGGGCGAGAGCACGGTGACTCGGTCCACGATAACCTCACTGGCGGTCAAGTCCCGAGTGTAGATCTGACCGACTGATTCCTTGCTCCAACGACCACGTTGTACATGTTGGCTGAGTAGCGCTAAAGCTTGGTCACTAAAGCGCAGCGACCACTTCGCGCCAGCTAACTGATAAAGCATTGAGCGTTCACTCATAAGAACTGGCCAACACGGTGGCCAAATCTCGGGTAATCGCGGCACTATCAGACTTGGACGACGACGACGGCACGATCTGACGTAGCGTCACCGTCATCGGCAGCTGCTCAAAGAAGGCGCTAGCCCTTACCCACGACCAGACTGTTGAAGGCTGCCGGGAATCATCGAGCACGGCTACGATGCGCTCCGCAGCAAATGCGGCCACCAGCATGATGTCGGCCATACCATACGGATGAAAACCTCCTGCACACGCAGGCATGATTATGAGGGTGTCGTCCGCCGACAAATCTGAAGCGTTAACGAGGGAATCAGCTGGGTCCTCGGGGGGCCACGGGACTTCGGGCTGCGTCAGGACAACGTGGCCGGCGCTGCACAACGGCTCAACCCAGGCGTGAATAATTGGGCAGTCGCCAAACAGTTCGGTACGCCTATGCGCCAGAAATGTACGAACAGAGGATTCCGCTGTGCATTCGACGACGAGATCGTAATCGCCCGGGTGAGAATACTTGAGGCACCAGGCTTCAGCTCCAGCAAGAAAGCCACGGGCTCTAAGACCAGGAATCTCCTTGCGCAGTCGTCGCGCCAACGCCTCTGCCTTTGACTGCGCTATCTCATCGACTCCAAGTTCATGGCGAGAAGTATTTTCGGCCTCCATCAATTGCGTGTCCACGAGATCAATTTGACCAACACCGGCGCGAGCTAGTGCCTTGATCAACAGGCTTCCCAGAGAACCGCAACCGAGCACCAAGACACGCTTAGACCTTCGGCCATGAAGTGCTTCAAGCTGCTGATCGCGCGCCAAGGCCCAGTCAGAATCAACACGAGTCACCTCGATCGGTTCGATGTTCGGTCCCGACAGACCACACATCGGAACAAAGACCTGATACCCGAACAACGTGTTTCCGTGAACCAAAGTAACAAGGAGCGGCCGCTGGCCTGGCGGCGGAATGTCTGTGGTTTTCTTTCGACTCTGCCTCTTGTGTTTTTTCGACCTAACCTCGGGAACATCAACCCAGCCAGTCTTTTCCAACCATTGTGAGAGTGAAAATCCACCTTCTGTTGCATCTACGATTAGCGCATTGAGGTCTGAAAAGGTCTTGGGCCACATAGTCGGCGTCCATAACAAGTCAGCCGGCAACCGAACAAATAGAGCATCGCCTCGCACCATCGTTCCTCTTGCCCATCCGTGCGTTGCGGCGAGTTGGTTTGGATCGACTCCATCCATGACCGCAATCTGCACCCCGTAGGTCCGACGTCTCGCCTTCGCAGGGACATAAGCTGCCAGCGATGCTCTAGCCCAAAGATTCAACTCTCCAATGTCTACCAAAGTGAGGTCAGGCACTGGGCGCTGACCCGATTGATTCTGCCGGCGTCGGCACATCTGGCTCCAATACGAGCCGCGTTCTTCGTGAAACTGCTTATCAGCCCATGTTGGGTCCTGCATCGGGAGCAGCAACTGTTCCTTGAGCTTCTCCAGAGCACGTGTCACGGCACCGACAGGGTCCTCGTAATCCTCCGGGATGGGCGACAACCTCAGACACAGATGCCCATCAGACTCTACATGCGGCACCCGGAGGAAATAACGTGAGTCCACATACAACTCGCACGTGCGCGTCGGAAAGTCAGCCGGCAGCCATAACCGCACAGCATCGACAGGCCAATCCTCGCCCTGCAGATTGATCCTCCAGGCAGCCCCTCTCTTTCCAGATACCTGAGTATCGCGCTGCGCCCACGGAGCCCCGGCGCCATGATCCAGCCACTGCTGAACCTGCCTCCAGGGCTCCGCGAACGAATCAGTTGTCACGCTACCGTCAGCCAAGGGTATTCGAAGATCCAGACTTCAGAGGCTGAGCAGGGTTCGACCTGGCTACACCTGGCGCCGTGGCGATCAAGCTGTCCAAAACACTCGGTGTTGGTCTGCTTGCCTTCCAGGCTTCAACGCCAGCATCGCCGAACACACTGCGAATCCGATCCTCGGTCGCCTGGCGATGGCTTTGATAGAGCAGAGCCTCCAAGTCTGTCTCCAATTTACGGTGCCAACGTTGGAATTCACCGTGGCGCAGTCCGCCATCTTGGTTCCACTTGTCTGCAAAATTTTCGCTAGGGAGCTTGGGATTCTCCACTCGCCAACCACCCCATTTCGATTCTATGAACTTCGGCATGCTCTCGATCAGCGCCAACACAACCTCGATAGGAGATTTGAAATCGTAAGGTCGGTTGGCGAGCAGATCGGCATATGCTTGAGTTGCTAACGTGACAAGAATGACAGAGATCGGCATTCCTTCTTTGCGTTTTTCGTCTGCGCCCCAATACATCGTGTCACGATGTAGCTTCAAGAGCTGAACCGAACGGCGCAGGATATCGTCCAACGCAACTTCCCCATCTGGCAACGGGTCGGTTGTCGACCTGGCATCAGCGTACCCCTTGCTCAAAACGGCTTGAAACGGGAATCGTCGCTCGGCATTGCTACAGAACCAATCCGCAAATTCTTTCGGATTGGAAGGCGCCCAACGCGTATCGGGATCACGTACGGCCAAACTCGATCCGGCTCGCCCCGTATGATCGGCAATCGCCGGCGTAAGATCGAAATAGTAGGGCTTGCCAGGATACGGAAGACGCCAGCAACGACGTTTTTCCTCTGGCGTGCCGGTCTGCCCTTCGTTTCCTTTTAACGCCATGCCGAAAGCGGCAAACATTACCTCGGAATCTGGTGCGGCGTACTTTGGCCCCGTCAACTGGACTACCAGATCCAAATCAAACTTTACCGGATACCGCTGGCTAATAGCAGTTTGCGTGCGCATCGAGCCCTGCGGAAAAATGTGGATATCGTGGTGCGCAATACCCAATCTATCCGCCAACCGGTTGGCTAGAACGTTGTATTCGGTTTCAGCATCCGCACGATGGGCGGCGTTTAGCTCTAGCTTCCGAAGCAGGCTTGCAATTAGACGAGCCCACTGATCAGCTTCATTTCGAGATTGCAGAGAATCAAAGATTCGTTTCGACAAAGGATGTGCGATCGTCATGTGGACGTTCTCATGTCTATAGCTGATAGGAACCCTGCCCCGTGATCAACTCGCGCACGTGCAAGGAAGTGAGTTCAATGGTGGGCTTGTACATCGAGGATGGCCCACCAGGTAAGGCCTCATACACTACGTAGCCGGCCTGGTGCCGAGCCTGCATTTTTTGACCAACTTTCATGACTGCAGACGTTGGCGCGCATACGAACAAATGGACCGTTCGCACGCCCCATTCGTCCTGTAGGGTGCGCATCGCGCTACCCACCTCATTCCCGATCAACAACAAATCGTGTGGGTGCTTGATGCAATGTGGATCGAATGTCGGACCAGAAATTCGCAACGTAGGCAGTAGGAATCGACCATCTCCAGCACAGGGATGTGGCATCCGCTCCGCTGCCACATCCCAAGTCAGCGCTACGACAAGAGTGGCGGCCTCCTCCTTCCCTGCCGGCTCGCGCAAGGTCTCCACCTTATACTTCCCTGCCTGCGGGATCGGCTCCCCCTTCGGCCATGCCCAACGCGAGACATCGGTAGGCTGATCCCGATGGGGCTGAAATAGATGGATGCCCGCAGTGTCGCCGAGGACGCGGCCGGCCATCAGCAATACTGACGTGGAATGTTGAGGAAAGACGGCGAGTTGTGGACGGGCAGTGCCAGTACGCGTGCCATCCAACAAGCTCTGGAGTTGCGCGAGGTCCCGTCTTCGATACAGCGAGTTCCAATAGTCCGCGGAATGGACTTCATGGTGCTGACCGCCAGGATCGAAGTACCGCGCCGGCTTGGCGTCTTCGGTACGTAGCCCAGCGCCCCACAGGGCTTCCTTGGCTTCATTGATGCTGAACTGCGCAGATTGCCCCGCAATATTGCCGATGACAGCCACTGTTTCGACTAAAGGAAAACGTAGCGTGTCGAGCAAGCGCTTCACCTCGGCAATGCTGTTCTCGCGCATCTTGCGCAGCATTTCCACCGTGTAAGCCGCTGGTTGGATCTTGTCGATTTTGCGATGGCACTCGTCACACAGGAGCAAAAAGTTCTCCGGATCCGAAGCCAGCCGCTCTGATAATGCTGGATCTCCGCGCGGCCCATCTGGAGAAGCCGCGACGATGTGCGCAAAGTAGCTAAAACGTCCGCGGCTACCAGTCGCGCCATGCTCGCCCAAGTCGCGGCCGCAACCGGAGAACTGGCATCGCCAGCCGGCCAGGTACTGCAACTCGTTTTTGATCGCGGATGTCACCTCTCCCTTTCGGCCACAGGTGAGATCTGCTGCGTGCTTGAGCCAAATGTCCAGCTCATTAGCCTTTAGAACCTTCGCCTCGATTGCATTCGAATCAACGCGCGTAGGGTCACCAGATACGCTCGCCCACGTCAGTCGATTACGCAACATCGGCTTTACTGCTCGCCTGCAATCCTCACCGAACTCGCCCGCGGCGAGTGAGCGCCAAGGCACAAGCGGGCCCTCCCGAAAGAGCACGAACACTGTGAAAGCGTTGGCGATGATCAGAACATGCGCTGTGCCTTGCGCCAGCCTCGACAGTTCTGCAGCGAGGTCTGCATCCCCCAATGCGGGCACTTCATTCGATCGCCCGTCTGGGACGGACGCCGAATCATCCGAGGGAGGCTCAGAGTCAGCGGTGCCGTCAGTGCTTTCGGATATTGTTGCGGTAGGAGTCATCCAGTTCCCCTGTGATGTCGCTCGCACCTTGCCAGCCCCCCGTCGCACCACTTGAGACAACATCTTCGGGACCGACCAGCGTTGCACCCCTATATGTTGGGGCTGTTCATCACACGTTCAAGGGGCGATGCCGCCCTAAACCTGAATAGGGCAGCCAGCGACGCCGTGTCCATACGGCGTCATGGCGGGCGCGAGTGACCAGGGGAATGGGGCGTCGCGAGGCGCTGCTGGCATGGACAAAGAGTGGCGGCCCCGTTGGTCGAGCGGTATCGGCGTTCGCCGTGCTCAGGGGTCAGAAAAACCTTATGCCGCACCCTTCTCGCGACGTGCCGCCGCGCAGATGTTCAGATCTGCCAGCACCACCCACGAGGCCTCTTCACCCTCGATCGGCGGCAGCGCCTGTACAGGCCGGCAATATTGGAGCGACCCCGATGACCTGGAGTTCGGCCACCGCCATACGGAGCCTGCGAATGCTTGTAGGACTGCCTTCCAACCCCGACGCCGGTCGCCTCTAGGAGTGCTCTTTAGACCCCATGAGGCCCCACTAAGCCCCGGAGACTTTTCGGTGTTAGGTTTCCTTTGGTCCACCA
>NZ_JBXAPK010000013.1:0-101697 GCF_058803905.1 Luteimonas sp. GW821-FHT14E02 | reverse complement strand
CCGCGCTCGATACGGCCGGTCACCACCGTGCCGCGACCGGAGATCGAGAACACGTCTTCCACCGGCATCAGGAACGCCTTGTCCACGTCGCGCTGCGGCTCCGGGATGTACGTGTCCAGCGCGTCCACCAGCTGCAGGATCGCCGGCACGCCGATTTCGCTCTGGTCGCCTTCCAGCGCCTTCAGCGCCGATCCCTTGATGATCGGCGTGTCGTCGCCCGGGAACTCGTACTTCGACAGAAGCTCACGCACTTCCATCTCCACCAGCTCCAGCAGCTCGGCGTCGTCCACCATGTCCGCCTTGTTCAGGAACACCACGATGTACGGCACGCCCACCTGACGGGCCAGCAGGATGTGCTCGCGCGTCTGCGGCATCGGGCCGTCGGCCGCCGAGCACACCAGGATCGCACCGTCCATCTGCGCCGCACCGGTGATCATGTTCTTCACGTAGTCGGCGTGTCCCGGGCAGTCCACGTGCGCGTAGTGGCGCGTCGGGCTTTCGTATTCCACGTGCGCCGTCGAGATCGTGATGCCGCGCGCCTTCTCTTCCGGCGCCGCGTCGATCTGGTCGTATGCCTTGAACTCACCACCAAACCGCTCCGCGCCCACTTTCGTCAGCGCCGCCGTCAGCGTCGTCTTCCCGTGGTCCACGTGACCGATCGTGCCCACGTTCACGTGGGGCTTGGTGCGCTCGAACTTACCCTTGGCCATGGTTGCTTCTCGTTGAACAGTTGGATGACTGGAATGTTGCGTTGGTGGCCCCGCGCACGGGGCGCAGGCTTTGTATGGTGCTCACGAATGGAATCGAACCATCGACCTCCTCCTTACCAAGGAGGTGCTCTACCGACTGAGCTACGTGAGCGATGAAAATATGTCTGTATTACGGGAAATCAACGCTTGGAAGCATCAATGGAGCGGGAGACGGGAATCGAACCCGCACTAGTAGCTTGGAAGGCTACAGTTCTACCATTGAACTACTCCCGCGCCGTCACACTTGAACCGGCTTGGTGGAGGGAGGTGGATTCGAACCACCGAAGGCGTGAGCCAGCAGATTTACAGTCTGCCCCCGTTGGCCGCTTGGGTATCCCTCCGGTCGTTGCGCAAACCCGTGAAACAGCCCGCGATTTTGACGCTGGGCCGTTTTGATGTCAACGGCTGCCGACGGATTTCTAATTGCCGGGCGGGTGCGCCGGGGCTTCCGTGCGTGCCTGCCGCGCCCCGACGGGCATGGGCAGCTTCTCTTCCGCGTAGATCGCCACGTGCGGGATCCCGTCGGCGCCGATCCAGCCCCGGAACATGCCGTCGGTGTTGAACGGCATGGCGACGCTGCCGTCGGCGGCCAGCACGATGGCACCGCCGTCCCCGCCCAGTGCGGGAATCTGCCGGTTGATGACCGCCTCGCCGGCCTGCGCCGCGGTTTCGCCGCGGTAGGCCATGCGCGCGCAAATCTCATGAGCTGCCGAGACGCGAATGTAGAACTCGCCCCACCCGGTCCCGGAAACCGCGCAGGCGGTGTTGGCGTAGGTCCCGGCGCCGATGATCGGGGAGTCCCCGACCCGGCCGTAGCGCTTGTTGGTCATCCCGCCGGTGGACGTGCCCGCTGCCAGATGGCCCTGGACGTCCCGGGCGACCGCCCCGACGGTTCCGAAATGCTTTGCGGTCTCCGGATCTGAATAGGCCTGCCCGGCTTTCTCTTCCTTGCGGGCCTTCTGCAGCTGCCGCCAGCGCTCCTCAGTGCGGAAATAGCCCGGATCGACCAGTTCCACGCCTTGCGCCTGGGCGAAGGCTTCGGCGCCCTCGCCGGTCAGCATCACATGCGGGGAATGCTCCATGACCGCCCGCGCCAGCAGGATCGGGTTCCTGGCCCGGCGCACGCCTGCCACCGCCCCCGCCTTCAGCGTGGCGCCGTCCATCAGCGAGGCATCCAGCTCGTTGCGGCCCTCGTGGGTGAAGACCGCACCCTTGCCGGCGTTGAAGTGGGGGTCGTCCTCCAGGACGGTGATCGCGGCCGTGACCGCGTCCAGGGCCGGCTTGCCGGCGGACAGCTGCTCGTGGCCCTTGCGCAGGGCCCGCGCCAGGGCCGCCCGGACCTGTTGTTCGGACTCCGGCGTCATGCCCTTGCGGATGACCCCGGCGCCGCCGTGGATGGCGAGGACCGTGTCGCCGGCAGGCTCGCCCGCGAACGCCGGCAGGCACAGCAGCGCCATGGAGACGGCCAGGAACCCGCGCATCGCCTTCATCGTGCCCTTCCTCCGGAGTGATGTTCCGGAATCGATTCTAAGGGCTGGCCATTGCCCTGAAGACTGACGATCGCGCCTCAGACGTTGAAGCGGAAATGCAGGATGTCGCCTTCCTGCACCCGGTATTCCTTGCCTTCCAGGCGCAGACGGCCGGCATCGCGCGCGCCGGATTCACCCTTGTACTTGATGAAGTCGTCGTAGCCGATGGTCTCGGCGCGGATGAAGCCCTTCTCGAAATCGGTGTGGATCACGGCCGCGGCCTGCGGCGCGGTGGCGCCGGCCTTGACTGTCCAGGCGCGCACTTCCTTCACGCCGGCGGTGAAATAGGTCTGCAAGCCGAGCAGCTTGTAGGCGGCGCGGATCACGCGGTTCAGGCCGGGCTCGTCGAGGCCGAGATCGGTCAGGAAGGCGTCGCGATCGGCATCGTCGAGCTGCGAGAGCTCTTCCTCGATCGCCGCCGACACCGGCACCACTTCGGCGCCCTCGCCCACGGCGCGCGCACGCACGGCGTCCAGGTGCGGATTGTGCTCGAAGCCGTCCTCCAGCACGTTGGCCACGTACATCACCGGCTTGAGGGTGAGCAGGAACAGATCGCGCAGCATCGCCTTGTCGTCGTCGGACAGGCCTAGCGCGCGCGCCGGCTTGCCGGCGTCCAGGCCTGTGCGCACGCGGGCGAGCACTTCGACGCGCGCCTTTGCGTCCTTGTCGCCGGTTTTGGCCGAGCGCTCGGCCCGGGCCAAGGCTCGGTCTACCGACTCCAGGTCGGCCAGCGCCAGTTCGGTATCGATCGTTTCGATGTCGGCGATCGGATCGACCTTGTTGGCGACGTGGATGACGTCCGGATGCTCGAAGCAGCGCACCACATGCGTGATCGCGTCGACTTCGCGGATGTGCGCGAGGAATTTGTTGCCAAGCCCTTCACCGCTGGCCGCACCGGCGACGAGGCCGGCGATGTCGACGAACTCGACCGCCGTCGGCACCACCCTCACCGGCTTGACGATCTCCGACAGCGCGTTGAGGCGCGCGTCCGGCACCGGCACCACGCCGACATTCGGTTCGATGGTGCAAAACGGGAAATTGGCCGCGGCGATGCCCGCCTTGGTCAGCGCGTTGAAAAGCGTCGACTTGCCGACGTTCGGCAGGCCGACGATGCCGCATTTGATGCCCATGAGAATCCGGGAAGTGAGAAACGGGAAACGGGAGACGTCGCAAGGCAATAGCTCCCGTATCGCGTCTGATGACGCCGGTGACAATCAGTCGTTGTTTTTGTTTTTTCCCCCCGCCTCCCGCTTCCCGTCTCCCGGAACCGTGTGCAACCGCTTCATCGCTTCGTTGATATCGCCCTGCACTGCCAGCGGCAGCACGTCGAGCGCATCGTCGATGGCGCGGGCGATCTCGATGTCGTCGCCGCTTGATGC
Source organism: Luteimonas sp. GW821-FHT14E02 (assembly GCF_058803905.1). Lineage (NCBI taxonomy): Bacteria > Pseudomonadati > Pseudomonadota > Gammaproteobacteria > Lysobacterales > Lysobacteraceae > Luteimonas > Luteimonas sp. GW821-FHT14E02. The sequence goes on along the minus strand of NZ_JBXAPK010000013.1, from coordinate 98,040 downwards.
GCGGCCCAGCACCCAACCGGTGACCTTGTTCTTGTCGCCGGGATGGCCGATGCCGATGCGCAGGCGATGGAACTTGCCGTGCCCGAGCACGCGGATGGTGTCGCGCAGGCCGTTCTGGCCGCCATGGCCGCCATCGAACTTCAGGCGCGCGACGCCGGGCGGCAGATCGAGTTCGTCGTGCACCAGCAATGCTTCTTCCGGCTCGATCTTCCAGAAGCGCAGTGCGGCCAGCACCGACTTGCCGCTGAGGTTCATGAAAGTCGCCGGCTTGAGCAGCCATACCGAACGGCCGCCGATCTCGGCCTTGGCGCTTTCGCCGAACAGCTTGCTGTCGATGTTGAAGCGCGCGTCGGTCTTGTCCGCGAGCGCGTCGACAAAACGGAACCCGGCGTTGTGCCGGGTCCGTGCATGTTCGGGACCGGGATTGCCCAGCCCGACGATGAGTCGCAAGCCTGCCATCAATAAGCCAGAGACCGAAAACGGCGGATGGGGCTTCGATACCGCCTCATCCACCGGTTCGGAAGCACGTACCCGTGCTTACTTGTCGCCTTCTTCCTTCTTCTCGCCGTTGCCGGCCGCTTCCTCGCCTTCCGCAGCCGACTCTTCCTCGACGCGGGCGTGACGAGCCACCACGACGGCGACGTCATGGTCGGCGCCGAGCTTCAGCTCGGGGATTTCCACGCCGTTGGGCAGCTTGATCTGCGACAGGTGGATGGTGGTGCCGAGCGCGAGGTCGCTCAGATCGACCTCGATGTACTCCGGCAGGTCCTTCGGCAGGCAGCTCACGTTGATTTCGTTGAGCTCGTGCGTGACCACCACTTCGGTGGACTTGCCGGCCGGCGACTTGTCCTCGTTGAGGAAGTGCAGCGGCACCGAGACGCGGATCGCCTCGTTCTCGCTCACGCGCTGGAAGTCCAGGTGCATGATCAGCTGCTTGAACGGATGACGCTGCATGTCGCGCAGGAGCACTTTCTGCACCTTGCCGTCGACTTCCAGATCAAGGATCGACGAGTAGAACCACTCGTGCTGGCTGGCCAGCCAGGTCTTCTCGTGCTCGAGCTGGATGCTCTGCGGATCGGCGTGACCGCCGTAGATGACAGCCGGAATCTGCGCCGCACGACGCAGGCGGCGGCTCGCACCTTTCCCCTCGTCCTTGCGGCCAGCGGCCGTGATTGTGTGTTGGGTTGCCATTGCTGTTTACTCACTTGTTTGCGATGAACCGCCTCGCGGCGGGGATGAGACTCTTCCGCGACCAGAAGAGCCCTGAAGCGCCGGCCGAGGCCGGTTTGCGGAGCGGCGAGGCCGCCTCGCGAATTGCGTCAATCCAGACCGCTTAATCCAGATACAGCGAACTCACCGACTCGCCGAACGCGACCCGGCGGATCGTCTCGGCCAGCAACTCGGCGACGCTGAGCTGGCGGATGCGGCCGCAGCCCCTGGCCGCTTCGGTCAGCGGGATCGTGTCGGTGACCACCAGCTCGTCGAGCTGCGATTTGTTCAAGTTGTCGATCGCCGCGCCCGACAGCACGGGATGCGTGCAGTACGCGACCACCTTGGTCGCGCCCTGCGCCTTCAGTGCCGCCGCCGCCGCGCACAAGGTGCCCGCGGTGTCGACGATGTCGTCGACGAGCACGCAGATCTTGCCCTCGACGTCACCGATGATGTTCATGACCGTGGCCACGTTCGCCTTCGGGCGGCGCTTGTCGATGATCGCGAGGTCCGCATCGTCGAGGCGCTTGGCGATTGCGCGGGCGCGCACCACACCGCCGACGTCCGGCGACACCACGATCAGGTTGTCCGTGCCATGCGCGCGCCAGATGTCGGCGAGCAGCAGCGGCGAGGCGTACACGTTGTCGACCGGGATGTCGAAGAAGCCCTGGATCTGGTCGGCGTGCAGATCCACCGTCAGCATCCGGTCGGTGCCGGCGGCGGTGATCATCTTCGCCGCCACCTTGGCCGTGATCGGCACGCGCGAGGAACGCAGGCGCCGATCCTGCCGCGCGTAACCGAAGTACGGCACCACCGCGGTGACGCTGCCGGCCGATGCGCGCTTGAGCGCGTCGATCAGCACCAGCAGCTGCATGAAATGCTCGGCGGTGGGCGCGCAGGTGGGCTGCACCACGAACACGTCCTGCCGACGCACGTTTTCTTCAATCTCGACCTGCACCTCGCCGTCCGAGAACGTCGAGACCAGCGCCTTGCCCGGCCTCACCCCGAGTTCGCGACACACCGCCTGCGCCAGCGGCTTGTTCGCATTACCCGAGAAGATCAGCAAGTTGCTCTCTTCTTTCATTTTCCTGCTCCGCATCGCTCTGACCGAAGGGGCTCACTAGAACCACATGCCGAAACATGTGGGCTTGTTTGAAAAGCCCGCATACAACACGAGCTTTCCTTGTGGAAAATCCGCACATCGAACCACGCGATCAGCATGGTGAGGCGTGCGGGCCGAAGGGACCCACGTAATGGCAGGGGCGGCAGGATTCGAACCTGCGAATGCCGGGATCAAAACCCGGTGCCTTGGACCTCTTGGCGACGCCCCTGCACTGGCAACGCTGTAGGAACGCTCCTACGAATACGCACTTGCTTATGACAACCGATACATTTCGAGCGCAGCCAGCAACGGCGATCGCGACGCGCCTTCCGCCACCCAGGCCTTGAGCCCGGACGGAAGTCGCATCAACGCAGCCTCCGCGGATTCGCGGTCGGCGAATTCGACGAAGCAGCCGCTACCCGACCCGGTCAGACGTGGCGAACCCACCTGCGACAGCGCGGCGAACACAGCCTCGACGGCCGGTTCGCGGCGGCGCAGCACGGGCTCGAACGCATTCCCGAGCCTGGAACCCGAAACGAAGTCGGATATTGTCGCGGGCAGAGCATTTCTCGTCAATTCAGGCGCTTGGAACAAGGCCGCGGTGGCGGCATGGACGCCGGGATCGGCCAGCAGATACCAGGCCGGGGGCAGGTCCAGCGCCGTGAGCGCCTCGCCCACTCCTTCAGCCCAGGCGTTGACGCCGTGGACGAAAACCGGGACATCGGCGCCCAGTTGCAGGCCGAGAGCGGCCAGGCGATCGGTATCGAACCCGATGCCCCAAAGCTGGTTCAGCGCCACGAGCACGGTAGCGGCGTCCGAGGAGCCACCACCGAAGCCGGCACCGGCCGGAATCGCCTTTTCGACGACGATATCGGCACCTTTTCTGGAATTGGACGCAGATTGAAGCAATTTCGCCGCTCTGACAGCGAGATCATCCGCTTCCGCGACACCATCGACGGAGCTTCCATGCCGAGCAACGACACCGTCGGCACGCACCCGCAACCGGATCGTGTCACCCCAGTCCAGAAGCCTGAATACGGTCTGCAACAGGTGATACCCATCCGCCCGACAACCGGTGATCTGGAGAAACAGGTTCAGCTTGGCCGGCGCGGGCCAGGCGGACCAAGCCTGCTTCGAGTTGCTCGGAGTCATGAATACGGAACTATTCAGCGCCTAGGGGTATTTCAAGTGCAGACTGCGGTACCGACTGTTGCAGGTTCGGCCATTGATGCAGAGCAGTGTTGTAAGCGCGGGCATATCGGTGCGCTTTGACTATCAAAGCCATATGGTCTCCATCTTCGATCGCATCACTGGTCCCGAGCAGCACTCGCATACCACGTGAACGAGCCTCTTCCGACTGCATGCCGGGCGCAAAACATGCATATCCGCAGATGCCCACGGCGCGCAGGTCACCGCGCATGATGTGGATGCGCACATCGGCCGATGGGTCTTCGAGATTCACCGCCTCCAGTTCTCGCCGGAGCGTTTCCTTGTTTGCCTCAGAAAACCCAAGCTCAGGCCGCGTAGCATCCCGATTCCCGTCAGCTGATGCGGCTGATTGCCAGCTATCGACCACCAGCTTGACCCGCGCCTGATCACGCCGGGCATCGAGCCGCTTCGGCAGATCGCCCTGCTCCGGCCATTCGTAGTCGATGCTCCACCCGCCCTGCTCGATCTTCAGCGGGCGGCCATCCCAGCCTGGTTCGATCTTGGGCTCGGCCGCGCCCTCGGCCTGCAAGCCACGCAGCCAGTCGGCGAGCGCGGTCACCGGAATCTCCCAGCCGGTCGCCTGGAACAACAGACTGGCCGCATCGGGACCTTGTCGCGTGCCGCCTTCGAGGCCTTCCAGGCGCGCGCCGTCGGGACCGCCGGTCAGGCGCCAGCTCTGGCGCGTGATCGGAGCGCTGAGCGCGACCTCGTAACGATCGCCCTGCTGGCGCCATTCGATGCGGCCGCTGCCGCCGTTGCGGCCGTTGGAAACGGCGATGCGTCCGGTGAACGACCAATCGCGGATCGCCCGCAGCCGTGTCGCGCGCGCGGCTTCGCGCTCGCCCGCGTCGGCGAGGACGCCCTGCGGCGGCACGCCCCGGCGTGGCGTCGTCGTGCACGCGGCGAGCGCGAGCATGGCCGCGGCAAGCACGAAAACCCGCAACGTCATGCGCCCGTTTTCTCCAGCGCGCGCTTGAGCGAACGGTTGTCCGGATCGAGCTTGCGCGCCTCGTCGAAATACTTGCGCGCCTCGTCCTTCTTGCCGCTCATCCACAGCACTTCGGCGATGTGGGCGGCGATCTCCGGATCCTTCGACAGCGTGTAGGCGCGACGCAGTTCGACCAGCGCCTCCTCCTTGCGGCCGAGGCGATACAGCACCCAGCCGTGGCTGTCGATGATGGCGCCGTTGTCGGGTTCGGCGACGCGGGCGCGATCGATCAGTTCCAGCGCCTCGGCATAGCGCGTGGTGCGGTCGGCGAGCGTGTAGCCGAGCGCGTTGAGCGCGCTGGTGTTGTCCGGTTCGGCAACGAGAATCTTGCGCAGGTCGGCTTCCGCGCGCGGCACGTCGTCGCGGCGCTCCCACATCAGCGCGCGCGAATACAGCAGCGCGCTGTCGTCGGGATAGGCGGCGAGGCCGCGCGCGTAGGCGTCGAACTCGCCCTGGTCGTCCTGGTCTTCCTTGCGCAGTTCCGCTTCCAGCAGGTAGGCGTTGCTGCGTGTCTCGTCGTCGATGGCGGCGTCCGACTGCATCGCGCGCAGGTCGGCAAACGCCTGATCCTTGCGCTTGATGTCGTGCAGCAGCTTGGCCGAGTGCAGCCGGGCGCGCATGCGATCCGGGCCGCCGGGGATGCTGCCGTACCAGTTCAACGCCTCGTCGTAGCGTTCGAGGAATTCCGCGACCTGCCCGAGCAGCAGGCGGCGTTCGGAATCGGGACTGGCGGAGTCGCGATTGAGTTCGTCGTAGAGCGCCTGCAGCGCCGGCTTGTCCTTGGCCTTGTCGAGCAGCACGGCGCGCAGGCCCCAGGTGTCCTCGGTCTGCGGTCCGTTCGCGAGCACGTCGGCCGCGGTCTTGGGATCATCGAGATTGTTGTATTCGCTGGCGACGAGCATGCGCAGTTCCGGCATGAGCATCGCGCGCTCGTCGATCGCGGCGAGTGCCTGGCGCGCTTCCTCGGGCTTCCCGGCCTGGCGCAGCTGGTTGGCGTGCAGCAGACCCACGCGCGGTTCGTTCGGGAAACGCTTGATCACGTCCTTGACGACGCGCTCGGCCAGCGCGGGCTCGCCGAGCTGCTGCGCCAGTCCGCCCACGGTCAGCCACGCCTGCAGTTCGTTCGGGACGGCGCCGGCGTCGACCAGCTGCCGCAGCAGGTCGGCGGCCACGTTCGGATTGCGTGTCCCGGATCCGATCGCGCGGACCGCCTCCCGCCAGCCGTCCGGATCGGGGTCGCGCATCATCGCTTCCAGCAGCTTGCGCGCGGTGCGCTCGTCGTCGTTGCGCAGCGCGAGGATGGCCTCGGCCTTGCGCATCCCCAGCGACGCCGGCGCGCGCTGCCGCCACAGCGCCAGGGCTTGCTCGCTGCGGGCGTTGTCCTTGGCGAGCAGGCCGATGCGGGTGGCGCGCTCGGCCAGCCCGGCGTCGCCGTCGGCGCTGCGCGCGGCCTGCAGGTACCAGTCGACGGCTTCCTCCAGCCGCCCGGCCTGCAGGGCGTATTCGCCGGCCAGGGTCGCGGTCAGGGTGTCGGCGGCCGGGGGCTTGGCCGATCGTGAAACCTTCGCTTCACCGGCCGGGCGGTCCAGCGCCAGCGCCGGGGGGGCCAGAACGACGGCAGAGAGCAGCAAAATCAGGGAAAAACGCATCGGACACTGCCAGGCCGTAGAATGACGACCTCATAAGAGGAGCTTATCGCACGCAACTGAACGAATGAGGCCTCAGCGCTTAACCGATGTTCCATCGACATCGGCCGTGAGACCGAACCGGCGGACCGAAAGTTTCGAACGCCATCACAGTTGCACCACAGCCGGTATGGCGCCATTTCCACTGTCATAGCAAGCCCACCAGCCAGCCATGAGCCTGTTCGTCCTCGGCATCAACCACCAGACCGCGCCGGTCGCCCTGCGCGAGCGCGTCGCCTTCGGCGACGACGCCGTGCCGGGCGCCCTGTCGGCGCTGCGTGCGCTGCCGGGGGTTCATGAAGTGGCGCTGCTGTCCACCTGCAACCGCACCGAGCTGTATGCCGAAGCCGACGGCGACGGACAGGTGCTGACGGACTGGCTCGCCACGCACCCGGCCGACGGCAGCACCGATCTGCATGCCTATCTCTATCGTCATCGTGATGCCGATGCCGTGCGCCATCTGTTCCGCGTCGCCACCGGGCTGGATTCGCTGGTGCTGGGCGAGCCGCAGATCCTCGGTCAGGTGAAACAGGCCTGGGCCGCCGCGCGCGGCGCCGGCACGATGGGTGGCCAGCTCGATCGCGTCTTCCAGCACGCCTTCGTCACCGCCAAGCGCGCGCGCACCGAAACCCGCATCGGCAACAGCCCGGTGTCGGTGGCCTCGATGGCGGTGCGGCTGGCGCAGGAATCGTTCGCGCGGCTGTCGGATTCGGTGGTGCTGCTGATCGGTGCCGGCGAAACCATCGAACTGGTCGCACGCCACCTGTCACAGGCCAAGGTGAAGCGCCTGCTGGTCGCCAACCGCACCTACGTGCACGCGCAGGAGCTGGCCGCGCGTCACGATGGCGTGCCGCTGCCGCTGGAGGAACTCGGCCACCATCTGTTCTCGGCCGACATCGTCTTCTCCGCCACCGCCGCGCGCGAGCCGATCCTGTCGCGCGCGCAGGTCGCCACTGCGCTCGCGGCGCGCAGGCACCGCCCGATGCTGCTGCTCGATCTCGCAGTGCCGCGCGACATCGCCACCGACGTCGCCGAACTTGGCGACGTCTTCCTCTACACCGTCGACGATCTCGAACGCGCGGTGGAGGACAACCGCCGCGGCCGCCGCGAAGCGGCCGACGAGGCCGAGGCCATCGTCGAACTGCAGGTGGCCCGCTACGCCGAGACACTGGCCGCCGGCAGCCGCAACGAACCGCTCAAGCGCCTGCGCGCGCATGGCGAATCCACGCGCAGCGACGTGCTGGCCAAGGCCAAGCAGCAGCTGGCCGCCGGCCACGCGCCGGAAGCCGTGCTCGAATTCCTGGCCCACACGCTGACCAACCGCCTGCTGCATCCACCGACGGCGGCGCTGCGCGAAGCGGCGGTGACGGGCGATATCGATCTGCTGCGCGCGGTCGACAAGCTGATTCCGGAAAGCGGAAAGCGGCCATCGGACATCGCTGAAAGCGGGACATCGGACATTGGAGACCGGGAATCGTAGCGACGACAATTCCGTTCTCGTCGTCGCCGATTCCCGATCTTCCATTTCCGGTTTCCCACACATGCTCCCTACCCTGCGCCGTAAGCTCGAGGCCCTGGCCGAGCGCCGCGACGAACTCGAACGATTGCTCGCCGATCCCGGCGTGGTCGGTGACCAGGAGCGCTTCCGCGCCTACTCGCGCGAATTCGCGCAGCTCGAACCGGTCGCGAGCGCGCTCGCCGACGAGGCGCGCGCGCGCGACGACCTCGCCGCCGCCGAGGCGATGCGCAACGATCCCTCGCTTCAGAACGAGCCCGACCTGCGCAAACTCGCCGACGAGGAGATCGACGCCGCCAACGCGCGACTGGCCGAACTCGACACCGCATTGATGGCTCTGCTCGTCCCGCGCGATGCGCGCGACGACGGCGACCTGTATCTGGAAATCCGCGCCGGCACCGGCGGCGATGAAGCCGCGATCTTCGCCGGCGATTTGTTCCGCATGTATTCGCGCTACGCCGAACGCCAGGGCTGGCGCGTGGAAGTGGAATCGGCCAATCCCGGCGAACACGGCGGCTTCCGCGAAATCATCGCGCGCGTCGAAGGACGCGGCGCCTATGCGCACCTGAAATTCGAATCCGGCACGCATCGCGTGCAGCGCGTGCCGGAAACCGAATCGCAGGGCCGCATCCACACCTCCGCCGCGACGGTCGCGATCATTCCGATCGCCGAAGACAGCGCGCCGATCGAGATCAATCCCGCCGACCTGAAGGTCGACACCTTCCGCTCCTCCGGCGCCGGTGGCCAGCACGTCAACAAGACCGAATCGGCGATCCGCATCACCCACGTGCCAAGCGGGATCGTGGTTGAATCGCAGACCGAGCGCTCGCAGCACGCCAACCGCGACAAGGCCATGAAACGCCTGAAGGCGACGCTCGCCGAGGCCGAAGCGGCGAAACAAGCCGCAGCCACCGCCGAGACGCGACGCCTGCAGGTCGGCAGCGGCGATCGCAGCCAGCGCATCCGCACCTACAACTTTCCACAGGGACGCATCACCGACCATCGCATCGAGGGGCTCACGCTCTACGATCTGCCTAATGTGATGGAAGGCGCGCTAGATGCGCTGATCGAGCGTCTGTCGCGCGAACACCAGGCCGACGAATTGGCGCAGTTGACGGCTGCGACCTGAGTTCTTGCTCGTCATTCCGGCGAAAGCCGGGATGACGAGTTTCCTTATCCCTCTCTCGTGAGAAACTGGAGCGATGAAGACCTCCATCCGCCGCGCCAATCTCGACGATCTCGACGCTCTCACGCCCCTGTTCGACGCCTATCGCGGTTTCTACGAGCAACGCCCGGAACCCGAACTCGCGCGCAACTTCCTGCAGGCGCGCCTGGAACGCGGCGAATCGGTGATCTTCCTCGGACACGTCGACAACGCGCCCGCCGGCTTCACCCAGTTGTATCCGATGTTCTCCTCGGTGCGCGCCGCGCGCGTCTGGATCCTCAACGATCTGTTCGTCGCGCCGGAGGCACGCCGCCACGGCGTCGCCCAGGGCTTGCTGCGGGCCGCCGCGGATTTCGCGCGCGCGGACGGCGCCGCACGTCTCGAACTGGAAACCACACCGGACAATCTCACCGCGCAGGCGCTGTATCGCGCTCAAGGCTGGCAGGCATTCGACGACACCCTGCGCTTCCGCCTGTCACTCACGGATTGACCGGAGCGCGCGCGATGTCCCATCGCGACGACCCGCGTCGCCTGGCCGCCAGACGCGCCGTCGAGCGCGAACCGCGCAATGCCATGGCCTGGGTCCTGCTCGCGGAAGCCGAACTCGACGCGGGCGATGCCAACGCGGGCGCCGCGGCGGCGCAACGCGCGCTCACGCTCGCGCCCGGACACCCGGAAGCACTCGCGCGACTCGGCTATGCGCAATGGATGCAGGGGCGCCACGCCGAAGCCGCCGCGAGCCTGCGCGCGGCCTCGCGCAATGCGCCGAATCATCCCGGCATCGCCCTCTGGCTCGGCCATGTGCTCGAGGACGTCGGCGAAGCCGAGGCCGCCAACGACGCGTACACGCACGCCTACCGGCTCGCGCCCGACCCGGCGATCGCCGCCTATCTGTTGGCGTGGCGGCGCCGGCTCTGCGATTGGCGCGATCTGGATCGATTGACACAACAAGTCCGCGAGGCCGTGCGCCAGGGCCGCGCCGTGATCGAACCTTTCGCTTTCCTCAGCGAAGACGCGGGCGCCGACGAGCAGCTGCAATGCGCGCGTCTGCGCGCACGCGCGATCGCGGCGAACGTGCGACCGCTGCCTCAGGCAACACCGCCCGTTCGTCACTCCCGCGAAGGCGTGAACCCACGGACATCCGCTCCGCCGCTCCGCATCGGATTCCTGTCCAACGGATTCGGCGCGCATCCGACCGGCCTGCTGACGGTCGCGTTCTTCGAAGCGCTTGCCGCGAATTCAGATGTCGAAACACATTTGTTTGCACTGAATCGCGACGATGGCAGCGAAGTGCGGCGCCGCCTGCAAGCCGCGGCACACAAGCTGCATGACGTCGCGCAGCGCCCGCATGCGCAAGTCGCCATGCACATTTGCGACGCCGGCATCGAAATCCTGTTCGACCTGCGCGGCTGGGGCGGCGGCGGCACGCCGGAAGTACTGGCGATGCGTCCGGCGCCGCTACAGGTGAACTGGCTCGCCTATCCCGGCACCTCCGGCGCGCCGTGGATCGATTACGTGCTGGCCGATCCTTTCGTCCTGCCGTCATCGCTCGCGGCATCGTTTTCCGAACGCGTGGCCTGGCTGCCGCGCTGCTTCCAGCCTTCCGATACGCGTCGCGCCATTCCCCAACCGCAACCGCGCGGCGCCTACGGCCTGCCGGAACACGGCGTGGTGTTCTGCTGCTTCAACAACAGCTACAAATTGAATCCGCCGAGCTTCTCGCGCGCGCTCGCGGTGCTGGCACAGGTGGAAGGCAGCGTGCTGTGGCTGCTGTCCGGTCCCGGCAACGCCGATGCGCGCCTGCGCGCGGCCGCGCAGGCGGCCGGCATCGACGCTTCACGGCTGGTCTTCATGCCCAAGCAGCCGCAGGCCGAATACCTCGCACGCCTGCAGCACGCGGATTTGTTCCTCGACACCAATCCCTACAACGCCCACACCACCGCCTCGGATGCCTTGTGGGCCGGCTGCCCGGTGCTGACGCGGCCTGGCGACACCTTCGCCGCGCGCGTGGCTGGCAGCCTCAACCATCATCTCGGCCTGGACGAGATGAATGTGCGCGACGACGCCGGGTACATCGCGCTCGCGACCTCGCTCGGACGCGATCCCGAACGCCTGTCCGCGTTGCGCGCGCGTCTTCGCGAACGCGTGGCCACCTCCGGACTGTTCGACATGACCGCGTTCGCCGCCGACTTCGCCGCCATCGTGACGCGCATGTCGGAACGCCATCGCAACGGCCTCGCGCCCGCCGATTTCACCGGCGCGACGCAAAGCTGACTCAATCGAGCGGCCGCCTCAGCCGTTCGGCGAGCTCGACCCAAGCCGCCTCGGAAATCCCGAGCACCTTGCCCCGCGCCTTGAGCAGCCGGCCACCGACGATGACGGTGTCGACATTGCGTGGCTGGCCGTTGAAGACGATCTGACTGGGCCAATCGACCCGAGGCGCGAAATTCGCCGCCTCCGGATCGACCACGATCAGATCCGCGCGCTTGCCCGGTGTCAGCGATCCGATCTCGCGTTCCAGCCCCAGCACTTCCGCACCGCCGAGCGTCGCCATGCGCAACACCTGCGCCACCGTCGGCGGCGTCGTTGCACTCAACCGGCTCGCGCGCTGCAATCCGACCGCCGCACGCATCAGGTTGAACATGTCCGTGGTGTCGTTGGTGCCGCCATCCAATCCCAATCCAATCTTGATTCCTGCCTGCAACAATTCCGGCATTCGGATCACGCCCGAAGCCAGGCGCATGTTGCTCAATGGGCAATGGGCGACACGTACTCCGCGGCTGGCGAGCAACGCGATCTCTTCATCAGTGAGATGGATCGCATGATTGACCATCAGGTTCGACTTGATCGCCCCGGCCTGCTCCAGCGAAGCGATCTGGCCACTCTGGCGATCGGCGATGTTTTCGTGCAGATGCACATTGGTGTCCACGCCGAGTTCGTCAGCCAACCGTACCATGCCGGCCAGAACCGCTTCGTTGCCAGTGCGTGCGATGCCGCACAGCTGCAGGTACGCCAGCGAATTGCGATCGATCACCTCGCGCTTGACCCGCCTGATATTGCCTTCCTGCGCCGGATCGAAGCAGTAGGCGAACACGAAGCGCAGTCCCGAATCGGTCAGCGCGCGCAGATCCGCATTGGCGAATCCGGCGTTGAACGCGTGCGACCAGTCGGTGACGGTAGTCACCCCCGTGGTGATCGCATCAAAAATGCTCAGCCGCACGGCGGCATAGGTCTGCTCCGGCGTCATGCGCGGTCCGACGTCGCGCATGCATGCGGACAGCCAGCCCACCACGGTCTGGTCGGTGCCGCAGCCGCGGATCATGGACTGCCACAAATGCGTATGGGTATCGACGAATCCCGGCATCACGATCTTGCCGCTGGCATCGATCACCGTGGCGCCGAAAGCCGGTAGCTTCTTTCCAACCTGCACAATCCGGCCCTCCTCGACCAGGACATCGGCCTTCTCGAGCGATCCCAGCTCGCCCTGTCCCAGCTGCGTGTCCATCGTCAATACCAGCTCGGCATTGCGCACCAGGATTCGCGATCCCTGCGCGTTCGCGAGCGAAGCGCAACCCAGCGCGAGCAACAAGGCCGCGAATCGGCCCGCCAGCAGCCGCCATCGTAGTTTCATCGTCTCTATCTCATCGTGGAAGCCAGATCGCGCAGCTTGATGCATGCCGCATCCACGGAAGATCAAGAAACAATCCCTGCGATATGACAGCGAGAGGACTTCCGCTACCGGGCCCGGCCATTGACCCAAGCGGGCCGGCAAGGCCTACACTTCGCCCATGACTGCCTCTCCCGACTTCATTCCCCTGCGCCTATGCCTGCTGACCGTCTCGGACACGCGCACCCTCGCGAACGACAGTTCCGGCGATTACCTCGCCCAGGCCCTCGGCGCCGAGGGTCATGCGCTGCACGAGCGTCTCGTTCTTCCCGACGACCGCTACCAGTTACGCGCCGTGGTGTCGCGCTGGATCGCCGACGCCGCGGTCGACGGCATCCTGGTCACCGGCGGCACCGGCTTCACCGGCCGCGATTCCACGCCGGAAGCGCTCGCGCCGCTGCTGGACAAGGAAATGCCGGGCTTCGGCGAACTGTTCCGCGCCATTTCGTTCGAGGAGATCGGCACGTCGTCGCTGCAGTCACGCGCGCTCGCGGGACTCGCCAACGGCACTTTCGTCTTCTGCCTGCCGGGCTCCACATCGGCTTGCCGCACGGCATGGGAGAAGATCATCCGCGCGCAGCTGGATGCGCGCACCAAGCCCTGCAATCTCGCCACGCTGCGACCCCGCTTATTGGAAAGTCCGCACATGGATGCGCGGGCTCTTGATCAGGGACGATCAAAGGACCCCACTTGAACATGCCCATTGCGACGACTCTACGGTTACTGGCCAAGGCACGCGGCCTGAGCGCCACCGACATCGCCACCGCGATTCCACGCGCGGGCGCGGCCACCGTTTCCGCCTGGCTGCGCGGCGAAAAATTGCCCGGCAAGGACCAGCTCGACGCGCTCGCGCGCACCTTCGGCGTACCGGCGGGCGCACTGCTTGCCGAACTCGCCAGCCAGCTCGATCCCGCGCGCACCAAGGGCGAGCATGCGCTGCTCGCCGCCTATCGCGCGCTCAACACGCGCCAGCAAGGCGCGCTGCTGGAAGTCGCGCGCAGCATGGCCGAGCGCAAACCGGGCAAGCGATAGGCGAACGGCCATGAAGAAACTCAAACGCAAGGAATACGAAACACTGCTGGAGCCGCTGCAGAACGAGCTCGCCGCGATGGCGCGCTGGCTCGCGCACTCCGGTCGTCGCGTGGTGGTGATCTTCGAAGGCCGCGACACGGCCGGCAAGGGCGGCGCGATCAGCGCGATCACCGAGCATCTCAATCCGCGCCAGTGCCGCGTGGCCGCACTGCCGAAGCCAAACGAGCGCGAAGCCACGCAGTGGTATTTCCAGCGCTACATCTCGCACCTGCCTGCCGCCGGTGAACTCGTCCTGTTCGATCGCAGCTGGTACAACCGCGCCGGCGTCGAGAAGGTGATGGGATTCGCGAAGCCGGCGCAGGTACAGGCTTTCCTCAAGCAGGCGCCGGCTTTCGAGAAGCTGCTCATCGACGATGGCATCCTGCTGTTCAAGTACTGGCTGTGCACCGACCAGGCGGAGCAGGAGGAACGTTTCGCCGAACGCCTGGAAGACCCGCTCAAGCGCTGGAAGCTCTCCCCCATCGACCTGGAAGCGCGCAAGCATTACGCCGACTACACCAAGGCGCGCGAGGCGATGCTCAAGGCGACGCACACCAAGCATGCACCATGGACCCTGGTCGATTTCAACGACCAGCGCCGCGGCCGCCTGACCCTGATCCGCGATCTGCTCGCGCGGTTGCCGGAAACGAATGTGCCGGAAAAGGAACTCACTTTCGAGAAGCTGACCGGCAAGCCGCAGAAGGAACGCTTCGGCCCCCTGAAGCCGATCGCTTCTTTCGATCGGAACTGATCGGCGCTTCTTCGATGCAATGACGCGTTAGCGCCCTTCCTGCGATCGGCGGTAAGGATGAAACAGCTGCAGTAGCCACGGCTTCTGCGCCAGGATCAGGCTTACGCCCATGCGCTCCTGCGCTGGCAGCGTGGCATCACGCGCCAGCAGGTTGTCGAATTCCTTCGCCAGTTCGCCCAATCGCTGCCTCAGGTGCTTGATGCCGGCGCTGCTCAGGCTGCCGCTGAGCAGAAACAGCGCGTCCTGTTCGCCATCGAAAGGATCGGCGAAGAAATCGCCGAGCAGCTGGTGGCGGAAATAGCGCTCCATCGGCCCGTCCGAGAGCCAGCGGAAATTGCGCGTGGTCAGCGCACGGCCGCGATTGCCGGGCATCAGCTCGATGATGCCGAGGCGATCCAGTCTCACCAGCAACGCCGTCCACTGCGGCGTGGTGAAGGTGAAATGCGCTTGCACGTCTTCCTGGCGCCAGCGGTTCAACGTCAGGAACATCGCCAGCAACAGTTGTGGATCGTCCACCAGCGCCTGTTCCTGTTCCGCGCTCAGGCTGGCCAGCGAAACTCGGCCGCGCGCCGCCTCGGCGCTGAGTTCGGCCAGGCCGACGTCGAGCACGTCGCAGATTTCCTCCAGCCGCTGCAGGCTCATCGCCCGCAGCGAGAACATGCGCTTCACCGCGGCCTCGCTCAGGTGCAGGCGCAGGGCCAGGTCGCGGTAGGTCAGCGATTGGGCGCGCAGAATCCGCTTCAGGGCCTGGATGAGATCGACGGCAACGGTCATGGGGTATCGAAATCCTATTCCTGGCGGCGATCCTGGCGAAACCTCGTCGATGATTATTGACCGACGCCGAACTCGGGACAAGGCTGCGCCGCAGTTCACCGCCGAGTCGTCGCCATGTCGCGCAAATCCGCATCACTGCTTCGATTCCCCCTGGCCCTGGGCTTGCTGGTCGCCGCCCTGCCCGGTTTCACCGCTGTGCAGTCCGATGCCGCCAGCCGCCAGTCCACCGCCAGCCTGGATGCCTCGATCGAGGTTCCGGCCGCGGTCGCCACAGCGTTGTCCGAAGGCGCCAGGTTCGTCGTCACCGGTGTCGCCGCGAGTGGCGAGGCGGTCGCGATCACCGTGTCGGCGGTGGGCGCCGGCGTGTCCTTCGTGGTTCGCGTTTCGGCCGAGGCCGCCGAGAGGATGGCGCTGGTGGCTGGCGTCGCAGTCAGCGTCACCGTGGTTGCGCCCGGGTGGTTGTTGAGCGCGGGCGGTGAGGCGTTGTGTTTCATCGCCAATGACGCGGCACGCGAATTGATTCATACGCGCAGGCTCGACTCGTGAAGCACTCGCTCGGGATCGGCGTGCTCAAGACCGACCTGCTCAAGAACGGTTTGTTCAAGACCGGTTTGTTCAAGATCGGACTGGCCGCCAGTGCGGCGATCGTCTTCATCACGCTCCCGATACCGGGGCACGCCGGAACCGCATGCGATGAGCAGACCATCGATGCCGCAAAATTGGCGAATGCCGCGGAAACGGCATTGCGTACCGCGAAGGCACTCGACAACAGTGATGCGCCGGTTGCGCTGGTTGCACGCGTCGGCACCGACCTTTCCGCGCATGGCCTGGTCTACAGCCACATCGGCTTCGCACTGCGCGATCATCCGGACGGCCGCTGGACCGTACTGCATCTGCTCAACGACTGCGGCACGGATCGTTCGGGCCTGCATGCGCAAGGGCTGGTGAATTTCTTCGCCGACGATCTGGTGAACCAGGATGCGCGCATCCTCTGGCTGCAACCGGATATCTCCGCGAAGCTGACCGGACATCTGCGCGACTTGCCGCGCCGGGCTCTGCATCAACCGCATTACAACCTCATCGCCAGACCCGGCAGCATCGACTATCAGAATTCCACCGCCTGGGTGCTGGAGATGCTGGCCCCCGCGTTGCCGACTTCAACGATGGTGAAGAATCGGCGCGAGGCGTATGCATCCGCGCGGAACGACGGCTTCACTCCCGATCGCATCCACATTCCTTACAGCAAGCGCATCCTCGGCGGACTGTTCTCCACCAACGTCGCCTTCACCGACCATAGCGTCGGCACGCGTTTGTCCGGCGACTATCCAGTCGTGACGGTGCGCTCGATCTTCCGTTATCTCGATACGCGCGGTTATGTGGTCAAACAGACCGAGTGGCGCAACGGCGTTCTACAGGCTCGGCCAGGTCCGGGCTGAGCAAGCCCTTGCGATCAGGAAGTGACGAAACCGTCGCCGGCCTCGTCCGCACGCGCGGGCTCGCGAGCGAGCGCGTCCACGCGCGCATGCGGCGGGCCGTGGCGTAACCAGTCCGCCAAGGCTTCCAGCGCTGCCGAATCGCCGGCCGCGAGCACTTCAACGCGCCCGTCGGCGAGATTCCTGGCATAGCCGCGCAATCCGAGCCGCACCGCCTGCTCGCGCGTGGAAGCGCGGAAGAACACGCCCTGCACCTTGCCGGCGACGTAGAAGCGGGCGGCCGATTCTGCGGGCATCTCAGGCGCCCGGCTTGCTTCCCGCTATGGCGATCTCGGTTTCGATTTCCTTCGCGGTGACCGGGCCGAGGAAATGCTTGGCGACCTTGCCATCCGGCGCGATCAGATAGGTCATCGGCAAGCCGCGCGGCGTGGCGAAATCCGCCGGCGGGTCGTAGACGTCGACGATGGCGATCGGATAGACCACTGGATGTTTCTGCAGGAAATCCTGCAACTCTTTCGGCTCGATCTCTTCATAGGCCAGGCCGATCACATCGATGTTCTCGCGCATCGCATCCAGCGCCGACAGTTCCGGCATCTCCTTGCGGCACGGCGCGCACCAGGTGGCCCAGAAATTCACCACGACCCACTTGCCGCGATGCGCGGCAAGGTCGAACTGCTTGCCGTCGAGCGTGGCGATGCGCAGTGCCGGCGTTTCGGGTTTTGCCGCCGCCGTGTCGTCGGCCGGCTTGGCCGGTTCCGAGGCAGGCGGCGTCTGGCCTTGTGGTGGCTGCGTCGCTGCGGGCGCCGCTGCCGGTGTCGGCGTTTCCTTGCCCGCTTCCGTTTCGGGACGCTTGCAGGCGGACAACGCGAGTGCGGCGAAACAAACGGCGAGCAGGACACGTTTCATGGGGATTCCTTGGGAAGATCGTACAAACCGGAGACGCGACGCTTGAGCAGATCGCGCAGGGGGACGCGCAGTTCGTCCAGGATGCCGATGGCCGTCGCGCCCAGTGCATCGTCGCGGCACGGCAGCATGGCCTCGCCGACCGGGATGCGCAGGTTGCAGGCTTCGTAGAGTTCGGCGAGCGTCAGGTCGTCAAGGTCGCGCGCGAGCACCCATTCTCCGGATTCCGCGCGCGTCAGCAGGCGGATCTCGCTGAGCTGGAACAATACCTGCTGCACCAGGGTATCGGTGAGCATCGGCTCCAGTTCCTGAATCTCGTCGCTGTGCAGACCGCGGCCTTCCTGCCGCGCATTGACGAAGCGGCCCAGCATGCGCAACAGCGCGTAGATTTCGTAGCCGACAGGCAGGCGCATCGAAACGGGCTGATAACGGAACGCCGAGATCGACGAGGCGAACGAGGCGCCAAGCAGCACCGCGATCCAGCTGAAGTAGATCCACAGCAGGAAGATCGGCGCAGAGGCCAGTGTTCCATAGATCTTCTGGTAGGAACCGAAATTGACCAGATACAGGCCGACGCCCCACTTCATGATTTCCAGCAGGATCGTCGCCAACAGGGCGCCGGCGACGGCATAGCGCCAGCGCACGGTGCGGTGCGGCACGACGCGATACAGCGCTGTGAACGCGGCCAGCTCGATCAGCATCGGCGTCAGACGCAGCATCGTGCCTTCCAGCCACTGCCCGGATGCGGTCTTGAAGATCTCCAGGGCAAAGAAGCGCGTCGACAGCGCCAGACTGGCGGTGGCCACCAGGGTGCCGAGCGTCAATACGGTCCAGTAGACGAGGAAACGGCTCAGCTGCGGCCGCGCCGCCTTCACCCGCCAGATCCGGTTGAAGGCGGACTCGATGCTGTTCAGTGTGATCAGCAGCGACACGACCAGCGCGATGACACCCACGGCGGTCAGCTGCCCGGTGTTCTGCGAGAACTGCAGCAGATAGCTTTCCACCGCCCGTGCCGCGCTGGGCACGAAATTGGAAAAGACGTAGTTGCTGAGCTGGGTACTGAGCCGGTTGAACACCGGGAACGCCGACAGCACGCCGAACACCACCATCGACAGCGGCACCAGCGCGAACACGGTGGTGTAAGACAAGGCGCCCGCCGATTCGAACAGGCGGTCGTCAAGGAAGCGGCGCCACAGAAAGCGCAGGAAGGTGCGGTTGCGGGCGCTGTCGCGCAGGCGGTCGCTCCAGCGATTGAGGGTGTCCAGCGGTTCCATCATCCGAAGGGTAGCAAAGTGCGCGATCCGGTTCGCCGCCTCGCGGGCTCTGGCTCCCGGCCGCCGGCCCTGCAACACTATCGCGATGCCCGATATCCTCATCCTCTACTACAGCCGCGGCGGATCGGTGGCGAAACTGGCGCGGCACATCGCGCGCGGCGTCGGCGAAGTCGCGGGCATGCACGCACGCCTGCGTACGGTGCCGCCGGTGGCCGCGGTCACCCAGGCGGCGGCGCCACCGGTGCCCGAGGAAGGCGCGCCCTACGTGAACGCGCAGGACCTCGCCGAATGCGCGGGCCTGGTGCTGGGCAGCCCGACGCGGTTCGGCAATATGGCCGCACCCCTGAAGCATTTCATCGACGGCCTGGGCGCGGAATGGGCCAGCGGCACGCTGGTCGGCAAGCCGGCGGCGGTGTTCACCTCCACCGCGACGATGCACGGCGGCCAGGAATCGACCCTGCTGTCGATGATGCTGCCACTGCTGCATCACGGCTGCGTGCTGGTCGGCCTGCCCTTCACCGAGCCCGCGCTCGCCGCCACGCGCAGTGGCGGGACGCCTTACGGTGCCAGCCACGTGTCCGGCGCACAGGACGATCCGACGCCCAGCGACGACGAAGCCGCGCTCGCGCGCGCGCTCGGGCGCCGTGTCGCGCAGATCGCGGCCAGGATGTCGGCATGAGTCACGTCAATGTGAGTCCGTCGACATGAGCCTGCGCCCCGCCCGCATTGTCCTGGCATCGGCGCTGTTCGTGCTGTCGGTACTGTTCTCGTTGTGGTTCTACGAAGACCGTCACCGCATCGCCGTCCTGCTGGTCTTCGTGCTGCCGCCGCTGCTGCTGTTGATCGGCGTGCTGCGCGGCGGCGCCAAGGCGGCGTTCTGGAGTGGCGTCGCCGGCCTGTTCTGGTTCTCGCACGGCGTGATGGTGGCCTGGAGCCGCCCCGCCGAGGGCGGCTACGCGTGGGGCGAGATCGTGCTGGCGCTGCTGGTCGTCGTCGCATCGAGCTGGCCGGGCCTGAAAGCGCGCTTCAGCAAGCCCAAGCAAAAGCAGTCGGAGTAAAATCCACGCTTCGCAGGCGCGCGCCCTGCCCACTTCCGGACATCCGCATGGACGAGCTGCTCATCGTCACCACCGGCGGCACCATCGACAAGGTGTATTTCGACGACAAATCCGACTATCAGGTCGGCGAGCCGCAGATCGGCCGCATCCTCGAGGAACTGGGCGTGGCGTTCCGCTTCCGGGTGATTCCGATCATCCGCAAGGACTCGCTGCACATCAGCGCCGAAGATCGCGAGTTGATCCGCGCCACCATCGCCGCGCAGCCGACCAGGCACGTGCTGATCACGCACGGCACCGACACCATGGTCGACACGGCGAAGGTGCTCAGCGACATCGAAGGCAAGACCATCGTGCTGACCGGCGCGCTGAATCCGGCGCGCTTCCGCGGCTCCGACGCTGAATTCAACATCGGCTGCGCGGTCGGTGCGGTGCAATCGTTGCCACCGGGCGTGCACATCGCCATGAACGGCCGCATCTGGGATCCGCTGAAGGTACGCAAGAACGTCGCCGCCAATCGTTTCGAGGCGGCCAATTAACGCGGTGGATGCCGGCGGCGATCCACGCATGGCCGGATTGCCGGCCGATGCGGTCCAACGCATGCATGGCGCGGCGCGCGCGATCCGCGATGGCGCGTTCGACATCGCAGAGCATCTGCTCGGCGAAGTGCTCGATGCCGTGCCTGAGCACCCGGAAGCCCTGCGACTGAGCGGCATCCTCAACAACCAGCGCGAGCGGCCTGCCGATGCGCAGGCATTCCTGTTGCGCGCGCTGGCGCAGCGCCCGGACGACCCTTACATCTTCATGGACCTCGGCAGCGCGCAGCAGGGCCTGGGCGAACGCGATGCCGCGCATGCATCGTGGCGCCGCGCCTGCGAACTGGCGCCGCACGAACCGATGCCCTGGTACAACCTCGGCCGCAGTCTGCAACTGGAAGGCAGCACCGAAGCCGCGGTGGACGTGTTGCGGCGTGCCTGCGAGCTGGCGCCGGATCTGTTGCCCGCGCGCATCCTGCTCGCCGACGCGTTGGCGCATCTCGGCCGATTCGATCAGGCGGATACGGAGTATCGCGCCGCGCTGCAATTGCATCCGGCCTGCGGCGATGCCTGGCGCGGGCTCGCCAACATCAAGATGCGTCCTCTGACTGATCGTGATCGCGAGGAGCTGGCGCTGCAATTCCGGCGCGCCAACATCGCCGAAACCGATCGCATCGCGATGGGCTACGCACTGGGCAAGGTCTACGAAGACCATGGCCGCTATCCCGAGGCATTCTCGGCGCTCAACGAAGCCAACTTCCGCATGCGGCGCCTGTCGCCCTGGGACGCCAATGGCTTTCACACCTATACCGATGCCGTGATCGCTGCGAGCGAGACGCTGCCGGCGCCGCTGGACGCGACCCTGGGACGCGAAGCGATCCTGATCGTGGGCCTGCCGCGTTCGGGTTCCACCTTGTTCGAGCAGATCCTGGCCGCGCATCCGCAGGTGGAAGGCGCCAGCGAACTCAACGATCTTGGTGAAGTGATCCGCGACGAGTCGATCCGTCGCAACGAGCCTTTCCCGCGCTGGGTCGCCGCCGCCACCGCACAGGATTGGCATCGGCTGGGACAGGACTATCTGCAACGCACGGCGCGCTGGCGCGTGAACCGCCCGCATTTCACCGACAAGATGCCGGAGAACTGGCTGTACGCCGGCGTGATGCGCGCCATGCTGCCCGGCGCGCACGTCATCGACACGCGACGCGATGCGCTGGAAACCGCCTGGTCGTGCTTCAAGCAACAGTTCTACCGCCTGCCGCACTTCGCCTGCAGTCTCACCGACATCGCCGCCTATCTGCGCGACTGCGAGCGCGCGATGACGCATTGGCGGAACGCCGATCCTCAACACATCCGCACCCAGTCCTACGAAGCCCTGCTCGCCGATCCCGAGAACGAGATTCGTGCACTGCTCGACTTCTGTGGCTTGCCCTTCGATGCGCGTTGCCTCGACTACCACCAGGCCACGCGTAGCGTGCGCACGCCCAGCGCCTCGCAGGTGCGGCAGCCATTGCGTCATGACACGGCGCGCTCCGCGCATTACGGACCCCTGCTCGATCCGCTGCGGGCAGCTTTGCAAAGCTGATCTTTATTTCGTCGCGAAAAAATTGCGGCCGTCTTACGACGGCCGCAATCGTGTTGCATGCCCTCTCGGGCCTTGAAACGACTCAGTTCGGTGAACGTGTGGCCTTCAGGTTGATCCCCGAGGCCGCGGTATAGCCGCGCACGCGAATGTAGTACGTGCTGCCCGAGGTCGGATTGTTGAAGGTGCAGGTCTCAGTGTTGCCGCCGGTGTACGGACGGCAGTTGTAGGTGCTTGTGGTCGGTGCCGAACCCACTCGCACATACAAATCACCATCCCCCGTGCCGCCCGAGGTGGCGACGACCAGCTTGGTCGTGCCCGACGGGATCGCCACGGTATAGGTCGACGACCAGGCGCCGGAGGCAATTGCCGGCAGGTTCACATTCAGCACGACCACGCCATCCGTGGGAGTTCCGGCGCAGCCCACGCCCACCGAAGTGAACGCCGCGGTGACGTCAGCCTTGGTGAGGCCGAGATCCGTCGCCGCCGTCTCCACGCCGCAAGCGCCCTGGTTGAAGTTCGTGCTGGAAGTCCAGTACAGGTCGTTGGCGCGCGCGAAGACCTTGAACGCATTCACGGTGCCCCAGCCCGGCTTCTGCGCCAGCAGATAAAACGCCTTGTTGTACACACCGGACGAATAGTGCACGTCCAGGCCGTTGTAGTAATCGGCGGCGTTGTCGATCGACTGGCCATCCTGCGGCGGATCGTTCATGTAGCGCAGCGCCTGACCGGCTGCCTTGAAGATCTCGGCACCCACCCAGAAATCGTTGCTGCCCTTGAAATAGAACTCGGCCGCTTCACCCGCCATGTCGGAGTAGGCTTCGTTGATGCCGCCCGACTGTCCGGAATAGGTCAGGTTGGAGTTCTGCTCGGTGAAGCCGTGCGAGACCTCGTGCGCGGAAACGTCGAGTCCGACCAGCGGATAGAACGTGCTGGCACCGTCGCCGAAGGTCATCGACGAACCGTTCCAGAACGCGTTCTGATAGTTGTTGCTGTAGTGCACGCGCATCATCAGCTGGAAGGTCAGCGGCGGCTTGCCGATGTAGGCGTTGTACATGTTGTAGACGACGCCACCGAAATAATGCGCATCGTTCAGCGGCGAATAGGCGCCGTTGATCGTCTTCACGGTGTTGCGCGGACAGGTATACGAGAACGCCGTGCTGCCGCTGGTGCCGTGGTTGAGGTTGACGGTCTTCACGTTGGCGTTGTTCATCGTGCACGTGGTGCCGCTCTGCGTCACGTCCAGGTAACCGTAGTCGGTGCCGTACTCGTACTGACCGGTCTTCTGGTTACCGCCGGGGCCCGTGCCGATCAGGGCATGCTGCAGGTTCTCGTAACGGTGCAGCACCTGACCCGAATTGGCCTCGAGGATGAGGACCGGACGCGTCGGTCTGCCGCCCTGGGCACTGTCGGCGAAGAAGGTCACGACATAGGCCAGATGCGCGCGGCCGTTGTCGTCGATATAGATCATCTTGGTGCTTTCCTCGCGCTCGATACGCGAGGCGAGCAGCTGCTGGCCGAGCACGATGCTCTTGCCGAGGTTCAGTGCCTGGGTGCGGCTCAGTTTCGACGCGGTGCTGGTGATCTCGCTTTCCAGGCCGGTGACGCGCGTGCCGAACAGGTTGCGCGCATTGCCCTGGCTGTCCTCGCTCACGACGATCTGCTCGGCGTAGATCGGGACGCCCTGATAGGTCTGCTGATAGCGGTGATAGGTCCCGAGCTTGTCATGCCGCGTGCGGATTTCGCGCAGCGAGGATCCGGCATCGAGGCCGACGAGTTCGGCGTGACGGTCGGCGGCCTTCGCGGCCACGCCCAGGGAAGCGCTGGCCCTGGCGTACTGGCTGTTGAGCTGCGCGAGATTGGCTTTCTGCAGGTCGTCGCGATTGGCGGCCTGTGCCGAGAGCGCCGACAGGGCGAGCGCGAGCGGCGTGATGGCGATGAGCTTCAGGGAACGATTGCGGGAATTCACGATCTGTATCTCCTCAAGGTTGGATTTGCGATCGCCCGGATGGGCGTCTCTCTCTGTGCTATTCCAACTGCACGTCGATACGGCCTTTGCGGGCCGCGCGACGTTTCCGCTGCTGTTCGAGAACACCACTCCTTCCCATCCCCAATGGGTCAGGTGTTCTGCGCAGCTCTTGGGGTTACGCGGTGCTGTGTCCGACGAATGTGACGCCAATGCACATCCACGCCGTAGCCGGCGCGGCAGCGCCATGGCCGATGCCGGAGACCCGCACCCGCGCGCCGGCACCACGCGTCATCACCACCGGCCAGGAAGCCGGCGGCGATTGCCGCGAAGTACGCAAACGACCAGACATGAAGGTTCCGACCTCCGCACGATCAGCCATGGAGAGCTGCACGTCGGGATCGAGTCGAACCATCCTCCCGACGAAAAAAACGGACGCAAGACGTTCCGCGCCCTGAAACGACCTTATCGAAGGTTTCAAACTCGATT
The DNA here is from genome assembly GCF_058803905.1 of Luteimonas sp. GW821-FHT14E02. Taxonomy (NCBI): domain Bacteria; kingdom Pseudomonadati; phylum Pseudomonadota; class Gammaproteobacteria; order Lysobacterales; family Lysobacteraceae; genus Luteimonas; species Luteimonas sp. GW821-FHT14E02. The sequence goes on along the minus strand of NZ_JBXAPK010000013.1, from coordinate 73,668 downwards.
CACGCCGCAGTTGCAGCAAAAGCGAGCGTGAAATCGTGATGGCACCCCCAAAACCATCAGACGAACAATTTCACCTGCAACTGATCACGACGTCCGTGTAGAGCGCGTGAAAACACAATGTGCGCGAGTTCGCACATCAATCGACGTGACAAAAAAAGACCCCGGTGCCACCGGGGTCGGAGAGGCCCGACATTGTCGATGCGCCTGCTTGAGCGCAACGCTTCGGGGATTCGAACGTGATGCCGCCGTATCTGACCGCGGACTCGGGAGCCTGACGCTAAGCGACGCTGCACGCGGCGATCAAGCTGCGGTGCAATACGAGGAAGCAACCAGCATCATGAGATCCAGGCGCGAATCATGGGCGGTGCGACGTCGGCAATCGGATATCGATTCCGTTCGCATCCATGATCCCGCCACAGCCATCGCCGCAAAACAAAACCCCGGCGCTTGGTCGGGGTTTTGTTCGGTCTCCTTTACTTCCGCTTAGAACGTGACGCTCCAGCTGTTGATGTAGCCGGTGTCACCGCCAGCGTTGTCGTTCACCCGCAGCTTCCACGTGCCGTTGAGCGCTTCGCTCGACAGGTTGAAGGTGAAGGTGCCCGTCAGGTTGTCGGCGCTGCCGCCCGCGTAGTTGCTGATGTTGTATAGACTGCCGTCCGGCGCCACCAGATCCACCTTCAGATCACCGCGATAGGTGTGGACGATGTTCACCGAGACCGATGCATTGGTCGGCGCGTTGCCGGTGCGGCCGGACACGGTGATCGGGCTGTCCACCGTGGCGTTGTCGCTGATGGTGTAGTCCGTGTTGTTGGTATAAGTCTGCGCGCTGCTGCCGGTGGTGTAGCTGCCGGTCAGGCTGAGGCCGGAGAACGTCGAGTAGCCGCGTACCAGGACGTGATACGTGCCGGTCTGGGCCGTGGTGATGGTGCAGGTCTCGGCATTCGTGCTGCCTTCCGACTTGCAGTCGTAGCTGGACGTGGACGGCGCGCTGCCGAACTTCACGTACAGGTCGGCATCGCCGCTGCCGCCGGACGTCACGAACTTCAGATTGCTGGCTCCGGCCGGAACGCTCAGGGTGTAGCGCAGTTCGGTGCCCGCGCTGCCCGACAAGCCGGTCACCGCCACACCGTTGGCCAGCGTGCCGCCGGTCGGCGGCGGCGTGGTGCCCGTGGCCGCGTCCACCGCTGCCCTGGCATTGACGATGCCGGCACCAATGGCTTTGTCCGGCGTGCTCGGGAACGGTTTGACGCTGCCCTTGATCAGGCTTTCGATCTGCGCCGGTGTCTTGGCACCGCCATTGGCGGTGGCCGCGGCCTGCATCAACGCCACCACACCCGCGACGTGCGGCGTCGCCATCGACGTGCCGCTGTAGCTGGCATACGTTTCCGAACCCTGCGTCTTCGAGCCGGAGTTGAGCGTCGAAAGAATGCCGGTGCCGGGCGCGGCCAGGTCGACCACCGATCCATAACTGGATTCCTGGAAGCCGGTGCTCCAGATCGAACGCTTGCCCTGGCTGTCCACCGCGCCCACGGTGATCACGTTGTTGCAGTTGGCCGGATTGTTTTCCGAAGCGTCGTTGGCATCGTTGCCCGCGGCCACCACCACCGTGGTGCCGCGACCGACCGCGCCATTGATCGCATTCTGCGTGGTGGTGTCGCAAGCGCCGTAGCCGCCGAGGCTCATGTTGATGACCTCCGCCGGATTGGCGTTGGCCGGTACGCCGCTGACCGTTCCGCCCGATGCCCAGATGATGGCGTCGGCGATGTCGGAGGTGTAGCCACCGCAACGTCCGAGCACGCGAATGGGCGAGACCTTCGCGCCGTAGGCGACGCCGGCGACACCCTTGGCGTTGTTGGTGACCGCCGCGACGGTGCCGGCAACATGCGTGCCATGCCAGCTGGAAGAGGAAGACGGCGGCGCGTTGGAACCGCAATGAGAGTTTTCGTACCAGTCGCCCGGATCGTTGGGATTCGAATCGCGGCCATCGCCGTCCACCGACACGTCGGTGTCGCCGATGAAGTCGTAGCCGGCCACAAGGTTGGCACTGAGGTCGCTATGTGGCGTGATGCCGGTGTCGATCACGGCCACCACCGCGCCGCTGCCAGTGGTGACGTCCCATGCCAGCGGCGCGTTGATGCCAGCATCGGCGTCGGTATAGCCCCACTGCTCGCCGTAGCGCGTGTCATTGGGCGTCAGCAATGCATGCATCATGCGATCGACCTCGACGTATTCGACGTTCGGGTCGGTGGCGATCTGCCGCATCAATGCTTCGGCCTCGACGCGGTTGAGCTTGCGGTCTGACTTCAGCACATCGGACTGGATCGCCAGACGACGCAGATGCGTCAGGCCCAGCGCCTTGCCTTTCGCGGCGACGGGCAGTGCGCGCGCGGCCGCGCTGGCGGCACGACGCACGGTGGCGACGTCGGCCGCCTCCGGGCTGCCGCTACGGTATTTGACGATGAAGCGATCGAAACGCTCGTCGCTCTTCAATCCATTGAGATTGATGCGATCTGCAGCGAACGAAGACACGGATACCAGGGAAGACAACGCCATAGCGGTAGCGGCGGCGAGCGCATGTACGCGCACACGGCGATTCGAAATATCGGACATGGAAAACGCAACTCCTGGACGTAGTGTGTGCCGCGGATGCGGCAGACAAGCCCCAATGAGAACAGACGCGGCGAAGGCCGCGTCGCCCCTTCTCTTTGAGCGCCTGGACGGGAACCCAGAACCGGGTTCCCGTCCGACGCTAAGCAAGAGCCGTTATTCCTTCAAGCTGCGACCGCAGCATTTTTCGGCAACGCAAATCGGGGCGAATCCCCCACCCTCATTGATTGCATTTGTGCGTGAAAGCACGCTTTCGCAATCGCGAGTTCGGCGATGCGGGCTTGGCGTTCAGAACGTGACGCTCCAGCTGTTGATGTAGCCGGTGTCCTGGGACGCATTGTCATTCACGCGCAGCTTCCACGTTCCGTTCAATGCCTCGCTCGACAGGTTCAGCGCCACCGTCTTGTTGATGTTGTCGGCGCTGCCGCCGCTGCGGTTGTGGATGTTGTACAGCGTGCCGTCTGGCGCCACCAGATCGACTTTCAGGTCGCCGATGTAGGTATGCACGATCGCTACCGTCACGGAGGCGTTGCTCGGTGCATTGCCGCTGCGTCCGGAGACCGCGATTGGGCTGTCGACGGTGGCGTTGTCATTGATGGTGTAATCGCCGGTATTGCTGTAAGTCTGTGTCCCCGGCTCCGGATCCGGACCGCCACCGCCCGTGGTCTTGCCAAGCTCGCCGAGGAAGGCCAGGCCGAGCTTGGCGAACTTCGCGCTGTTGGCGGCGCTGTTGCCCATGTTGGTGAGCGTGTCGCTGGATGTATGGATGTACGGGAAATACTCGCCGGTTTCGTCCCCGGCCTCGAACATCATGGCCGCGGGGAAGCCGGCACTGGTCCAGGATGCATGATCGGAGCAGCCGTAGCCGCAGGTGTAGGTGCCACGCGTGAGCCCGAGCGGCTGGAGATACGTATCGAACAGATCGGTGAGGAACTGTTTGAGCGCCGTATTGCTGTTGTCGGTGATCAGCTGCATGTCGACGCCCGTGCCGACCTTGTAGTTGGTCATGTCGAGCTGGAGCACGCCCACGACATTCTTGCCCTGCGTCTTGAACGATTGCGCGATCGCATTGGAACCGCGCAGACCGACTTCCTCGGCGGCATAGCCCATGAACATGACGGTGCGCTTCGGCTTCCACCCGCTGGCGGCGGCCACGCGGATGACTTCGGTGAGCGTGGCGATGCCGGAAGCATCATCGTCGGCGCCCGGCGCGTTCATGCTCGAACCGCTGCCGCTGGAACTGATCGAATCCAGATGCGCGCCCAGCACGACGATTTCGTTGGGCAGCTCGTTACCCTGGATGGTGAGGATCACCGAGGGCTGCGTGGAGCAGGTGCTGCAAGTGGTGAACAACGCCGCAGAGGCATCGGTACGACCGCTGACCAGGCCTGCCCAGGTGTCGCGAATCCAGTTCGCGGACTGCTGGCCGGTCGAGGTGGAGTAATAGCGGTTGTTATATGAGGTCGAGAGATGGCTGATGGTGTTGAGGATGTTCGACGCCTGCACCTGCGACAGCCACGGGTTGACCGTCGTCTGGTTGTCGATGGTGTAGCTGACGAGTGCGGCGCGCTGTACGGCCTGCGTGGTCTGGTCGGAGCGGATGAAGGCTTCCGCTTCGGCGAGCGTGTCGAAAGCGAAGAAGCCGCCGCAACGCTTCTCGCGGGTATGGATCGTCTCGCTGATCGCGGGCAGCTGATGCGTCTTGACCTCCGAGATCACGAGGGAATGACCGAAACTGTCCTTGCGCGCGAGTCCTGTGCGCGCGGCGTTCTGGATGCCGGCGCGATACGTTGCGTCTGAGCTCACCAGATAAACCGGCGCCAGTGCATCTTCTCCAGCGGCCGCTCCAGTGCCCGATACCAAATGGCCGGTCACGTTCTGCGCCGAAGCGCTCGCGAAACAAAGCGGTGCACAGACCGCCAGCAACCCTGCGAAGGTTCGAAGTGATTTCATGAAGTCGCTCCTGCTCTTCCGTTGACGGATGTCATCGGATATGGATGGTTGGTTGGATGCGATGATGGCCTCGTGAAATGCGAGGCATCACGACGCTAAGTGACGCTTGCAACGACGATCAAGTTGCAGTCGCAGCATTCCGAGTGCATCAAGCGTGAGATGGCTCACGGTTCGCACCAACAAAAACCCCGGCACATGGCCGGGGTTTTTGCTGTTATCACCTGCCAGCTTCCGATCAGAACGTGACGCTCCAGACGTTGAGCTTGCCGACGTCGCCGTTGGCGCTGTCCTTCACGCGCAGATTCCACGTGCCGTTCAACACCTCGCTCGACAGATCAACGGTGTAGGTCTTGTTGATGTTGTCGGTGCTGCCGCCGGTACGGTTATGCAACACGTACACACTGCCATCGGGCGCGATCAGGTCGATCTTGAGATCGCCGATGTAGGTATGCGTGATGTCGACCTTCACCTGGGCGTCGTCCGGTGCGTTGCCGCTGCGGTTGGCGACCGCGACCGGGCTGCGGAACGAGCCGTAGTCGGTGATGTTGAAGTCGGTGTCGTTGGTGTACGTCTGCGTACCGCCGCCGCCACCGCCGCCGTAGTCGCCCACCAGGGTCACGCCCGAGTAGGACGAATACGCCTTCAGGCGCACGTAGTACTTGCCCGCGGTCGGCGTCGCGAAGGTGCACACCTCGCTATTGCCGCTCTTGTAGGGACGGCAGTCGTAGCTGGTGTCGGTCGGCATGCTGCCCAGCTTCACGTACATGTCGGCATCACCGGTGCCGCCCGAGATCGTGAAGGTGAGGTTGGACGAACCTGCCGGCACATCCATCGTGAAGGTCAGCGCCTTGCTCGTCGCCGCGGCAAGATCCGTGACCGCCACGCCCTTCTCCAGCACGACCGGATCCGGATCAGGCGGCGGGCCACCACCGCATTCGACATCGACCGCGGCGAACGCCGCCGTAACGTCGGCCTTGCTCCAACCCTGGTCTTCCGCCGCCGTTTCGACACCGCAGGCGCCCTGGTAGAAGTCGGTGGTCGTCGTCCAGTAGTCGCGGTTGGCCACTGCGAAGGCAAGGAATGCCTTCTTGGTATCCCAGCCGGTGGTGTGTGCCAACGTGTAGAAGGCCTTGTTGAAGACGCCGGACGAGTAATGCACGTCGAGGCCGTCGTAGTAATCGTTGGCGCTGCCGATGGAATCGCCGTCCTGCGTCGGATCCTCCATGTAGCGCAGCGCCTGTCCAGCGGCCTTGAAGATCTCGGCGCCGACCAGGAAGTCATTGCTGCCCTTGAAGAAGAATTCGGCCGCTTCGCCGGCGATGTCGGAGAAGGATTCGTTGATGCCGCCCGACTGCCCTTCGTATTCGAGACCGGAGTTCTGCTCGGTGTAACCGTGCGAGACCTCGTGCGCGAGCACGTCCAGGCTGACCAGCGGATAGAACGTGTTGAAGCCGTCGCCGAACGACATCGTCTGCGTCGACGGGCTCCAGAACGCATTCTCGTAGTTGGTGCTGTAGTGCACCTTCAGCGTCACCTTGCCGGTGAGCGGCGACGAATCGAGGTAGTCGCTGTACATGTCGAAGACGACATGGCCGAAGTAGTGCGCGTCGTTGAGCGGCGAATAGGCGCCGTTGATCTCCTTGACCGTGTTGCGCGGGCAGGTGTACGTCCAGGGCGTGGAGCCGCTGGTGCCGTGGTTGAGGTTGACCGTGGTGACCTTGTCCGAGTTCATCGTGCAGTTGGTGCCGCTCTGCTCGACGTCGAGGAATCCGAAGTCGGTGCCGTACTCGTACTGGCCGGTCTTGGTGTTGCCACCCGGGCCGGTGCCGATCTCGGCATGCTGCAGGGCGTCGTACTGCCTGAGGACGTTGCCGTTGTCGGCGTCGATGAAGGTCACCGGATTGGTCGCGGCGCCGCCCCTGGCGGAATCGGCGAAGTACGACACTTTGTATGCCAGACGCGCACGGCCGTCGTTCCCCACGAACACGACCTGCTCGCTGCGTTCTCCCTCGATACGCAGGGCGAGCTGGCGATCCCCCAGATTCACGCTCTTGGCGCGCGAGAGTGCCTGGCTGGCCGTCAGCTTCGGCGTGGCGCCGGACAGTTCGCGTTCCAACCCTTCGATCTTCTGGCCGAACAGCGTGCGAACGCGTCCATTGGCGTCTTCGCTCACCACGATCTGCGCGCCGTGCACCGGCATGCCGCGGAACTGCTGCTGGTAGCGGTAGTTGCGCACGCCATTGGGCAACGTGTGCGACCTGAGCGGACGCAGCGTCGACTCCGAGCCGAGCGTCAGCAGTTGCGCATGGCGCTGCTCCGGCTGCTTGAGAACGCCGACCGCGGCCACGCTGGCACTCGGTCCGGCATTCAGTTGTGCGATGTTCTCTCGATGCAGATCCACCTTCGTCGCCGCTTGCGCGGACAGGGCGGCGCAGGCGAAAGCGAGAGGTGTGATTGCAAACAATCGCAGAGGATGTTTCTTGATCACGTCTGTGGTTCTCCTAAGGGTTGGATATGCGACCGACCATCCGGGCGGCCTCTCTCGAGCGTTTCCAACTGCGGAACGTCCGCCGGCCCCCTACCGGGCGCGAAGTCCGCACTGCTGTTCAAAGGTCCGGCGCTGCACGATGCCTGGCAGGTGCCGGCATCTCCGGGCCCTGCGCAGTTTCAGTTCTTGCCTGACATCACCTTCGACGAAGAGACACCAACCCATGCCCACGCTCCTGCCGGCACGGCTGCGATGCGGTGGCGAGATTCCCTGGAGGCGCATTCGATGCCGACCATTCGCGGCGCGTCCATGCACACGCGCGGCAGCAGCCTGCGCGCCTGAGGACGGCCTCGGGTTTGGTGCGACATCAAAACCCCCGGGATTCAAACCGCAACGCGGACCGGCGGCGTTGTCGAAACGGCACCGCCGGAAAAAGACGCGTGAAGTCGCGCGTCCATGAATCGACCTTAAAGGACAACGGGGGTGCGGTCCATGCCGCAAACGGCGCGATACGACATTCCTCGCGCGCCTCTCATCACAGTTTTGCGACGCGACCGTTACAGCCGCAACGGAATAACGGGCCTATAACATCCCGGTTTCGAGACGCGCCGCTTCCGACATCATGTTGCGGTTCCAGGGCGGGTCGAAAACGAGCTCGACGTCGGCCTCGGCGACCGTCGGGATCATCTCCAGCTTGCTGCGCACGTCGTCCACGAGGATGTCGCCCATGCCGCAGCCAGGCGCGGTCAGGGTCATCTTCACTTCCACGAAGCGGTTTCCGTCGTCGCGACGGGAGACGTTGGCTTCGTAGACCAGGCCCAGGTCGACGACGTTGATCGGGATTTCCGGATCGAAGCAGGTGCGCAGCTGTTTCCAGACCAGCACCTCCACGGCCTCGTCGTCGGCACCGTCGGGCAGCGACAGCGGCGATGGCGGCTCCTTGCCGATCGCATCCGCGTCACGCCCGGCGATCCGGAACAGGTTGCCCTCGATGAAGACCGTGTAGCTGCCACCCAGCGCCTGGGTGATGTAGCCGATGCTGCCGGCCGGCAGGGTCACGGCCTCGCCCTGCGGCACCAGGACGGCGGCGCAATCGCGTTCGAGGCGGACGGGTTCGCTGCTGCGGGAATACATGCGGGCAAAATGGTGGCGGCGGCCACGCCGCGCAAGGTGCGCATTGTATCGGTGGCATAGGCGGTATGCTGTTCCGTTTTGCGACCGGCACCGTTCCGCATGGCCTCCGCTCCGCCAGCCCCCCGACCTGCTTCCCGACCGCCCTCCCGCTTTCCGACGCCGCTGACACTGATCCTGCTGCTGATCATCAGCTGTGGCATCGCCGCGGTCTGGGCGCTGGTGTCCCTGTATACGGGCAAGCAGAGCACCTGGATGGCCGTGGTCGCCGCCTTCGACGCCGTGTGGGTGCTGCGCGCCTGCCGCATGCGCGCCGGCTGGGCACGGGCCGCCAGCGCGGTGCTGGGGACGCTCGTGGCCGTGGCCTTCGCCAACTGGAGCATCGCCGCCACCCGCATGGGCCTGCCGCTGGGCATCCCGCCCTGGGATTCGTTCGTGCGGCTCGGGAGCGACCACGCCTGGACGCTGATCTCGCTCACCAATTCGGCGCTGGACCTCGCCTGGATCGGCGCGGCGCTTGTAGTGGCGACCGTCGCCGGACGCTGACCGGGCCGCGACAGCCGCTAGCGCAGCACCACCGACAGCTGCTGCTTGAACAGCCGCTCCGGGATGTAGTTCAGGTAGCCCAGATAGATCGCCTGGTCGATCAGGGCGCCCTTGTTCTCCACCGCGAACTTGCCCTTCATCGCGTCGATGTGGTTTTCCACCGTGCGCGGGGACAGGGTGAGGATCGCGGCGATCTCCTTGATCGTCTTGCCGCGCACGAGGAAGAACAGCACTTCCGCCTCACGCTGGCTCAGCTTGATCGCGCCGCGCTGATGGTGGTCGAGGATGTAGCTGCCCTGCCCGGTCAGGTGGCTTTCGAGCTGGATGCCGGTCTGCACGCGCCCCAGCAGCGAGCCCAGCTCGACGGTATGGGCCGAGGTGATGTCGGCGAGATGGAAGATCGTGCCGACGACCTTGCCGTTCTCCTCGTCGACCAGCGGCGTCTTTGTGGACAGGTAGGCACGCCATTCGCCACCGGCGAAAGGATGAATGTCGAGCACGCGCAGCGGCTGCATGCTCAGCATCACCTCCTTGTCCTGCGCGCGGAACAGATGTGCGCAGGCCACGGTATCGCAGGGCATGTCGAAATCGGTGCGGCCGATCGCTTCGAGATTGTGCTTGAGGCCGACGGCTTCCGTGTAGCGCGAATTGGCGTAGAGGAAGACCGAATTCTCGTCCTTGCAGCCCCACAGCCCGGGCATCTGGTCGAACAGCGAGCGCAGCCGCGCATCGATCTCGTGGGTCATGCCGACGCCTCCTCGCGCGCGGGAGCGGATGGCACCACGAACCGGTCGCTGCCCAGATGATCGGGGCTGCAGGCGAACAGCAGGATCAGCGGATCGGTGCCGGTGTTTTCCAGCTGGTGCGCCGTGCCGGGCGGTATGCGGAACAGCGCGCCGCTGCCGATCGGCTGCGAATCCACCTGCGCCGGTGCCTCGTGATGCCAGGTATGGATCGTGCCGACACCGCCGAGGATGATGTAGATCTCGTCGCCCTGACGGTGATAGTGCGGATTCACCGAGCGGCCCGGCGCGATCTCGGTGATGTAGTAGCTGCAGGCCGGATCGTCCAGCACGCTGGCGATGCGGATGCCGGCCGTATCGTCCTGACGCGTATCGCTGGCCAGCAGGCTGAACGCGTTACGGATGGTCAACGGGACGAACGAGGCTGAAGAAGCTAAATCGGCAGCGGAAGAACGGGCCTTCATGCCCGAAGTATGGCATGCGTCACGCTGTGAATCATGACGAGGCAGGCGGCGCGAAACGGACCGAAAATCGGGTTCGCGAAATCGCACCCAGAAAGCGGCACATCCCTGTGCCAATCCGTGCCCCAATGGGCCAGGGCCGGCTCACTTTTTACGCGTGTGCCGGCGATGCGACATCCGGGCAAATCACGCTTGTCGCCCTCGCCAAAATCTGTTAACTATCGCGCTTCCCGCGCGGCACAGGCATGCCTGCCCGCGACTTACGCGGACAGGCGGAGTTGTCGGGCACCTCATGGGCAAAGTCGCGGATCGATTCGAGATCATCGCCATCCGGCTGTCGAGCCAGGCGATGGTCCGCGCCTGGTCCAATCCGCGTGACGGGAAGCCCAATTCAAGCCCAGGCCCGCCCTGGCCTCCCGTGCAAAACCAGCACGCACGCGTACAGATGCCGGTGAATCACCGGGTTACGAGCGGATCGAGCACTGGCGGCAACGATATTCTTTGCGCAAGATCGCCGAACTCACAGGGGAAGACGGCATGAACGACACATTGCGCGGCGCGCGCGCGTCCAGACCATGGCGATGGCTGCTTCTGGGCGGGATCGTGCTCGGCACTCTCGATGCGATCTTTGCCATCGCGTTCTGGTATCCGAAAGGCGTCACCGCCACGCAGGTGTTCCAATCCATCGCCAGCGGCCTGCTCGGCAAGGCCAGTTACGAAGGCGGCGAGGCAACGGCGTGGCTCGGCGCCGGTCTGCACTACTTCATCGCGACGATGATGGTGGTGGTCTATTACCTCGTCGCGCGCTGGTGGCGCATGCTCGTGCGCCATCCCATCACTTATGGATTGCCGTATGGCGTGGTGCTGTATCTGGTCATGAACTTCGTCGTGCTGCCGCTTTCGGCATTCGGGATGCCGAAATTCAACGACCTGCGATGGGTAGGCAGCAGCATCGTCATGCACGCCATCTTCGGCGTGATCTGCGCGCTGACCGCGCGCAAGGCGTTACGAGGCTGATGCCGGCGACGGCGTGGCTCAGTGCCCGCCGCCGTCCAACGCCTTCAGTTCGCTCACCAGCGCATTCGCCATCTCGCTGCCGTCGCCGTACAGCATGCGGGTGTTGTCGGCATAGAAGAGTGCGTTCTCGATGCCGGCGAAGCCGGTGCCCTTGCCGCGCTTGATGACGATGGTGTTCTTGGAATTCACCACGTCGAGAATCGGCATGCCGTAGATCGGCGAGGCCGGATCGGTCTTCGCCACCGGATTGACCACGTCGTTGGCGCCGATCACCAGGCTCACGTCGGTGTTGGCGAACTCAGGATTGATGTCGTCCATGTCGGCGATCAGATCGTAGGGCACACCCGCTTCGGCCAGCAGCACGTTCATGTGGCCCGGCATGCGGCCCGCCACCGGATGGATGGCGAATTTCACCTTCACGCCGCGATCCATCAGCTTCTGCGTCAGCTCCCAGATCTTGTGCTGCGCCTGCGCCACCGCCAGGCCATAACCCGGCACGATCACCACGCGTTCGGCATACGCCATCATCGCGGCGACGTCGCCGGCCTCGATGGGCTTCTGCGTGCCGGTGATCTCCTGTGCCTGCCCACCACCGCCGAAGTTGGAGAACAGCACCGACTTGATCGAGCGGTTCATGGCCTTCGCCATCAATCGCGTCAGCAGGATGCCGGCCGCGCCGACCATCATGCCGGCGATGATCAGGGCTTCATTGCCGAGCACATAGCCTTCGAACGCCACCGCCAGACCGGTGAAGGCGTTGTAGAGCGAGATCACCACCGGCATGTCGGCGCCGCCGATGGGCAGCGTCATCAGCACGCCGAGCGCGAGTGCGGCGATGAAGAACGCGACGATCACCGGCACGCTCAGCGAATGGATCGCCAGAGCGCCCAGCACCGCCGCCGCCAGCGCCACCAGGGCGTTGAACACCTGCTGCCCCGGGAAGGTGTAGCGCTTGTCCATGCGGCCATCGAGCTTGGCCCAGGCGATGATCGAGCCCGTCAGCGACACTGCGCCGATCAGCGCACCGATCACCGCGAGCACCAACGTGACGATCGGCGGCTCCACCGACATGGCCATCGGCGTGCCGGTCACCGCATCGACTTGATAGACGCTGTTCAACGCAGAGAACTTGAACAGTTCCACCGCGCCGATCGCCGCCGCCGAGCCGCCACCCATGCCGTTGAACAGGGCCACCATCTGCGGCATGTCGGTGATCGCGACCTTCTTGCCCCAGACCCAGGCGACCGCGGTGCCGATGGCGGTCGCCGCGACGATCAAGCCGAGATTGTGCAGACCGGGCAGGAAGAACGTCGCCACGGTGGCGATCAGCATGCCCACGCCCGCCCACTGGATGCCGCTGCGCGCGGTCTTGGGCGAGGCCATGCGTTGCAGGCCAAGCAGGAATAGTGTCGCGGCGACGAGATAACTGGCCTTCACCAGAACGGAAAGCCACACCATCACTTCTTCTCCGGCTGCTTGGAGGACTTGAACATGTCCAGCATCCGCTCCGTCACCACGTAGCCGCCGGCGGCGTTGCCCGCCCCGAGCAGCACGGCGAGGAAGCCGATGATTTTTTCGAGCGTGGTATCGGCGTGGCCGAGCACGACCATGGCGCCGATCAGGACGATGCCGTGGATGAAGTTGCTGCCGGACATCAGCGGCGTGTGCAGGATCACCGGCACGCGCGAGATGATCACGTTGCCGGCGATGGCGGCCAGCATGAAGATGTAAAGCGCCACGAACCCGTCGCTCACCGCTCGTCTCCCCGCAACCGAAGTTCCCCGCATCATAGAGCCAGTCGTGTGATTTTGGGCACGTCGCCGCAACTGGCTGTCAACCGATGTCGCGACCAGACGTTTCCATTGCAACCAACCCGATCCGTTCGCAGACCCGATGACATGGCCTCGGCCGCGCGCCCGCAAGCGAAAACTCCGCCTGTTTCCAGCGGATTCCCAGGCGATTTCCGGCACGCGGCCGGTACCGGCGCCGCGACAGCCGCGGTTGCGCGTGGGCGGCTTATGCTCGTGCCGGTGAGCGCAGACGCTGCCCGCCTCGATCCCCCACCCGCGCCGGGCACGGCGCCGGAGGCGGGCAGCCTGGACCAGTTCCTGGCCGACACCGGGCCGCGCGCGTTCCGCTTCGCCGAGCTCGGCCTGCGCCACCGCGAGGACGCGCTCGACGTCGTGCAGGAGGCGATGATGAAGATGCTCGCCTACCGAGACCGCCCGACCTCGGAATGGTCGCCGCTGTTCTGGAGCATCCTGCGCAGCCGCATCATCGACGCCCAGCGGCGCCGGACGTTCCGGCTCGGCTGGCTGTTCAACGCGGGCGATGCCGGCGACGGCACGCCGGACTGGGCCGATCACCAGCCCGATCCGGCCCGGGCGCACGACAGCCGCGAGGCCTACGCGCAGTTCGTCACGGCACTGCGCGAGCTGCCGCGCCGGCAGCGCGAAGCGTTCACGCTGCGCGTACTGGAAGAATTCGACGTCGCCGATACCGCGCGCATCATGGGATGCAGCGAGGGCTCGGTGAAGACACACCTGTCGCGGGCACGCGAAGCGTTGCAACGGCGACTGGAGGATTTCGCATGAACGACACCCCTGAAAACGAGATGCAGCAGAAGGATCGGGATTTTGACGCCGCGATGCGGCAGCGCTATGCCGAGGCGACGACGCAAGTGTCGGCGCGGACCCAGGCGCAATTGCATCAGCGCCGTCGCCAGGCGCTCTCCACGCCGCGACGGGCGGCTTCACCCCTGCGCCGTTATGGTTTGGCGGGCGCGACCGCATGCGCGGCATTGTTCGCCGCCGCGCTGGGCCTGCAGTGGCAGCAGGAAAACCGTGTGCAGCCCACGCTCGCCGCGCCGTCGGCGCCGGTCGCCAGTGTGGACGTCGATGATGACGACGGCGGCCTGTACGACCAGAATCCTGATTTCTATCTTTGGCTGGCCTCCCAGGACGCCCAGTCCCTCGCGATGGAGTGACGCATTCATGACCCGCCTCGCCCCCCGCCGACTCCTCTCTGGCATGTTCCTCGCGCTGCTGCTGGGCTCCCATACCGTGAGCGCGGCACCGCCGCCGCTCCCACCCCCACCACCGCCCGGCTCGGTGTCGATGCCGGACTGGGAACACCTGTCACGCGAACAACGCGAACTCCTGCTGGCCCCCGTGCGCGAGCGCTGGAATTCGAATCCGGACGAGCGCGCGCGCATGTTCGAGCGCGCGCGACGCTGGCAGGAAATGACGCCGGAACAGCGCGTGCGCGCCCATCGCGGCATGAAGCGCTGGGACCACATGCCACCGGAGCAACGCGAGCAGATGCGGACCATATTCGAGAAGCTGCGCGCGCTGCCGCCCGAGCAGCGCAAGGTGCAGATGGAACGCTTCCGTGCGATGACGCCGGAGCAGCGCAGGATGTGGCTGGAGAAGCAGCCGACACCGCCATGAACGCCGAGGCGGGCTTGCGATCGCAGGTGAGGCGTTGAGAATGCCGATGCGCGAGGAGCTTTTCGATGGGAGAGCTGTTAAACGGTGGAAAGCGCCTGCGCCAAGGTCAAAAGCGTTTCGCCCCTGAAGGGGCGAGTTCATTTCTTTTGATAAGCGTCAAAAGAAACGAACCAAAGAAAAACGCTTTTCTCGACACAGCAATCCCATGGCGGGTTGAGCCCCAGGATTTTCCGACTCGCCATCCATGGCTCGGTCGGAAAACGGCGGGCTTCCTGCCCGCCGCCCTTCGGGTCTAGAAGCAATCATGGCTCGCAAGGCTTAGCAGCCAAGAGCAAAAGCTGCTCGGCTTTGCCTCGCCTTTCGCTTCTAAAAATGCTTGAGCGCCCCCACCAGCCGGAGACCCGGAGGGCGGCGCACAGGATGTGCGCCGTTTTTCGACCGAGCCAGGATGGCGAGTCGAAAAATCCTGATAGCAATGAAACCCTGGGGCTGCTTCGTCGGGAAAAGCGTTTTTCTTTGGTTCGTTTCTTTTGACGCTTATCAAAAGAAATGAACTCGGCCGCGTAGCGGACGAAACGCTTTTGCCTTCAAAACCAATCAACAAATAAGAGCAAGCCACCCCCAGCCGCGCCAACAGACGATCACGCCAGCGTGGCAGCAATCTCGCCAACACGAGCCGATTCAGGCACCGCCGGCCACACGGTCTTCGCCAGCAATTCATCGTTCCAATCGAACGCAACCGCACCGTTCTTCACCAGCAACGAAACGAAATTGAACACATTGCGTGCATACATCTCACTCGCATGCAACGCACCGCTACTGGCGAGGTTGAGCGGGCCAGCAACCGTCACGCCGTTGACGTCGACCGTTTCACCAGGCCTGGTCAACTCGCAATTGCCGCCGGTCTCGGCGGCGAGGTCGACGATCACGCTGCCGGGCTTCATCCCTTCCACCATCGCGGCGGAGATGATCTTCGGCGCCGGACGCCCCGGCACCGCGGCCGTGCAGACGATCACGTCGATGCCTTTCAGATGTTCGGCAAGCCGGCGCTGCTGCTCGGCGCGCTCCTCGTCGGTGAGCTGGCGCGCGTAGCCGCCCTCGCCCGCTGCACTCACGCCGAGGTCGAGGAACTTGCCACCCAGCGATTCGATCTGCTCGCGCGTTTCCGGCCGCACGTCGAAGCATTCCACCTGCGCACCGAGCCGTTTCGCCGTCGCCACCGCCTGCAGACCGGCGACGCCCGCGCCCACGATCAGCACCTTCGACGGCCGGATCGTGCCGGCGGCGGTGGTCAGCATCGGAAAGAAGCGCGGCGCCAGCTGCGCGCCGATCAAGACGGCCTTGTAGCCGGCCATGCCGGCCTGCGAGCTCAGCACGTCCATCGCCTGCGCGCGCGTGGTGCGCGGCAGCCGTTCGAGCGGGAAGGCCAGGACGCCCTTCGCGCGCAGCGCGTCGGCACGCGCGGGATTGGCATCGGGTTGCAGGCTGCCGATCAGCACCGCGCCCTGCTTCAGCGTCGCGATCGTCTCCGGCGGCGGCGATTGCACGCACAGCACCAGATCCGCATCGGCCAGCGCCGTCGCATCGACCAGTTCCGCGCCGGCCTCCGCATAGGCCTGATCGGCGATGCTCGCGCCCACACCCAGGCCGCGTTCCGCGCGCACTCGCGCGCCGGCGGCCACCAGCTTCTTGCAGGTTTCCGGCGTCAATGCGACGCGGCGTTCACCCGGCGCGGTTTCACGCACAGCTGCGATCAGTACCTTGCCAGTCTGGACGGCTCCGGTTTCCACTGCCATGCAACGCTCCGCTGGGGGGGTTGCCCTCATCCTAGCGAATCGGATCGGCCCCGGCGATGTCCCGGTGGCAGAATACGAACTCGTTTTATCCGAAACCATCGCATTCACAGGCGCGCTCCCCACGTGACCCCACTCGAAGTCCTCGACGCCCGCCGCTCCGTTCCCGCCAAGCAACTCGGCGAACCCGGACCGGACGCTCCCACCCTGCTGCGCATGCTGCGATCGGCCGTGCGCGTTCCCGATCATGGCAAGCGCGTGCCGTTCCGCTTCCTGCGCATTGCCGGCGATGCGCGCCAGGCGCTTGGCGAGGCGCTGGTCGCGCGCACGCTGGAACTCCAGCCCGATGCGCCCGAAAGCGCGATCGACAAGGATCGCCACCGCTTCTCGCATGCGCCGCTGGTGATCGCGGTCGTCGCCGTGCTCGACGCCGACGACACTCAGATTCCCGAACAGGAACGCCTGCTCTGCGCCGGCTCGGTCTGCTTCGCCCTGCTGCAGGCCGCCCAGGCGCTGGGTTTCGGCGCCAGCTGGCTGACCGGCTGGCCGGCCTACGATGCCAGGATCCTGTCGTTGCTCGGACTCGGCCCGCAGGAACGCATCGCCGGCTTCGTCCACATCGGCACGCCGAAGCTGGAGGCGCCGGAGCGCGAGCGTCCCGATCCAGCATCCTTGCTGAGTGATTGGACGCCGGCGTGAACGCTCCCCGGCCACCACTGCATCTGATCGACGCCAGCCTGTACGTCTTCCGCGCCTGGCATTCGATGCCGGACGAATTCCACGACGCCGACGGCTGGCCGACCAATGCGGTGCATGGCTTCGCGCGCTTCCTGATCGAGCTGCTCGAACGCGAGCGCCCGCGCCACATCGTGGTCGCCTTCGATGAAGCGCTCGACAGCTGCTTCCGCAATGCGCTGTATCCCGCCTACAAGGCCAATCGCGCGCCGGCACCGCCGGAACTCAAGCGCCAGTTCGCCTACTGCAAGGCGCTGTGCGACGCACTCGGGCTGGTGGTGCTGGCGCACAGCGACTACGAAGCCGACGATCTCATCGGTAGCGCATTGCATGTCGCGCGCGGTCACGGCCATCGCGGCATCATCGTTTCGGCCGACAAGGATTTGTCGCAGCTGCTGCTCGAACATGACGAGCAATGGGATTTCGCCCGCGGCCAACGCTGGGGGATGGCCGGCGTCAAGGCGCGCCACGGCGTGGAAGCACACCAGATCGCCGA
This sequence comes from Luteimonas sp. GW821-FHT14E02, assembly GCF_058803905.1. Taxonomy (NCBI): domain Bacteria; kingdom Pseudomonadati; phylum Pseudomonadota; class Gammaproteobacteria; order Lysobacterales; family Lysobacteraceae; genus Luteimonas; species Luteimonas sp. GW821-FHT14E02. The sequence continues at coordinate 56,249 of NZ_JBXAPK010000013.1, read as the reverse complement.
CTACCTCGCATTGAGCGGCGACGCCGTCGACAACATCCCAGGCGTCCCCGGCATCGGCGCCAAGACCGCGGCCGTGCTGCTCGCCCATTTCGGCAGCCTCGACGCCCTGCTCGAACGCATCGACGAGGTGCCGTACCTGCGGTTCCGCGGCGCCGCGCAGGCGGCGATCAAGCTGCGGCAGCATCGCGAGCAGGCATTGCTGTGCCGGCAGCTTTCCACCATCGCGCTCGATGCCCCCCTGACCGGTTTCATGCCGCCCGCTTCTGGGCCACTTTTCCTGCGTAATCAGGCCGATGCCGCCACCCTGATCGCGCTCTGCGAAGCGATGCGTTTCGGCCCGCTGACGCGCAAACGATTGCAAGCCGTGACGGACGTCGACTTAACGGCGTCATCGAATCCGTCGTAGCATCACGCAACCAAATTTTGCGCGACATCCCATGACCGACACCCCTGAAATCCTCTACCAGGGCGAATGGCTTCGCCTGGTGAAACGCGACCACTGGGAATCCTGCGAACGCACGCACGGCAAGGACGGCCTGGCCGTGCTCGTCATCGCGGTGACGCCGGATGACCACGTCCTGTTCGTCGAGCAGTACCGCGTGCCGCTCGGCGCCAGAACCATCGAGATGCCGGCCGGACTGGTCGGCGACGACGACGCCGAGGACACGCTGGAAGACGCCGCCCGCCGCGAACTGGTCGAGGAAACCGGCTGGGAGGCCGGCCGCGTCGACGTCCTGCTGATCGGCCCGACCTCGGCCGGCATGAGCAACGAGCGCATCGCCTTCGCGCGCGCCCGCGACCTGAAGAAAGTCGGCGAAGGTGGCGGCGTCGGCAGCGAGAACATCACCGTGCACAGCGTGCCGCGCGCGAGCGCGCCCGCGTGGCTGATGCGCAAGCACGCCGAAGGCTTCGAGCTGGACCTCAAGCTCTGGGCCGGACTGTGGATGATCGAGCACAATCCGGATGGATCGCCCGCGATCTGAAGCGGTTAGTGTCGCGAGTCTACCGCCGCGTTCACGTCGACGTGGGAGCGCCGGAGAAGGCCGCTCCCTGAAGTCGGAACCGTTGTCTCAACGAAGGGATGCCGGCCCTGTTCAATTGCGCATTTCTTCCAGCTCCATCCCCTTCGTTTCCCGCACAGCGGCAAGTACGAATCCGAATGAGAGCAAGGCGAACGCCGCGTACAGGCCGTAGGCGAAGCTGAGACCGATCTCGGCCAGCTGCGGGAACGTAGCGGTGATCGCGAAGTTGGCCAACCACTGCGCAGCCGCTGCCACCGCGAGCGCGATGGCGCGGATGCGGTTGGGGAACATCTCGCCGAGCAACACCCATACCACCGGCCCCCAGCTCACGCCAAAGAAGATGACGTAGAGATTGGCGGCGACGAGGGCGACAGGCCCCCACGGATGCGGCAGCTGGATGTCGGCGCCGCCGCCCGCCGCCTGCGAGAAGCACCATGCCATCACCGCCAGCGTGATCGTCATGCCGGCCGAGCCGATGACGAGCAGCGGCTTGCGGCCGATGCGATCGACCAGCGCGATCGCGACCAGCGTCACCAGCACGTTGGTGATCGAGGTGGCGACGGTGATCTTGAACGAGTCGGCTTCACTGAAGCCAACCGAATGCCACAGCGTCGACGAGTAGTAGAAAATCACGTTGATGCCGACGAACTGCTGGAACACCGACAGCAGGATGCCGATCCACACCACCGGCAGCAGTCCGCCACCTGCCTTGCGCAGATCGCTCAGGCGCGGACGATGCTCCGAACGCAGGCTGGCATCGATCTCGTCCACCTTGTGATGGAGCGCCTCGTCGTCGGATAGGCTCAGCACCTGGCGCAACACGCCGGCGGCAGCCGTCTTCTCGCCCTTCGCCACCAGATAGCGCGGCGATTCCGGAACGCGCAACACCAGCAATCCGTACACCACCGCCGGCAGCGCGGCGACGAGGAACATCCATCGCCACGCATTCAGACCGAACCACAACGGCTGCGCCGCGCCACCGGCCAGATGCGCGAGCAGCGCATCCGAAGCCAGCGCGACGAAGATGCCGAGCACGATGGCAAGCTGCTGCAACGAGCCGAGCCGTCCGCGCACGTGCGCGGGAGAGATTTCGGCGATGTATGCCGGCGCGATCACCGAGGCGATGCCCACGCCCATGCCGCCGACCAGCCGCCAGAACACCAGATCCCAGACGCCGAACACCAGCCCCGAGCCCACCGCGCTCACGGTCAACGCCACCGCCGCCACCTGCATGGTGCGCACGCGCCCCCAGCGGTCGGCGAGCGGTCCGGCATACCAGGCGCCGATGGCCGAACCCAGCAGCGCGCAAGACACCGCGAAGCCGATCAGCGTCGCGTCGAGCTTGAAATCACCGCGGATCGCGTCGACCGCGCCGTTGATGACCGCGGTATCGAAACCGAACAGGAATCCACCGAGCGCCGCGACCGCGGCGATGGCGACGACGCGAGCATTGGTCCGCGCCGGGGGCGATGTCGCAACTGCATTCACGGTGATTCTCCTACGGGCCTCGGCCCACTGAGAACGCCACCTGCGTTCGCGCCGAACGTTACCGGGTTATCGGCCGGACGTCATCGCATACGTATGCGCCGCGGGCAGGCGGTCACGCAAACCGGTCGGTCGCCCTGACCAGCGCGTCGATGTTCTCCGCCTCGAAAGCGGAATGGCCGGACGCGGATGTAATGGTCAACTGCGACTTCGGCCACGCTTTGTGCAGCTCCCAGGCGCTTTGCACCGGGCAGACCACGTCGTAGCGGCCATGCACGATGACGCCGGGGATGTCGGCGATCTTGTGCGCATCGCGCAGCAGCTGATCCTCCACCTCGAAGAAGCCGCCGTTGACGAAGTAGTGGTTCTCGATGCGGGCGAAGGCGAGCGCGAATCTGGCGTCCTCGTGTCCCGTGACGAAATCCTCATCGACGTGCAGGAAGGACGTCGCGCCCTCCCACACGCTCCAGGCGCGCGCGGCGGCCAGCCGCGCGGATTCGTCATCACTGGTCAGGCGGCGGTGGAAGGCGGAAATCAGGTCATGGCGCTCGACCGAGGGAATCGCGGCGATGTAGTGCTCCCACGCATCCGGGAACAGCCGCGACGCACCTTCCTGGTAGAACCATTCCAGCTCCCAGCGGCGCAGCATGAAGATGCCGCGCAGCACCAGCTCGGTCACGTGCTGCGGATGCGTCTGCGCGTAGGCGAGCGCCAGCGTCGATCCCCACGAGCCGCCGAACACCTGCCAGCGTCCGATGCCGAGCTTGATACGCAGCTTCTCGATGTCGGCGACCAGATCCCACGTGGTGTTGTCGACGAGATCGGCATGCGGCGTCGAACGGCCGCTGCCGCGCTGGTCGAACAGCACGATGCGGTACTTCGACGCATCGTGGAAGCGGCGCATCTTGGCGCTGCAACCCGCGCCGGGACCGCCATGCAGCAGCACCACCGGCTTGCCGTTCGGATTGCCGCATTGTTCGTAGTAGAGCGTGTGGCGATCGTCGACCTGGAGCGTTCCAGTATCATAGGGTTCGATGTCGGGGTACAGGTCGCGCATGCGGCACCTTCGATCAGGGATCGTTGAAGTGTAATGGATGGCAGGTAACGGAGGGAAAAAGCCCGAATATCTCCGGCTCGTCATTCCCGCACAGGCAAGCAATGACGCGCGGAAGAGATGTCCGCCGACTCTTTTCGCCGACGGATCAAGCGCTGATTCGCCCCAGCGTCACTCGTTCACGCCCTTCCAGATCTCGCAACGTGGCGACATCGGAGAACCCGACCGCGACCAGCAGATCGCGCACGGGCGCGCCCTGCTCGAACCCATGTTCCAGCAACAGCCATCCACCCGGCCGCAGATGCATCGGCGCGTCATGGGCGATGACGCGAATGGCATCGAGGCCGTCCGCGCCCGAAGACAGCGCGAGCTGCGGTTCGTAGCGCAGATCGCCTTCGCGCAGATGCGGATCATCTTCCGCGAGATAAGGCGGATTGCTGACGATGACATCGAATGTTTCACCGACCAGCGACGAGAACCAGTCGCCGCGACGGAATTCCACGTTGTGGATTTCGTGGCCCTGCGCATTGGCGAGCGCCAACGCCAACGCGTCTTCGCTGACGTCGATCGCGATCACGCGCGCGAGCGGGCGCTCGCTCGCCAGCGCGAGTGCGATCGCACCCGTGCCGGTGCCGAGATCGGCGATGCGCGCTTCGCGATCCGCCGGGATCCGTTCGAGCGCGGCCTCGACCAGCAATTCGGTTTCCGGGCGCGGGATCAAGGCCGAGGCGGTGGTTTCCAGTTCCAGCGTCCAGAAACCGCGTCGGCCCGTCAGATAGGCGACGGGTTCGCCGGCTTCGCGTCGCGACAGCAATGCCTGGAAGCGCTCCAGCACCGCCGCACCGATCGGATCATCGCCATGCGTGTAGAGCCAGGCGCGATCGTAGGCACGCGCCCGGTCATGACCGCGCAGCGCGTGCAACAACAACAGCTCCACCTCGGCGGGCTCGATGCGTGCACGCGCTTCGCGCAGGCAGGCGGTGATCGTCGGCGTCGCGATGTGCCCGCCCTCGTTTACTTGCCCGCGAACGTCGGCGCCTTGCCGGCGCGCGCGTCCACCTGCGCGGCGCAAAGCTGCACCGCCTCGATGGCCTGCGTCAACGCACGCGGGCCGCCTTCGATGGTTTCCATGCGCTTGGCGAACTTGGTCTGCAATTCCTGCGCCTCGTCGCGGCTGCACATGCCCATCGCGTAGAGATCGAGCAGACGCGCGCCCGCCGGCGCCAGCTTGGCTTCCAGTGTCTTGAAATTGCCGTCAAGCCACTGCCGCAGCGCGACGCGGGTTTCGGGCTTCTCGCCCTGGCCCATGAGAATGTCGGGAATCTCGTTCCTGCGCAGCAAGCCTTGCTCGAGCGCCAGCGTGCGTGCGCGTTCGGCCAGCTGCGGATCACGCGAGCTGCCGAGCGCGGCGGCCAGATCGCCGCGCAGTTCGGGATCCTGTGTCGCGCGCAGATGCTGCTCGGCGGAATCGAACGCCGCTTTGCCGCCGTCCTGCACCGCCACGGTGATGGCGAGGCCGCGGATGTCGCGCGGCGCGGCATCGGGCTTCAGCTTGCCGTCGCCGTCCAGGCCGAGCACGGCACGCCCTTGCGTGGCGAGCTGCTTGCGCACCGCCGCATCGTCGAGCGTGCGCGCGAAGAAGCCGATCAGTCGGCTGCGCAGGATGCGGGTATCGTCGGCTTCCTTGCTCTGGAACGTCGTTCCCAGCTTCTCCAGGCGCGGCCGGTAGATCTCGGCGATACCGGCACGGAACGCCTTGCGCGAAGCCTCGTCCTGGAACAGGTACTCGTCCATCCACCTGACCTCGCCCATGCCCGTCGTCACCGTCTGGCGCACGTCGGCGTTCGCGAACTGCGGCAGCGTCTTGACCAGATCGCTCGGCGTGAGGTCGCCCGCGTCGTAAGCGGCGATGGCCGAGTCGGCGAACATGCGCTGCTCGCGTTGATCGAGCTTCGCGAAGGCGCCGGACAGCGCCTGCTGCAGTTTCGGCGCGAGCGAGAAACGGTAGTAGCCATCGCCGTGTGCGTTCGGCATCACCCAAGTCGGGCAGCTTTGCGCGCGCTCGAGTTCGACGCGCGTCTGCGCCTCGGTCACCAGCGTGCATTCCTCGCGCACGGCCTTGCCGTCGGCGTAGCGCACGCACAGGGGAATGCCCCATGTCTGGTCACGGCTCGCGCTCGAACCGAGCGGCAGGTAGCGCTGCTGCTGCACCGTGATCGCGGGCTTGCCATCGCCGCAGGCCAGATCGATCTTCACGAACGGCACGCCTGGCTGATCGATGAAGCTGGTGAAAGCCTTGGCGACGCGCTCGGGTTCCTTGCTCTGTTCGGCCACCGACTGGATCAGCTCCGCGCTGGTGGCGTTGCCGCGCGCATGCGCCTGCAGGTAGTTGCGCACGCCATCGCGGAATTTGTCCTCGCCGATGTAGTGCTCGAACATGCCGAGTGTGGCCGCGCCCTTCTGATAAGTGATGCCGTCGAACGCGGACTGGATGTCGGTGAAATCCTTGATCGGCTCGTGGATGCGGCGCGTGGTGGCGAGCCGGTCGGCGTCCATGGCTTCGATCACGCCCTCCAGCAGATCACGATCGATGTGCGATTCCGGCCGGAGCTGGCCGTGGATCTTGTTGCCCATCCAAGTGGCGAAACCTTCGTTGAGCCAGATGTCGTCCCACCAGCGCATCGTCACTAGATCGCCGAACCACTGGTGCGCGAGTTCGTGCGCGCTGACGCCCCAGTAGGCCTGCAGCAGTCTCGCGCTGGAATTCTCGTCCGGGAACATCAGCACGTCGCGATAGACGATCAGCCCGGCGTTCTCCATCGCACCCGCCCAGAAATCCGGCGCGGCGACATTGTCGAGCTTGTCGAACGGATACGGGATGCCGAAATAATCCTCCAGCCCCTTCACGATCGCCGGCGTGTGCTTGAGCGAATACGCCATGCGCGCGCCCTGTCCCTTCGCGGCGATGCCGCGCAGCTTCAGCGGCGTGGTGCGCGAGCCATTGGGCGCGATGTCGGGACCGACGGGAACATCCCAGGGACCGACCGCGAAGGCGATCAGATAGCTCGGCAAGGCTTCGGTGCGGCGGAATGTCACCTTCTTCCAGCCATCAGCCAACTGCTCGGTCTTCTCTTCGGCCGTGTTCGCGACGGCGACGTCGTCCTTCGGCACGATCAACGTGATGTCCCACGGCTGCTTGAAGCTCGGCTCGTCGAATCCGGGGAACGTGTTGCGCGCGCCCAGTGGTTCCATCTGCGTGACCACGTAGTCGCTGTCGTCCGGCTTGACGCGGTAGGCGCCTTGCAATTCACCGAAGGGAGCGTCGTATGCAATCTCGATGGTCGCCTTGCCGGCCGGAATCTTTTCGCCCGCGCTGAGCTTGAGCACACCGGAAACGTCGGCGTTCTCCGTCTTCAGCGCGATGCGCTTGCCATCGGCGAGCACTGCCTCGGCCTTGTCGATCTTCAGATCGCGGCCGTGCATCCAGATCGTGTCGGTTGCTTCCGCCACGTTCGCTTCGATGCGGGTCTTGCCGCTGAAGCGTTGCTGTTTCGGATCGAGCTTGAGTTCCAGCTGCACCAGCGACGGCACCACCGTGCGTGGCAGCGGTCCCTTGGGCACCTGATCGGCGGCATGGGCGATGCCGGCGCAAGCCAGCAATGCACTCGTCAACGAACTGATTCGGAACGTCTTGCTGCGAAGCGGGTGCATGGGCTGGCCTCGGCCGGAAAAAGCGCGAGCGTACGTCGGACGAGGGGATGCGGCATGTGTCGTTAGTTACATCGCATCCGCATCGTGGACTGCATGACCCGATCACGCCATGCATCAGCCGCACATCCTCTTTGTCGCTTCGCTCCTCAACATCCAACAGGTCTGCGAAGCAGGCATGTCGACAAACAGCGGCATTGCGATCGACCGCGATCAGGGTTCGGCCCGCGTGGCACGCCCGCGCCCTTCGACGCGCCACCTCGCGCGAATAGGGCCCGGCCGGGCGGTTCAGCCCTTGCCCCGGGCCGAATGTGCGAAAGCACATCCCGATTGTATCAATAGGCAAAACCTATTGATAGTATATCTACTATCAATTTCACATATCGATAGGCGCCGCCTAAGCTACTTCAACGCCGCGGCCAGACCCGCTGCCTCTCCCTCCCCCTTCACCCACCTGTAAAGGAACCTCGATGTCCCTGATCAATACCGAAGTGCAGCCGTTCAAGGCCACCGCCTACCACAACGGCGAGTTCGTCGAAGTCACCGATGCCTCGCTGAAGGGCAAGTGGTCCGTGTTCGTGTTCTACCCGGCCGACTTCACCTTCGTCTGCCCGACCGAGCTGGAAGACCTCGCCGACCATTACGACGAGTTCAAGAAGCTCGACGTCGAGGTCTACGGCGTTTCCACCGACACCCATTTCGCCCACAAGGCTTGGCATGACACCTCCGACGCGATCGGCAAGGTGAAGTATCCGCTGGTCGGCGATCCCACCGCCAAGCTGGCGCGCGCCTTCGACGTGCTGATCGAGGAAGAAGGCCTGGCCCTGCGCGGCACCTTCATCATCAACCCGGAAGGCGTGATCAAGACCGCCGAAATCCACGACAACGGCATCGGCCGCGACGCCAGCGAGCTGCTGCGCAAGATCAAGGCCGCGCAGTACGTCGCCTCGCATCCGGGTGAAGTCTGCCCGGCCAAGTGGAAGCAGGGCGAGAAGACCCTGAAGCCGTCGCTGGATCTGGTCGGCAAGATCTAAACCTGCAACACCGTGGCCGGAGCACGCTCCGGCCACGGACTCGCACCCAGCCCCTCAGGTGCGAGTGAAGAGGCGCGAAGGCGGGCCGGTGCCGTCCCCTCCCCCGCATCCCGCTCGTTCTTCGCCCCTCTTCACTCTCTCCTATCGCTTCGCGGCATCATCCCCCAGCCAGTCGAAGCCAACGCAAGATGGAATTCACGCCCATGCTCGACGCCGATCTCAAAACCCAGCTCAAGGCCTACCTCGAAAAGATCACGCAGCCGGTGGAACTGGTGGCCGCGCTCGATGAGAGCGAGAAATCGCACGAGATGCAGGCGCTGCTCGACGATCTGGTGGTGCTGTCGGACAAGATCACCCTGGTCGAGCATCGCGGCGGCGACGTGCGCATTCCGTCGTTCTCGATCTCGCGTCCCGGTGAGGATCTCGGCATCCGCTTCGCCGGCATTCCGCTCGGCCACGAGTTCACCTCGCTGGTGCTGGCGCTGCTGCACGTCGGCGGACATCCGTCGAAGGCGAGCGCTGAAGTCATCGAGCAGATTCGTCATCTCGAAGGCGAGCACGTCTTCGAAACCTATATCTCGCTGTCCTGCCAGAACTGTCCGGACGTGGTGCAGGCGCTCAATCTGATGTCGGTGCTCAACCCGAACATCCGCCACGTCACCATCGATGGCGCGCTGTTCCAGGATGAGGTCGATGCGCGCGAGGTGATGTCGGTGCCGACCGTCTACCGCAACGGTGAACCGTTCGGCCAGGGCCGCATGGGCGTGGAGGAAATCATCGCCAAGCTCGACACCGGCGCGGCCAGGCGCGAAGCGGCGAAGATCGACGCGCGCGATCCCTTCGACGTGCTGATCGTCGGCGGCGGCCCGGCCGGTGCCGCGGCTGCGGTGTACGCCGCGCGCAAGGGCATTCGCACCGGCATCGCCGCGGAGCGTTTCGGCGGCCAGGTGCTCGACACGCTCGGGATCGAGAACTTCATCTCCGTGCCGGAGACCGAAGGTCCGCGGATGGCGGCACAGTTGGAGCAGCACGTGCGCCAGTACGACGTCGACATCATGAATCTGCAACGCGCGGAAGCGCTCGTGCCCGGCCCGGACTACACGACGGTGAAGCTCGCCAACGGCGCGTCACTGAAAGGCAAGACCGTGATCCTGTCCACCGGCGCGCGCTGGCGGCAGATGAACGTCCCCGGCGAGGAGCAGTATCGCAACAAGGGCGTAGCCTACTGTCCGCATTGCGACGGCCCGCTGTTCAAGGGCAAGCGCGTGGCGGTGATCGGCGGCGGCAATTCCGGTGTGGAAGCGGCGATCGATCTCGCCGGCATCGTCCACCATGTCACCCTGATCGAATTCGACGCCCAGCTGCGCGCCGACGAGGTGCTGCAGCGCAAGCTCAAGAGCCTCGGCAACGTCACCGTGATCACGTCGGGACAGACCACCGAGGTGCTCGGCGATGGCCAGCGCGTCAACGGCCTGATCTACAAGGACCGCGTCGGCGGCGATTCCCATCGTCTGGAACTGGAAGGCGTGTTCGTGCAGATCGGCCTGCTGCCCAACACCGAATGGCTGAAAGGCACGGTGGCGCTGTCGACGCGCGGCGAGATCGAAGTGGACACCCACGGCCGCACCTCGGTGCCCGGTGTGTTCGCGGCGGGCGATGCCACCACCACGCCGTACAAGCAGATCGTGATCGCGATGGGCGAAGGCTCCAAGGCGGCGCTGAGCGCGTTCGATCACCTGATTCGCACCACCGCGCCCGCGGAAACGGAAGCGGCGGCCGCCTGAACGTAACACGCACCGGAGGGATGCGGTTATGAATCTGCGCGATCTCAAATATCTCGTCGCCCTTGCCGATCACAAGCATTTCGGCAAGGCGGCGGCGGCGAGCTTCGTCAGCCAGCCAACGCTGTCGACGCAGATCCGGAAGCTGGAAGAAGAACTCGGTGTGGCGCTGGTCGAACGCGCGCCACGCAAGGTGATGCTGACGCCGGCCGGACGCGACGTCGCCGAACGCGCGCGGCGCATCGTCGCCGACGTCGAACAGATGCGCGAGGCGGCGCGGCGCAGCCAGGACCCGGAAGCGGGCACGGTGCGCCTGGGCATCTTCCCCACGTTGGGCCCCTATCTGCTGCCGCATGTGGTGCCGCTGATCCGCGCACGCTTCCCGCAGCTTGAATTGCTGCTGGTCGAAGAAAAGAGCGACGTGCTGCTGACGCGGCTGCGCGAAGGCCGCCTCGATGCCGCGCTGCTGGCACTGCCGCTGCACGACGATCAGCTGCACACCGAATTCCTCTTCGAAGAACCGTTCCTGCTCGCGGTGCCGGAATCACATCCGCTGGCGCGACAGGATTCACTGCTGCTGAAGGAACTGGCCAACCAGCGTCTTTTGTTACTCGAAGACGGCCATTGCCTGCGCGAGCAGGCGCTGGATGTCTGCCATCTGTCCGGCGCCACCGAGAAGAGCGAATTCCGTGCCACCAGCCTGGAAACGCTGCGGCAAATGGTCGCCGCCAATGTCGGCGTTACGCTGCTGCCGACGCTGGCGGTGAAACCGCCGGTAGCCCGATCGGAAAGCATCCATCTGCTCGGTTTCCGCGATTCCCATCCCAGCCGCGAGATCGCGATGATCTGGCGCAAGAGTTCGGCGATGGATGCGTTCCTGCGGCGACTGGCTGAAGTCTTTCGCGAGTTGCCGAAGGACTTGCTCGAAGAGCCGATGAAAGCGCAGCCAGGACGCGCGGCTTAAAGCGCCGTCATTCCGCGAAGCGGGATGGGCGAATCCTCATCCTTCGTTCGTCATTCCGGCGAAAGCCGGGTTTTTAATAGCCGGATGGCTGGTCATCCCGCTTTATCGGGTTTCAAGCGCAAGGGCTGGATCCCGGCTTTCGCCGGGATGACGAGCAAAAAGCGACAAGCAGCTCAAGCTTCCAAGCCGATCTGACAACTCACGCCCGTACCGCCCAATCCGCAGTAACCATGCGGATTCTTCGACAGATATTGCTGATGGTCGTCCTCGGCGTAATAGAACGTCGGCGCGGGGAATACGATCTCCGTCGTGATCTCGCCATAGCCGGCTTCACGCAGTCTGCGCTGATAGGCCTCACGACTGGCGACGGCCGCGTCGTACTGCGCCTGCGTGTCGCAATAGATCGCGGAACGATACTGGGTGCCGGCGTCATTGCCCTGGCGCATGCCCTGGGTGGGATCGTGGTTTTCCCAGAACACCTTGAGCAGGTCATCGAAGGACACCTTCGCTTCGTCGTACACCACCAGCACCACTTCGGCGTGGCCGGTTTCGCCGCTGCACACTTCGCGGTACGTGGCGTTCGGGGTATAGCCACCGGCATAGCCGACGGCCGTGGTGTCCACGCCCGGGATCGACCAGAACTTGCGCTCGGCGCCCCAGAAACAACCCATGCCGAACTGCACACGTTGCAGGCCAGCGAAATCGCCACGTAGCGGGCGGCCATGAATGTGGTGGGCGTTGTGCAGCGGCATTTCACTGCTGCGTCCCGGCAGCGCCTTGTCGGGTTGCGGCATGCGCTGTTTGTAGGCACCAATTCCGAACATGGTCAGCTCCGCGATGGGGGACGAACACAATCTGCGGCTGCGAACGCAGGATTCAAGATGTCGCGCCCCGGTTGTGCGGGTGCATCAGGACGATCCGAGCCGCTCTTGTAACCTAGCCGCGTCAGGGTATGCGGGGGGCGTGCCCGGGCCGCAACGCTGCCATCCAGCCCTGGAGTCCGCCATGCCCACCGATCCGTTGTTCCGCCCGCTCCCCCGCCTCGCCGCCGGCCTGCTCGTGCTCGGCGCGCTGCTGGCCCCCGCCGTCCATGCCGCGGACGAATTCGGCACCGATTGGGATGATCCGCGCACCGCCGATCCCACCGTCGCGCGCCCGGATACGACATCCTGCTCGGTGCAGATCGTCGACCACGGCTTCGACAATTTCGATCCCTATCTCAGCAACATCGCGCCGCCGCCCGGTTGCCCAGGCCCCTGGAACAAGATCGTGCTGGAGATGGACGGCGCGGTGAAGGGCGTGCAGTACGACCGGATCTCGCACCTGGAGATCGGTGGCATCACCGTGTTCCGCACCAGCACGCCCGAGCCCTCGCGCGAGGGCATCCAGTGGCATGTGGAGAAGGACATCACCGCCTACGCGCCGCTGCTGGAAACACCGCAGCCCACGGCGATGTATCTCGGCAACGTCGTCAACGATACCTACACCGGCGTGATCTACGTGAAGGCGCGCGTGGTGTTCTACCAGGCCGACCGCAAGCATCCGGCCGCGCAGACGGCCGACGCGGTGCAGCCGCTGTCGGCGCCGCGCCGCGATGGCGCGGATCTGATCGGCGATTACGTGCTGCCGGTCGACGCCGAACGCTGGCAGGCCGAGGTCTACGCCACCGGCTCGGGCGGTGGTTGCGAGGAGTTCTGGTACTTCATCGCGCCGGCGAGCACCGGCTATTCCTGCCCGGGTCCGGGGCCGTATCGTGAGGTGCAGGTGCTGATCGACGGCCGCGTCGCCGGCATCGCCATGCCCTATCCGCATATCTACACCGGCGGCTGGTCGAATCCGTTCCTGTGGTACGTGATTCCCGCGCCGCGCGCCTTCAACATCGAGCCGATCCGCTACGAACTCACGCCCTTCATCGGACTGGTCAACGACGGCAAGCCGCACGAGATCCGCTTCCGCATCGCCGGGCTCGATCCCGGCGCCAGCGGCTGGGAGATGCAGCCCAACCTGCAGGTCTGGCGCGATCCGCACGGCCGGCGCACACAGGGCGGCCTGCTGACCTACAAGCTCGGCGACATGCAGAACGCACCGGTGTTCAGCACCCTGCCCGACGGCCGCTCGCAGGTGGCCACGCGCGGCGGGCATCGGCTCGAAGTAACCGGATGGCTGCGCGGCACGCGCGGCTACCGGCTCGTCAGCGTCAAGCGCACCGTCGGCAACACCAACACGCACACCTGGGACGAAGGCGAATACCACGACGGCGTGGTCGGCGACTGGAACGACACGTCGGTGGTCACCACCACCTCGCCGGGACGGTTGCCGGAAGTCTCGACAAACGCGCAGTCCTTCGGCTTCGACGGCATGATCAGCTTCGAACCCGTCGCGGGCCAGAGCTACTACCGCATCACCACCCGGCTGAAGATCCACGACAAGGCCAACGCCCTGGCCCTCGGCGGCGCGTCCGCGCTGCCGCGCTGGCTGATCAAGGACAACAATTTCGACGGCGAGGCGGGCTGGAACTACGGCGTGCCGCGCGACCAGCGCCATGCCGTCGGGCATTCCACCCAGCGTCACCGCCACAGCAGCAATGCGCTGCCCTGCTACGACCGCACGATCTCGCAGCAGAACGGTTTCGTGAGCACCGACAGCAACGGCTGTCGCTGAGGGACCCTCGCCCGCTCCCACACACGGGAGCGCGGCCAGGCCCTACGTCGGCTGCTCGGGCAACCGCGAGCGCCCCTTCAAGCTGGCCAGGAAGATCCCGGCCAGCGTGAAAGCCAGTCCCAGCCATTCGCGCGACGTGGTGGCGCGATCGAACAGCCCCACATCGAGCAGGAAGGCGACGATCGGCTGCAACAGCAGCATCAGACCGATCACCGCCACGCGCAGGTGCGACATCGCCTTGGAGATCAGCACCCAGCTCAGGCAGTGCCCGATGCCCGCCAGCGCGAGCAGCACCAGCAACGACTTCAGCGACGGAATCGCGAACGATGTTCCCTCCGCCACACCGGCCATGCCAAGCGCCGCCGCCCCGATCAGTGACACGATCCCCAGCACCTGCGCCACCGGCGCCGGGCGCGACGGATCGACATGCGCCTCCTGCTGCGTGCGCTTCAGCCCGAGATTGAAGATGGCGTAGGACAGGCCGGTCGCCAGCCCCATCCACACGCCCCAACGGTACGCGGGCGGCAGCGTCGCCCAACTGCCGCCCAGCATCAGCCACAGGCCGAAGAACGACAGCAGGATGCCCATCAGGAAGCGCGGCCCCAGGCGCTCCCCGAACAGCAGCACGCCGGCCAATGCCATGAAAAACACCTGCGCGTTCGCCAGCAGCGTCGACAACCCCGGCCCGATCAGCAGGATGCTGCGGTGCCAGAGCCACAGATCGCAGGCGAAAATCGCGCCCGGCAGCAGCGCCCACAGCCAGACACGGCGCGGCAGCGACTGCCATTGCCGCGTGGCGCGTGCGTAGAGCAGCACCAGCACGCCGCCGAACAGCAGGCGCCAGAAGGCGGACACGGTGGGCGGCGTTTCCGCGATCCGGACCATCAGTCCGTTGGTGCCGATGATGATCGCGCCGATCGCCATCCACACCAGCGCTCGGGATTCGGTCTTGTGGGGGGCTTGCATGGGGGAACTTAGGTGGCCGCGAACGGCGGCAAGCGCGCACGCTAACACGAGCGGGCGTTTCCTGGCCGGATGACGCGCGCGGGCACGCGCCGCCTCGGCTAAACTGGTGGTTTCCCCACAGCGTCCCTGCCGCGATGAGCCATCCGTCCCGCCCCGCCACCGTCGATCCCGCCGCCGTCCTTGCGACGACGGTGCAAGACGCGACGCCTGCGAAGCAGGACTTCATTCGTCAGATCGTTCGCGACGACCTGGCCAGCGGCAAGCACCACGCCATCCGCACGCGATTCCCGCCCGAACCCAACGGCTACCTGCACATCGGCCACGCCAAGGCGATCTGCCTGGACTTCGGCATCGCCGAGGAATTCGGCGGCATGTGCAACCTGCGCTTCGACGACACCAATCCGGCCAAGGAAGACCCCGAATTCGTGCAGGCGATCCAGGACGACCTGCATTGGCTCGGCTTCGACTGGGCCAACCTGCGCCACGCCTCCGATTACTTCGAGGTGTACTACCTCGCCGCGGAAAAACTGATCCGCCAGGGCGACGCCTTCGTCTGCGACCTCAGCGCCGAACAAGTGCGCGAATACCGCGGCACGCTCACCGAGCCCGGCCGCAACTCGCCCTACCGCGATCGTTCAGTGGAAGAGAACCTTGATCTGTTCCGCCGCATGCGCGCGGGCGAGTTCGCCGACGGCGCACGCACGCTGCGCGCCAAGATCGACATGGCCAGCGGCAACATCAACCTGCGCGATCCGGCGCTGTACCGCATCAAGAAGGTCACGCACCAGAACACCGGCGACGCCTGGCCGATCTATCCGATGTACGACTTCGCGCACGCGCTCGGCGATGCCGTCGAAGGCATCACCCACTCGCTGTGCACGCTGGAGTTCGAGGACCATCGTCCGCTCTACGACTGGTGCGTGGACAAGGTCGACTTCGTCGGCTCGCCGGAACTGTTGCAGCCGCTGCTCGCAAGCGGCCTGCCGAACGAAGCCGCCAAGCCGCGCCAGATCGAATTCTCGCGCCTGAACATCAACTACACCGTGATGAGCAAGCGCAAGCTGGTGGCGCTGGTCGGCGAGAAGCTGGTCGACGGCTGGGATGACCCGCGCATGCCCACGTTGCAGGGCCTGCGCCGCCGCGGCTACACGCCAGCCTCGCTGCGTCTTCTGATCGATCGCGTCGGCATCAGCAAGCAGAACTCGGTGATCGATTTCTCGGTGCTGGAAGGCTGCCTGCGCGAGGACCTCGACGCGCACGCGCCGCGCCGCATGGCGGTCATCGATCCGCTCAAGCTCGTGCTGACGAATCTGCCGGAAGACCACGTCGAGACGCTGACGTTCCCCAACCATCCGAAGGACGAGTCGGCGGGCACGCGCGGCGTTCTGTTCTCGCGCGAGTTGTGGATCGAGCGCGAGGACTTCGCCGAAGTACCGCCGCCGGGCTGGAAGCGGCTGGTGCCGGGCGGCGACGTGCGCCTGCGCGGCGCCGGCATCATCCGCTGCGATGAAGTGATCAAGAACGACGCCGGCGATATCGTCGAACTGCGCGGCACGCTCGATCCCGAATCGCGTCCCGGCATGGAGGGCGCCAACCGCAAGGTCAAGGGCACCATCCATTGGCTCAGCGCCGCGCACGCGAAGGCGGCGGAAATCCGTCTCTACGATCGCCTGTTCGCCGCTGTCGATCCGGACGACGAATCCGATGGCAAGACCTATCGCGATCATCTCAATCCCGACTCCAAGCGCAGCGTGCGCGGTTACGTCGAACCCGCCGCCGCGGAAGCCGCGCCGGAGACGTCGTTCCAGTTCGAGCGGCTCGGTTATTTCGTGGCCGATCGGCGTGACCACCATAGCGATGCGCCCGTGTTCAATCGCAGCGTCGGATTGCGCGACACCTGGACGACGAAAGGCTGAGATCGTTAAACATACGGAACGTGTGAAATTCTCACTCGTTCCGCGCGCTCCAAGGCTTTCTCCATACTGATACGTCGATGCAATTCAGTGCCGGCGCGTCAAATCGGGCACGCGTCCGGAGCAAGCTAACGGCACGAAAGGTAAGATTCCCACTCCCGTCAGCGTCCTGCCGACTGGCGGCCGTCCTCGCGGAGTCTCCTCATGAACAGAATCGCGATCCTGCTCTGCCTCGCCCTGTCGGCCTTGCTATCGACGGCTTGCGCGTCGTCCTCGGCCGGCGATCCCGCAGGACAGACCACGCCACCGCCGATGAGCACACCATCGCCACCGGTCCGCAACGCCACGCCGGCGCTGGATATTTCCTGCCGCACCAGCGACGACTGTGCGGTGAAGAACGTCGGCAACTGCTGCGGCGCCATGCCCGCCTGCGTGAACAAGGACAGCCCGACCGATCCGGCCGCCATCAAGGCGCAATGCACGCGCGAAGGCCGCAAGAGTGTATGCGGCTTCCGCGACATCAGCTCATGCCAATGCAATGCGGGCCGCTGCGAGCCGTCGCAGGCATCGCGCGAGAAGACACTCATCCCGTTGGAATCCAAGGAGCCAGTCCAATGATGTTGTACGCACAAGTCCACCTCACGCTTCCGGTCTGGGTGCAGGATGCCGTCGATGCCGGACGCCCCTATCCTTCCGACCACGACAAGGTCGCGCTCGCGGTCGACCTCTCGCGACGCAACATCGAAGCCGGAACCGGTGGCCCTTTCGGCGCGGTGGTCTTCGGTCCCGAAGATCGCATCGTCGCCATCGGCGTCAACGTGGTTCTGCCACAACACACTTCGCTCGCGCACGCCGAGAACATGGCCTACATGCTCGCGCAGCAGCGCCTGCAGCGCGCGCGCCTGAACCTCAATGAGCAGGGCGAACGCGACGGTTTCTACACCTTGGCGACGTCCTCGCAGCCGTGCTGCCAGTGCTACGGCGCGACGGTCTGGGCGGGCATCGATCGCCTGCTGATCGGCGCGCGCGCCGAGGACGTGATGGCACTGACCGAGTTCGACGAAGGCCCGCTTCCGGCCGACTGGATCGGCGAGCTGGGCAAGCGCGGCGTCGAGGTCACGCGCGACGTCGCGCGCGAGGCCGCATGCGATGTATTGCGCGAGTACGGCGCGCGCGGCGGCGCGAAGTATTGATCCGGCATCGCGAGGCGAACGCATCCGGCCGTCTTTCCCATGGAGATGCGACTGACATGGAAGGACTGAGCATTCGATGATCGGATTGCTCTGCTATTGCCGCGCCGGCTTCGAGCCGGAGCTCGCCGCCGAACTCACCGCGCGCGCCGCCGAAGCCGGCTTCCCGGGCTATGCGCGGACCGAACGCAATAGCGGCCATGTCTGCTTCATCTGCGACGATGCCATCGCGTTGTCGCGCGCGCTGCCGTGGCGCGATCTGATTTTCGCGCGGCAGAAACTCGTCCTGATCAGCGAACTGCGCGGGCTCGATCCGCGCGATCGCATCACGCCACTGCTGGAAGCGCTGCCGCCGTCTGCTTCGGAATTCGGCGCCCTGCTCGTCGAACATCCCGACAGTGACGACGCCAAGCCATTGGCCGGACTCGCGCGCGCCTTCGGCAACGCCTTGCGCCCTGCCTTGCGCAAGGCAGGACGACTGACCGCCGCCGATCGTCCTGCATCGCCACGCTTGCACATCTGTTTCACGGCGGGCGATCACGCCTTCCTCGCACAGGCCGACCCCGCCGACAGCGCTCCCTGGCCGCTCGGCATTCCTCGCCTGCGCCTGCATGCCGATGCGCCTTCGCGCTCGGCGTTGAAGCTGGAGGAAGCGCTGCTGACACTGCTCGATATCGAGCCGCGCCGTCAGCGCGGCGAGAGCTCTGAAGGAAATTCAGTATTGCAGTCCGGCATGCGCGCCGCCGATCTCGGCGCCGCTCCCGGCGGTTGGACCTGGGTGCTGACGCGCCACGGTTTGCACGTGAGCGCGATCGACAACGGCCCCTTGCGCCAGCATGTGCTCGACACCGGACTGGTCGATCACCTGCGCGCCGACGGTTTCCACTGGCAACCCTCGACGCCGCTCGACTGGATGGTGTGCGACATGGTGGAGCAGCCGCGCCGCGTCGCCGAACGCATGGCAACTTGGTTCCGCGAAGGCTGGTGCCGACATGCGATCTTCAACCTGAAATTGCCGATGAAGAAACGCTGGGACGAGACGCAGCTGTGTCTCGATCTGTTCGCCACGCAGGCACAACGGCCGTTGCGGATTCGTTCACGCCAGCTGTATCACGACCGCGAAGAAATCACGGTTTTCGCGACTACGCGCCAATAAGGGCACGCTCGATCGCGCGTAGCGCGGATCGCCATCGTGAATTCCTTCTGAGTGTTATCTCCAACGTATTCATAATTTTACGTCCGCTTGATGATTCCGCGCCCAGGATGCGCATGTCCTCTCAAACAAGGGCACGTTATGAACACTCTCAAGCAATGCACGCTCGCGCTCGCACTGTTCGCGACTTGCACCGGCTCGGCCATCGCCTTCGCCCAGGATGCGACCACGCAACAGGATCAGGTGCCGCCCGCTGAACCGCAGACGCAACCGATGCCGCAACAACCGGCGCAAACCACGCAGATGCCACCTCCTGCTGCCACGGCGACAGGGCAGGTCACGGTGAAATCGGTCGAACCCAACTCGATCGTCGGCGACTACAAGATCGATTTCGACGCACTCGACAAGAATCACGATGGCTGCATCAGCCGCGCCGAGGCCAAGTCCAATGCGACGCTCACGGCGGAATTCCGTGCCGTGGACGAAAAGCACAAAGGCTGCCTCGACAAGGAGGCGCTGGCCGGCTGGATCATGTGATGCTGTGCTTTCCTTCTCCCTCCGGGAGAAGGTGGCGCGAAGCGCCGGATAAGGGTGGGAGAATGAATAGCTAAGTATGTTCTTTGGTCAGTGATTTCCCGCCCTCATCCGCCCCTTCGGGGCACCTTCCCCGGAGGGGGAAGGAAAATCAAAGCCTAGCGGCGCGGCGCCACAGCGCCGCCGTCACCGGCGGCAGTTTTCCGGCAAGGCCGAGCAGTTGGCCGCGCAGCAGCGTGCGATGCATGCCGTCGCTGGAGAAGACGCGATTGATGCCATCGAACGTCCACGCGGCGACCGCGTTCTCGCTCTTGCGCGTGCGCGCCCAGCGCGCGAGGCGCGAAGGGGATGACCAGTCGGCGTTGCGCGCGAGCGCAGCGGCCATCGCATCGCGAAGCCCGGCGACATCCCGCAATCCGAGATTGACGCCCTGCCCCGCAAGTGGGTGTACGACGTGCGCGGCATCGCCGATCACCAGCACACGACCCGCCACGTAACGATCCACCAACTGCCGGCGCAGCGGAAACGCGACACGGCGCGACGCCGGACGCACTTGCCCGAGGCGCGCATCGAAGGCACGCGTCAGCGTCTGCGAGAAAGCGGCATCATCGAGCGCCAGCACTTCGGTGGCTTGCGCTTGCGGCAGGGTCCACACGATCGAACTTTGTCCGTCGGCGAACGGCAGGAAAGCGAGCGGCCCGCCTGGCAGGAAGCGCTGCCATGCGGTGTCTTCATGCGGACATTCCGTCTCCACGAATGCCACCACGCCACGCTGCGCGTAATCGTGCGCGGAAACTTCGGCACCGGCGAGATTGCGCAGCACGGAGTCGGCGCCATCGGCGGCGATCGCCAGCCGGGCTTCGAGCCGGCTGCCATCGTCGAAACGCAAGGTGACGCCCGCGTTTCCCGTGCTCTCGCCTCCCGTGTCTTCGCCGTCCTGCTCCAGCCCCTCCACGCGCAGCGGCGCACGCACGTCGACGCCCGCCTGCGGCAGCGCCGCCCAGAGACGATCGACCAGCAGGCCGTGCTCGACGATCCAGCCGAGCTCGCGTCGTCCGAGCGCATCCGCGTCGAAATGCAGTTCACCGCCGCCCGCGGCATCCCACACGCGCATGTGACGATAGGGCTGCACACGCGCGGCACGCACCTGCGGCCACACGCCGAGGGCGTCGAGCAGCGCCGCATTGTCGGGGGCGAATGCATAGACGCGCAGATCCGGTGAGGCGGCGGACCAGGCCGATGGCTCGGCCGCTTCCACCAGCACGACATCGAGCTCCAGTCGCGCCAGCGCCAACGCGCAAGCGGCACCGACCACGCCGCCGCCGACCACGACGGCATCGACGCGCCTGCTTCGGGAACGCTTGCGGTTGGAAGTAGTACTCACCCTCTTCTCCTCAGACAGTTCACGTCATCCATGACGCCACATCGCAGGCTTCGGAAACACCTGCCCGAACATCCCTGACTGGGCTTCGGGGCCGCGGCCACTCACCCTCTACACAGCGCCGGCACGTCGCCGCGATAGCCCATCGCGCCGCCGACCAGCAATGCCTGCGCGGACGGAATGCGATCCGCGGCCAGCATGCCCAGGCTGCGCAGCGGACGCAGCAGCGGCGCGTCGTTGGCAGTGAGTTTCGCCAGGCCATCGGTCATCGCCAGGGTGCGTTCGCGATCTTCACGGCGGCGCCTGGCGTAAGTGTCGAGCAAACCGGCGTTGCCAGGATCACCGCCAAGCGTCTCGATCAGCTCGGCCAGCGTCAGCGCATCACGCAGACCAAGGTTGAAGCCCTGTGCGCCGATCGGGTGCAAGGTCTGCGCGGCATTGCCCACGACGATGGCGCGGCTCGCGGTCGTGCGTTGCGCGACCACGCGCACCGCGTCGTACACGCTGCGCGCGCCCACGGAGAGGAAGCGCCCCGCGCGCCACCCGAAGGCGCGCTGCGCACGCGCGAGGAAGGCTTCGTCGGAAAGGGCACGCACATCCGCGGCATCGCCGCGCGCGACGCCATGCACCAGGCCATAGTGGCGATCGGCACGTGGCAGCAATGCGGTTGGGCCGTCGTCGCCGAGCCGCTCGAAAGCGGTGCCATCCGGCGCGCGCTCGGTGCGCAACCGTGCGACGAACAGCGTCTGCCCGTAGTCGTGTTCCTCCGCCGCGATGCCGAGTGCGTCGCGAACGCCGCTGCGTGTGCCGTCGGCGGCCACCAGCAGTTTTGTGCGCAGGACGTGTTCGCCGGCATCGTCGGCCATGCGGACGATGCGCTCGCCATCCCCATCAATGTCGGTGCCGACGAAGCGGGCGGGGCGGAAACGCGTGAAGCGGACCAGCTCCTGCAATCGCGCTTCGAGCGCTTCGCCGAAATCGCGCGCGACCACGACCTGCCCGAACGCCTCGCGGCCGTAATCGGCGGCCTCCAGCTTCACGCGTCCAAAGTCGCCGCGGCGGCTGGCATGAATGCGCCGGATCGGCGCGCCGGGTATCCGCAGCTTCGCCAGCACGCCCAACGCCGTCAGCGCATTGATGGTGGCGTCGGCGAAACTGAGGTTGCGTTCGTCGAACACCGCCGGCAGCGCGCCGGCCGGGGTGGCCTCGACCATGGCCACGTCCAGGCCGAGGCGGTCCAGGGCGATCGCCAGGCTGGCGCCGACCAGGCCGCCACCCACGATCACCACGTCGTAACTTGCCTTCATCACGACATGATAAAGCCCCGGGCAGGTCCAGTCCGCTAGAATGGCGGCCTGAACCATCGCCGCGTCCGGAGCTTCCCGCCTCATGAACACCACCCTGCAACGCGCCATCGTCCTGTCGCTGCTCGTGCTGCTGATGGGGGCGACCCGGAGCCACTATTTCTCGCACTTCGCGCCGGTGCCGGACGCTTCGTGGGCGATCTTCTTCATCGGCGGCTTCTATCTGCGCGCCTGGACGCGCTGGGCGTTCCCGCTGCTGATGGCGCTCGCCGTGGTCATCGACTGGGTTGTGATCACCGGTCAAGGCATCGGTTTCTGGGAGCACTACTGCATGTCCCCGGCCTACTGGTTCCTGATCCCCGCGCATCTGACGATGTGGCTGGGCGGCATGTGGATGCGCCAGCATTACCAGGGCGCCAGCTTCCCCGCGCTCGGCCGGCTCGCGCTGAGCGTGGTCGCCGCCACCGCGCTGTGCCATCTGCTCGCGCAGGGCAGTTTCTACTGGATCAGCCGCAACGTCGCCGAGCCGAGCTTCGCCGGCTGGTGGCAGAATTACGCCGAATGGTTCCTGCCCTACCTGCAGAGCACCGCGACCTTCGTCGGTGCGGCGGCGGTCGCGCAGGCCGTGTCGGAGCGGATCGTCAAGACGTCCCACGCCGAAACGCGGGACGCCAAGCACCACTGATCAAGCGCTGCCGATCACGCACTGCTGATTCCTGCGCGCGGGCATCCCTGCCCGCGTCGTCGCGCTTCGGACACCAGGCCTAACTCCATGGGCAACCGGCTCTCAAAGATCTACACCAAGACCGGCGACGACGGCACGACGGGCCTCGGCGACGGCACCCGCACGCCGAAGGATTCTGCGCGCGTGGCCGCCTACGGCACGGTCGACGAGGCCAATTCGACGATCGGCCTGCTGCTCGCGGCTTCCGAGGTGCCCGATGACATCCGCGAGCTGCTCACCACGGTGCAGCATCAGCTATTCGATCTGGGCGGCGAGTTGTGCATTCCCGGCCATGCCGCCATCGACGATATCGACGTCGAACGCCTGGAACAGCATCTCGATCATTACAACGAAGCCCTGCCACCGCTGAAGGATTTCATCCTCCCCGGCGGCGGCGAAGCGGCGGCGCGCTGCCACATCGCGCGCACCGTGGTGCGCCGGGCCGAACGCGAAACGGTCACGCTGTCCCGCCTGGAAACGGTGCGGCCGCAGGCGATCCGCTATCTGAACCGGTTGTCCGACCTGCTGTTCGTGCTTGCGCGCGTGCTCGCCCGCGCCAGCGGCCATGGCGAGGTGCTGTGGGCGCACGAACGACGCAAACGTACCCGCAACTGACGCGGCCACGACTGAGCCAGGAGTAACATCCGGCCGGAACTCCCCGCCCGGCCCTGCTCTTGCGCATTTACACCCATTCCGCGTGCCTGCTGCACGACACCGGCCCCGGCCATGCGGAGCGGCCACAGCGACTCGGCGCGGTGATCGAAGCGCTGCGTACCGGCTTCGACGATCTCGACTGGTGCGAGGCGCCACGCGCCACGCGCGGGCAGCTGCTGCGCGCGCACGACGAACGCCTGCTCGCCAGCGTGCTGGAAACCAAATCCGATCATCGCGTCCAGCTCGATCCGGACACCGTGCTGTCGCCGGCTTCGGCCGAAGCCGCCCTGCGCGCCGCGGGCGCGGCCGTTGCCGCGGTGGACGCCGTCCTCGCCGATGCCTGCGCCACCGCGTTCTGCGCCGTGCGCCCCCCCGGCCACCACGCCACGCCCGAGGCGGCGATGGGCTTCTGCCTGTTCAACAACGTCGCCGTGGCGGCCATGCACGCCCTCGACAAGCATGGGCTGTCGCGCGTGGCGATCGTCGATTTCGACGTCCATCACGGCAACGGCACGCAGGCGATCTTCGACGCGGAACCGCGCGTCCAATATTTCAGTTCGCACCAGATGCCGCTGTATCCGGACACGGGCGGCGTGCGCGAGCGCGGTGTCGGCAACATCTTCAACGCGCCGCTGATACCGGGCACCGGCAGCCGCGGATTCCGGGATGCCTGGAGCGAACGCCTGCTCCCCGCCCTGGATGCATTCGCGCCGCAGCTGCTGCTGATCTCGGCGGGCTTCGACGCGCACTGGCGCGATCCGCTCGCGCAGTTGCAGCTCGATGCCGAGGATTACGCCTGGATCACCAGCGAACTGCGCACGTTCGCCGACCGCCACGCGCAGGGCCGTATCGTGTCCACGCTGGAGGGCGGGTACGACCTGCAGGCGCTGCGCGAGTGCAGCGTGGCGCACGTGGGCGTGCTGCACGGCTGATCCGCCGGCCTCCACCGCGCCCCGCCCGCGCTTTGGCGGGCATCGGGCCCGGATCATTCAGCTAGCGTTTTGCGGGGAGCGCCCGTGCATTGCCGCTGCGCGGGGGATGCGTCAAGCTAGCGGTCGTTTTGGCTGAACGGATGCCTGCGTGCGCCGAGTTTTCCGACTGCTGCCGTTGCCGTTGTGCATCGCCTTCTCGCTCACCGCGCAGGCTGCCGACGACCCGCCCGAGGACTACTCCCTGTGTCCGGTGGACGATGCGGTGCCGTTCTTTCCCGACGCGCAGCCGCCGGTCGGATCGCCCGAAGACCGCACCAACCTGCCGACCGACGTCAAAAGTGAAGGCGCCCAGGGTGTCAGCGGCGAGACGGTCACATTCCAGGGCAACGTCTCGCTCAAGCGCGGCGACCAGTTCCTGGGCGCGGACAACCTCAGCTACAACCAGCAGACCGATCAGTACGTCGCCGAAGGCAATGTGCGCTACCAGGATTCCAGCATGCGCATGCTGGCCGACCGCGCCACGGGCAACCAGGACCAGGACAAGCACAAGATCGACCAGGTGCGTTACCAACTCACTTCGCGCCGCGGCAACGGCGGCGCGAAGGAGATCCAGATGGATGGCACGCACGGCAAGCTGATCGGGTCCTCGTACTCGACCTGCCCGCCCAACGATCGCCGCTGGGAACTGCGCGCGCCGCAGATCGATCTCGACACCGAGGAAGGCTTCGCCACGGCCCGCCACGCCACGGTGCGCATCGGCAAGGTCCCGGTGCTGTACATGCCCTGGTTCAAGTTCCCGATCGACGACCGGCGCCATACCGGCTTCCTCATGCCGAACCTCGGCCAGTCGGGCCGCAATGGGTTCGATTACCGGCAGCCGATCTACTTCAACCTGGCGCCGAACTACGACATGACGCTCGAACCGCGCATCATGACCAAGCGCGGCGTGTCGCTCGGCACCGAATTCCGCTATCTGACGCGCACCGGCAAGGGCACTTTCAACTTCGACTTCCTGCCCTCGGACGATCTCACCAAGCGTGAGCATGACGAGGAACTGGACGATTTCACGCGTGAGGGCTATTCGCTCGAGAATCGCCGCAAGAGCGATCGCGGCCGCTTCTTCTTCGTCGGCTCGCAGAACATCACGCGGCAATGGCAGGCGCTGGCGAACCTGAAGTGGGTGAGCGATCCGCGTTACCGCGACGATTTCTCCAACAGTCTCACCAACCAGTCGTCCTACAGCTCGTCCAGCGATCTCGGTCTGTACGGTCGCGGACGCTATTGGGACGCCAGCATCACGGCGTCCTATTACCAGCTCACCGACTACACGCTGACCGAGGCCGCCAACCTCCCGTACAACCGCATGCCGCGGCTCAACTTCAATTGGGAGCAGCCCTTCAGTCGTTGGATGATCGCCGGCCTCAATTCCGAAGCGACGCGTTTCGAGCACACGGGCGATGGGTCCACCGACGTCTTCCGCACGATCACCGCCAGCGAAGCCGCGTGCACGAGCAAGGGCAGCACTTATCGTCCGGGCGACATTCTCGACAACGGGGTCGAGTGCCTGCGGACCGTGAAAAACAGCAGGCCGGGCGGCAGCCGCCTCGACTTCAAGCCGTATGTCAGCTTCCCCATCGGCGGCGCCGGCTGGTTCATCACGCCGACGCTGGCATGGCGCTACACCGCGTATCAACTGGAAGACGAACTGGCCTCGCAGATGGCGCGGCAGCGTGCCAACAGCTATGTCGCCAGCACGCCGGAAAACGACGGTGTCACACCCGCCCTGATCTCGCGTTTCTACGACGACAAGCCAACCCGCAGCCTGCCGATCGGTTCGCTCGACGCCGGCCTCTACTTCGATCGCTCCACCTCCTGGGGTGGCGAGAGTTTCCTGCAGACGCTCGAACCGCGCCTGTTCTATCTCAACGCGCCCTACCGCAATCAGGATGGCCTGCCGCTCTTCGACACCGGCGATCTCACCTTCAGCTGGGGCCAGCTGTTCCGCGACAACCGATTCTCCGGCGCCGATCGCCAGACCGACGCCAATCAGCTGACCCTGGCGGTCACCAGCCGCTGGCTGCGCGAATCCGACAGCCGCGAAAAACTTTCGCTGAGCTTCGGACAGATCATCTACTTCGAGGATTCCGAGGTCCTGCTCGCCCCGAACAGACAGCCGATCGAGAAGGGCAAATCCGCGTGGGTGGCCGATGCCAATTACGCGATCAACGATCGCTGGACGATCGGCGGTTCCTACCAGTGGGATCCGAAGGACAGTGCCAAGGATTTCGTCAGCCTGCGCACGCGCTATCTGGTCGGCGACAAGGGCATCATCAATCTCGCCTATCGCTATCGTCGCAATCTCGGGTACAACCCGGACAGCCCCGATGAAGACACCCGCAATCCCGACCTGATCGATCAGATCGATTTCTCCTTCCTGTATCCGATCACGCAGTCCTGGAGCATCGTCGGCCGCTACTACTACTCGATGCGCGACAACCAGCTGCTCGAAGGTATCGCCGGCATCCAGTGGGACAGCTGCTGCCTGGCCGCACGCCTGGTGGGCCGTCGTTACGTGCGCAATCGCGAATCGGAGATGAACAGCTCCATTCAGTTCGAACTTGAACTGAAGGGCCTTGGCTCGGCCGGCCAGAAGACAGAGAACCGCCTACGCCGTGCTATTCTCGGCTACTACCGCGACGACCTCTATCTCGTTCCGCCGGCCCAGATCAGCAACGATGGCGTCGACAACAACGACGTCGATCCCACCGACACTCTCATCCCATGAAAAGACTGCTCGCCTCCTTCCTCGCCGCCGCCGTCTCGCTCGGCGCCATGGGCGCGTATGCCCAATCGGAACAGCCGCTGGATCGCATCGCGGCCGTCGTCGATGAGGACGTGATCCTGCAAAGCGAACTCGATCGCGCGCTCAACAACGTGCTCGCGCAGTACGCCAACCGTCAGGACCAGCTGCCGCCGCGCGACATCCTGCAGCGCCAGGTGCTCGAGCGCCTGATCCTGGTGAAGCTGCAGACCGCCGACGCTGCCCGCACCGGCCTGCGCGTCAGCGATCAGGAAGTCGACAACGCCATCAACAACATCGCCAGCCAGAACAAGCTGACGACCGATCAGCTGCGTGCGCAGCTCGCGCGCGACGGCATGTCGTTCGAGGATTTCCGCAGCTCGCTGCGCGATGAGATCCTGACCCAGCGCGCGCGCCAGCGCTTCGCGCAGACCCGCATCAGTGTCAGCGAGAGCGAAGTCGACGCCGCCGTCGCGGCACAGGCCAAGGGCGGCACGCAGTACCACCTCGCCCACCTCCTGATCTCGCTGCCGGAAGGCGCCACGTCGGAACAGATCGCCACAGGTCAGCAGAAGATCGACGGCATCAAGGCCCTGATCGACAAGGGCGAGATGACGTTCAACGCCGCCGCCGTGCGCTATTCCGACAGCCCGAACGCGCTGGAAGGCGGCGATCTCGGCTGGCGCAGCGCCGACGAGATTCCCAATGCCTTCTCCAGCACCATCACCAGCATGCAGCCGGGCCAGGTGCTTGGCCCGCTGCGCGGCCCGAGCGGCTTCCAGCTGGTGCAGCTGATCGAAACCCGGCAGGCCGACCAGACCGCGAGCCAGACCGTCACCCAGTACCACGCCCGCCACATCCTGGTGCGTGGCGACGACGACAAGGCCAAGGCAAAGATCGACACCCTGCGCGCGCGCATCATCGGCGGTGCCGATTTCGCCAAGACCGCCCAGGAAGATTCCGACGACACCACCACCAAGACCAAGGGTGGCGATCTCGGCTGGTTCACGCAGGACCAGTTCGGCCCGGAATTCGGCACGCAGGTCAACGCGTTGCAGGACGGCCAGGTATCGCAGGCGTTCAAGACCCAGGCCGGCTGGCACATCGTGCTGCGTGAAGGCACCCGCCAGACCAACGTAACCGACGAGAACCGTCGCGCCCAGGTCCGCGAGAGCATCGGCCAGCGCAAGCTGGAAGACGAGTGGAACCGCCATCTGCACGAACTGCGTGGCGAGGCTTTCGTCGACATCCGCACCGCAGGCGCCACGGCGCCGGCTGGCGATGCGACTGCGCCCGCTCCCGCAGCCCCGGCCACCACCGAAGCCGCACCGCCCAAGAGCGGCAGCTGAAGAGATGACACCCGCCCGGTTGGCGCTGGTCCCGGGCGAGCCGGCCGGCGTCGGGCCGGAACTGTGCGTGCGCGCGGCCCAGCAGCCGCGCGAAGATTGCGGCATCACCGCGTTCGCCGATCCGCAGACCTTGCAGATGGCCGCGGACGCACTGGGATTGCCTCTGCGACTGCTCGATCCCGGTCAACGCCCGCAACGCCCCGGTGATTTGCCGCTGATCCCCGTCGCGAACGCCGTTTCCGCCACGTTCGGAACGCCCGATCCTCGCAATGCCGCCGCGGTGGTGGGCGCTTTGCGCAAAGCCGCCGATGCCTGCCTGTCCGGCGCCTTCCATGGCATGGTCACCGGCCCCACCCACAAGGCCACCATCAACGCCGGCGGCATCGCCTACAGCGGCACCACCGAACTGCTTGCCGAACACGCCGGCCGCGACGTGGTGATGATGCTGGCCAACGACATCGTTCGCGTCGCTCTCGTCACCACGCACCTGCCGCTGCGCGCCGTGGCCGACGCGATCACGCCCGAGGCACTCGAACGCTGCCTGCGCATCGTGCACGCGTCCCTGCGCGAGCGTTTCGGCATCGCCGATCCCGCGATCTGCGTGCTCGGGCTCAATCCGCATGCCGGTGAATCCGGACATCTCGGCCGCGAGGAAATCGAAGTCATCGAACCGACGCTCGCACGCCTGCGCGCCGAAGGCATGCGCCTGCACGGCCCGCTGCCGGCCGATACCGCCTTCCTGCCAGCGAAGCTGGCCGGATTCGACACGGTCGTGGCGATGTATCACGACCAAGGCCTGCCGGTGCTGAAGTACAGCGGCTTCGAACGCGCCGTGAATCTCACTCTGGGCCTGCCCTATCCGCGCGTCGCGGTCGATCACGGCACCGCGCTCGATCTCGCCGGCAAGGGTGTCGCCGATGCATCGAGCCTGTTCGCGGCGATCAAGACCTGCGCGAGACTGGCACATCGGTAGCCATCAGGCTCGTCATTCCGGCGAAAGCCGGAATCCAGCCCTTCGGAAAAAAAAGCTGGATTCCGGCTTTCGCCGGAATGACGGGCAAAAACGGTTACGCTTTATCAAATGACAAATCCCGAATCCCATATGCAAGAAATCGCCTGGGACGACTTCATGAAAGTGGAACTGCGCGTTGGCCGCGTGATGTCGGCCGAGCCGTTCCCGCAGGCGCGCAAGCCGGCCTTCATCCTGCAGGTCGATTTCGGCCCCGAACTCGGCGTGCGCAAATCCAGCGCGCAGATCACGGCCTTGTATGCGCCGGAGCAACTGGTCGGCCGCCTCGTCGTGGCGGTGGTGAATTTCCCGAAGAAGCAGATCGGCCCGCTGATGTCCGAATGCCTGGTGACCGGCTTCCACGATGCCGAGGGCCGCGTCACCCTGTGCATGCCCGAGCATGAAGTGCCGCTCGGCACGCGGTTGCTGTGATCGCATGAGCCTCCACTTCCGCGAACCGGCCAAGAAGTCTCTCGGCCAACACTTCCTGCACGAGCGCGGCATCGTCGAGAAGATCCTGCTCGCGGTCGATCCGAAACCCGGCGACCGCCTGGTGGAAATCGGCCCCGGCCAGGGCGCGATGACCTTCCCGCTGCTCGACCGGCACGGCGCACTCACCGCGATCGAATTCGACCGCGACCTGCTCGCGCCGCTGACCGAACAGGCGCGGGCACATGGCGCGCTCACGCTGATCCATGCCGACGTGCTCAATGTCGATTTCACAGACCTGGCCGGCGACGGCGGCCCGATCCGACTGGTCGGCAACCTGCCCTACAACCTGTCCTCGCCGATCCTCTTCCACGCTCTCGATCACGCCGCGGCGATCCGCGACATGCATTTCATGCTGCAGAAGGAAGTGGTCGACCGCATGGCCGCCGGCCCCGGCAGCAAGGTCTATGGGCGCCTCAGTGTGATGCTGCAGGCGTATTGCGAGGTGTCGGCCCTGTTCACCGTCGCGCCCGGTGCGTTCCGGCCGCCGCCGAAGGTGGATTCGGCAGTGGTGCGACTGGTGCCGCGACCAGCGGCGGCGGTCGGCATCCGTGATCGGCGCCGGTTCGCCGACCTGGTGCGCGCCGCATTCGGACAGCGCCGCAAGACCCTGCGCAATGCCCTGCAGACACTCTGCGACAGCGATGCGATCACCGCGGCCGGGATCGACCCGCAAGCGCGCGCCGAGCAGCTTCCCGTGACCGATTTCATACGTCTGGCGAACCAAATCTGAGCTGCGTAGTCCAAGTATTCAGACATTGCGCTTACACTTCCGACATGGACGAGACATCGGACTACACCCTCGAGATTCAGATCTCGACCCGCTACCTCGACGAGGAATCGGCACCCGAGGACGATCGTTACGTCTTTGCCTACACGATCCGCATCCGCAACCTGGGCCGCCTGCCGGCGCAGCTGCTCTCGCGCCACTGGGTGATCACCGATGCCAACGGCCGGATCGAGGAAGTGCGCGGTGACGGTGTGGTCGGCGAACAGCCGCGCATCGAGCCCGGCGAGCAGTTCACCTACACCTCGGGCGCGGTCCTCGCCACCGCTGTAGGCACCATGCAAGGCAGCTACGACATGATCGGCGACGACGGCACGCATTTCGATGCGCCGATCCCGCCGTTCACGCTGTCGATGCCGCGCACGTTGCATTGAGGCGGCCCTGACGCATGGCTGTCTGGGCAATCGGTGACCTGCAGGGCTGTTACGCCCCCACGCAGAAACTTCTCGAGAAAATCGCGTTCGATCCCGCGCAGGACAAACTCTGGTTCTGCGGCGATCTCGTCAACCGCGGCGGCGAATCGCTGGAAACGCTGCGGCTGGTGCATTCGCTGCGCGCGAACGCCGTCTGCGTGCTTGGCAACCACGACCTGTCGTTGCTCGCGATCGGCGAACGCCAGGAAAACGAGCAGCGCAAGGTCAACCCCGACTTGCAGCGTGTGCTCTTCGCCGAGGATCGCGACACCTTGCTCGACTGGCTGCGCCAGCAGCCGCTGCTGCATGCCGACCGCGATCTCGGCTGGATGATGGTGCACGCCGGCCTCGCGCCGAAATGGACCACGCAGCTGGCCGAGCAGTACGCGCGCGAAGTCGAGCAAAAGCTGCGCGGCGACAGTTTCCGCAAGCTCTTCAAGCGCATGTACGGCGATCGCCCGCATTGGGCGCCGAACCTCACCGGCCTCGATCGCGATCGCGCCATCATCAATGTGTTCACCCGCATGCGCTACTGCACGCCGCGCGGGCGCATCGCCTTCGAGGAGAAGAATGCGCCGGGCTCGCAGCAGCCCGGGCTGTATCCGTGGTACGAAGTGCCCGGTCACGCGCCGCGCGATCTGAAGATCGTCTGCGGCCACTGGTCCACGCTCGGCTTGTTCATCGGCCACGGCGTGCACGCCATCGATACCGGTGCGGTCTGGGGCGGCAAGCTCACAGCGCTGCGGCTCGACGGCGAAGACCTGCGCATCGTGCAGGTGCCGGGACGTCCGGTGCCGCCCCCCGTTCCGCGAACGCCCTGAGCTCCGCGACATGCTGCAACGGATTTGCGGCTTCGCGCTCATCGGCGGCATCGCGCTTGCGGCCTGCACGCCGGATCGGCCGCAAGGCGATACGGCTGTCGCGAAAAAACCGGCGGCGGCGCAAAGTCCCGCCACGACGGCCACGCAGTCTCCACCACTGGTCCGCGCCGCGCGCAGCCAGATCGGGGCGACCCGCGTCTACGATCCCGCCTACGTCCGCCTCGCCTACCCCGGCGGCGATGTCCCGTTCACGCGCGGCGTCTGCACCGATGTGATCATCCGTGCGTTGCGCACGCAAGGCATCGACCTGCAGCAGCGCATCCACGAGAATCGCCTCGCGCATCCCGGGCTCTATCCGGCGCGCTGGCGCGGGCTCGCAGCCGATCGGAACATCGATCATCGCCGCGTGCCGAATCAGATGGTCTGGTTCGACCGGCAAGGCTGGCGGCGGCCTATCACGGCTCGGGCTTCCGACTATCACCCCGGCGACATCGTCGCCTGGGATCTCGGGCGCGGCGTGCTGCACATCGGCATCGTCTCCGACCGCACCACGCACGACCGGATTCCCTTGATCCTGCACAACATCGGCAGTGGAACGCAGGAAGAAAACCTGCTGTTCGGCTACGAGATCATCGGTCACTACCGACCGATGTTGTCCACTGTTTCCGGCTAAGCGCGCTGGTATTCCACGAACTCGAACGCGAACGCATGCTTCGCATCGGCGGCGCGCGGCTCGCGCGACATCACGCGCCAGGCATCGCGATCGAACTCAGGAAAGAACGCATCCGCGCCTTCGACAATCGTGTCGACATGAGTCAGATGCAGCACGGTCGCCACCGGCAACGTCAACGCATAGATTTCGCCGCCGCCGATCACGCACAACGCCTCGGCATCCCGCACGGCGATCCGCGCCTCCTCCAGCGAAGCGACCGCTTCCATGCCCTCGAACGGTATTTGCCCGGATCGCGTCAGCACCAGATTGCGACGTCCCGGCAGCACGCGCCCCAGCGACTGTGCGGTCTTGCGCCCCATCAGCACCGGCTTGCCCAGCGTCAGCGCCTTGAAGCGCTTCAGATCGTCGGGCAGATGCCAGGGCAGCGTGTTGCCCTTTCCGATCGCGTTGTGACGGTCGAGCGCCGCAATCAGGACGAGCTTCATCTAAGTTCCGTCATTGCGCCCGACGCGCGCCGAATTGCAGGCCAAGCTGGCACATCGGCGGGGCCGTCTGCAGTTGTCCGATCAATATTTTTTCGACCGGGGAACCATTCAGACGAACGACCGCCACGCGATACAAAGTCCCGTCCTTCTGCGCCTGCCAACGTTTGACGGCCAAGCTACGCAGCACGTTCACCTTCTCACCCTTGGCGCTCACCATTTCCGCGGGCAATCCCGCGAGAGTGGCGGGCTGCGGTGCCGACACATTCGTATAGCGCTCCTTGTCTTCCTCGTCCTCGTCTTCGCCGTCCTTCTTCTCGTTCATCGACAGGAAGCTGCGACGCTCGTCTTCGTCGAGGGCGCTTTCGCGACCACAACCGACCGACACGCCGAGACTCTGCATCGTCCAGAGTCCGGCCTTGAAAAGCGCGAAGTTGCGGGACCGATAGAGGGGAGCCCCATCGGCACCGGTCAGCACCGTACTGTTGGACAGGCGGGCACGCGTATCTTTATCCAGCTCGATACGGCTGAGAGGCGTATCGAGCGTGTCGTCGACCACCGCGAGCTTGGCTTCTTCCTCGAATTCGGGCTTGATCTTGAGCAGCCTGACATAGTCGATCTTCGCCGATTTCAGCCTGCCGGCGAGTTCCGCGGTCAGGAACTGCTCTCCCGGCGCAAACAAAACAAGGCGATAGACGGCGCCGTTGATCACGCCGTAGAGCGACATGCGCTGCGGATATTTCTTGTTGTCGATCGGCCCATCGATGAAATGGAAGGGAAACCCGTCAACCTTGAGACTGGCGGATTCGCGGACGCCCTTCTCCGCCGCGGCTTCGCTGGCGTCCTTGTCCATGAACTCCTCCAGCGCGGCATTGGAGACTCGCGCGGAGGTGACATACACCGCGAACAACATCACCTGATGTGTCTTGCCCGCCTCGTCGCGGATCTCCAGTTCTTTTCGCTGACTGGCCGAGAATGCACTGCCCGAATTGCGCGCGTCTTCCGTGCTCAAGACCGTGAACTCGAACGGCAGATCCACCTGGGCGCCCAGAATGTCGATGGGCTTCGCCTCGGCCGCCAGCGCCGCGGCGAACAAGGCCAGGATTCCCCAGGCTTTCTTCCCTATGCTCATGAGCCGCCCCCCGCGCTCGTTGTCAATGATCAAACCGCCACGGGCGCCTTGATCGCCGGCAGCGGGTCGTAACCGTGAATCTCGATGTCGTCGTAGGTGAAGGCGAACAGATCGGACACATCGGGATTCAGATGCAGCTTCGGCAGCGGTCGCGGCGTGCGCGTGAGCTGCTCGCGGGCCTGCTCGAAATGATTCGAATACAGATGCGCGTCGCCCAGCGTGTGGACGAAATCGCCCACACGCAGCCCCGTCACCTGCGCCACCATGTGCGTGAGCAGCGCGTAGCTGGCGATGTTGAAGGGCACGCCGAGGAAGATGTCGCCGCTGCGCTGGTAGAGCTGGCAGCTGAGCCGGCCATCGGCCACGTAGAACTGGAACAGCGCGTGGCAAGGCATCAGCGCCATCTGCGGCAGGTCGGCGACGTTCCAGGCCGAGACGATCAGGCGGCGCGAATCGGGATTGCGCCTGATCTCCTCCATCACCCACTTGATCTGGTCGATCTCGCCGCCTTCGGCTGTGGCCCAGCGGCGCCACTGCTTGCCGTACACCGGTCCGAGTTCGCCGCGCGCGTCGGCCCACTCGTCCCAGATGGTGACTTTGTTGTCGCGCAGGTAGGCGATGTTGGTGTCGCCCTTCAGGAACCACAGCAGCTCATGCACGATCGAGCGCAGATGCAGTTTCTTGGTGGTGACCAGCGGGAACCCTTCCTCGAGGTCGAAGCGCAGCTGCCAGCCGAACACGCTGCGCGTGCCGGTGCCGGTGCGGTCCGATTTTTCCGTTCCGCGCTCGAGGACGTGTCGCAGCAGGTCCAGGTATTGCTTCATGACGATCTCAGGCTTTTTCGGCGGCGGCCGGCGGCTGTGGCTGCAACGTCGGCGCGCGATGCGATTTCCACAGCCAGAACAGGCCGATCAGGATCAGCGGCACGCTCAACAGCTGTCCCATCGTCAGCCAGCCGAAGGCAAGATAACCCAGGTTCTCGTCCGGCAGGCGCACGAATTCCACCGCGAAGCGGAACACTCCGTACAGCAGCGCGAACAACCCGGAAATCGCATAACGCGGGCGCGGACGGCTCGAGTACCACCACAGGATCACGAACATCGCCACGCCCTCGAGCGCGAACTGGTACAGCTGCGAGGGATGACGCGCATACATGTTCAGCGCGCCGGATTCGAACTGCGCGCGCAGCATCGTCGGATCCAGGATCAGCCTGGAGACTTCCGGGTCCTGCGGGAACACCACGCCCCAGTTGCCGCCGGTGGCCTTGCCCCAGAGTTCGCCGTTGATGAAATTGCCCAGGCGCCCGAAGCCCAGTCCCGGCGGCACGAGCGGCGCGACGAAATCGGCCACGTCGAAGAAATGCAGCTTGTGGCGCCGCCCCCACCAGAACATCGCCACCACCACGCCGAGCAGGCCGCCGTGGAAGCTCATGCCGCCTTGCCAGATCTTGAAGACCTGCAGCGGATGCTCGATGTAGGTGCGCAGGTCGTAGAACAGGATGTAGCCGATGCGGCCGCCCAGCACCACGCCGAGCATGGCGTAGAACATCAGATCGCCGTAGGCGTTGGCATCCACGCCCGGCAGACGGCCGGCACGCACGCGGCTGCGCCCGAGGTACCAGGCCGCAATGAATCCCAACAGATACATCAATCCGTACCAATGCACGGCCACGGGACCGATCCGGAACGCGATCGGGTCGATCTGGTGCAGATAAAGCATCGGGCGAGGCACTCCTGGTCAATCCAAGGGGCCTATTGTGCCTGTCGGAGCGGTGGCCGGACACCGAACCACGGTCAGATCCCTCAAACGGGCATGCTTCGCTCGAACGAGCGCGCTAGTCGAGCAGATAGGGCCGATCCGGCAGCTCGTTCTCGTCCACGTCGCCCGGCGCGCGTGGGAAGTGCACCGCGAGCAGGTCTGATGCGGCAGCCACGCCCGCGATCACCGCGTCTTGTGCGTCACCGGCCTTCAGGCGTTCCTCCATCAGCTGGCAGACGCCGCGCCATTGTTCGTCGCTGACCAGGCCCTTCAGGCCGCGATCGGCGACGATCTCGATGCGATGGTCGGCGAGCAGCAGGTAGAGCAGGACGCCGTTGTTGGCCTCGGTGTCCCAGACGCGCAACTGTCCGAAGACCTGGTGGGCGCGGTCGCGCGCCTGCATGCCGCGCAGCACCGCCATCGCCGGCAGTCCGGCTTCCACCGCGAAGCAGACCTCGCCGCGATGCCGGTCTTCTCCCGCCTTCACCGCGTCGGCGATGCGGTGCAGACCGTCCTCCGGGAACAGACGGCGCGAGGAAGGCGGGAACAGATGGCGCAACAGGCGCTTCATCACCAGCCTCCCGAGGCGCCGCCGCCTCCGCTCATGCCGCCGCCGCCCGACCAGCCGCCGCCGCCGGAAGAGCCGCCACCCCATCCTCCACCACCGCCACCCCAACCACCGCCGCCGAAGCCGCCCCAGTCGCCACCGCGCGCGAAACTGCCGGCCGGCAGCTTGATCAGGCCGTAGAGGAAACCGAAGAAGGCGGCCACGCCGCCCAGGACCAGGAACGAGGAGATCAGCCAGGCCACACCGCCGGCGGCAGCGCCCGTCAGCAGCCCGCGAATGCCCGAGGGCGTGCGCCCGAACAGGCCGCGGGCGATGTTGGCGACGATGAAGGCTGCGAACAGGGCGAAGATCCAGCTGCCGCCGTCGCCCTGCCCGCGTCCGTTCGCATGCGTGTCCGCCATCGGCTCCGGCAAGGGCTCGCCGTCGATGAGCTTGGTCAGCGCCGCGGTGGCGTCGAGGATGCCGCCGCCGTAGTCCCCGGCGCGGAATTTCGGCACCAGATACTCCTGGATGATGCGCCCGGCGGTGATGTCGGGGATCGCACCTTCCAGGCCGTAGCCGACTTCGATGCGTACCTTGCGATCGTTCTTGGCGATCACCAGCAGCACGGCGTCGTCGACGCCCTTGCGCCCGATCTTGTACTGCTCGAAAGCGCGCACGGCGTACTGCTCGATGGTTTCCGGCTGCACGCTCGGCACCATCAGCACCTGCAATTGGCTGCCCTTGCGCTGCTGCAGCGCGAGGGCCTGCTGTTCGAGTTGCTGCTTCTGCGCGGCATCGAGCGTGCCGGTGGTGTCGACGACTGGCGAATCCAGCGCCGGGATCGGCGCCAACTGCTGCGCCCAGGCCAGCGCGCAAGGCAGCAACAGCAGCAATACGAACAGACGGATGGCGGTCAGCCGCGGCAAATCGAACTCCCGGGGCGCCGCTTCCGCAACGGCGGAAGCGGCTTTGGCCCGATCAGGCTCAGTTGGCCGGCTGCGGCGCGGGCGCCTGCTGTGCCGGCGGCTGCGAATTGCCGAAATCCACGCTCGGCGCGTTCTGGATCTGCGCTTCGTTCTCGACCGTGAAGTTAGGCTTCACCGCGTAGCCGAAGATCTTCGCGATCACCACCTGCGGGAACGAGCGGATGTAGGTGTTGTAGTCCTGCACCAGTTGGATGTAGCGGCCGCGCGCCACGGTGATGCGGTTCTCGGTGCCTTCCAGCTGCGTCTGCAGGCCGATGAACTGCTGGTCGGCTTTCAGGTTGGGATAGTTTTCCGTCACCACCATCAGTCGCGACAGCGCCTGCGACAGATCGCCCTGCGCCTTCTGGAATTGCGCCAGCGACGCGGCATCGTCCGCCTTGACGTTGATCTGGCTGACCTTGGCGCGCGCCTCGGTCACCTGCGTCAGCACCTGCTGCTCGTGCGCGGCATAGCCCTTGACCGTTTGAACGAGGTTGGGGATCAGATCGGCGCGGCGCTTGTACTGGTTCAGCACCTCGGACCAACCGGCTTTCACGGCCTCGTCCTTCTGCTGGATCTCGTTGTAGCCGCATCCGGACAGCAGGGCGGCGAGCAATGCGATCAGGACGATCCGCATGGGCGAAAGGATACGCATGGGCGATTCTCCAGCTTGTTGAGCGGGCTTGTTGAGCGGCACTTTACGCACATCTGGGGCCGCTGCAGCCTGAATTCCAGCATCCGGCGGGTGACGACGCAATCACATGCGGCCGTCACCCGTGGCCGAAAACGATTACCACTCGCCCGCGCCGGGCACATGGTGCTGGGAGGCGCGGCGGCGCATCAGCAGGTTCAGCCACTCCACCAGCACCGAGAAGCCCATCGCGAAGTAGATGTAGGGCTTGGGCACGTGCACGCCGAAACCGTCCAGGATCAGCACCGCGCCGATCAGCAGGATGAAGGCCAGCGCCAGCATCTTCACCGTCGGATTGGAGTCGATGAAGCGGCCCAGCGGATTGGCCGCCAGCAGCATGATCGCCACCGCCAGCAGGATCGCGAACACCATGATCGGAATGTGCTGAGCCATGCCGACCGCGGTGATCACCGAGTCCAGCGAGAACACGATGTCGATCACGGCGATCTGCGCGATCACCACCCAGAACACCGAGGAAGTCTTGGTGGTGCGCGGATCCTCGTCGTGGCCGCCGCTGATCAGCTCGCGGATCTCCATCGTGCCCTTCACCAGCAGGAACACGCCGCCCAGGATCAGCACCAGGTCGCGGATCGAGATACCCATGCCGAAGATCGTGAACAGGTCACGCTCCATGCGCGCCAGGAAGGCGAGCATGACCAGCAGCATGATGCGCGTGATGCAGGCCACCGCGATGCCGATCTTGCGCGCGATCGGGCGCCGGTGCGCGGGCAGGCGTCCGACCGCGATCGAAATGAAGACCAGATTGTCGATACCGAGCACGATCTCGAGCGCGCTCAAAGTCACCAGTGTCAGCCATGCATCGGGGGAAGCGAGGAAGCTCAGATCCATTCTTTTCTCTTCATTTCTTGGATTGTCAGAAAGCGTTGTGCTGCGCGAAGGCGCGTTGCCTTATCCTGGCGCGGACGTATCCCATCCATGGCCGGGCGTTCGCCGACGCTGCGCGGCATGCCGCGCAAGGCGCGCGTCAGCTCACCCATCGAGGCAGCAGGATCGCGCCCCAGACCACGGCCACATTCAGCAGCAGCACGAACACCGCGGCCGATCCCATGTCCTTGGCGCGTCCGGCCAGCTCATGGTGTTCCGGGCCATAGCGTTCGATCACCGCTTCGATCGCGGAGTTCAACAATTCGATGCTCAGCACCAGCAACACCGAACCGATCATCAGCGCCCGCTCGACACCGTTCTCGCCCAGCCACACGCCTAGCGGCGCCAGGATCGCGAACAGGTAGACCTCGAGCCGGAACGAGGATTCGTGCAGCCATGCCGCGCGCAGCCCCTGCATAGACCACTTGGCCGCGAGCAGGATCCGCGCCGGGCGGCGTGGCAGGTGGCCGAATTCATCCGCCATCGCGCAGCCGCCGGTTCAGCGCCGCGCCCGCGCGATGGCACGCGACAGCGGAGTCACGTTCTCGGCGGGGGTACGGCGGTGGGCGGAGGCCAGCGCGTCGGTCGGTGGCATGCGGGAGGATCGGTGCGGCCGGCGGCCGGATTGCGCATTTTGCCACAGGGCGGCCACCGGTACGTTTGCAATCGCGGCGATGTCCTGTTATCCACGGACTGCTTTCCACCAGCATCCCCGCCACTGCCCGAGACGCCATGCGCCCGCATCGGTTCTTCCTCGTCCTGCTGGTCGCATCGCTGCTCGCGACTGGCTGCGCCTCGCCCGCGGATATCGGGCGTCCCGAAGCGCCCGCCAAGACCGCTCTCGATCCCGTGTCCTCCCCCGAGTGGACCGCGGACATGAACCGTTTCGCCGAGCAGGACGCGGCGAATCCGCCACCCTCCGCGCCGGTGGTCTTCACCGGCAGTTCCTCGATCCGCCTGTGGACCACGCTCGCCGATGACTTTCCCGACTTGCCGGTCCTCAATCGCGGCTTCGGCGGCTCGCAGGTGCGCGATTCGGTCTGGTACGCGGATCAGGTGGCCATTCGCTACCAGCCGCGCCGCATCGTGCTCTACGCCGGCGACAACGACATCAATGCCGGGCGCACGCCGCAGCAGGTGTCGTCCGATTTCCGCGCCTTCGTCGCGCGCATCCGCCGCGATCTGCCGAAGGTTCCGATCGTCGTGCTCTCGATCAAGCCGAGCCTCGCGCGCCTGGCGCAGCTGCCGCAGCAGCGCGAGGCGAATGCCCTGCTGAAAGCGGATGCGGCCACCCTGCCCGGCGTCACCTTCGTCGACATCGCCACGCCGATGCTCGATGCCAACGGGAAGCCGCGCGCGGAGCTGTTCGGCGAGGACGGCCTGCACATGAACCGGCAGGGATACGATGTGTGGCGGACCATCGTCGCGCCGCACTTGCATTGATCGCGACGTGGAGCTGGCGCTCGCGGTGAAACCAGCTGCCAAAAAACAGTTTGCCGATAAATCAGGAGATGTCATGAGCAATACCGACATCGCGCCCCGGACACGCGATCGCGAGCACCTGCGCCTGCTCGCGATCTTCCACTATGTCTTCGCCGGCCTGTCGCTGTGCGGCCTCGGCTTCATCGTCGTGCACTTCGCGATCATGCGCACGGTCTTTTCACCGGAGCATTGGCAGCCATCCTCCGGCGAGCCGCCACCGCCGGAACTCATGTGGATCTTCTTCTGTTTCTATCTCGTGATCGGCACGGTCATCCTGGTCGTCGGCATGCTCAACCTGCTGGCCGGAAATTTCCTGCGTGCCCATCGCAACCGCACGTTCTGCCTCGTGGTGGCGGGAATCAACTGCCTGCAATTCCCGTTCGGCACGGTGCTCGGCGTGTTCACGCTGACCACGCTCACTCGCGATTCGATGCGGGACATCTTCGCGCAACAACCGGTGACGCACTGACCGCGACGCGTCAGTCGCGGGCACTTCAGTCACCAGCACTTCAGTCGCGGAAGATCGCCGTCCCGCGCGAGCCGTCCGGCCGGACCCAGCCGCGATACATCCCCGCCGTGTTGAACGGCATCGCGATGTTGCCGTCCGCATCGAGCGCGATCGCGCCGCCGTCGCCGCCGAGCGCGGGCACGGCCTCCATGATCACCGCGTCGGCCGCCGCCTGCAGACTGTCGCCGCGATAGGCGACGCGCGCGGCGATGTCGTGCGCCACCGCGCAGCGGATGAAGAACTCGCCCCAACCCGTGCCGGACACGCCAATGCGCGCATCCGCCCAGGTGCCGGCGCCGATCAGCGGCGAATCGCCGACGCGTCCCCAGCGCTTGTTGGTCATGCCACCGGTGGACGTCGCCGCGGCGATACGCCCGTGCGCATCGAGCGCCACCGCGCCGACGGTGCCGAAATACTTGCCCTTCAGATTCTCGCCCGCCCCCGCGTCCTCGCGCTCGCGTGCCTGCGCCTGCTGCCATTCGCCGCGGCGGTGTTCGGTGTCGAACCAGGTGTTCGGGACGCGTGCGATCTCGCCGCGGGTATCGGCGAACGCCTCCGCCCCCGCACCGATCAGCAGCACGTGCGGCGAGTGCTCCATCACCGCGCGCGCCAGCGAAATCGGATTGCGCACCGTCGTGACGCCCGCCACCGCGCCGGCGCGGCCGCTGTGCCCTTCCATCAAGGACGCATCGAGTTCATGCCGGCCTTCCGCATCGAAAACCGAACCCTTGCCGGCGTTGAAGCGCGGCGAATCCTCCAGCACGCGCACCGCGGCCTCCACCGCGTCGAGCGCGCTGCCCGCGCGCGACAGGACCGCATGGCCGGCATCCAGCGCCGCGTCGAGATCCGCGCGGATGGCCAGCTCCTGCTCGACCGACAGCCGGGCGCGCTCGATGACGCCAGCGCCTCCGTGAATCACGAGTGCCGTGGGTCTGGTGGTTGCGGTCATGGTTGAAATCGGTTGCTGAACGGTTGCGCAGGATACCGTCTCCCGCGCCGTCACCGCCCGCATGGTGAAACGACTCGCGCTGCACGATCTAAACAAGCCTCCGCAAGTGCCTTCAGACTGACAGAAATCGTCCTCGTCCGACCCGAGCTTGGCCGATGATGCAATGCGGCAAAAGACTTCCGGCCGTCCCTTCAACCGGTGGAACGATGCGGAGCGCGCCGTAGTCGAATCTCGGAGTGCGTCCTGGGTCAACATTCTGTATCGTCGCCCCCTACGCAGGGGAACGGCGACCGAACGCCTCGTTCGGCACCGGGACGATGCGAATCGCAGGAAGCGTATTCGCATCGCCATCGGATAACCCGTTTTGGGAGGACGTGTGACAGACAGTGTCGAACAGGTGCTGAAGCAGCCGCATGGCGATTCCGGAGACCCGTCGCCTCCCGCGCCATCTTCTTCCGCGCCGCTTTCCGATTCGCTGGAGAACGCGACGGCCGCGCCATTCTTCGAAGGCTTCGTCGACGGCGTCAGCGAAGGCGTGATCCGTGGCTGGGCCTGGTTTCCGCAGCATGCCGGCCATCGCGTCGTGGTGGAGGCGGTGATGGAAGGTGCTGTCGTCGCCACCACGACCGCTTATCGATACCGATCCGATCTGGAGAGCGCGGGCAAGCACGACGGCTATTACGCCTTCTCGCTCCCCTTGCAACACCTCGCCCATACCGACGCGCCTGTTTCACTGCACGCACGGCACCCCGACGGCCGCAGCATCGAACTTTTCGGCAGCCCGCTTCCAAGCACGATGCTCAGCGACACGGCCGCCGCACGCGCGCCCGACAAGCCACCGATCGCCTTGTGCAACGCCGAGTTTTTCGGCTATCTCGACACGACCTCGCACAACAGGATCGGCGGCTGGATTCACAGGGCCGACGGCGCGCCGCAACGCGTCTCGCTGGCGGTTTACGAGGGCGATCAGTGCCTCGCCACTTTCGATGCCGATTTGTGGCGAAGCGATATCGCCGATCTGCAGCAGGGCAATGGCTTCTGCGGGTTCAGCGTCCCCACGCCCGAGTCGCTGCGCGATGGCGAACTCCACGAGATCGACATCTGCATCGCGGACACCCGCCAGCCCCTCACCGCCCGCCCGATCCGCATCCGGGAAAACAAGCGTACCGTCGCCGCGCAGCGCACCGCGCTTGCTCCCATCGCCAGGGAGGCCGTCGCGCCGGAAGTCGACATCACCTTCATCGTCAACTTCTACAACATGCGCCGCGAGGCGGAGCGCACGCTCACTTCGTTGAGCCGCCGCTACCAGCGCGGCGTCGACGATGTCACCTACGAAGTGCTGTGCATCGACAACGGCTCCAACCCGCCGCTGGACAAGGCATGGGTGGAGAGCTTCGGGCCGGAATTCAAACTCTTCCGCCCGAACCAGCTCCTGCCCTCGCCTTGCGCCGCGATCAACGAGGCCGCGCGCCAGGCACGCGGCGCGCATCTCGCCATCATGATCGACGGCGCCCACGTGCTGACGCCAGGCGTGATCCGCGAAGCGATTGATGCGTTCTCCGCGGATCCGCATGCGATCGTGGCGGTGCGCCACTGGTTCATCGGTGGCGATCAGCGCTGGCTTTCCGCGGTCGGCTACACGCGTGAGATGGAGGACAAGCTGTTCGAGCGGATCCACTGGCCCGCGGACGGCTACCAGATGTTCTTCATCGGCGACCCCATCGGCGAAAATCCGGAGCCTTGGCTCAATGCGCTGATCGAGAGCAACTGCCTGTTCCTGCCGACAGGCCTGTACGACCGCATCGGCGGCATGGACGAAGGCTTCAGCGAGCCCGGCGGCGGTTTCGCCAATCTCGATCTGCTCAAGCGCGCCGCCGCCGGCATGACGGGCGAGATCGTGTCGCTGATCGGAGAGGCGACTTTCCATCAGTTCCACGGCGGCACCACCACCAATGTCGACGACGACGAAAAGGATTTCCGCGTCCGTACCTACCAGCACAACTACCGGCAGCTGCGCGGGGAGGAATTCCAGGCCATTCCGCGAGATCGCATCCGCTTGCGCGGCCGCATCCGCAACGACTCGTCGGTGTCGGTTCGACAGCGTCCACTGCTGCCGCTGCGGCTGGGCATCACCGATAGAACGCGTCCCGGCAACATCGAGGCGCATTTCGATCGTGGCGCGCAAGTCTATCTGCAAGCGTCCTACGCCGAATCCAACCT
Organism: Luteimonas sp. GW821-FHT14E02; assembly: GCF_058803905.1. NCBI lineage: Bacteria > Pseudomonadati > Pseudomonadota > Gammaproteobacteria > Lysobacterales > Lysobacteraceae > Luteimonas > Luteimonas sp. GW821-FHT14E02. The sequence continues at coordinate 11,826 of NZ_JBXAPK010000013.1, read as the reverse complement.
GCATCGGAAGACCACGTGGCTGGGCAAGCCGGTCGGCGTGTCTCCGGCGGATCTGGTCAACTTCCAGGAGATCATCCGGACCGAACGCCCGCAGTGCATCGTGACTACGTGTTCCGAGCACGGCCTGATCCTGTTCCTGGATTCGATGCTGACGATGTTCGGCCTGGAGGATTCCAGGGTCATCGTCGTCACGGACGAATCGCTTCGCACGCAACTTCCGGCCAGAGTGCATCTCGTCGTCGGGGATGCCTACGCCGGCGACACCCTGTCCGCGATCCGCGATCTGATCGGCGCCGATGAAACCAGCCTCGTGCTTTTTTCGCCGCGCAAGGAGGATTTCATTCCGGTGGAGCAGTTGCGCGCATACGCGCAGTTCGTCTCGTTCCGCTCCTACCTCATCTTCCTCGGCTCGGTGTTCGGCCAGCCCTGGCTGGGCTATTCCTCCTATTGGTTCCAGAGCGCGATCAACGGCTTCGTCGCCTCGTCGGCATTCGTCATCGACAAGACATGGAACCAGCATCTGATTTCCACTTCACCGAACGGCTATCTCCGCCGTGTCGGCGACGTCGGCCCCTTCGACGCCTACGACGCGTCCCTGGACAACTTGGATTCGCAATCAGGTCACGCCCCATGAACCGTTTCTGGTATCGCCACATTCAACCCATCATCGAAACCGTGCGGCCCAGCCGGATCATGGAAGTCGGCGCGGATCGGGGCTGGAACACCCAGCACATCCTCGAATACTGCCGCCAGCACGATTGCCACGTCGACATCATCGATCCGGCGCCGCAGCCTTCGCTGCATGAAGTCATGGCCCGCTATGGCGACGAGTACACCTACCATCCGCTGCGCAGCGTCGAGGCCATCCCGCTGGTGGCGACTCCGGACATCGCCCTGCTGGATGGCGACCATAACTGGACCACCATCTACAACGAACTGACCCTGATTTTCGCTGGCGCCGCCGAAGCGGGCGTCAAGCCGCCGATCATCCTCGCGCACGACTGCGCATGGCCCTACGCGCGCCGCGACATGTACTACAAGCCCGACGATCTCGACCCCACGGAGCGGCACCCTTACGCCTACCGCGGCATCCTGCCGGGCGTCTCCGAACTGGTCGAGGAAGGACTCAACGGCATCCTCGCCAACGCCACGCATGAAGGCGGCCCCCGCAACGGCGTCCTGACCGGCATCGAGGATTTCATCGCATCCTCCCCGCACCCGATCCACGATTTCATCCTGCCGTTCTTCAACGGCCTGGGCATCTTCGTGCCCGAATCGCGCATGACGCCGCAATTGCGGGCACTGATCGACAGCTTCTTCACCGCCGAAGCATTGCTGCAGGCATGCATCGCGATCGAGAACGACTCCATGCACCTGCGCGCGGTGCTGCAGCAGACCGAAGGACGGCTGACACGTCGCACGGATGCGCTCAAGCGCGCGCGCGAACTGCTTGCCCAGCAGGCTGCATTGATCGAGAAACTACAGGCTCGCGTCGACGACGCGGATGCCGTCCTCGCAAGCTGACGCTTCCCCGCTTCTCCTCCAACGGCCCGTCGCATGAGCACGATGCGAGCGGGTCGTTTTCATGCAGCGCACGCCAATTTTTTCAGATGACCAGCGGTCCTTGCTGCACCGGATAGCTGGAGGGCGCGAAGAACCAGGACTCGATCGCCCAGCGATCCTTGGTGCGGCCAGGTGGCAGGCCGGTGCGGTGCAGGAACAGATGATCGAACAGCAGTGCATCACCGGCCTGGAATTCCGGTGTCGTGATCGGCGTGTCCTGCGCGGAAATCTCGGCCAGGCCATGTCCCACCGACCACGGAAAGTAGGCGCCATGAGTGCCGGTTTCGAGGATGTGCGGAATGCGGCGCGGAACTACGTCCAGCCCGGAAGCATCGACGCCGCAAGGCGTGAGCGCGACCCAGACGTTCATGCTGCGCACGTCCGCACCGAGGAACGCGCCGTCCTGGTGCCAGTCGGTATGGCTCAAGGAGGCCGCGACGCGGCGCAGCGTCGACTTGCCCATCGACAAGGCGGGCCGCTCGCCAAGGTATTGAGTGATGAGGCTGACGATATTCTTGCGCTCGAACAGCTCGATCAGATCGAACAGATTGCGCGGCGAATCTGCGGTCCAGACAGCGCCCGAGGATTCCACCCATTCCCGGGATTTCTCCAATTCGGTCCCTTCCGGATGCGGGTACGGCGTATACCAGGCCGCCTCCTCATCCGAGGCATGTCCACCGAGCACGGCATCGCGCGCCGCCATCGCCCGATCGATGCCGGCCGCGTAACGTTCCGCCTCCTCGCCCGAGAACAACCCGCGCACGAGAACATGACCGTGATGCAGGATGCCGCCGGCCAGCGTCTGCAGATTCAGCTGATCCGGCGTGATTTCATACAGTCCGCCCACATCCGGGCGCGGATCGTCAGCGTAGGGAGGCCATTCCAGCCGCGGCCGCGACTTGTCCAGATCGGCGAAGGCCGCGCTGCGCCATTGCACCAGACGCGATTCCAGCATCGCGTCGCGCTGATAGCGGTTTTGTTCAACGGCGCGGTCGATCGCCTCCAGATAGCGACCCGACGCAGCCAGCCGCTCGGCTTCGCCGAACACCTGTCGTTCCGCTTCGGGCGCGATGCGATCGCTTTCCAGGAAAGTTGACATGACCTCTTTCCGTTCCGAGACGAGACAAGGATAACAGTTCAACGGTGACGGGCAGAGACTTCACGACATCCCCGCTTGCCACGTCATCCGTGTTCATATCCATGATGCCGCAATGCGGCATCACTGCTGCCGCAATGCCTCGATCGGATCCAGCTGCGAGGCCTTCCGCGCGGGGTAGTAGCCGAAGAACAGCCCCGTCGCGATCGAGAACGCCGCCGCGAGCCCGACGACCTGGACGTTCAGCGCCACGGGCAGCTCGCTGAACTTGCCCACCAGCAGCGCGCCGACAATGCCGATGGCGATGCCGATGACGCCGCCGATCAGCGAGATCAGCATCGCCTCGGCGAGGAACTGCCGGCGCACGTCGCTCGGCGCGGCGCCGACGGCCATGCGAAGGCCGATCTCGCGGATGCGCTCGGTCACCGAGACCAGCATGATGTTCATGATGCCGATGCCGCCGACGATCAGGCAGATGGTCGCCACCGCGCCGAGCAGCTTCGACATCAGGTCGGTGGTGGCGGTGCGCGTCTTGACGATCTCGCTGATGTTGCGGACGTTGAAGTCATCGTCGTCGCCCGGCTTGATCTTGTGGCGCTGGCGCAGCAGCGCCTCGATCTCGGTCTGCACGTAGGCCAGGTCCTTGGCATCGGCGACGGTGAGCGAGATCTGCATCACCGCGCTCGGCGGCAGGCCCATCATGCCCATCAGGCGGCGGCGGCCGGTTTCCAGCGGCACCATCACCACGTCGTCCTGGTCCTGGCCGAAACCACCCTGTCCCTTTGGCGCCAACGTGCCGATCACGGTGAACGGCACGCGGCCGAGGCGGATGGTCTGTCCGATGCCGTCGTCGTCACCAAACAACGTGCGGCGCACGGTATCGCCGATCACCACTTCCTTGGCGGCGCTGCTGTAGTCCTGCGCATCGAATAGATCGCCGTTGGCCACACTCCAGCCGTTGATGTCGAAGAAATCCGGCTGCACGGCCTGCCAGTTGGTCGCGGCGTTGTTTTCCGCGTACACGACCTGGGTGCTGCCGCGCAGCGCGCCGGCCGTGTACTGCACTTCCGGGATTTCGGTGCGGATCGCCTCGACATCGCCCTCGGTGAGCGTGAAGAAACTGCTCGCGCTCATGCGCACGCCGCCAGCGCCACGTCCCGCGCCGGGGTTGATGTCGAGGCGCTGCGATCCGAGGCCGGACACCAGCTTGTCGATCTCCCGCTGCGTGCCCTGTCCCACCGAGACCATCACGATCACGGCGGCGATGCCGATGATCACGCCGAGCGAGGTCAGCGCGCTGCGCATCCAGTTGCCGCGCAAGGCGTAGATGGCGGTGCGGAGGATGTCGGTGAACTTCATGCCGCCGCTCCCTCGGGATGCAGTTCGCCATCGTGCATGACGTAGATGCGATCGGCGTGCGCGGCGACGTCGGCATCGTGGGTGATCAGCACCACGGTATGGTCCTCGTCACGCAAGCTCTTGAACAGCGACAGGATTTCCTCGCCGGTGCGGCTGTCAAGCGCACCGGTCGGTTCGTCGGCGAGCAGGATCGGCGGCCGGTTGATCAGGGCGCGCGCGATCGCCACGCGCTGCTGCTGGCCGCCGGACAGTTCGCTGGGACGATGGTCGGCGCGTTCGGACAGACCGACCGCGGCCAGCGCCTCGCGTCCGAGGCGCAGACGCTCGTGCGGCGGCACCTGTGCGTAGGCCAGCGGCATCGCCACGTTCTCCAGTGCATTCATGCGCGGCAGCAGATTGAAGCCCTGGAAGACGAAACCGATCTTCTCGCGGCGCAACATCGCCAGTTCCTCGGAATCGAGGCTGGCCACGTCGATGCCGTCGCAGGCGTAGCGTCCGGTACTGGGCGTGTCGAGGCAGCCGATCAGATTCATCAGCGTTGACTTCCCGGAACCCGACGGTCCCATGATGGCGACGAAATCACCGCGCGCGATGCGCAGGTTCACGCCCTTGAGCGCCACCACTTCCGCCTCGCTGCCGGGCGAATAGATCTTGCCCAGATCGTGCGTCTCGATGACCGCCGTAGCTTCCCGGCTTGTGACCGCCTCGCTCATTGCGCGGCACGCTCGCCGGTGACGACCTGGTCGCCCTGACGGACATCGCCGGAAATCTCGGTGCTGGTGCCGTCGCTAACGCCCACGCGCACCATGATCCGCTGCGGCTTGCCATTGACGAGTTTGAACAGCGGCGCGCGCTTGGCACCGATCAGCGCCGAGATCTGCGCGTCCCATTTCTTCTGCTGGTCCGCATTGAGCGTGGCGCGGAAGGCGGCGAACTGCTGATTCATGCGCTCAACCATGCGCTGGCGCATCTGTCCCTGGGCATCGCCACTGCCGCCCATCATGATGCGCATGCCGCCCGGCCCACCGCCACGTCCGAACAACGTGCTGCCGCCGTTGCCGACCTGCGGCGCCGTGCGCGCGGCGATGCGCTCGCGCACGGCAGCGATCGCCTTGTCGAATTCGGCCTGCTGCTGTGCATTGAGTCCGAGTTCGGCCGCGGTGCGGCCGAGATCGTCGACCATGCCGCCGCCACCGGCGGCCCGCGGCGCTTCCGGTGCCGCGTTGTCGTCCTCGGCCGGCTTGTAGCGCAGGGCCGCGTTCGACACCTTGAGCACGTTGCTGCGCTTGCTCACTTCGATTTCGGCATTGACGGTCAGGCCCGGCAGCAGCGTGCCATCGGTGTTGTCGACCCGCACGATGACCGGATAGGTAACGACGTTGTTGGTGGTGGTGGCGGACAGGCGCACCTGCTCCACCGTACCCTTGAACTGCCGATCGGGGAACGCGTCGGCGGTGAAGGTGACGGCCTGTCCGACCTGGACCTGGCCGATGTCGGATTCGTCGACGGCCAGCTCGATCTTCATCTTGCTGAGGTCCTCGGCGATCTTGAACAGTTCCGGCGTGTTCAAGCTGGCCGCCACGGTCTGGCCGGGTTCGATCGAACGCGTGAGCACCACGCCGTTGACCGGCGAGCGGATCACGGTGCGTTCGAGGTTGATGCGCGTGGTCTGCGTGGAGGCGGTCTGCGAGCGGATCGTGGCCTGCGCGGCGTTCACCTGCGCCTGCGCCTGATCGCGCGCGGCGCGCGCGAGGTCGACGTCGCTCGCGGCGACCAGTTGCTGCTGGACCAGTTCGGACTTGCGCTGGAAATCGAGTTCGGCGTTGCGCAGCGTCGCCTGCGCCTGCCGCAGCGTGGCCTCGGCGTTGGCGATCTGCGCCGCGCCCTGCGTGATCTGCGCCTCGTAGCTGCTGGGATCGATGCGGGCGATGATCTGGTCCTTCTCGACCTTGTCGTTGTAGTCGACCAGCACATCGGTGACCTGCCCTGAAATCTGGCTGCCGACGGTGACCGTGGAGATCGCGCTCAGGGTGCCGGTCGCGGAAATCGCCACGCGGATGTCGCCGCGTTCCACCGGCGTCGTGCGCCAGGCGCCCTCCTCGGCCACGGCCTTGTGTTTCTGCCAATACCAGAGCCCCGCCCCGGCGAGGGCGAGAACCACCACGACGATCACGATACGGCGCAATGTGCGCGAGGACGATTTGCGTGCGGCTGACTGACGTGGTGTGCTCATGCGGTCGCTATGGTGAGAGCCGATGCCCATCAACGCGTCAGGCCGGCCTTGGTTGACAGGTGCGTAGCGTGCGTATTTCGAGGGAGGGTTCGGGCTGGGTCAATGGTGACCGCCCGAAAGCGGGATGGAGCGCCGTAAGCAGGATCGCATGCTGTGGCGAAAGCTCCCGATTGCGCCAATTTTCGTTTCGGCACCGGTGGGGTGTTATCCGATCAGGTGCCGCGTGAACCCGATTGTCGCCGTGGTGCCAACGCCCGGCGCACTGTCCAGCGTGACCTGCCAGCCGAAGCGCTCGCCCAGCCGGCGCACGATCGACAGGCCCATTCCCTTGCCCCCGCGCCCGAAGATGTCGGCGCGGTAGAACGGGTCGTAGGCCTTGCTGAGGATTTCCGGCGACATGCCGATGCCAGTGTCCTGCACGATGATGCGATCGTTCTCGAGGATCACCTCCACGCGGCCCTGGTCGGTAAAGGTGCAGGCGTTGTCGAGCAGCTTGTCGAGGATCACCGCCAGCGCGCGCGGCGAGGCATACAGGCGCGGCGAGGCATACGCGGTCACCACCAGTTCGACCGGCTTGTTGCGCAGGCGCGCGCGCGCCTTCTCGGCTTCGTCGTCGACCACGGCGCTGACGTCGAAATCCTCCAGCAGCGCGCTGTCGCCGTCCTCGCGCGCGAGGATCAAGAAAGCGTCGATCACCGCTTCCATGTCGCGGCCGGCGCGCTGCATGCGCGACAGTGCACGCTGCGATCGCGGCGAGGTTTCCGGATCGGCGATCATCATGTCGGTGGCGACGCGAATCACGGTGAGCGGCGTGCGCAGTTCGTGGCTGGCGTCGCGAGTGAAATCGCGCTCGCGGCGGACGAAGTCGTGCACGCGCTCGACCAGCCCGCGCAGTGCGGCGCTGAGCTGTCCGACCTCGCTGCGGTCGTCGTCCGGGACACGGTTGCGCGCCAGCAGATTGGCCATGGCGCCGGTGTCCGGATCTCCAGGCTGCCAGCGCGAGACCTGTTCGGCCAGCCAGTTCACCGGCGTCACCAGGCGCTTGGAGATGCGATAAGTGATCCAGGTCGCGGCGACGACCGCGAGCAGCGCCAGCACGATCGAGATCACGGCAGTCCAGATCACGGTCGCATCGGTCACGGGAAAGGACATGACGATGTACAGCCGCCCCTGCGGCCGTTGCTCGAGCAGGACCTTGTAGCGCGTCCCCGGCAATCTCGACACGCCGGGCTGGATGCCGCGCAGTTCCTGCGGCAATGCATTGGGCGAGGCGCCGGGCGCCAGGAAATAGCTGCGCACGGTCGAGGTCGTCGGCAGCGGGAAATGCGGATCGACCGCGCGGCCGACCCAGTAGTACTGAGCCTCGGAGCGCAACCGCTCCACGCTCGCCAACTCGCGGACGATGGCTCCCGCGACGACGATACCGATGACGATGGCAAGACTCATCAGCACCGCCTGCAAAATGAAGGCGTAGCGAAGCTTGCGTGGCAACCCCTGGGGCATGGCGGGACCGTGCGGAGGGCTCGCAAGCTTACATCAAGACTCCCTCCCGTCAGGAGGGGGGGTGCTCGATGTCCGCGATGCGATAGCCAGCGCTCTGCACGGTGTGCAGGAGCTGCTTGCCATAGGGCTTGTCGATGGTCTTGCGCAGGTTGTAGAGGTGGCTGCGCAGAGTGTCGGAATCCGGAAGGCTGTTACCCCAGATCTCGCGCTCGATCTCCTGCCGGTTGACCACCCGCGGCGACTCGCGCATCAGGATGGTCAGCAGCTTCAGCCCGATCGGCGAGAGCTGCAGTTCGACCCCGCCACGCGTGGCGCGCAGGGAGGCCGGATCGAGCACCAGATCTGCGACCTTCAGCACCTCCGAGCCGACCTGCCGGCGCTCGCGGCGGATCAGCGCACGCAGGCGCGCCTCCAGCTCCTGGATCGCGAACGGCTTGGTGAGGTAGTCGTCGGCCCCGGCGCCCAGGCCGGTGAGCTTCTCGTCGAGAGTGTCGCGGGCGGTCAGCATCAGCACCGGCGTCGACTTGCGCGCCTCCTCGCGCAGGCGCTTGCAGACCTCGATGCCGTCCAGGCGCGGCAGCATCAGATCCAGCACGACCACGTCGTAGCTGTTCTCGGATGCCAGCCGGTAGCCGTCGAGCCCGTCGGTGGCATAGTCGACCTCGAAACCACGCCCCTCGAGGTACTCACCCACCATCTCCGAAATATTGCGGTTGTCCTCGACGATCAGGACAAGCCCGCTTGGTTCTTGTGATCCGCGCATACCTGCTCCTGAGTCCCGAGACTGTGCAAGACGATTTCGCCAGCGTTCCCGCTTTCACGACCATCCTGATGCCCCGGAACCCAATCGTTAATGAAGGCCCCTTCAGCTTTGTGAAGGGTGGGGGGCCGCGGGTGGAGAAAGCGTGAAGGCGGTTAACCTTTTCACCCCATCCCGCCCCTGATTGTGACTTTTCGCCATGCCGAGCCTCTCCGAACGCCTCCTGCCCGTCATTCTGCTGATCGGCTCGAACGTCTTCATGACGTTCGCCTGGTACGGTCACCTGAAGTACAAATCCTCGCCCCTGATGCTCGCGGTGCTGGTGAGCTGGGGCATCGCCTTCCTCGAATACTGCCTGCAGGTGCCCGCGAACCGCCTCGGCAGCGCCGTGTACTCGGCGCCGCAGCTCAAGGGCATGCAGGAAGTGATCACGCTCATGGTGTTCGCCATCTTCTCGGCGGCCTATCTGGGCCAGGCGCTGAAGTGGAACCACTGGGCCGGCTTCGCGCTCATCGCGGTGGCGGCGTGGCTGATCTTTCTGGAATGACTTCCTGGAATGACGGTGCTCAGGGCGCCGCGGCGAGCGCCTCGAGCTTCTTGAAGGTCTCCGCCGCCGACACCCCCACCGCCGACCCGGTATCGGTATGCGCGCGGCGGTGCGACCACGAGTGGTAGTCGTTCTGCACCACGAACACGTTCTGCCCGCGCGTCACGTAATCGGTCTTGATGCTCAGGATCACATGGTCGATGCGATCGAGCCCGGCCTGCTTGGCGACCAGCAGCATGCTCGCGGCCAGCCGTTCGCTGGCCTCGTCCGGCGTCCGGCCCAGGCTGGCGTCGAGCTTGTGCACGGCGGCCAGGCTCTGCCGGTACAGATTGTGGTCCGGATGCGTGGCGCTGGTGGGATCGAACGACGGCGGCCTGGGAGGTGAAGCCGCAACACGCGCCCCCATCCGCGGCCCGGGCTCGCTCGGCAGCGCTTCCGGTGTCTCCGCATCTTCGCGCGGCCCTTCGAAACGGAAGCGGAAGGCATCGATCTGCTTGGGATCGAGCATGCGCAGCGCGACGCCCGGCGCATCCCCGTCCTCGAACACGTGCACTTCCACGCCCATGATTTCGCCGAGCGTGGCGTATACGCTGTTGTCGTCGACCCCTTCCTCGCCCGCGTCCGGATAGTCGGCGTCCTGGCGATTCAACAACGGCAACAGCGAAGCCGCCGAATTCCATCGCAGCAGCGCCTCGGTCGCGTCACCGACGAACACCGCCAGCGTCTTCTGCCCTTCCCAGTACAGCGCGCTGTCGTTGAACTCGGTGCGCTCCGGCGCCATCCACAGCCCTTCCACCGGCGCATGGATGTAGTGCCACGCCTGCAACGCATGCCCGTCCTTCGCGTCGAGCCCGAACTGCAGCGCCGCACCGTTGGCACGGTCGGTGATCAGGCCGTGCAGTTCCGCGAGGGGCGTTCCCGTCGACAGATCCCGCAGCAACCAGTAGTTGTGACTGACCGATAGTTCCTTGACGCGGTACAACCGCGCCTCGATCGAATATTTCGCCATTGCGGTGGTGTCTTCTTCCGTGTTGTCGCTGCTTGCGGGTAGAGGGCGGATTAAAAAGCGCGGGTTAGAACTTGATCTTCCCGGCGATGATGTCCTTGAACATCACCCAGTCGCCGATGAAGGAATAGATCGGATGCTTGAACGTCGCCGGACGGTTCTTCTCGAAGAAGAAATGCCCCACCCAGGCGAAACCGTAGCCGCACAACAGCGCGGCCAGCAGCCACCAGCCGTTGCCCAGCACGATCGCGGCGACCACCAGCCCCAGCACGCCGCAGCTGCCGATGAAATGCAGGCGCCGCGAGGTGCGGTTGCTGTGTTCGCTCAGATAGAACGGATAGAACTCTCGGAAATTGGTGAAGCGTGACATGGCGGCATTCCTCTAACGAATCGCTCTCGCCCACATGCGGTTGCGCGCAAACACGGCCAGCGCCGCCAGCAACCAGAGCAGGCCGAAAGTGCCGGTGAACCAGTAATCGCGGCCACTCTGGTATTCCAGCCATGCCGAATACAGGAAGACGCCGCCCATGACCGCGATCAGCAGCGGCGCCGACCACAGATAACGGCGGCCCGCCGTGTAAGCCGCGCCTGCCTTGTGGTTCAAGGCCTCGATGTGACCGATGCGGATGCTGCATTCGCCGCCGCAGGACAAGCCGAAGCCCAGATCCTCGGCGCAACCCTCCGCGCAAACCCCTTTGCCGCAGCCCCGGCAGACGCCCACCGCGGCACGATCATGGTGCTTGTAGCACTGCATGGAACCTCCCGTTCTCGATTCAGGAATCTCAAGGCAATACGAGATTGCTCAGCTTCCCTGGACCTTCTCCTTGGCCTTGGCCCGGTCCCAATACGCATCCTGCACCGTCAGCGGCAGTTTCTGCAACTCGACGCCATCGCCCGCCGCCAGCGCCTCCATCGTCCGAAAGCGGCGCTCGAACTTGAGATTGGCGCGGCGCAGCGCACTGCCGACATCGACCTTGGCGTGACGCGCGAGATTGACGCAGACGAACAGCAGATCGCCGATTTCGTCCTCCAGCCGATCGCGCGCGCCTGCATCCTGCGGATCGGCCGCGATGGCGGCGAATTCCACGCGCACCTCGTCGATTTCCTCATGCAGCTTCTCGATCACCGGCTCCGGCCCGGGCCAATCGAAGCCGACCCGCGCGGCGCGATTCTGCAGCTTGATCGCACGCTGCCACTCCGGCAGCCCGCGTGAAATACCGGCCAAGGCGGAAGTGTCGCTTTCGCCCGCATCACGGCGTTCCGCCTGCTTGATCTGCTCCCACGCCAACTTCACCGCATCGGCATCATCGTGCGTCGCATCGCCGAAGACATGGGGATGGCGACGCAACATCTTCTCGCTGATCGCATCGACCACGTCACCGAAAGCGAACGCGCCCAGCTCCTTCGCCATCTGTGCGTAGAAGACCACTTGCAGCAGCAGATCGCCGAGTTCGTCCTTGAGCGCTGCCAGATCGTTGCGATCGATGGCGTCGGCGACTTCGTAGGCTTCCTCGATCGTGTATGGCGCGATCGTGGAGAAATCCTGCTCGAGGTCCCAGGGGCAGCCGCCGTTGGGGTCGCGTAGGCGGGACATGATGTCGAGGAGGTTTTGGATGTTGTGTTGGGGCACGGAATTCTTCCGGGATCGTCGTTGTTACTTGGTCGAGAACCTTAAAGCAAAAGCGTTTCGTCCGCTGCGCGGCCGAGTTCATTTCTTTTGGTAAGCCCCAAAAGAAACGAACCAAAGAAAAACGCTTTT
>NZ_JBXAPK010000012.1:61289-113243 GCF_058803905.1 Luteimonas sp. GW821-FHT14E02 | reverse complement strand
CTTTGGTTCGTTTCTTTTGACGCTTATCAAAAGAAATGAACTCGGCCGCGTAGCGGACGAAACGCTCTTGCTCTTCAACAAGCAACAGTAAAGGCAAAACCCAAATGGATTCCAGCTTCCGCTGGGACGACGATCAAGCCAAAAGCTAAAGCTGGATTCCGGCTTCCGCCGGAATGACGAGCAACAGCAAGAGCAACACAGCAACATGGGTCCCAACTTTCGCTGGAATGACGAACAACGGCAAAGGCAACAGCCAAATGAATTCAGTTCTCGCCGGAACAACAGTCATACGGCGGCATCGGCCCCTGATTCCACAGGGGCCGAAAAACCCTCCCACCACCTACCTCACCAATGCACACCCCGCATCAACGCCGCGAACGCCATCTGCTCGCTGCTGGTGCGCTCTTCCTTCAACCCCTTCTTGTCCCCCTTCGCCGCGGCGGAATCCGGGAACAGTTCGAAAGCCGTACTCATGATCACCTCGTAGGCCTTCGGCGCCACCGCATTCAGCAGTGCCGAGAAGATGCCCAGGCGCGTGGCGATGCGGCTTGGTCGCTCGATGATCGCCTTCACCAGCAAGTCGGCGGCCTCGTCCGGGGTCAACATCGGCACGCTCTCGTACATCTTGGTCGGAGCGGTCATAGGCGTCTGCACCAGCGGCATGTTGATGGTGGTGAACGAGATCCCCTTGCCCGAGAGCTCGCCCTGGGCGCAGCGGCTGAATGCGTCCAGTGCCGCCTTGGAAGCGACGTAGGCGGAGAAGCGCGCCGAGTTGGCCAGGACACCGATCGAGCTGATGTTGATGATGTGGCCCTTGCGCCGATGCGTCATCGTCGGCAGGAAGCCCATGATCAGGCGCAGGCTGCCGAAGTAGTTCAGCTGCATGGTGCGCTCGAAGTCGTGGAAGCGGTCGTAGCTCAGCTCGATCGAGCGGCGGATTGAACGGCCCGCGTTGTTGATCAGCACATCGACGTGGCCGTGTTCCTTCAATATCGTCTGCACCAGGCGATCGCAGTCGGCCATGTCGGCAAGATCGGCGGTGTAGGCGAACACCTTGCCGCCCTTGGCCTTCATCTCGTCGCGCGCCTTGAACAACTCCTCCTTGCCGCGCGCGACGATCACGGTGACGGCACCAGCCTCGGCCACGCGCTGCGCGGCCGACAGGCCGATACCGGACGAGCCGCCGGTGATCACCACCACCTTGTTGCGCACCTTGCCCTTGAGCGTGCGGTCGACGAACAGGTCGGGATCGAGGTGACGCTCCCAGTAGTCCCACAGCCGCCACGCGTAGCTTTCCAGCGACGGCACCGTGATGCCACTGCCCTTCAGCGCGCGCTCGGCCTCGCGGCTGTCGAAGCGCGTCGGATAGGTGATGAACTTCATCACGCTCTTGGGGATCTTGAAATCCTTCAGCAGCATGCCGATGAACCGCTTCACCGGCGGCAGGTTGGTGATCGCACTGCGCACGCCGCTCGGGATGAAGGCGAACATGCGCGCATCCAGCCGCATCGTCATCTCCGGCGCATGGCCGGCGCGGCAGAAGACGTTGAGCACCTCGCCCACGCGCAGCGGCTCGGGGTCGGTGAGATGGAAGGTGTGGCCGTCGAGTTTGGGCTTGTGCGCGATGTGGTCCATCGCATCGACGACGTAGTCCACCGGTACGATGTTGATGCGCCCGCCCTCGATGCCCAGCGTCGGCATCCACGGCGGCAACATCTGGCGCAGCTTCTTGATCAGGGTGAAGAAGTAGTACGGCCCATCGATCTTGTCCATCTCGCCGGTCTGCGAATGGCCGACCACCATGCCGGGACGATAGATGCGCCACTTGATGCGCGTTTCCGCGCGCACCAGACCCTCGGAGTCGTGCTTGGTGCGCAGATAGGGATCCTTCAATCCCTCCGCCTCGTCGAACATGTCCTCACGGAAGATGCCCGGATACAGGCCGGCCGCGGCGATCGAACTGGTGTGATGGAAACATCCCGCCTCGATCGCGGCGGCCAGATCGAGCGCGTGCTGGGTGCCGTCGACGTTGGCCGCATGCTGCGATTCGGCACTGGCCTCCATGTCGTAGATCGCGGCGAGATGGAAGAAATGCCGGACCTTGCCCTTCAGCGCACGCACCTGCGCCGCCGAAACGCCGCATTTGGCCGCCGTCATGTCCCCCGGCACGACGACAATGCGCTTGAGATCCCATCCCATCTTCTTGGCGATGGCGTCGAACTTCTTCTGCGAATCCGGACGCACCAGCACATGGATCGTGCCCTTGCGCTTGAGCAGGTTGCCGATCAGGAAACGTCCAATGAACCCGGTGGCACCGGTAACGAAATAGCTCATGCCCTTCCTCATGAGTCGCGCCGCGCTTGGGCGGCTGTAGCCGGCTACGTTGCCAGAGGCGGAGGCTCGCGACAATTGCCGCGCCAATTCGCGTGCGTATTGACCCCCTCGGCGGTTGCATGGTGTCATGCCGGTCCAACCCGGGAGACTAGGCACCATGAGCGATCTGCAAACCCAGTTTGACCAGGCCCAGCTGGATGTGAAGGGGCTGTCGGAACGTCCGGACAACGACACGCTGCTGCAGCTCTACGCCCTCTACAAACAGGGCTCCGCGGGTGATGTCAGCGGCGAAAAGCCTGGTTTCTTCGATTTCGTCGGCACCGCCAAGTACGAAGCGTGGGCCAAGCTCAAGGGCACCTCGCAGGATGCCGCCAAGCAGCAATACATCGATCTTGTGAAGAAACTGGCCGGCTGACGGCGCGGGACGGCCGGGGTCTCGCCCGATGGCATCGCGACAGACGCGTCAGCGCATCCTCGATGCTTCGCTCGCGATGTTCAACGCGCAGGGCGAGCCCAATGTCACCACCAATCACATCGCCGACGAGCTGGAGATCAGCCCGGGCAACCTGTATTACCACTTCCGTAACAAGGACGACATCATCGAGCAGCTATTCAGCCGCTTCGATACGCGCATGGATGAAGCGCTGACCCCGCCGGAGGGTCGCCTGCCGGGACTGGAAGACATCTGGCTGCAGTTGCACCTCGTCTTCGAGTGCATCTGGGACTACCGCTTCCTCTACCGCGACCTGGTGGAGATCCTCAGCCGCAACCGGCGCCTGCGCATCCGTTTCGCGCGCATCCTCAAGCGCGCGGACGACAGCGCCCACGAGGTCATGCGGGGATTGACGCAGGCCGGCGTGATCCGGGCCTCGGCGGCCGAACTCGATGCCGCCTCGACGAATGTCCTGGTCCTGGCCACGTTCTGGCTGAACTACGCCTCGGTGCGGGGCGACAAGGACGAGCAGACGGCGATCCGCGAAGGGATCGTGCAGGTCATGATGCTGCTCGCGCCCTTCCTGCGCGACGCCGAGCGGGTGCATCTGAACACCCTGATGCAGGCCTATCTCGACTGAACCGGCGCGGCGGGATCACCAGCCGCGCCTATTGCCAACCGCTCGATGCGCTCAAGCGCGGGCTTTGCGCGCACCCGTGCGGCGCGCGACCGGACGGCGTGCCGTGGTGCCGGTGCGACGCGTGGTCTTCTTCGCCGCCTTGCGGGCCGGCTTGGCCGCCTTCGGGGCGATGCCCAGCTTCACCAGCACCGGATGCAGACGGGCTTCGATCTCGGCGCTGAACTGTCCAACCTTGGGCTCCACCTGCTCTCGCACGCTGATCAGGCCGCCGCGGGCGATGCTCTGCACGTCGTTGGCGCGACGGCTCAGACGGTCCACGGTCTTGAGCGCGGCGTTGCGGATCTCGCGACGGGCGACAACCACCGCGCCCAACGAAGCCAGCCAGACGTGGCGCAGCGAGGTTTCCTTGCCGGAGGAGCGGGTTTGCTTCTTGGCCACCATGTTCGGAACTCCTGACATCGGCCGATAGGGCCGATTTCCAAGGCCATAGACTGTCGGTTGGGCATCGAGCAATCACACTACGCGTTCCGATCCGATTCATCGGCCGCCGCCTGTCGTGGTGCGGCTTGCCAGCCGCCGTTCGGCGCGGGATGCTGGCGCCCCCGAAAAAGACAACGCCAAAAAGGATTCCGCATGGCCGCCAAAACCGCCTGGGCCGCTTTTCCGCACGACGCCAAACCTTTCGCCTACGCTGGCGACGCGCTGAAGAAAGCCTGGCCCCGGCTGCACGCCGGCGACTGCGAACCCTGGCCCGACGACAAGCGCGCCGCCGCCCTGCTCAAGGCCGCCGGCAAGGCCGCGCCCAAGCTCGACGCGGCCGCCCTCGCCGCTGCGCTCCAGGACGCCTGGCGGGCCTTCCATCGCGGCGACTTCAAGGCCGCCTTCGACGCCGGCGAGGCGCTCGGCCCGGTCGGCGCCTCGGTCGCCGTCAAGGCGCTCGGCATCCACGCCACCTATCTGGTGTCCGGCGATGCCGAGAAGCTCAAACGCTTCGAACAGGCCGCCAAGCTCGCCGAGGCCGCCATCAAGGCACTGCCGGACGAGGCCAACAGCCACTACCGCCACGCCTTCGCCCTCGGCCGCTACAGCCAGGGCCTGAGCATCGCCAAGGCGCTCAAGGAAGGCATCGCCGGCAAGGTGCGCTCCGCGCTCGACACCACGCTCGAACTAGCCCCCAAGCACGCCGAAGCCCACACCGCCCTCGCCCTCTACCACGCCGAGATCATCAACAAGATCGGCGCCATGATCGGCGGCCTCACCTACGGTGCCAAAGCCGCGGACGCCGAATCGCACATCAAGAGCGCCCTCAAGTTCACCCCGGACTCCCCGATCGCCCACATCGAGCACGGCAACGTCCTGCTCCTCCTGCACGGCGACAAGAAGGAGGACGCCGCGGCCGCCGCCTACGAGAAAGCGGCCAAGCTCAAGCCCGCCGATGCCATGGAAGCGTTGGATGTGGCCTACGCGCGCTCGGAGATCGAATAAGGCGAACGCGGAGGCCGCCGGGGGGGAGGACCACTTCCTCCGGAGTCGAGGGCCGTTTCCTGACCGGATCGGCCCCGAATGGCCTCCCGGCTTGCCCGAACCGGCACATCCCCTTTAGAATTCGCAGCTCGCTCGCGGCAGCGTCATGCCACGACATGGGCGGTTAGCTCAGCGGTAGAGCATTGCCTTCACACGGCAAGGGTCGCAGGTTCGATCCCTGCACCGCCCACCAATAAAAGCTAACGACTCAGACAGGATTTTACTGGCTAAAATTTCGCCAGTACGAAAATCTACGAAAAACAGGGCTGCGAGACAGCCTCGGACGTTACGGGCCGAACCCCCAACCGGCTCCCCTTGCTGGCACCAGAACCCGGCAGGATTCGCCAGCACACCACCACAGCCCCTTCACCGCCCGCCGCGGGATTGGCCCTGCTGCATGATCCAGTCGAGGTCTGCATCCCGCATGAAACCAAGTGTCTATTCGACACCTTTAGTTCTGAGCGCCAAATTGATACGCATGGAGCCGTATGCCTTGCATTTCGGACAATGCATATGTCTCTCTATGACGTCATGATCAACGCTAGGCGCAACGTCTAACACAATCAAATTCGCATCCTGACATTTTGGGCAAAGAACTTCAGCGTGAGGGTCATCAGCAAGGACTATCCCAGCATCAATCCAGCGCCTGCTCTCCTCTTTCATAATTACCACCCCAGTAAAGGCGCTATACGATTTGCAAACTCGTAAGCCGCTGCGGTTTCTTGCGTAGCCATTGGGCCAGATAAGCCAGCTCCAGATTGACTGTATGACAAGCGATACAACTCATGCAGCACTGTTCTCGAAGTTTCTCCATTTGAGGAGAAAGCCTCTCTCCCCATGTAAAAACCCTCATCGCCAAAAAACGTTAAGCCTGATGCTTTCATGCCCGGAAGATAAGTAATTGTCCTATTACCAACTGTAACGGCAACTTCACAGCCTGCCGAATGAGCGGCCCTTAACGCTTCCATCTGGCGTGAAGACAGAATGGCTCTTGCTTCCGCAATGATCGCCAATTCACGCGCGGTTAGTCCAGCTAATCCAGCGCTCGCCGCTCCCAAGCCGTAAGCAGAGCCATTCACGCCAGCCATGTCTCCCATGAACTGGCCCAAATTGGTCATAATCCCTGGCGTAGCCGGATGGAACCAAGCCGCTTGGCCGAGTCCCCCTCCAATAGCCACTGCTCCAACGATACCCATGCCAACAACAGCATATCCGGCCCCCGCAGTTGGAGTCTGCCACGACATTTTGTACCCGCCGTTGTTACCCGAGAATGGTGCCTCTAGTCCTAGCGGGTCCACATGCATCACCGGATTCCCTCCGACATAGGCATATGGATTGATTCCTCCTTCTAGGCCGATTGGGTCTGCCTGAACATATCGTCCCGAAGCCTGTCCACTGACAGCAAAGCCTAAGAGCACAACAATCACGAAATTCACAATTTTTGCCAGTTGCATCATCGCCCCCTTGCTTGTGCCTTGGCGCTCTTGATCGATTGCAGATAAGCCGCATCTTGCTCTGGCGTCGGCCTCGTCCATCCTAACGCTTCCGCCTGTGAATACATCCTATCGAAACCTTCGTTCAGAGAAACGTACTCTTGACGCTGGCCTGGTGGAATGTCTTGCGGCGTCCGGTACTTCGCCATGTACTTCTGCCGAATGAGGCCGACGTAGGAATTACCCTTTTGCAGCATCGCCTCGACATTCTTAGGGTCGAGTTCCAACGCCATATCCGCAGCTTCTCTCTGTCGCCGATAGTCCCCATTCTTTCCGTAAAACTCTATCAACGTGCCAATCATGACGCCGACCGACTCACGCTTGGTCAGTGGACGGAGATAGATGCGATTCGCTATTGCCTTGTCTGAAATGCCCAAGTCTCGCCGATATCTTTCATCCGTACTGTAACCGAAGGCCGTCGCTTCAATACCAATCCATTGTCCGCTGTCATTTCGGTACTTGGCGAGGAGATGTTTCGGCGCTGTTGCAAGCGTGATGTTCAATCCTAGCTTCTGCCCCAGAATCACCAGCAGAATTGGCATTGAGACGCAGTTGCCCTTCCGAGTTGCGAGGTAGGTCGGCAGGAGCTTGTTTTTGATGTTCTTGCCTAGCGGATCGTCCAGGTCGTAACTGAACGCACGGTTGTCGTTTATCACGCCCGGCTGTGACAAAGCTATGACTAAATACTCGATCTTAGTTTTCTGTGTAGCACCCTGGGGGAAGCGCGCCCCGATCTTGTCGGCCATCGTATCCAATTGCCGAAGCGTTCCGGGCATGTCTATGCTAGGGTCAATCAATTGGTCAATCGCTAACTTTGCCTTGGCGAGATCGATCTGATCCTCTGGCGTTTTCAACAGCTTGTGCAGCGGTTGGAGATTCGCAGAAGTGGCGACTGCCGCAAGCGCCATCTGCCCCGTACCGGCGATTCCTAACGCCAGCCCCAACCCGATCCGCAGTACAGGCAGTAGCCGCATTTCCCCCTCGCTTATTCAGCGTATCGGCCCCAAGTGTGAAGGGACTTTCACGCTGACTCTATCGGACAATTCCGCAACCAGCTATCGGGAAAATCTGACTCCGTGACTTGTCTGTTCCCTGTGGAAAAACTGGCAAGTAATGGTAGCAAACGCCGTTAGCGGTCGACACCCAAAAGGGCGATGTCCCGGAATGCTACGTGCAAAGGGTACGGACGGATGGTCCCAGGAGGCGATGACCTTCGGCAACGATGGCAGTATCGGGCTTCAACGATGCCGTCAACTACAACTCACTGGATTACTGGCGCGATCGGCCGTTACTACACGCTTGGGGTGAGGGTATACCTTCAAGTAAGCGGCGTTCGCCACTCTCCATGCCGGTCCGGTGCCGGCATGGAGGAGTGGGAGTTACAGGAACTCAGATGCCGATGCCCGGCGTGAGTTTCAGAAGACGTGCATTCCCGCCATCCTCCAGCAACCAGATCGCACCATCCGGCCCCTGCTCCACTTCGCGGATGCGCGCGCCTCGCGGATAGCGGGCCGCTTCCCGCGCCCAGGGCGGCGATGCCGCGCCGCCGAGCTTGACGCGGACCAGCGCCTGCGACGCCAATCCGCCTATGAAGCCATCGCCGCGGAAGTACGGGAACATCCTGCCGGTATAGATGATGAAACCGGCCGGCGCGATCACCGGGTTCCACCAGGCTTCCGGCGCGTTGAATTCCGGGCGCGTGGGATGATCGGGGATCGGGGTTCCGTCGTAATGGTCGCCGTTGGAGACGATCGGCCATCCGTAGTTGGAGCCGCGCTCGATGAGATTCAGTTCGTCGCCGCCCATCGGCCCCATCTCGTGCGCCCACAGGCGGCCTTGCGGATCGAAGGCCAAGCCGAGCACGTTGCGATGCCCCAGCGACCACACTTGCGCGGCCACACCGCCCTGATTGACGAAGGGGTTGTCGGATGGAATCGAACCGTCCGCGTTGAGGCGGATGATCTTGCCGAGATTCGATTGCATGTCCTGCGCGGGATCGAATTTCTGCCGGTCGCCCGAGGTGATCCAGAGCTTGCCGCCGCCGTCGAAGGCGATGCGATGGCTGTAGTGGCCCTCGCCCGTCACCTTCGGCACCTGCCGCCAGACCACCTGTACGTTGGACAGGCTTCCACCACCGCCCGGACTCAAATTCAGCACCGCGCGCGCCACCGCCGCGCCGCGCGTGTCGTTCGTGCCCTGTTCCGCGTAGCTGAGATAGACGAGCCGGTTGCTGTTGAACTGCGGATGCAGCACCACATCGCCAAGACCGCCCTGCCCGCCGTAGGCGACAACGGGAACGCCGGAAATCTCGCTGGTCTGCCGGCTGGCGAGATCGAAGACTTTCAGCTTCCCTTGTTTTTCCGTCACCAGCAGGCGGCCGTCGGGAAGGAATGTCATCGCCCAGGGTTCGGCGAAACGCGCGAATTCCGTGCTGACGAACAACTGGATCGACGGCAGCTTGCCGCCCGTGTAGATCGGTGTCGTGACGGCGGCGGGCGGCGCGGCTTCCTGCGGCCCTGCCCGCACGGCGGCAAGCGGCTCCGGCGAATCGGAACCGATCTTCAGCACCGCAATCAATCCATCCTTGCCGGTGAGGCTGAGCTTGTCGCAAGACGTCAGCAGGACACAGGAACAAATGGCGGCTAGCCAGACTCCGCGCATGGCGACACTCCCGCAGGGATGATGGAACTCGTTCTATCCCAAGCCGGGGCAGAATGCTGTGAACACGTTATCGCAATCCAGGCCAGGCCATCCGGCTCAGAACGATTTCGCCGCGCGCATCGCCATCACACGCTCTGGCGCCGCGAAACTGTCGCTGCGCGCGACCGACCAGAATTCCTTGAAGACCGCGTGCTCGGGGATTCCTTTCAGCAATTCGCCCGGTTCGAGGAATCGATAGAGCGCCGCAAGCGAGCGCACTTCGATCGGCGACACGCGCCGCACGATGTGTTCCGGCCCCAGTTCGCTCGGATGGTTGAGCCCCGCCGCGCACAGCAGATCGCGCAACGCCTTCAAGGTGTTCTCGTGGAACTGGTGCACGCGCGTCGTCTTGTCGCCGGTGTCGAGCTTGCGCCAGCGCGCCGGGTCCTGCGTGGCGATGCCGGTGGGACAACGATCGGTGTGGCAACTCAAGGATTGGATGCAGCCGAGCGCGAACATGTAGCCGCGCGCCGCGTTGCACCAGTCCGCGCCCATCGCCAGCGTGCGCGCGATGTCGAACGCGCTGGTGATCTTGCCCGCCCCGCCAATCCGGATCCGGTCACGCAGATCGAGCCCGACCAACGTGTTGTGCACCAGCATCAACGCCTCGTGCATCGGCACGCCGATGTGGTCGACGAATTCCGCCGGCGCGGCGCCGGTGCCGCCCTCGGCGCCGTCGACGACGATGAAATCCGGCAGGATTCCCGTTTCGCGCATCGCCTTGGCCACGCCGAACCACTCCCAAGGATGGCCGATCGCGAGCTTGAACCCGGTCGGCTTGCCGCCCGACAGCTCGCGCAGTCGCGCGACGAACTCCAGCAATCCCGCCGGCGTGGAGAATGCCGTGTGCCGTGCCGGCGACACGCAGTCCACGCCGATGCGCACGCCGCGCGTGGCGGCGATTTCCGGGCTCACCTTCGCCGCCGGCAACACGCCGCCGTGTCCGGGCTTGGCGCCCTGGGAGAGCTTGATCTCGATCATCTTCACTTGCGGATCGCGGGCGTTGGCGACGAAGCGTTCTTCGTTGAAACGGCCTTCGTCATCGCGGCATCCGAAATAGCCGGACCCGATCTCCCAGACGAGATCGCCGCCGCCCTCGCGGTGATACGGCGAGATCGAGCCCTCGCCCGTGTCGTGATAGAAGCCGCCGCGCTTGGCGCCGGCGTTGAGCGAGCGGATGGCGTTGGCCGACAGCGCGCCGAAACTCATCGCCGAGATGTTGAAGACGCTGGCGTCGTAGGGTTGCGCCGTGTTCTCGCCGATGCGCACGCGGAAATCGGGCGAGGCGATCTCGGTCGGCGCCAGCGAATGGTTGATCCATTCGTAGTCCATGCCGTACACGTCCTGCTCGGTGCCGAACGGCACCACGTCGGACACATGCTTGGCGCGCTGGTACACCAGGGCACGCTGCTGGCGCGAGAACGGCGCCTCCTGGGTGTCGCTCTGCACGAAGTACTGGCGGATTTCCGGCCCGATCGATTCGAGGAAATAGCGGAAATTCGCCAGCAGCGGGTAGTTGCGGCGCAGTGTGCTGCGCGTCTGCAGCAAGTCCCAGGTGCCCGACAGCGCGAGGAGCGTGAAGACACCCGCGCCCCACCACCAGCCCGGATGCCGCACTGCCAGCGCGATGCAGGCAATCGCCAACAGAACGCTGATGACGTAGGCGAGATAACGCGACATGCTGTCTCCTCAATCGTCCGGCATCGATCCAGCGTCCACCGGCGGAAAACGGAATCCTGGCGGGTAGACATGATACCCGTCGAAGTCGGGTTTCCCCACGTGAACGCCGAGGAAGCGCAGCACCGCATACGTCATCGACAGGTGAAAGAAGAAGTTCGGCATGGCGTAGTGCAAGGCATATTCATGCGGCGGAAGGGTCAGCGACGTGAATCCGGCCTCTCCCGTCACCGGCGCCGCGTTCGTCTCGAACGCATCGGCTGACAACACCTGCAAGGCCTGCCATGTCTCCCGCGCGAGCACGCGCAGCGCCGCGAGTGAACCCTGCTCTCCCGACATTTCCGGAACTTCTCGACGCATCAACGGAAAGACAGTGCGGAATGCGAAGCCGCAAGTGATCCGCACCTGTTGCGCGAGCGGGAACATGTCCTCGACCAGCCTGGCCTCCAGCACGTCCCGTTCCGACAGGCCGCCGCCGCGCACCTGCGTCTCGGCCAGCGCCAGCAAGCCGTCCAGGCGCAGCAGATAGCGCGACAAGATCGGCACGGTGGCGTCGTACAGCATCGTGGTCACGCGGGAGGTCCGGTCACTGACAAGCCGCGATCGTGCCGAAGTCGGCCTCCGAAATCCAATTCTCGCCGCTTGGGTGAAACGCTCGGCGCCCGGTCGTCACTAGATACGGGAAGGGACTGCAGCTCTTCAATCACCCATGGACCCATGGGCCGATCACTCGGCTCAAAGCGAGGAGCATCATGATTTCGACACCCAAAAGCGCCGCCAGAAATGCTCTGGCGGGCCTGATGTTGTACGCCTTGACGATGTTGCCTGCCGGTGCCTCGATCATCGATCCGGTGACGCCTCAACAGCTCTCCAAGGAAGCCGAACTGGTTTTCGAGGGCGAGGTGATCTCCGTCGACTATCGCATGTCCGAACCTGGCAATGGCGCCCCATCACTGCCACATACATTCGTGACGTACCGGATCGATCGCCTGCTGAAAGGCGCGTCGGAGGACGGAAATATCATCGTGCTGCGCATGCAGGGCGGCCCGATGCAGGGCGGCCACATGGCGATGATGGTCGCCGGCATGCCGACCTTCGATATCGGCGATCGCGATCTTCTGTTCGTGCGGGGCAACGGCCAGGCCATCGCGCCGCTCGTGGGCTGGGATCAGGGCCGGTTTCGTGTCGTCAACGGTCTGGTCTACAGCGATGACGGGCATGAAATCTTTCTCGACCAGCAGAACCGCTTCATCCGCGGGCAGGCGCGTCCGCTTCCCGAAGTGCTGACGCACCATATGGGCAAGGTCGAAATCGGCTTCGCCGCGCCACGCTCGGCCACTCCCTTCTCTCCGCCAAGCGGTGCCCGCCGGGCGACCGAAAATGAATTCGTGCGCGCGGTGCAGGGATTGATCACCACGACCAATCGTCCCGAAGCGCTCAAGGCTGCGGCGCCGCAGGCGAGCGCCAAGCCTGGCCTGCCGTTCCGGATCGCGGCCTCCGCGCCCTTGCCGGCGCCCAAGCGCCCCGCTGTCGCGCCTGCAGTGTCGTTGCGCGGCGAGCCGGACCTCATCGAACAGCGGATGGCGGAAGAAAAGCTGCGCCGCACCTTGAAAGCCCCGCAGGGACCGAAACAGCCCAAGCGCCCCTGACAGCGCTCCAGGCACCCTCAAGGAATATCCGTAGATATCAGGAGAAACCATCATGCGCTTGAACAGAATCTTTTATCTCTTCGCCGTCCTGGCCGGCTTTTTCGTCAGCGGCCAGTCGTTGGCCTGGGTCCCGGTCGCCACCTGCAACGGCCAGAACGCGAAATGGTCCGGCTCGAATGCCTCGATGAGCGCTTCGAGCGTCGGATTCCCGGCCGGTGACTGGCGCAACGCGCTCAGCGAGACCGTGTCGAAGTGGTACAACCAGCCCAGCAACTTCACCATTTCCATGAGCTGGGACGACGCCTCGGTCGGCCTCGGCAACGGACAGAATGAAGTGTGGTGGTCCTCGAACTTCGGCGCGCCGGCGATCACCAACTTTTGGTACAACACGCAGACCTGCGCCTTCACCGAAGCCGACGTCCGCTTCGACAACACCGTGGCCTACCACTACACGCATACGGCCAGCAGCCTGTGGCCCTACGGCGGCGGCTCGCGTCCGTTCCAGACCACGGCGATGCATGAACTCGGCCACGTCGCGGGCCTTGGCCACGAAGGCGACGTCTACAACATCATGGGCGAGGACTGGACGCACATCCACGCCAACTGCGGCCTCGCCTACGCCTATCCCGGCGAAGACGCGGTGAGCGGCGTGGTGGCCTTGTACGGAGCGTGGGCGGGTTCGCTGGAGGAACTCGGTGTCGCCAACTGGCGCCGCACGGGCGTGCTGGGCGGTGGCTACAGTGATCACAGCCGCACTCGCGTGCTCGATGCCGCCACCGGCACGGAGCTGCCGCTGTGGTCGAGCTTCCCCGAGCCCGTCTACCGGGTCAACGCCGGACAGGTCGTCCGTCTCGAACTGACTTACGAGAACATGGGCAAGACCACCCCGCTGCTGGCCGATGCCCGCGTCTACCTGTCGACCAACAACTGCATCACGTCGCTGGACACGGTGCTGGAAAACTTCTGGGTCAGTCAGGGGCGTGACCTGCCGTTCACCATGACGCGCACCATCACGATCCCGACCGCGCTGGCGAGCGGTTCGCTGCGCTGGCTCGGCGCATCGATCGATGATCCCGCCGCGCACTCCGAGTTCTACGACAACGACTACGAGAACGCTTCTTACATCGGCATCCGCGTCAATTGAACCCTTGCCGACAAGGCATCGAAACTCCGGAACACCGCCGCCGCCCCCACAAGGGCGGCGGATTTTCTTGAGTGAAGAAAATGTGACGAATGATTCGTCACAACTGCTACACGAGTCTCACTTTTAAATGGCTTTGTCCCTCCATCCGGGGGTGTATTGGCCCGTTCTGCCAAGTCGATCGGATTTCGGCCGCCAGAACGATAAAGAAGAGACAGGGAAATGGCTGCAAAGGATTTCTTTCGCCCGGAAGCGATCGCCGCGCAACAACGCCGGTGGCTGGGTGACATCCACATCGCGCAGTCCATGTCCCTGTGGACCTACGCCGGCATCGCCAGCGCGGCTGCCCTCTGCCTGATTCTCTTTCTGGCCTTCGGCCATTACACCCGGCGCGAACGCGTCACCGGACAACTGGTCCCCACCACCGGCCTGATCAACATCACCGCCACCGAAAGCGGAAGGATCACCCGCGTTCTGGTGCGTGAGGGACAGCAGGTCCGGAAAGGCGACCCGCTGCTGGAAATCTCCGGAGAAGTCGACAGCGCCGCGTTCGGCGGCACGCTGGCGAGGGTGAACGCGCAACTGGAATCACAGCGTCGGCGCCTGGCGGACGATCTGTCGATCCAACAGCGATCGCAGGCCCAGCAACGGGATTCCCTTCAAGACAAGCGCCGCCTCCTGCAAGCGCAACTGCAGGAAATCGAAGGACAACTTGCGATCCAGCAACGTCAGGTCGACAGCGCCAGGGATTTATTGAAACGGATCGCACCGCTGCGCAAGGAAGGCTACGTCTCCGCCTTCCAGATCCAGCAGCAGGAATCGACGATGCTCGCCGCGCAGACCCAGTACAAGGCGATGAGCGGCCAGCGGCTGGAATTGCATCAACAGCTGGCCTCGGTCGATCAGCAACTGTCGCAATTGCCGCTGGATGCCTCGATCCAGCGCCACGAAACGGAACGCAAGCTATCCGATGCCGACACCTCGCTCGCGCAGAACGAAGTCCAGCGCGCGCTGCTGCTGCGCGCGCCGCAGGATGGTGTCGTCTCCGCGCTGTTGCCAAAACCGGGACAGTCGCTCAGCACTGGCCAGCCGGTGTTATCGATCCTGCCGCGAGGCGCACGGCTCGAAGCACAGCTGCTGGTCCCCAGTCGCGCGGCGGGCTTCATCGAATCCGGCGATCGCGTGGTGCTGCGCTATCAGGCCTATCCGTACCAGAAGTTCGGCCAGCAATACGGCCGCGTCACCGCGATTTCGCGCAATGCGCTGGCGCCGGCCGAGGTCACGGCGCTGACGGGACAGCAAGTTTCCGAGCCGCGCTATCGCATCGATGTGGCGTTGGAGCGACAGCAGATCCGTGTGTATGGCAAATCCGAATCATTGCGTGCCGGCATGGCGCTGGACGCCGACATCCTGCTGGAACGCCGGCGCCTGATGGAGTGGCTGTTCGAACCGCTCTATGGCCTGAGCAACCAATACGCCGGACGCGAGACGGACAATGGCGGACGGTAGCCCGCGCCAGCCCGACGGCTCTGCGAACACGGCGGTACGTCCGCTGCAGTTCGGCTGGGGCCGCCATCTGCCGATGATCCTGCAGACCGAGGCCACCGAGTGCGCGCTGGCCTGTCTGACGATGATCGCCAGCTACCACGGTCACGACGTCGATC
The DNA here is from genome assembly GCF_058803905.1 of Luteimonas sp. GW821-FHT14E02. Taxonomy (NCBI): domain Bacteria; kingdom Pseudomonadati; phylum Pseudomonadota; class Gammaproteobacteria; order Lysobacterales; family Lysobacteraceae; genus Luteimonas; species Luteimonas sp. GW821-FHT14E02. The sequence continues at coordinate 97,988 of NZ_JBXAPK010000012.1, read as the reverse complement.
TGGCCGGACTGCGCCGCCGCTTCCCCACGTCGTTGAAGGGAAGCAATCTTGCGCAGCTGATGTCGATGGCGTCCGCACTGCAGATGAGTGGCCGTCCGCTCAGGCTGGAAATGAACGAGCTATCCAAACTCAACACGCCCTGCGTGCTGCACTGGGAGCTCAATCACTTCGTCGTGCTGAAGAAAGTCGACAAACGCGGCATCGTCATTCACGACCCCGCGCGCGGCGAGCGCCGGCTCACCTTCTCCGAGGCCTCCGCCGCTTTCACCGGCATCGCACTGGAGCTGCTGCCTGCGGCCGACTTCGAACCCGTGCAGCAGCGCCAGTCCGTTTCGCTCAAGCAGCTCACCGGCACGATGCATGGCGTCGTGCCTTTTCTGGTACAGATCGCACTGCTGGCGCTGGCGCTCGAAGTCTTCGCCCTGACCAGTCCGTTCTTCATGCAATGGATCATGGATCAGGTGCTGCCCTCGGCCGATCGCGATCTGCTTACCCTGCTGTGCCTGGGATTCCTCACCATCCTGGCCTTGCAGATCGCCATCGGCGCCGCCCGCTCCTGGGCCGTCATGGTATTGGGCATGAAGCTCGGCATTCAGTGGGGCGGCAACGTCGTCGGCCACATGTTGCGCCTGCCCTTGGATTGGTTCGAGAAGCGGCATGTCGGCGATGTCGTCTCGCGACTCGGCTCGATCCAGGCCATCCAGCGCACGCTCACCACGCAATTCATCGGCGCGCTTCTCGACGGGCTGATGTCGGTGATCACCTTGATCGTGCTGATCGCCTACAGCCCCTCGCTCACCGCGATCGTGGTCGGGCTGTTCATCACCTACGCACTGATCCGATGGGCCATCTTCGGCCGCCTGCGGCGCTTGAACGAGGACCAGATCATCTACGCGGCGCGTCAGCAGAGCGAACTGCTGGAATCGATCCGCGGTGTTCTGCCCATCAAGCTCTACAACCAGGAAGAGGAGCGTCGCGCGCGCTACATGAACGCGGTGGTCGACACCACCAACCGCGACATCCGCATCCAGCGCTTCTCGCTCGCCTTCGGCGCGCTCAACCAGATCCTGTTCGGCGTCGGCCGCGTCGCCCTGATCTGGATCGGCGCTTTGCGCGCGCTCGATGGAAGCTTCTCCGCGGGCATGCTCGTGGCCTTCATCGCCTACGCCGACCAGTTCACCAGCCGCGCCGGCAGCCTCGTCGACAAATGGATCGACTTCCGCATGCTCAAGCTGCACACCGAGCGTCTGGCCGACATCGCGCTGAGCGCGCCCGAGCCGCAAGTGGACACCGGCTGGGAAGGCGAACTGAGCGATGCCGGCATCGAACTGCGCAACGTGTCCTTCCGCTATGCCGACGACGAACCCTGGGTGATCCGGCACTGCAACCTGCGCATCGGCAGCGGCGAGTCCGTGGCGATCATCGGCCCATCCGGCTGCGGCAAGACCACGCTGGCGAAGCTGATGCTCGGCCTGCTCGAACCGCAGGAAGGTGAAATCCTGTTCGGCGGCGTGCCCATCCGCAAACTGGGCCTGGCGCGCTATCGCGCGCAGATCGGCGCCGTCATGCAGGAAGACCAATTGTTCGCCGGCTCCATCGCCGACAACATCGCCTTCTTCGATCACGGCATCGACCTGGAACGCGTCCAGCTGTCCGCACGCTGGGCAGCGATCGCTTCCGACATCGCGGCGATGCCGATGGGCTACCAGACCCTGGTCGGCGACATGGGCTCCTCGCTTTCCGGCGGACAGCGGCAGCGCGTGCTCCTGGCGCGCGCGCTGTATCGGCGCCCGCGCCTGCTTCTGCTCGACGAGGCCACCAGCCACCTCGACATCAATCGCGAAAAGCAGGTCAACGAAGCGATCAAGCATTTGCGCACCACGCGCATCGTCATCGCGCACCGGCCCGAAACGATCGCCAGCGCCGACCGGGTCATCGATCTATGGCCCAAGCCCCAAAACTGATCGTCCAGCGCGCGATGGACGATCGTGACCCGTGCCAGACGGGGTATCTGGCAGTAGTTCATCCCTCACAACAGGAGTACATCCATGCAAGAACTCAGCCTCCAGGAAGCCACCCAGGTGTCCGGCGCGGGCACCCTGATCGGCGATGCCATCATCGGTATCGACAATCTGGCCAATCAGTTCCTCAACACGACGCTCGTTTCGTCGGTTGGCAAGCTGTTCGATGCCGTCGATCCCCTCACCTTCGGCATCTCCGGTGCCATCCACCAAGCCGCTGACCTGGCCGGCTACACCGTGTTCCGCACGGTGGAAGTGATCGGCAATCTGCTCGGCGGCGAAGGCACCGTCGAGTATCACTACCCGACCGAGCACGGCCCGGCTCCGTTCTGAGCCTGACGCGTTCGTCATTGCGTGCCCGGGGTCGACACCGGGCATGCATCGGCGATGCCGTCAACACCTGGCCGTAGGCAAGCGGCATTTCCGCGACAAGCCAGGTCGCTTTCAAATCCTTCCATCCAGTCCCGGGCAATCGGGATTCGGGCGCGCTTGCGCCCAGGCACATCACTTCAATTCCCAAAGATTTCCATTTCCAGAGCCTCCCCCATGTCGAACTCCGATAGCAAACACGATCCGAACAACGGATCCGCTCCCCAAGACACTTCCAGACGGCGCTTCGTGGGCAAGACGCTCTCCGCGGGCGCTGCGCTGGCCACGATCGCGTGGATGCCCGCCTTCCAGGTCGACGCCGGCGAACTCGGTGACGCTCCCACTAGTTTTCCCTCGCAGGTTCGCCTGTACAAACAAGCCTTCGAGAACTGGGCCGGCGACATCAAGGTCGACGACGCCTGGACCTGCTCGCCCGTCAACGAAGACGACGTGCTGCAGGTCGTCAACTGGGCATTCCAGAACGGCTTCAAGGTGCGCGCGCGCGGCGCGATGCACAACTGGTCGCCATTGACCTTCCAGCCGGGACAGGACGCGTCCGGCGTGCTGTTGATCGACACCACCACGTCCCTCAACAAGGTCCAGATCGACACCAGCACGCACCCCGCGCGAGTGACGGCACAAACCGGCGTGCTGATGCAGGATCTCATGGCAAAGCTCGAAGCCGCCGGCCTCGGATTCATCTCCACGCCAGCCCCGGGCGACATCACGCTGGGCGGTGCCTTGGCCATCAACGGACACGGCACGGCTGTTCCGGCGCCAGGCGAGAAGGTGCAACCCGGACACAGCTTCGGTTCGGTGAGCAACAGCGTGCTTTCACTCACGGCGGTGGTCTGGGAGCACGCCTCCGGCCGCTACGTGCTGAAAACCTTCCGCCGCGACGAATTCGAATCCGCGGCCTTCCTCACGCATCTTGGCCGCGCCTTCATCACCAGCGCCACGCTGCAGTCCGGTCCGAACCAGTATCTGCGCTGCCAGAGCTTCACCGACATCACCACCGACGAACTGTTCGCTCCGCCCGGTTCCGGCGGCCGCACCTTCGCCAGCTTCCTGGACAGCGCCGGCCGCATCGAAACGATCACCTTTCCGTTCACCCGCACGCCCTGGACCAAGGTCTGGACGGTCTCGCCGAAGCGTCCGCTGTTCTCGCGCCCCGTCTTCGCGCCGTTCAACTACATCTTCGCCGAGAACCTGCCGAAGCTGGTCACCGACCTGATCGGCGACATCAACCGCGGCATCGCCGCGATCACGCCGTTGTTCGGCGCGACCCAGCTCGCCGCCGTGCAGGCGGGCCTCGTGGCGACATTGAACCTCGACATCTGGGGCGCGTCGAAGAACACGCTGCTGTACGTCAAACCCAGCACCTTGCGTGTCACCGCGAACGGCTACGCGATCCTCACCCGACGCTCCGACGTGCAGCGCGTCGTGCACGAATTCGTCAAGCAGTACGACAAGATGATTGCCGACTACCAGAGTCGTCACCAGTATCCGATGAATGGCCCGGTCGAGATTCGCGTCACCGGTTTGGACTCGCCGTCGGAAGCCGCCATCAACGGCGCGGTCGCGCCTTTGCTCTCGGCACTCAGGCCACGTCCCGACAAACCGGAGTGGGATGTCGCGGTATGGCTCGATATCCTCACCCTGCCGGGCACGGCGCACGCCAACGAGTTCTATCGGGAAATGGAGGAATGGGTGTTCTCCAACTACACCGGAGACTACGCACAGGCTCGCGTCGAATGGAGCAAGGGCTGGGGCTATACCGACGCCCAGGCCTGGGACAATCCGCATGTGCTGTCTTCGGTCGTTCCCGAGTCGATCAGCATCGGGCAGCCGGCGAACGCGCAATGGGAGACGGCGCGCAAGATTCTGGACAAGTACGATCCGGCCCGAGTGTTCACCTCGCCACTGCTGGACAGGCTGTTGTAATCAGTGACCTCAAGCGACCGGGCAGTTTCGAGTTCGAAAACCCTTGCCCACCCAGCAAAAAGGCCATCTTCGGATGGCCTTTTTCATTCCCTCATCTGGTGCCCGGAGTCGGAATCGAACCGACATGACCTTGCGGTCGAGGGATTTTAAGTCCCTTGCGTCTACCAGTTTCGCCATCCGGGCATGCCGTTTAGTTTGCCTGAACCCGCGACGCCAGATCAAAAGATCTCAAGCAGTCAGGGTTCAACACAGCCCAAAGGGTACTTCACGCTGAGCGCGGAGCCTGTTTCAGATGCCGCCCCGTTGTCGGGTCACCGCGAACTCACTCCGCCGCCGCCGGGAATGCCGGCAGCTTCGATACGTCCTCTTCCTCGTGCTGGATGATCAAGGCCGCACGCAAATTCTTCGCGAGCTTGCCGAAACGATCCATCGAGGCTAGCGATTGCGCGCGGTCCGTGTTGAACGAGGGGACGCCCATCGACTCCATGTTCTCGCGGAAATGCACCACGTCGCCCGACAGCAGCACGGCCCCGCGCTTGGGCAACTGCACCAGCAACCCGTGATGGCCCGGCGTGTGTCCGGGGAGATCGAGCATCACGACGCTGCCGTCTCCGAAGACATCGTGGTCGCCGTTGATTTTTTCGACCTTGGCATCCTTGCGCAGCCAAGGGGCAAGCAGCTTCGCGCGCCATTCCTGGCCCGGCTGGCCAAGAATGTCGAAATCCTTCTGGCCGATCAGTAGCTTCGCCTGCGGAAAATCCGCCGCCTGGCCGATATGGTCGAAGTGATAGTGGCTGATGCCGATCATGGAAATCTGCGACGGCTCGACTCCAATCCTGGCCAGCTGCTCGACGACGGTGGTGGCCAACGAATTGGAATCCGCATCGCCACGAGCAAACGGCTTGTGCAGATATTCCCGCGACAAGCCCGCATCCCAGAGCAGATAGGTCTCGCCATGTCGGATGAGGTAGCAGCTTCCTACGAAGTACTTGCTCCGGCCGACGTATGCGCGCGTATCGGACATTTCGTCCAGGTTGAAAGTCCACAACTCGCCACAGTCCAGTCGCCACAGGCGCAGGCTTGGCTTCGTGGCCGGCGCGGCTGCGATCAGGGACAGAGGAAAAGCAAGGAGCGCAACAGCAAGTAGGCGTAGACAGGCGTTCATTGTCTAGTTCGCGGTGTTGGATGATGTCGGCTTGATGGCTCTCATGATCTCACGCATTGCCTGCACGCGATCAGGATCTTCAACGACTTCCGCCATGCATTTCAGGCAATCCCCGCCGCAGTCCAAGGTTTCGGGTCTGTCAGGCTGATCGAGTTTGACGCCGCAGATTTGGCAATGATGTTGGCAAGATTCCATTTCTTAAGCGTTCGTTGCCCGCGACTTCTAGGGTATTCCCTAGGTACCCCTGCCCTTGGATGGCAGTTAGTCTGACATCGCCAAGCATCGCTCGATGCGATGAGCGATTGCTGCCCGGCAATTTTTTATTTAAGGAGTGATTGTCATGGTTGACTCTGCTTCCGGCACCTCGGGTGCTTCAGGCGCCAACAGCACCAGTTCTGCGAATTCGACAGCGAACGAATCCAAATTTGGGGCGCATGCGCCCAATGTCCAAAAGGCCAACGATGCTGCGAAAGCCGCTGCTGATGCGGCGGTGGAAGCCGCGAGAGCCTGTAATGATCCTACTGCGGCACAGGCTGCGGCTGATCGAGCCAAAGCAGCTGCCGACAAGGCGGTTGCGGCCTCAGATGCTGTCAACGCCGAGATAGGGGCTACGATTACAACGGATGAAGGCTTGGCGGCATACGAAGAATCAGGGAACGCGGCAGCCAGTGCGATTGAATCCGCGAAAGCCGCGCAGACGTCTGCTGACAGTGCGAAAGCATCGCGTTGTGAAAGCGTCCCGATGTCGCAGTCACGCCCTACCGCCCCCACTTCCTTGGCGCTGGGCACCATCAATCAACTTGGCACGATGACGGTGAGTGGCGCGACCTCCACATATGCGGACGTTGCGCAGAACCGATCGTAAGTTGATGAGCTGATTCTGAAGGGATCCTCGTGAGGGGACCCTGGCGGACTGATCCCGCTCGATCGCTCGCAGCACGGCGAAGCACCCGTTCTCACGGGGAGTCTCCGGTGCAATGGAGGCCTGGGTCGGAATCGAACCGGCGTACGCGGATTTGCAGTCCGCTGCATGACCACTCTGCCACCAGGCCGGTGACGATGCGCCGAGGCTGGCGCATCCGGGCGGCGTTTTCAAGCGCCCGATAAAGCAAAACCCCGGATGCCGGGGTTTCCTCTCGAAGTCCGCCGCCCGATGGCGACGTCCTCGTATTTCTTGAAACTGGAGCGGGAAACGAGACTCGAACTCGCGACCCCGACCTTGGCAAGGTCGTGCTCTACCAACTGAGCTATTCCCGCGGAGGAGGCGAAATTTTACCGTCAGATGTCGGCGTGTCAACTGTTGCGCCCTCGCTCGCGCGCAAAACCGGCCATGCGGCCCGCAAATAGGCGTATCCGGAGACGAGCGTGAGGATCGCGGCGATCGCCAATAGCCAGTCGCCGATGTGGAAAACGACCTCGCCCAGGAACAGTTCAGGTCGCGGCTGCTTGCCCGGCGCGGGCGAAACCGCATAAAGCAGGCACAGCAGGGCGAGCATCTGCGCCATGGTCTTGATCTTGCCGATGAACGCCACCTGCACCCGCGCGCGCTGGCCGAGCTCGGCCATCCACTCGCGCAGCGCCGATACCGCGATCTCGCGACCGACGATCACCGCCGCCCATAACGCCATCCACGCGGTCGGATGCCCCTGCACAATCAGGAACAGGGCGGTGGCGACCATGAGTTTGTCGGCGACCGGGTCCAGGAATGCGCCGAACGCCGAGTACAGGTGGTAGCGGCGGGCGATCCAGCCATCGAGCCAGTCGGTGATCGCGGCCAGCGCAAAGATGGCTGCCGCGGCGAAGTTGGTCCACTTGTACGGCAGATAGAACACCAGCATCAGCACCGGGATCATCATGATGCGCAGCAGCGTCAGCCAGGTAGGGAGAGTCAGCTTCATCCGATGATCTGTCGAGTGCGGTGCGGGGACATCTTAGTGCAGTGATGGGGGCGGAAAGTGAGGAATCGAGGGCTTTCGTTTGATGCTCCTGCACAAAAACCCGCGCATGCACCCGTGCGTGACCATTGACCTGTCGAAAATCGGCAGCCTTTCACCCTACGAGGAAGATGCGATCCATCGGAATTGCGGTGGCGCCATGGCCGCGGATCATTCGCCGCACGGCATGGCCCGGAATTCACGCCCGGGACCGCTCACCCATGCAATGTCGCGTAGATGCGCTCGGCCAGGGCCGCATTGATGCCCTCGACCTGGGCGATCTCATCCACCCCCGCCTTCTTCAGGCCGCCGAGACCGCCGAAATGCTTGAGCAGGCTGGCACGCCGGCGCGGCCCGATGCCGGGGATGTCCTCCAGGCGGCTGACGTTGCGCGCCTTCTGCCGGCGCCCGCGATGTCCGGTGATGGCGAAACGGTGGGCCTCATCGCGCACCTGCTGGATCAGCTGCAAGCCCAGGGACGCCGCGCCCGGGCGCAACTCACGGCCATCCGGCAGCAGCAGGGTCTCGTGGCCGGGCTTGCGCGCCTCGCCCTTGGCCACACCGACCAGCATGACGCCGGTGATGCCGAAATCGGTGAGGACTTCCCTCGCCTGCGCCACCTGGCCGGCGCCGCCATCGATCAGGAGCACGTCGGGGAGGATGCCGAGGCCTTCGCGGGCGCCGCCCGCCTCCCCGCCTTCGGCTTCCAACTGCTCGACGGCGCGGCGGAAGCGCCGCTCCAGGGCCTGCTTCATCGCCGCGTAGTCGTCACCGGGTTCGATGCCGGCGATGTTGTAGCGCCGGTACTGGCTGCGGACCGGGCCGGCGGCGTCGAACACCACGCACGAGGCCACCGTCGCCTCGCCCATGGTGTGGCTGATGTCGAAGCATTCGATCCGCTGCGGCAGATCCTCCAGGCCGAGCAGGTCGCGCAGGGATTCGGCGCGCGCATGCTGGGCGGCCTGGCTGCCGAGTTCGGTGGCGAGCGTCATCTCGGCGTTGCGCCGCGCCAGGTCGAGGTAGCCCGCCCGCTCGCCGCGCACGCTGGTCTTGATCGCGACGCGGCGGCCGGCGACGGTGCTGAACACGTTCTCCAGCAGTTCGGCGTCCTCGATGTCGCGATCGAGCACGATCTCGCGAGGCGGCGTCTGCTCGGCGTAATACTGCGAGACGAACGCCGACAGCACCTCCGCGGCATTGTCGCTGCCGTTGGTCTTCGGGAAAAACGAGCGCGTGCCGAGGTTGCGGCCGTCGCGGAAGGCCAGCAGCAGCACGCAGGCATGCGTGCCCTGCATGGCACAGGCCAGCACATCGAGATCGGCGGCGTTGCCGTCGACGTACTGGCGTGCCTGCAGGCGGCGGATCCCCGTGATCAGGTCGCGCAGGCGGCCGGCTTCCTCGAAATCCAGGCGTTCGCTGGCCGCTTCCATCGCCTTGAGCAGTTCCTCGCCCAGTTCGTCGCTGCGACCATCCAGGAACAGCCCGACGCGGCGCACCGCCTCGGCGTAATCGCGCGCCTGCACCAGGCCGACGCAAGGCGCGTTGCACCGTCCGATCTGGTACTGCAGGCACGGCCGCGAACGATTGCGGAACACGCTGTCCTCGCAGCTGCGCAGCTTGAACAGCTTGTGCATTAGATTGAGTGTCTCGCGCACCGCGCCGACGCTGGGATACGGCCCGAAATAGCGTCCCGGAATCGCACGCGCGCCGCGATGCAGGGCCAATCGCGGCCAGGCTTCCTGGGTGAGCAGCACGTAGGGATAGCTCTTGTCGTCGCGCAGCATCACGTTGTAGCGCGGCTTGAGCGACTTGATCAGCTGGTTTTCCAGCAGCAGCGCCTCGCCCTCGTTGCGCGTCACCGTGACGTCCATGCGTGCGACCTGCGCCAGCATCGCCATGGTGCGTGCGTTCTTTGGCGAGGCGTTGAAATAACTGCCCACGCGCTTGCGCAACTCGCGCGCCTTGCCCACGTACAGCACGCTGTCGTCGGCCGCGAACATGCGATACACGCCGGGCGCGGTGCTCAGGCCGCGCGCGAACGCCTTGCCGTCGAATTCCTCGAGATTAGGGTCTGCTGGCATATCCGGGATAGGTTGCGTTGAGCCTCAGAGGCCACCAGGTGGTGTTGCGTGGCGCCGCGCCTTGCTGCCTGCAAGGTCAAGCCGCGCGGCGCCGCATGGTGGCCTCTGAGGCTCAACCCGAAGGGCGAAGCGCGGCCTATGCCGGATATGCCAGCAGACCCTCGTCATTCGCCGATCGGAACGTGTCGCAGAATGCCCTCTTGCACGTCCAGCCGCAGTACGGCGTGGGCATCGCTGTCGGCGATCCAGACCGCGCCGTTCGCCACCGCGAGACCGGCCGGCGCATGCAGACGATGCAGGAGGGAAATCGTGTTGACCTCGCCGCCGCCCAGGCGCAGGGTGCGCAGCGCGTCGTTGCCGCTGTCGGCGATCCAGAGCACCGGTGCGTTCGGATCCAGCGCGATCGCCTGCGGCTGCTGCAGACGCGCCTCGCCGCGCGCGCCGTCGACGTGGCCGTGTTCCCACACCCCCTGCCCCAGCAAGGTGGTGACCTGGCCAGTGCGGATGTTGACGCTGCGGATCGCGGAACCAGCGCCGTCGCAGACGTACAGCAGCTGCTGCACCGCCGCCAGCGCCACCGGCTCGGCGAACGCCGCCGCGGTGCCGACACCGTCGATCACATCGAGCGCGCCCGATCCGGCGAGCAGGCGAATCTCGCGCCGCCCCAGATCGAGCGACCAGATCCGGTTGTCGCCCGCGGTGACGATGTGCATCGTGCCCGAGGGATCGATCGCGACGGCGCGCGGCTGATCCAGCGCCACCCGACGCGGATCGGTGAACACGCCCGGCTCCGGTTGGCCCGGCCGCCCGGCACCGCAGACCGTATCGACCTCGCCCGTTCGCAGATCGACGCGCCGGATCGCATGATTGCCGCTGTCGGCGACGAAAAGATTGTTGTGGTGGACGCACAGCGCGCGCGGCTGGTTGAACGCCGACAGCTCCATCGGCCCGTCGATGAACCCCGGCCCGCCGCTGCCGTACTGGCGCAGCACGCGTCCGCCAGGATCGCAGGCCAGGATGCGGTGATGGCCGCTGTCGGCGACGTAGAGCGTGCCGGCGTCCAGCGCCAGCCCGGCCGGAAAGTTCAGGGGCAGCAGCGGCTCGCGCATCTGCCGCAATTCGATGGGATCGGCGTCGTAGGCGGGCACCACGGCCTCGTCCTGCAACTCCGCCACCGCCGCGTCCAGCTCTCGCGCCTGAGTGTCACCGACCCAGCGCTTGCGCACCTTGCCGGCGGCGTCGATCAGGACGACGGTCGGCCAGGCCTCGATGCCGTACTGCTGCCACAAGGTCCAGTCAGGATCATGGGCGACGGGAAATTCGAACCGCTGGCGCCGCAGCAGCATCATCACCCGGCCGGAATCGCGCTCGCTCTCAAAGCGCGGCACGTGCACCGCCACCACGTTGATGTGATCACCGTGCCGCCGACGCAGATTGGCCAGATCGCCCAGCCGCTGCTGGCACCAGGCCGACCCCGCGTTGACGAAGGCGAGCGCACACACCTTCCCGCGCAGCTGCGCCATGCGCAGCGGCTGGGTCAGGTTCAGCCATTCGAGATTGCCCGGGAACTCCGGTGCGACGGCAAGGGTGGTCATGTGCGGTCAGCTTCCCGCCTGCACGCGGAGGCGTCAACCAGTTCCAGAGGCCGTCGACAGCCCCGGGGCCAGCAACCGCGCCACGATCACCCGCGCGCCCTCGTCCACCTGCTGCCAGACGCGTTCGAAATCGGCTTCGCCGCCCTCGTAGGGATCGCGAATGGCACCCTCCAGGCCGGCCCACTCCATGAACAGGGACAGCGCCGCGGGCGCCCCCGCCGGTGCCAGTGCCCGCACATCGCGCAGATTGGCGTGGTCGGCGCAGAGCAGCGCATCGAACCGACCGAAATCCTGGAACTGCAGCTTGCGTGCCCGCAGGCCGGAAATGTCGACGCCATGCCGCCGCGCCGTGGCGATCGCGCGCGGATCGGGCGGATCGCCGGCATGCCAGCCACCCGTGCCAGCCGAATCGATCCGCACCACATCCGACAACCCCGCCTCGACCACGCGCGCACGCAGCGCCCCTTCCGCCATCGGTGAACGGCAGATGTTGCCGAGGCAGACGACCAGCAAGCGCAGGGGCTCAGTCATCGGAAATTACTCATCGGAGTCGCTCAGCCTGCGTTCCGCACGGGCAAGATCCTCGGGCGTATCGATCCCGCCCGGGAAAGCCTCCGGCGTCAGCCCGACCGCGATGCGGAACCCGGCTTCGAGCACGCGCAACTGCTCCAGCGATTCCAACTGCTCGAGCCGCCCCGGCGGTAACTTGGTGAAATGCCGCAGGAATCCGGCGCGATAAGCATAGATACCGATATGACGCAGACATTCGCCAGGCACCAGCACGCGGCGATCCTGCGCGAACGCATCGCGATGCCACGGAATCGGCGCGCGGCTGAAATACAGCGCATGACCGGCATCGGTGCGCACCAGCTTCACCGCATTCGGATCGAACAGCACATCCGGATCGAGAATGGCCTCCGCCAGCGTCGTCATCTCGGCATCACCGGACGTCAACAGCGCCGCCACCGCACGAATCGCCGCCGCCGGCGCGAAGGGCTCATCTCCCTGCAGATTGACCACAGGTGTGTCATCACTCCAGCCCGCGATGTCCGCACACTCGGCGAGACGATCACTCCCCGAAGCATGCCCCTTGGCCGTCATCGCCACCCGCACCCCGCTCCCCTCCAACGCCCGCGCGATGCGCTCGTCATCAGCCGCCACCCACACCTCCCGCGCACCGGCGGCCAGCGCCCGGCGCGCAACGTGCAGCACCAGCGGCTCGCCCGCGAGCAGGCGCAAGGGCTTGCCCGGCAGCCGTGTGGCGTCAAAACGAGCCGGGATGGCAACGACGAAGTCGGAAGAGGACGACATGAGAATCAGAAACCACAAGAGATACGAAAGCGTAACCGCTTTTGCTTCTAAAAACGCTTGAACGCAGTCGACAACCGGAGACCCGAAGGGCGGCGCACAGGGATGTGCGCCGTTTTTCGACCGAGCCATGGATGGCGAGTCGAAAAATCCCGATAGCAATGAAGTCATGGGATTGCTTCGTCGGGAAAAGCGTTTTTCTTTGGTTCGTTTCTTTTGACGCTTATCAAAAGAAATGAACTCGGCCGCGACAGCGGACGAAACGCTGTTGCTCTTCACAAGCAATGACAACAGCAAAAGCCAAATGGATCCCAGCTTTCGCTGGGACGACGATCAAGCGAACAACTGGATGACCAGCCATCCGGCTGTTAAACACCCGGCTTTCGCCGGAATGACGAGCAAAGGCAACCCCAGAGGATCAACGAAGCCGCACCAACCGATCCAACAACGCCACCCAAAACGCCTCCGACAACTCCGCCCTCACCGGCACACTGAAGTACCGATCACTCGCCAGCCCAACACACTTCACCGCATCCTTCTCCGTCACCAGCACCGGCAAATCACTGCCAAACCGCAAATCATCGGCCACATATCGATGGTGATCCGCAAACGCATGCGGCACCACCGCGATCCCGAACCCGCGCAGCATCGCGAAAAACCGCTCCGGATCCCCGATCCCGGCAACGGCATGCACCCGCTGCCCGGCAAAACTGGCTAGCGCACTCGGCCGCCCGCCCAGCAACGGATAAGCCTGGTCGGCGACCAGCCGCATCGGCCATTCGCCGAATCCCGCTTCCATCCCGTCATCGCCGCCAAGATTGAGAACGTGGAAATCGCAACTGCGCGCACGCTCCACCGGCTCACGCAACGGCCCGGCGGGCAGCAACTGGCCATTGCCATAGCGCCGCCGCCCGTCGATCACCTCGATCTCGATATCGCGCTGCAACCGATAGTGCTGCAGCCCGTCATCGCAAACCACGATGTCGCATCCAGCGGCGATCAAGGCACGCGCCGCCGCCGCACGATCGCGATCCGCCCGCACCTTCGCATGCGTGCGTCGCGCGATCAGCACCGGCTCATCGCCGCCAAGCGCCGAATCGGTATCGCGCTCGACCCAGCGCGCCGTACCGGCATCGGCACGGCCATAGCCACGCGTGGCCACGCCCGGATTCCATCCGGCGGCCTGCAGGCGTTCCACCACGGCGATCGTCAGCGGTGTCTTGCCGCTGCCACCGGCGATGAGATTGCCGACCACCAGCACCGGCTTGTCGACGCGCACGCGCCGTAACAATCCGACGCGGAACAAGCGCATCCGCATCGCGATCGTCGCGCCGTAAACCCGGGACAACATCCGCGCATGCCATGGCACCGCACCACCGAACCAGTACGCCGGCGCCTTTCCCGCGCCTGCGCTCATGTCGCGTCCGGTTCGCGGAACTGCATGCGATGCAGATGCGAATACAACCCGCCCTGCGCCAGCAATTCGGCATGCGTGCCCCGCTCCACCAGCTTGCCGTGATCGAGCACGAGCACTTGATCGGCATGCTCGATGGTCGACAAGCGGTGCGCGATCACCAGCGTGGTGCGGTCGGGCATCAGACGATTGAGCGCATCCTGCACCAGACGCTCGGACTCGGTGTCGAGCGCGGCGGTGGCTTCGTCGAGGATCAGGATCGGCGCGTCCTTCAGCATCGCGCGCGCGATCGCCACGCGCTGGCGCTGGCCGCCTGACAGGCGCGAGCCGTTGCTGCCGATCGGCGTCTGCAGCCCTTCCGGCAAGCGCTCGATGAATTCCGCGGCATTGGCGCCGCGCACGGCGCTATCCAGCGCATCCTGCTGCGCAGACGCCATCTCGCCGTAGGCAACGTTGGCGGCGACGGTATCGTCGAACAGCATGACCTGCTGTCCGACCAATGCGATCTGTTTGCGCAAATCGACGAGCTTGTATTCTTCCAGTCGAACGTCATCGAGCAGGATCTCGCCGGACTCCTGTTCGTAGAAGCGCGGAATCAGCTTGATCAGCGTCGATTTTCCGCTGCCGGAACGGCCGACGATCGCGGTGACGGTGCCGGGTTTCGCGATAAAACTCACGCCCGACAACGCCGGATGCGTCTGTCCCGGATAACGCGCGCTCACATTGCGGAATTCGATCAGGCCTTGCGCACGCGTGATCGCGCGCGTGCCCGAGTCGCGCTCGTTGTCGGCATCCAGCACGCTGAACAACCGCTCCGCCGAAGCAATGCCTCGCTGCAGCATGTTCTGCACGTTGGTGAGCTGCTTCAGTGACGGCAGGATCGCCACCATCGACGTCATCAGCGTGACGAAACCGCCGGCGGTGAGACGCCCGGCAAAAGCCTCATGGCCCGCCACCATCAACAGCATCGCCAACCCCACCGCGCCCATGAACTGCACCAGCGCCGACGACACGCCACGCGTCGCCTCGACCTTCATCGCCAGGCGCATGTTCTTGTCGGCCAGCGCCGCGTAGCGGTTGTGCTCGACTTCCTGGGCACCGTAGATCTTCACTTCCTGATGACCGTGCAGGGACTGGTCAGCCGACTGCATCAGCTGCGCCCCGCTTTCCTGGATGCGGTAGCTCACGCGGCGATAGCGCTTGGACACCCGGCTCATCACGAAGGACAGCGGCGGCGCCAGCACCAGGATCGCGATCGTCACCTGCCAGCTCGTCAACAGCATCACCGTCAGCGCGGCAATGATCTGGAAACTCTGCTGCAGCATTACCTTGGCCGCGTCGATCGTGGCCTGCGCGACCTGATCGCTGTCCGAGCCCAGGCGCACCTGCATCGAGGATACCGATTCGCTGTCGAAGCGCAGGCCCGGCATGCGCAGGTATTTGCCCAGCACCATCACGCGCAGATCGCGGGCGATGCCGCGGCCGGAACGCGCCATGTAGTAGTCGGCGGCGAAACCGGCGATGCCGCGCACCATGAACAATCCGACGATCGCCAGCGGCAACCACACACCGATGCGCTCGTTCTTGATCACGAAGGTCTGATCGACCACCGGCTTCATCAGATAGGTGAAGGCGCCACCGGCCGCGGCTTCGATCAGCATGCCGACCAGCGCCAGCACCAGCAGCCAGCGGTATTTGCCTGCGTAACCGCGTAACCGCTTGTAGATGGGCCAGGTGGCGGCGAGTTTCGAGTCGCCGCTCATCGCGCCTGCCCGGAGCCGCCAGAACCACCCCGCTGCTCCGGCGCGGTGGCATTGGCGATGCGGCGGAAGCCAAGTTGCCCGAGCGCGTCGTAGGCGGTGATCACGGCCTGCCACGGCGTGCGCGCGTCGGCGCGGATCAGCACGGTGCGTTCGCGGTCACTGCCCGCAACCTCGGCGATGGTGCGCTTGAGCGATTCCACGTCGGTGCGCAGCGCCTCGCGATCGTCGACGAAGTAACGGCCGTCGGCATTGATCAGCAGGTTGAGCGTTTTGGCCTGTGCGTCGCTGCGCTCGCCATCGGCGCGCGGCAGTTCCAGTTTCAACACCGAGCGCATGTCGAAGGTGGTGGTGATCACGAAGAAGATGATCAGCACCAGGATCACATCGATCAGCGGCACGAGGTTGATGTCGGGATTGTCCTCGGCGCGGCGGTCGCGGATGCGCATGCGGTCAGACCTGCTCCGCCAATGGACCCGCGGCGGGTGCGTTCACGGACGGCGACGCGGCACGGCGCGTATTGCGCGGATCGATCGCGTCCATCAGCTGGATCGCCTCGTGCTCCATGTCGACCAGATAGGCGTCGACCCGGGCACGGAAAAAACGATGGAACATCAGCGCCGGCACCGCCACCACCATGCCGGCCGCGGTGCACACCAGCGCCTTGCCGATGCCGCCGGCGAGCTGGCTGACGTCGCCGACACCGTGGTCCATGATGCCGAGGAACATCTGGATCATGCCCACCACCGTGCCGAACAGACCGAGCAGCGGTCCCGCCGCGGCAATGGTGCCCAGGGCGTTCAGATAGCGCTCCATGCGATGGGCCTGATGGCGACCCACGTCCTCCACGCGCTCACGGATTTCCTCGCGCGTGCGGTTGCGCACGTCCAGCGCCGCCGCCAGCAGGGCGCCGAGCGGGGAGTTCACGCGCAGGGAGTCGATGTGCTCGGGATCGAGCCGGCCACGCGCCGCCCAGGCGCGCACTTCGCTGCCCAGTCCCGGCGGCAGCACAGCCTTGCGCCGCAGCGCCCAGAACCGTTCGACCACGATCGCCACCGCCAGCGCCGACAACAGCAGCAGGGGCAGCATGGGCCAGCCGCCCGCCTTCACCAGTTCCAGCACTTTCTACCTCCGACCCATCGCTGCGTTCATTTGGGAGATAAGCATACGGAGGAAAGCCCGGACTGGCGAATGGGCAAGCTTCACTTCAGGGTCTCTTGTCACGTTCCGGTAAAATATGGGGCCTTCCCCATAAGGCAATGGGCTCGAACTCCATGACCGATGGAAGAATGCCGCAGACCCACGACGAAACCGCAACCGCCACCGGCCTCGGGCCTCGCAGGACGGATACCGCCCTCGTCGCAGCGTCCAGCCCCGTCGCGACACCGACCATCGACCATCACACCCGCGCCCACACCCTGGGCCTGCCCCGCACCTGGCTTGGCCGACTGGCCCTCAAGGCGCAGGAACGCCTGGAGGCGGCGGTGGCCGCCGTGTCGGTGCTGCCGGATTCGGCGATCTACGAGGCCCGGGATTTCCCGTGGACGGCGCAGCTCGAGGACGGCTGGGAAAAAGTCCGCGCCGAACTCGACCAGGTGATGGTTTATCGCGACCAGATGCCGAGCTTCCACGAGATCCTCAAGGAAGTGGAGACGATCAGTTCCGACGACACCTGGAAGACCTTCTTCCTCGTCAGCGCCGGCATGGACTGCCAGGGCAACGCGCAGCGCTGCCCGGAAACGATGAAGCTGCTGTCTTGCGTGCCGGGCCTGACCACGGCGTTCTTCAGCATTCTCACGCCGGGCAAGCACATCCCCGCCCATCGCGGCGCCTACAACGGCTTGCTGCGCTGCCATCTCGGCCTGCTGGTGCCCGAGCCGCGCGAACGCTGCCGCATCCGCATCGGCAACGAGTTCCGCAGCTGGAGCGAAGGCCGCTGCCTGATCTTCGACGACAGTTTCAACCACGAGGTCTGGAACGATACCGACGGTTGGCGCGTGGTGTTGTTCATCGATTTCGCGCGTCCGCTACGGCAACCCTGGAATTGGTTCAATCGCCGCCTGCTGAATCTCGCGCCGCTGGCACCGTTTCTGCGCGAAGCGGGACAGAAGCAGAAGAAGTGGGAAAAGAAGATGTATTCGAAGCGCGACAAGTAGTCAGAAGCGCGCGTCGATACGCCAGAAATTACTCCGGCTCGTCCCAGGCTTCCCGGGAAACCCGCAATTGCCGCCACGCCGCGTCCCACAATCGCGGCCGCGTCCGGCGCTGCGTTTCGAGCGTGGTGCCCTCCTCGCCCATTCGGACATGCAAGGCACCGCCATCGAGTGTAGCGGTCACCGTGGCGCCGGCCTCGCGCCAGCGTCGCACGGCCGATGGGTGCGGATGCCGGTAGCGATTGCCGTATCCCGCCGACACCAGGGCAAAACGTGCTCCCGTCGCGGCGACGAAGGCGGGGTCGGAAGATTCGCGACTGCCGTGGTGCGCCACCACGACGGTATCCACCCGCAAAGATGCCGCGTCGCGTCGCACCAGATCACGCTCCACCACTTCGCCGATATCGCCGACCAGCAGCGCGGCTCCGTGCCGGGTTTCGACGCGCAGCACGCAACTGGACTCGTTGCCCAGGTATGGAAAGTGCGGCGGCGGATGCAGGAAGCGGAAGCGCACGCCCTCCCATTCCCACGCGGTACCGACATGACAGGGGCGTGTTCCAGCGATGCCGACACCCTCCGGCGCATAGGCGACGGGCATCGGCATCGCGCGGCGCACCGCCGGAAAACCGCCGGCGTGATCGTTGTCACCATGACTGACGACCGCGGCATCGAGGCGCTGCACGCCCAGCGCGTGCAGGGCCGGCAGCACCACGCGCTCGCCGGTGTCGAAGCCGGCCATGCGCTTCTTTTCGCAAACACCTGCGCATCCCCGCGCCGGCCTGCCGGAAAACGGCCCCATGTCGTAGAGCAGACTGTGACTGGCCGTTCGCACCAGCACGGACAATCCCTGCCCCACATCCAGGATCACCAGCTCGGCTTCGCCCGTCTCCGGCAGCCCGCGATCCGGCCACAGCAACGGTAGCCACAGCATTGCCGCTAAGGCCTTGCCGGGTGCGCCGCGCGGCAGCAGGCACCAGAACGCACCCAGCAACGCCAACGGCAAGGCGAACCAGCGCGGCTCCGGCAACCACCACAACGCGAAGCGGCTCTCGGCCAATGTCGTGAACAGCGGCCAGGTGAGATCGAAACTCCACGCCGCCGCGCGCCATGCGCCGCCGCCCCAGCCGACATGGATGGCTTCCAGCGCGGTGCCCAGCAACGACAGGGGCACGACCACAAGACTCCACCACGGAATCGCGACGAGATTGGCGAACGGTCCGGCCAGTGATGCCTGTCCGAACAGCACGACCGTCAGCGGCAGCAAGCCCAAGGTCGCCACGCCTTGCGCGGAGAGGAAATCGCCCACAATGCGTTTGCTTCCACTGGCGGCACCGCTCTGCGGAAGGCACCAGGCAAGCCATGCCACGCCCGCGAAACTGAGCCAAAATCCCGCGGTCAACACCGCCATCGGATCGAACAGCAGCATCGCCAGCGCGGCCAGTGCCAGGGCATCCACCACCCGCACCGGCCGGCGCAACAAACGCGCCGACACCACCACCGCGATCATCAACACCGTGCGCAACGTCGGCAACGCCAGCCCCGAGGCCATCGCATAGCCCGCCGCCCCGAACAAGGCGGCGCCCGCCATCGCCTGCGGACGCGGCATCCGCAGGACCAATCGTGGAAATACGCGCCAAATGATCGCCGCCAGCCATGCGAACAGCACCGCGATCATGCCGACATGAAATCCCGAGATCGCGATCAGGTGCGTGGTGCCGACCGCGCGCAGGACGTCCCAGTCCTCATCGCTCAATGCCCGCGTATCACCGAGCGCCAATGCCTGCACGAAGCGCGACGAGGACGACGGCACCGTTGCGGCGATGCGTGCCGACATGCATTCGCGCCAGGCGTCGACACCGGTGGCCGGCGCCAGTTGACGTGCGAGATGTGGATCGCGCACGTAACCCGTCGCCGCGATGCCGCGTGCGAGCGCCGTCTTCTCGCTGTCGAGCGGGCCGGGATTGCGCAACCCGCGCGGCGCGCGCAGGCGCAGCGCGAACCGCCAGCGGCTGCCGGAGGCGACCTGCTTCCATCGCGAGACGCTTTCTTCCGTGTCGTACCACGACACCTGCAGCAATCGCCCGCGCAAGCTCGCCGACCGCGGCGACGCGGTGTCTTCGACGCGCAGATGGAACCGCATGCGTCCGTCTTCGTGATCCGGCAACTCGACGATGCGCCCACTGACCACGACGTCCTGCCGTTCGAGCTCCGGTGCAAGCTGCTGCGCCAGCGCATGCGCCGCATGCAATCCGAAGAGTGAAAAACCGGTCAGGAACGCGCCGAGCACCCTCGATCGATCGGGCCGGAACCACAGCATCGGCCCGATCAGCAACAGCGGGATCAGCCATGGCCATGGCGGCAGTCCCGGCAGGCAAGCACACGCCACGATGCCGGCCAGCAGTGAAACCGCCGTCGCGATTCCAAACGGCGCGACATGCCCTTCCAGCAGGGCTGCCGCGAAGCGAATCCCGCCCGATTTCACCCTGCGGCCAACTCGGCATGCGTGGGACGTCGAGACCGATGGCTGGACATGATTCCGGACATGCTTTTCATTTGCCGAAGAACGCAGCCCGCAGGATCGCCTGCGCCGCAAGTCAGGGAAATCGGGTGAAACCCCGAACCGATGTAGGATTTTTCTTGACGGCCCGGTGCCAGAATCGGATCCCGATGACCGCAACCCTCGACAATTACGCCTTCGATCCGGCCACGCTCGTCAGCGTATTCGTCGATCGCGAGAACTACTACTCGGTCCTGCGCGACCAGCAGGCCGGCGTCGCCGTGCTCGAAGTCGTGATCCCGTGGATCGCCTACTACAGCGTCTACTTCTGGCTGTCGGCGGACGAGTTGCATCTGCTGGAAAGCGACAAGCCGGCCTTCGACCAGCTGGCGCATGGCTTCGCGATGGACAAGGGCGAGCGCCTGTACGGGCACCGCCTGCTGCTCCACCAGGGACCCGGCGGTGGACGCTATCGGCCGTCGACGCCCGAGCGGGCATATGCCGTCGACGGCAAGTGATGCCATGACCTTGCCGCCGTCGAGGAATACGATTCCACTTCCGTGAAATGATCCTGCCCAGGTTCGGGCGCATCCCATGATTCCGCGACCGCTGGTTCCGATCCTCACCGCCTTGTTCTTGCTGGTTCCCACCGCTGCGTCTTCGGCACGCGATGCCAATGCCGATAGCGCCTGGCGCGACATGGCCGCGCTGGCCGGCACCTGGCGACTTGCCGAACCCAAGACGCCCGCCCAGGAGGCCTTCCGCATCAGCTACCGATGGATTTCCCGAAACACCGCCCTGGTCGAGTCGTTCGGCGATCCGTCGAAGCAGATCACCGAAACCATCTATCACCGCGACGGAACACGCCTGCTCGCTACGCATTACTGCGCACAGGGCAATCAGCCGCGCCTACGCCTGCAGACACCGGCATCCGACCATGTCCTGAAGTTCGAATTCCTTGACGTCACCAACTTGAAGCGACCCGAGGACTCGCATCTGATCCGCATGACGTTCGACCTTTCGGATCCTCAGCGTCTCATCCGGCAAGAGGCCTATGCCGAGAATGGCAAGGAATCCGAAAGCACGCTGACGCTCGTCCGGGCGGACTAGGCGCGCCCGCGAAGTGCGGGAACAACATCGCCCGCCGCTCGTGGGAACACGCGGTCACCCACTAGACTATGCGCATGACCGAATTCATCCCGCCCGGCACGCGCTACATCGACCTGCCTTCCCCCTTCCCGATGAAACGCGGCGGCACGCTCGCCGGCGCCCGCATCGCCTACGAAACCTGGGGCACGCCGAACGCCGCGCGCGACAACGCGATCCTGATCCTCACCGGCCTCTCGCCCGACGCGCACGCGGCCACGCACGAAGCCAATCCGGCGCCGGGCTGGTGGGAGGCGATGCTGGGGCCGGGCAAACCGATCGACACGACGCGCTGGCACGTGATCTGCGTGAATTCCCTGGGCAGTTGCAAGGGTTCGACCGGGCCGGCCGCGATCGATCCGGAGACGGGCGCGCCATTCAAGCTGAGCTTCCCCGAACTTTCGATCGAGGACATCGCCGACGCCGCCGCGCACGTGGTGCGCGCGCTCGGCTTCGAACGGCTGGCCTGCGTGATCGGCAATTCGATGGGTGGCATGACCGCGCTCGCCTTCCTCGCCCGCCATCCCGGCGTGGCGCGCAGCCACATCAACATTTCCGGCGCCGCGCATGCGCTGCCGTTCTCGATCGCGATCCGCTCGCTGCAGCGCGAGGCGATCCGACTCGATCCGAAGTGGAACGAAGGCAACTACGACGAGGCGAGCTATCCGGAAAGCGGCATGCGCATGGCGCGCAAGCTCGGCGTGATCACCTATCGCTCGGCGCTGGAATGGGACGGGCGCTTCGGACGCGTGCGGCTGGAATCCGATCGCCGCGACGACGAGGACCCGTTCGGCCTGGAGTTCGAGGTGGAAAGCTATCTCGAAGGCCACGCGCGCCGCTTCGTGCGCAATTTCGATCCCAACTGCTATCTCTACCTGAGCCGGTCGATGGACTGGTTCGACCTGGGCGAATCCTGCGGCGGCACCGCCGATCAGGGGTTGGCGAAGCTGCGGGTCGAGAAGGCGCTCGCCATTGGCGTGCACACCGACATCCTGTTCCCGCTGCAGCAGCAACAGCAGATCGCCGACGGGCTGCGCGCCGGCGGCGTCGACGCCACCTTCCTGCCGCTGGAATCGCCGCAGGGACACGATGCCTTCCTGGTCGACATCGGGCGCTTCGGGCCGGCGGTCGGGGACTTCCTCAAGGCGCTTTAGGCACTCGGACGGCCCAGAGTTTCACCTGCAACCAATCGCATCCAGGCGTACACTACCGTCCCATGGCTTCCGTCGCTCCCCTGCCCGATCTCGACTTCCCCGGCCACGACAAGCTCATCGCCGCCATCGATCATTCGGTGTCGCTGGGCGACGAACACGCCGTCACGGCCAGCCTGCGCAACACGCTGTGCGCGCTGATCCGCGACCCGGACGTGCATCTTCCGGACTGCGTCCACACCGCCATCGACGACCACTACGCCCGCCGCGAGATCTATCGCAGCGCCAAGCACGGTTACAGCGTCGTGGCGATGACCTGGGGGCCGGGCCAGGGCACGCCGATCCATGACCATTCCGGCCTCTGGTGCGTGGAAGGCGTCTGGGACGGCGAACTGGAAATCACCCAGTACGAACTGCTCGAACGCGACGGCGATCGTTTCCGCTTCCGCGCCGCGGGTGGCATGCACGCGGGCCCCGGCAGCGCCGGCAGCCTGATTCCGCCGCACGAGTACCACACCATCGCCAATGCCAGCGACGACGCGGTCGCGGTGTCGCTGCACATCTATCAGGCGCCGATGGAGTGCTGCTCCAAGTTCTTCCCGCAGTCCGGCGAGTGGTTCCTGCGCACCGACAGCGCACTGAGAACCGATCAGGCGGCCTGATCGCGGCCAGCGATTCCTTGACGTTTGGCTAGTAAACGGTCCGATACCGGCTATCGGACGGCCGTGGCCGCAGTGACGTCCTTCCCACCCGTTTCTGTAACGGAGGCCTATACTCAGGTCGGGATGCTGCATAGCAGCATATCGAATCACATCCCGCACACGAGTCGCCATCTGGCCCGCCCATGTCGAAATCCACGACCATCGTTCGCAAAGGGACTGACACGCCGTTCCGACCGCGCCCGGATGTGGAACTGTGCAAACGCGGCGAACGACGCTGCGAACGTTTCCTCGACGCGGCCACCGATGTCTTCATCGAGAAGGGTTACCGGCAGACACGACTGAGCGACATCGTCGCCCGCGCCGGCGGTTCGATGGCCACGCTGTACCGCGTGTTCGGCGACAAGGAAGGCCTCGCGCACGCCATCATGGAACGCCACATGGCGGTGGTGGCGGAGCAATTGCAGGCGCTCAACCTGTCCGGATTGCCGCCGGAAATCGCACTGCGCCAGACCGGCGAGAGCATCATCAACAGCATCCTCACGCGCGAATCGGTGCTGATCCATCGCATCGTCATCGGCGAGGGCCGCGACTTCCCCGGTCTGCGCGACTGGTTCTTCGAGAACGCGGTGGCGCCGGCGCAGGCGATGCTGACCGACTATCTCCAGCATGAAATCGAAGCCGGCCGGCTGTCGCTGCACTCCCCGCAATTGGCGTCGGCGCAATTCTTCATGATGATCTTCGGCGAACTGATCATCCGCGTGGCCAGCGGCAATCTGACCGTGCCCGACCTGGCCAAGGCTCAAGAGGAAGCGCGGGCCGCCATGGACCTGTTCCTGCACGGCGCGCTGCCCCGATAGGACAGTCTGTTTTTCTTCCAGCCAGGCGCGAACCGTCCCGGAAGACTTGACGGTGGCTGAATTCAGCCGCAGTCTAAGCGTAATAACGATTACGCCCTGCGGCGAGCCAGCGTTCCGGCCAGCCAGGCGCACGGGAAGGGGTCGATGCGGATTTTCTTGGCTATTGGAATGGCAGCCGCGTGCGTGTTCGCCACCGCGGCATGGTTCGCGCCCGTCGCCGCGCAGGAAGGCGTCGAGGCCCGCGCGAATCCCCACAACCTCCCGCCGACCAATTTCAGCAGCGAGGATGCACAAGCCGGACACGGTTTCGATCCCACGCCCGGCTTCGATCATCCTTCCATCCCAGACAATCCCGGCGCGCCGGATGCCAAGCCGGTCGGACAGCAGGTCTGCACCGCCTGCCACGGCAAGGAAAGCCAGAACTTCGCGCACACCATCCACGCGCTGGGCATGAACGCCGCTTTCGCGGCCGATCCCAAGACCGCGACCTGCGAAGCCTGCCACGGCGCCGGATCGGCGCATGCGCAGAACCCGGCCCAGCCCGGCAGCATCATCGCCTTCACCAAGCAGGGCGCCACACCGATCAAGACGCAGACAGCGAGCTGCCTCGGCTGCCATGCCGGCGGCCCGCGCGATCACTGGCTCGGCTCGATCCATCAGCGCAACGACCTCTCCTGCAGCGATTGCCACAACCCGATGGCGCAGCTGTCCGCGGAAGGCCTGCAGGCCAAGCAGTCGATCAACGAAACCTGCGCCACCTGCCATCGCGACATCCGCCAGCAGTTCAACCGCCGCTCGCACATGCCGCTGCCGGAAGGCCAGATGGCGTGCGTGGATTGCCACAACCCGCACGGCACCATCAACACCGCGCTGCTGAAGACCGACACGGTCAACGAGACCTGCTACCAGTGCCACGCCGAGAAGCGCGGGCCATTCCTCTTCGAGCACGCGCCCGCGCGCGAGAACTGCCTCAACTGCCACACCCCGCACGGCTCCAACCAGCACGCGCTGCTGGTGGCGCCGGTGCCGATGCTGTGCCAGCAGTGCCATTCGCATACGCGGCATCCCAACGACCTGTTCGGCGAACAGCAGCTCGCCAACGGCATCGCACCGGACGAACGCCTGATGGGACGCGGCTGCCTGACCTGCCATGCGCAGATTCACGGCTCCAACAACCCCGCCGGTCCACGACTGCACAAGTGACGGAGGCTGAACCATGCGCGAGTACAGCTTCCCGTTCTTGTCTCGGAGTGTCGGCGCTTTTTGCTTTGGCTCGTCATCCCGGCGCAAGCCGGGATCCAGCACTGAAAAATCCCGCCAAAGTCTGAAAAGCTGGATCCCGGCTTGCGCCGGGATGACGGCAGCTTCCCGTTTTTCTCCGCTGCTGTTCCTGCTGTTCGTGCCAAGCGCCCTCGCACAGGACAGCGGTATCGGCACCGATCTGCAGTTCGGCAACGCGCTCGACCCAAGCGGCGTCGGCGCTTATCGCTGCGACGAGGATGGCGCCAGCTGGCTTACCGGCGAGCACAAGCGCACGCCGACCGGATTTCTCTACGCCTGCCCGCCCGCCTACTCCGATGACAAAAGTGATGAGACCGGCGTCTATCGCGGCCTGCTCACCTTCGGCTACCTCGGCGTGCATGGCGACGAGAACAACATGTTGTGGCGCCGCTATTCGAACTGGGACGACGGCCTCTACCTCGGCGCCAACCTGCATCTGGAAAAACCCTCCGACGGCAGCTATTTCGACCTGCGCGCCAGCCGTATCAACGACGACAACCAGTACGCGCGCGTCGTGTTCGGGCGTGCCGGCAAGTTCCGCGTGCAGGCGTTCGCGCGCAGCCAGGCCAATGTCACCAGCGGCAATGCGCGCTCGATCTGGAACGGCGTTGGCAGCAACCATCTCACGCTGAAGGATGGCCTCACGGCGGGCGCCAGCACGTCCGCGCAGGTGGCCGCCGTTTCCGCGGCGCAGCCGGAGCGCATCCTCAAGGTGGTGCGCGACAAACAAGGCGTCGGCATCAACTACTTCATCAACAAGCGCTGGACCGCCTTCGCCAATGCCAGCCACGAATCGCGCAAGGGCGCGCGGCCGTTCGGCGGCCCGTTCTTCTTCAACTATCCCTTCGCCGACAACGGCGGTGCCTACGAGATCCCGCGCCCCATCGACGACAGCACCGT
Organism: Luteimonas sp. GW821-FHT14E02; assembly: GCF_058803905.1. Taxonomy (NCBI): domain Bacteria; kingdom Pseudomonadati; phylum Pseudomonadota; class Gammaproteobacteria; order Lysobacterales; family Lysobacteraceae; genus Luteimonas; species Luteimonas sp. GW821-FHT14E02. The sequence goes on along the minus strand of NZ_JBXAPK010000012.1, from coordinate 71,750 downwards.
GAACTTCAACGGCGGCGCGCGCTTCGTCGGCAATCTCTGGCGCATGGAGTTCACCTACTCGGGCTCGTTCTTCCGCCATGGCAATCGCAGCTACGACTACGAAGTGCCGTTAGCACTCACGCCGGTGGTGCCGGGACTGACGTCACCGACGCTGACGCAAGGCTCGTTCTCCTACGAACCGGACAACGACTACCACCATCTGCGCGTCGGCCTCAGCCGCAAGATCGCCTGGAATGGCGAGTTCTCGTTGACGGCGTCCGGCGGCACCATGCGCCAGAACGACAAGCTGGTCGCGCCGATGAACTGCCAAGGACAGTTCGGTATCAACGGCATCCCGGGCGCCCTGCTCGACTGCGCCGACTGGAACACGCCCGCCGCGCTCTCGCGCCGTCGCGCCGATCTGCGCATCAACTCGCAGCTGGTCGACGCGCGTGTGGTGCTGCAGCCCACCGACCATCTCACCTGGCGGGCCAGCGCCAAATACCAGCGCAACGATTATTCGGGCACCTACTGGGCCTACAACCCGCTCACCGGGCAATGGGGCTACCCGAGCGAGAACGGTTCGCAAGGCAGCGTCGTCCCGGGCGAATCCGGCGTGTGGGATCCGGTCACCAACCCCGGCGGCTTCACCACCATCCGCAACATGCCGCTGGACAACGAACTCAACGAGGTTTCCTTCGGCGGTGACTGGCGTTTCGACAACAAGAACACGATCGGTGCCACCTACACCTTCGATCGCACCGAACGCACGCATCGTGAAGTCGCCACCACGCGCGACCATGCGCTCAAGCTCACCTGGAACAACCGCGCGCTCGACTGGCTGACCTTCCGCGCCAACTACACCTACCTGCGCCGCACCGGCAGCGAGTACGACTACGATCCCTACGAATTCACCTTCTCCAGCCAGCTCCCCGGCTTCACCGGCGAGGAAACCGCGCACACCGTCGCGCAGCTGCGCAAGTACGACGTCGCCGGCCGCGTGCAGAACAAGCTCGACCTGATGGCCACCGTCACGCTGCCGCGCGAGATGACGCTCTACGCCTCGCTGCGCGGCGACTGGAACGACTACGACGCCCTCCTCGGCCGCCAGCGTTACAACACGCTCGGCGGCAGCCTGCAATGGGAATGGCAGCCGACGCCGGCCACCGTCGCCAGTGCCTGGTACGGCTACGATCGCTCCACACTCGATTTCGCCAACGTCAACGATGCCGCGCTGACATCCGATCCGAATCTTGGCGGCGCCACTTATCCCGATGCCAACCGCTGGTGGACGCGCGACAAGCAGCGCAATCACTATGCCGGCGCCAACTTCAGCCAGCGCATCGGCCGCGTCGTGCTCGATGCCGACTGGAACTGGACCTATTCGCGCGGCATCACCAGTTATCGCTACAACTCGGCCGGCGCGCTGGTCTCGCCCGTCGTGGAGCCGCTGCTCACCGGCGAATTCCCGGCCATGATCTATCGCGTCAACACCTTCACGCTCGGCCTCACCTTCCCGATCCACCGCAGCCTCAACGTGCGCCTGTTCGACACCTACCAGCGTGGGAGTGTCTTCGACTGGCATTACTACGGCTTCGAGGATGGCCAGGTGATCGACCATCGCGTCTACACCGACGGCGGCCCCGAGAGCTACAGCGTCAACATGGTCGGCGTCCTGCTGGAGATGCAGCTGTGAAGCGCACATCGCTCTCGTTGATCGTCACCGCCGCCTGTCTCACCAGCGCGCTTGCGATCGCGCAGTCGCAGGAAACGCCATCGCCCTCGACGGAAGCCACGCCGGCTCCCGCCGCGCAAGACGTGCCCGCGGCCGCCACGCCCGCGAAGCCTTCCCCGTCTTACAGCGATCTGCGCCGCGTGCATCCGATCACCGGCGATGCCAGCGCCGGCCAGGCCAAATCCGAACTCTGCGCCGCCTGCCATGGCGCGCAGGGCATCGCCATCGCGTCGAACTTCCCCAACCTCGCCGGCCAGCGCGCGGACTTCCTTTACTGGCAATTGGTCGAGTTCAAGCGCGGCACGCTCACCGAATCACCGATGACGCCGCTCGTCGCCGATCTCAGCGACGCGGACATGCGCAACCTCGCCGCCTACTACGCCGGCCTCAAGCCACCCGCGCCCGCCGCGGACACCGTCGCCGCGCCCGTCGATGCGGCGCAGGCGCAACGCGGCGAACAGCTCTATCTGTCCGGCGATCCCGCCAAGGGCATTCCGCCGTGCCAGGGCTGCCACGGCGTCGACGCGCGCGGCCATGCCGACGCCCTGCGCCCGGATCGCGATGGCCACACGCCTTACGCCACCTACCCCGCGTTGCGCGGCCAGCAATCGGTCTATCTGCAGACCAAGCTCGCCGAATACCGCGACAGCAAGTTGCACGATGCCACCACCGATTTCGTCATGCGCGGCATCGGCGAGCGGCTCGATGACGACAGCATCCAGGCGCTCTCGGCCTGGCTGTCGTCGCTGCCACCCGACGGCTGAAGCCACTACCCGCAACACTTGCGCGGCCGATCAGCCAGGTTCGTTTTTGGACACTCGCAACGGCCACGCCCAGCATGGCTTGCTATCCTCCGCCGCACTCCGGCGCGCCAGGCGGCTCCCATGCTCACCGACCTCATCCTCGCAAGCCTGCATCACCTGCTGCTGTTCGGATTCATCGCCATGCTGGTGACCGAATCCGTCCTGCTCCGCGGCAAGCTCGACGGCGCCGCTCTCAAGCGCCTGGCCGGTGTCGACGCCGGCTACGGCATGACCGCCACCCTGCTGCTCGTCGTCGGCATCCTGCGCCTGCTCTACGGCGCCAAGGGCTGGAACTACTACCTGCACAACCCCTGGTTCCACGCCAAGATCACGATCTTCATCCTCGCCGCGATCCTCTCCACGTGGCCGACCCTCCGCTTCCTGCGCTGGCGCAAGGCCTTGAAAGCCGATCCCGCCTTCCTGCCCCCGGCCGGAGAAGCGGCGACGCTCGCCCGCATCGTCCGCTTCGAACTGCTGATGGTGGCCGTGATCTTCATCTGCGCCGCCGCCATGGCCCGCTACGGCATGTTCTGAGCCGGCACGACCTCTTCCGACTCACCCCCGAGCACCGGACCGCCGCCCTCGGCTATACTTGCCGGCCGCGCCGAAGTGGCGGAATCGGTAGACGCAGCGGACTCAAAACCCGCTACAACGACAAAATATCCTATTAATTCAATAGGATAGATAAATCTAGTCGTTACTTACAAGCTACTTACGCCAGCCGAAGAGGTCAGCTAGCATTGACCTCATGCCCCGAGACACTAGCCAGACTCCGTTCGACCTAAAGCGTGTGCCGAACTGCGAGACGCTTACTGTCTATCGCATTCCGCGGTCGCGCTTCTGGCAGTACCGCTTCCGGATCCCCCGCGCAAGTCGCTACAAGCGGGGCTCGACCCAAGAAGAAGGCGTCCGCGAAGCCATGACGCGGGCGAAGGAAATCTGGATTGATCACTACGCCACGCGCGAGAAGATGATCCCGCGCGAGAAGCGGATAGAGCACCACATCAAGCAACTGCAAATCGAGCAGGAAAAGAAGGTCGTGCGTGGCATTCGTAACGCCCGCTTCGCCACGGTTGATCGCTATCGGTTCGCTGCCTTGCAGGAGTTCTTCAAAGATGACGCCATCGACGCGATCGATGGGCAGCGTATCCGGGACTTCCAGGACCACCTCTACGAACAGAACCCGGACATTTCCAAGGCAACAGTCCGCCACTATTTCGTGGCGCTACGGAAGGTGCTGAAGCAAGCAGCCCTATCTGGTTCGATACAGGCACTACCCCAGTTCCCGGACGTTGGCGGCACCTCGGGCATCAACCCGCGCACGGGCTTTTCCGTCGACGAATACAAGACGCTACGTGACCACCTGAAGAAAAGGGCAACGGCGGACGAGCGGTATGCCGAGGTCTACGACCTCGTCCTCTTCCTCGCCAATAGCCTGCTTCGCCCTTCCGAGGTCAAGCACCTGACGCACAACAACGTCCGAGAGGGCAAAGACAAGGCGGGAAACACGCTGTTCGTCCGTCCGCCTAACCCCAAAGTGAAGGCGTACGACTATGAGACTTTCACCATGCCCGGCGCGCTTGAAGCCTACAAGCGCATGCGGAAGCGGTATCCGGGTAAGGACAGCTACTTGTTCTTCGCCGAAAGCGAGAACCGTGATTACGCACTGCGGGTGGTGGGAGATCTGTTCGGCGAAGCACTAAACGATCTGGGGATGAAGCAGACGCGCGATGGGAAGCGAACCCTGTACTCCCTACGGCACAGTGGCATCAGCTGGCGCCTGGAACGCGGCGAAGGTCAGGTGTTCGACATCGCCAAGTGGGCACGAACCAGCGTGGCGATGATTGAGAAGTTCTACGCCAGTGCATACAAGCTAGGCGCCGTCGCCCCCCAACTCCGCTCCCAGAGCCGGAAGCGTGCAAAAGCATGACCAGTCGCGGTAACATAACCTCATGCCGGAGTGGCGGAATGGTAGACGCAGCGGATTCAAAATCCGCCGCCGTTAAAAGCGTGGGGGTTCGAGTCCCCCCTCCGGTACCAGTGACATTGTTTTTGATCAGTGACTTCGCGTACATGAGTGCGTCGTCACAGCGACGGCAGCAGCCGTCTCATCTCCTGATATCCCAACTATCTACTGTTGCGCCTCCGGAATCCTCCGGCAGGTGCGGTTGGCGATCGGAAATTTCTCCTAGCGCCACAACACCTCCGCATTCAATCGGCGGGAAGAAGCGATCATTGGGCTCTGAAGATGCTTCACGTTAATCACCTGCGACAGAATGCATCTGAGCACGACATTGATGCCTTCATCAAAAGAGCATCAGGTCGGTATTACACGGGCGAACTCGTCGGAAGGCGATTGGCGGCAGTCGTCGCTAGAGCGCTAGCGGCGAACAGTGAAACTAACTGCCTGAAAATCATTGACCCATTTGGCGGTGATGGTCGCTTGGTCGAGTGGCTTATATCTGCTTGGCGTGAACAAGGTCATTCATCCGTCAGATGGGACATAACCATCGTTGACCTGGATGACGTCGGATTCGAGATATGTAGGGAGCGAATCGATAGGCTGATCGCGTCTGGCGTAAAGACCGAGGTAACGCTACTTGCATGCGACGCGTTCGTTGCTGCGAAGCGCCTTGGACCTTCCTTCGACGCGGTTATCACCAACCCTCCGTGGGAACTATTAAAGCCAGACCGGAGAGAGATTGCTCGCTTGCCTACAGCCAACCAGCAAGACTATGTCGAGAAGATGCGCCACTACGACGACTGGCTGTGCGAGCAATACCCACTATCTCAGCCGAAGCGAAAATTCGCGGGATGGGGGACGAATTTGTCTCGCGTTGGACTCGAAGCAAGTCTATTGCTGACGCGCCCCAAAGGGTTAGTAGGCGCCGTGCTTCCCGCAAGCATCCTTGCCGACGAGCAATCGCTCGTTCTCCGCAAGCACCTTATGACAGAGCACGCGCTGCTTGATGTCGCATATTTTCCTGCTGAGCAGAAGCACTACGAATCAGCTGACGTCGAGTCAGTGACAATTGTTGCCCAGGTTAACAGCGAGCCTAGAAGCGAAGTTCCCTTCTACACCCCAAGACAGGAAGCATCGAATAGTACTTCGGCGATGTTTCGTCTAGACAAAGATTCGATGAAATCAGTCGACTATGTGCTCCCCGTCGTTCTCGGAACCGACACCAGCGAGATACTCGACCGAATTACCAGCCGCCTTCCGCGATGGCGCGACCTCGAGGACGCCGGGACGTTCTGGGCAGGACGTGAAGTAGACGAAACAGGCAGCGCGGCATGGCTCCGCGATTCGCACGGTGAAGGTCCACTCTTCATCAAGGGACGCATGATCGACAGGTTCTCTATTTCTGAAGAACCTTCGAAAAAGGTAGGCAAGATCGATTGGTCTTCGCCGGCATCTAGCCTAGTCCCTAGAATTGTCTGGCGCGACGTTTCCCGACCAAATCAGAAACGGCGAATGATTGCTACGCTCATTCCGGCGGGATGGGTTGCTGGCAACTCGCTTGGCGTTGCATGTTTTAAAGACGGCGACGGAAGCGCACTTCGTGCGCTGCTAGGCGTTATGAGCTCTACTTCGTTTGAATTTCAGTTGCGCGGATATCTAGCGACGGGTCACATTTCGCTTGGATCTCTCAGAAAGGTAGCGCTTCCGAGCGAAGTAGACCTGAAAAGCGACACAACCCTCTCTCTCCTCGTTCAGCGACGAATGCACGGGGATACGTCCGCAGAAGTTGAAGCAGATGCGCATGTCGCGCGCAATACCTATGGACTGAATCGGGACGAGTATGCAGTTGTTCTTAGTCAATTCCCAAAGCTGACCGAAGACGAGCGAGATGCCCTCCTCGGCGCATACGACCGCCAAACTGCTAGTCAACAACCAACACCGATGAGCATTGAAACCAAGGCATCCATGAAGGACCGCAGCTCGCCGGTCGAAAACCTAATCGCTGAAGATTCAACAGCTTTGGGGCAGAGGATCGCGAACCACCGATCGGCGCGCCTTAGCGATGTCGATATGCAGATGGTCCGCGCAATTTCCGAAGGCGGCAATTGGAAGGACATCCCAACGAGCATTCCCTCCAAGCGTCTTGAGCAGATTCGTGAGAGTTATCTCAGGGGAGAAGGTAGTCGCTCGACCTACTATGGGAGACTGAGACGGGACCGTCCCGCCTATACGATTAACACCTACTTCAATCGCCCCGGCAATGGCTGTCACGTTCACTACGAGCAGGACAGAGTGCTGTCGCAGCGCGAGGCGGCTCGCCTGCAGAGCTTTCCGGACAGCTTCGAGTTCTTCGGCGCACAAGGCGCGATCTGTACGCAGATTGGAAACGCCGTCCCACCACTACTCGCATATCAAGTTGCGCGCACGCTTGGGGAACCTGGCGCCTTTATTGATCTGTTCTGTGGTGCAGGTGGAATGGGGCTTGGGTTCAAATGGGCTGGCTGGCATCCAATTGTCGCCAACGACATCGAGCGCGCGTTCCTAGAAACATATGCCAAGAATGTCCATGACAACACAGTTGTCGGCAGTCTCACAGATGAAGTGGTGTTCAGGAAGCTAGTCGCAGAGGTCAAGAGCGCTCGAATCAAAGGGAAGCCGCTCTGGGTTCTTGGGGGTCCGCCCTGCCAAGGCTTCTCCACGGCTGGCAAAGCACGGTCAATGGATGACCCACGGAACCACCTCTTCTTGGACTACGTGAGATTCCTAGAGGAGATCCGACCCGATGGGTTTGTGTTCGAGAACGTGACGGGCTTGCTAAACATGCAGGGCGGAGAAATCTTTGCTGCAGTTCGCAATGCTTTTAGCGTTGCAATGCCTCACATTAGCGACGCGGTTCTCTCAGCAGAAGAGTTCGCCATTCCCCAAAGGCGAAAGCGCGTCATCCTCGTTGGAACAAGAGCAGAGACGAACTGGCAGCCGCCTGACAAACGAACAAGCGCAACAGCAACAAATCAGAGCAAGGATCTGTTTGGTCTAGCACCCTGGATCTCCGTAGAAGAAGCGATATCCGACCTCCCTGCCCTTGTGTCAGGCGAGAACGGAGAATCGCTTCCTTATCGCACGCAGGCGCGCACAACCTACCAAGGTCTGATGCGCGGGCTTCTGACGCCCGCCGAGTACCTCGAGGACATCGAGAGAGGAAAACGCGTGCTTTGAACCTGATACGCAATCCTTAATCGAACGCGAACTCCGCGCGAACGTAGCGATCGTCATTCCATAAAGGAACGAGGCTGCGGGCAACAACTTCCATAGCAGCTTGAAGGTGGCGCATCGCTTCTACAAACGCCGGAACATCTGTGAGCATGGGAATCCCAGACGAGATGGATCTGAGCTCTTCTTCTTGCACCCCTTCGCTCCCACCTTGCAACGTACTCAACAGCCTTTCGTCCATCTCGAGAACCCCTTGCGGCGCAGTTCTCAGCGCAGCAAGCGCACGTTCCAACTCCAGATTGAAAGCCGGATCCTCTACCGCCCTGAGATGTCGATTTGACCTGGCTGCATAGGCGCGCAACGCCTCAAATCCGATACGAACACGCCGCGCTTTCTGTTCTGCCGCATACCTAGTACTCCTAGGCACACATGAAACAGAATCGAACGTAGTGATGAAGTCCGTAATGACTGGATTGACAAACTCCACCTTGTTGTCCGCGAATTGCAGATTCAGGAGCGTTGCCAAGAATGTAGCGTGTCCTGACTCAAAGATTCCGGCGAGCGCCATCATCGCGGCACGCTGATTGTCACGCATGATCTTAGATAGGCGAAGCGCCGTTTCATCGTCCAAGACATTAGCCTTAAGCGCATTCCAGATGGGCTCTGCATACCACGACGCAACTCGGCTTCCATCCGCTTCTCGACGAACGAGAAAGCCAACATCCCACAGAGTCATTCGGTTGTTCTTCGCGGAGTTCGCTGCTTTGCTCAACAGTCTGAACTCCGGTCGATGCAAGAATCCGAGCGACAACGGACCAATGTGATCTGCAGTAGCGCCATTCCCGCCGTCCGCACACGCGTGGTCCGAGAATCGGGCGCGCACCAACCCCATCATCCGATCCGCTGCAATCCAGTCACCTTCTGACCAGTACTCAAAAACTCTGCGGTCAGTTGTGTAGCTTCGCAAGTTGCCAGCATGGCGACCGCTGTCGGCGTGCCCTCGACAGCATCGATTGAACGAATGAAAACCATCAAAGCGGTCAGGCGCATTGGACATCGCACCTGGACTTAGCAGGCTTGGCTCGGCTGGTATGTACGTGTCTTCGATCCAGACCTGCCAGGCATCTAGGTCCCTACCCAGATCTGGCGGCTGGATATCACCAGTACGGAGAAGCTCTGGCAGTCGATCCAATGCCTCTATGCCGAGTTGATCTACTAGACGATCTACGTATGCCCCAACTTCCTCAAGTTGGTCAGGAATCATTTCGACGCCAAAAATGGACGTGGCGCGCCTGATCAAGTGAGCACTTGGGTAGGAATAAGCGATACGAAGCGACCGTCCACATCGCTTACAAGGTTTCAGCCCGGTGGGATGAATTTGTTTTGCGACGCGACTAATCCATTCGCCGCGCAACTCGACCCCAACCTCCGTCGCCTTTGCCCGCCACCATTCCCTTCTGCGATGGTGTGAATTCTGGTATGCGCCGCCACTTCTATTAGACGGCGCCTCCCACTGTATCTTTCCGTCGGGTTTGACAGCATCTGGCATGCCATCGAAGTTGGGGTGAAGCACGATCGACTTCATGTACTCCACAAACGCCGGATTCCAACTTTGCCCTCTCGAACCGTAGGAGTCTGGATTGTCATCAATTTCTTCGGGAGTAATGGGCATGGGCGGCTCGTAAGTCGGCTATTGCCGATCTTATCGGAGCACCCATTTCCGTGCACTACCCGACGCTCTGCGTCCACGGACAGGACCCTTCGATCCCTAATTCAAACCAAGAAGACTGCGGATTTCCAGTTGGCTAAATGAGATCAACGACGCGACGTTGCGCATCCGTGCTCTTAGCAATGTAGAGCTGCGTGGTCGATAGCGCGCGATGTCCAGCCAAGTCCTGCACATCGCGGAGCGAGCCGCCCGCTTCTGAGATTCGACGAGCAGCCATTGTGACGAAGTGGCGGCGACCGCTATGGCTACTTGCGCCAGCAATGCCAAGATCAGCGTAGACCTCGCGGAACCAGTTCACGATGGACTGAGATTTCATGTGCCCACCTCGCTCGCTTCTTAGGATGTAATCCTCACGGCTCGGCGCGGGCGACAGCTGCGCGAGGTAAGCGGTTAGCGCCTCGCGGACATCTACCTTCAGCGGAATTACCCGCCCGCTTAGCTTCTTCGCGGCTTCGTTTTCTAGGCGCAACGCTTCACCCACCTGCCCCTCGGCGTTCAGCACCATTCGCCACTTGGCATGGGCAATCTCGCTAGCACGTAGACCAGCGAAGAAGCTCAGGCAGGCGATCACTCGATTGCGCTCCCGGTGACGTCCCTCGACGGACACCCAGCGAAGGAAGCGTTGAACGTCTTTAGGGCTGACGTCACGGGCGTGGCGGCGAACGGAACCAACCATAGCAAACTCAGTATAAAAGTAGAATTTAGCTTAGTTTGATACTGCGTTGTACTGAAGTAAAGCGCCTCCACCCAACAGAAAGCTAGTTGAATCAATAACTTGCGTTAACTCGGTATAGAACCCTGATTTCATACTGAGTCCGCGGTGCCACCCCAGGGCACAACCGGCACCCCAAAAGCCAATGTCAAGCCCGCTCCCGGGCAGGTCCCCAAAACCCAATGTCAAGGGGGGCTAGGTGCCCGTGGAACATTGCCGTGGAACACTGTATTTCGACCGCTCGTCGGCTGACCGGCGGCGTAGTACGGCTGGCGCCTAAGTAGTTATAGACCCCGCGTTCCTGCTCCCGGCTGCCCGGCTGCCCGGCTG
>NZ_JBXAPK010000012.1:0-61192 GCF_058803905.1 Luteimonas sp. GW821-FHT14E02 | reverse complement strand
CTGCCCCGGCTGCCCCGGCTGCCCCGGCTGCCCCGGCTGCCCCGGCTGCCCCGGCTGCCCCGGCTGCCCCGGCTGCCCCGGCTGCCCTACCCCGAACGCTTCTGGTCGCCAATCCGCGCTTCGCCCGGCGGCGGCGTTCTTTCTACTGGAGATGTCAGCCCGCACTGCCCGACCAAGGTAGCCATGACCTAGCTGCCTATAGCGAAGCTTTATCTGAAGAAAGGAACTTCGAATGAATCGAGCACTGCTGCTGAAGAAATATCAGACATACCAAGCCCAAGGCACCGCCATCTTTGCGGTCACCCTATCGACCTACGTCAAGGACGACCGATACGCGGCTTCCGACATCATGAGGAAGTACTGGGACCAAGACTTCATCTATCGCGTCCGAACCTGCCTGCCGATACGAGCCAAGATGGACCACGACTGGGTGCTGGAACGTTCGCCGGCTGGTCACTACCACTATCACGGCTTCATTGCCGTCGAGGCAGCACATGCCAACAAGCTATGGCGGAACGGTGCGCTGCGGTCGAAGTTGAAGCGCGCGATCGACAGCCACGTGACGGCGGGCAAGTACCGAAACTTCAGCGTGAATGCCCATCTGATCGAGCCGGTTACGAATGCAGCGGCATGGGCTACCTACATCACCAAGCAGAACCAGTCCTACGACTAAATAACGTAGTACGCGCTTCAGCGCGTACTCGCGCAGCGAACCGGAGAAATAGCATGAAAAAGAAGATCAGAAACTTTCGCGTGTCCGACGAATTGGACCTTAAACTGGTTGAGTCGGCGAACCGCCTCGGAGCAGACCCTTCAGCCTATCTACGATCCTTGATCGAGTTCGGCTGCTCATTGGTGCTCCACGAAGAACTGAATGTCGACCGACGTCGGGAGGAGGCGCCATGAACAATGCCGATCTCGTCCGGGCAGTCGTCGTCGGTGGAACCACGATCTCGAAGGCACGCCTACTGGATGCGGTGCGACTGACACCAGATCGCGATTTCTGCTTCATACAAGACCAGACATCCAAGTACGCCATCGTTAGGATCAAGCTCAGCAAATGAGCTAGACACCACTTTTGCTACTTGTCCGTGCCGTGTCCTTTGCGAACCACGCACACACCTGCATCCACATGCATCCACATGCAGGTTATCCAATTCGAACCCAGGTCACTTCATCGCGTGGACCTTTCCAGACTTCACACCAATCGTCGCCAGTTCTTTGAAGGGCACGAACAAGGCGGATTCGGTCGAGTTCGACCTCCCCGTCAAATCCGGCGAATTGAAACTCCGATCCGCAGATCCTTTCTCTCACAGCCGCGAGAGCTGCGTCCAGATCGCCCGCACTGACGGTAACGTTGCTCCTAAATGGTCCTTGGAACGAGAGCACATCGACGACTCTTCGGTCCGAGCCATGTTTGTTGATGAGACATGCGCCTTTGACACTAAGGCAACCTGCATACTCGATGTTGAAATCCATACACTGACTCCATTTCTGACACCAGCGGGATTGCTGCAATGCCTAGAGTTCATATGTAGTACGCACCCCAACTCCGTCGCCTCGGGGCGGCATGGGCGAAAGACTCCTTAAAGACCAGCAGTGCCAATAAGAAGAGCCCGGCTCGGAGCCGGGCTTTAGACGCTCTTGGTAGTTGCCTCGTCGCAAGCCGCTAGAGCGGCGTAATCGATGCGAACTTAACCGTTGCCTTGATGCCCGGAGCATCCCAAGTGCCATCTAGTTCAGCATCCACAAGCGTCCCGCTGACTTCTACGCGCTGCCCCATAGACAACGTAGCGATAGCCGCGTAAAGCGGATCATCCTCTCGGATTCTTAGCTCCGGCAAATACCCTGTCGTCATGTACATAGGGATGAACGTATCGATCTCCTTTCCGGACGGTAGTACAACCGGCGAAGAGCTTTTGTAGTCAACACCAAACGTCACCCGTACTCCACCATCTAGCTCTTGGATGGTGTGCACAATTCCACGCCAATTGCTGATCGTTTTATTTCGCTGCACAAAGCTAAGCCAAGAATCTTGGCATTGCTTCTCACTGACTCGTTTTTGGATTGGATTTCCCGGTACTGACCGAGTCTTCAGCCGCGCAGAACAGCCATCGATCAGAACAAACAGCTCCTGCTGATTGGCAGGTATCGGGAACGGAGTTCGGGCGTCACTAGCAAGTGCATTTGTCGTCGCGCCTGCAACAACAAGCATTACTGCACCTACGCATCTCAGACCAACCAGCTTCATGCTTACCCCCTGTCAGGCGACTATGGAACTTTAAAGTAGTCTACCTGTGGATCTGTAGAGCTAAAAGGGGCGTACTCATAGGGTGTCCGGCTATGACCGACCACCTGCTCCGCAACCTTGGGAAAGCTCTCAGAGCGCGCCGTGAAGCTGCCGGCTACAGCCAGGAGAGCTACGCGGACACCATAGAGATGCACCGCACCTACTACAGCGCCGTCGAGCGGGGCGAAAAGAACCTCCAGCTGGACACACTGCAGCGAATCTGCGGCGGGCTTGGTGTGCCGATGTGGGAGGTGCTGCGGGATGCCGAAACCGGGAAGCGCTGAGGGAACCACTGGTCGCCAGAATTGGCTACTTACATTGTTACTTACGTGCATCGTAACGTATTGATTTTAAACGATATGATTGATTACGTGACGTACTCAAAATCCGCCGCCCTTAAAAGCGTGTGGGTTCGAGTCCCACCTTCGGCACCAAACAAAACAAAGGGTTAGGCTTCGCGGCCCAGCCCTTTTGTTTTGCGCAGTCGAGTCACGCCCCGTCTCCGACCTGCCTGTAGGCTCGGCTACACGGCACTACGACCCGTTTTGCGGCCCCGGTGGGCCTGTGCCCGCTGCCCGCTGCCCGCTTCAGCAACGCGAGCAGTCGCAGCCGTCGAGACGAAGTTCTGCGACGCTAGGCGCTGGCCCACTGCGAGACCCGCCATGTCAGACACTTCGACGCCTACGACGAAGCAGGCAACCGCTACGCAATCCACATTCGTCGCAGTTACATCAGCACTGGCGACCTTAGCGATCCACATGGGCGTATCGAAGGTCTGCCCTCGTACCACCTCACGGGCGGCGGCGCACTAAACCGCATAGACGACGAAACCTTTGAGATCGTTGCCACGGGCGAGCGGCTAAAGGTGCGAGCCTAAACGGACCATGCCGTTACCGGCTCTGTAGTCGTCAATCGAGTGCTTCGCGCAGCTTCTTAATCACATCGCTATTCGGCCTCGCCATAAAGACGTGGCCGGTCGATGTGAACGCCTGCACTCGCAAGGTCCAAAGGGCAATGGCAGACCACTTACCCAAGAAATTTCTGGCGAAGTGCTGCGTCCACGTCGTGTTGTCTCCCTTGTACACGCGCTCCAAGTCGATCCTCCACGACGCCCTGCGCCCGATTTGCAACTCCAACGGTAACGGGTCGCTAGGTGCATAGTCGGGCGCACCGTCAGTTTTTTGGTACGCATACCGCCGCGCGAACAGCAGTCCTACACGCCAGCCAACTCCCGTAACGGTGAAAGGTCGGTCGCCAGTGTTGGCGATGGAGATATCCAGGAAGTGCGGGCTGAGCTTTCCTTCTTCGATAAGGTACATAACGCTGGCATTTACCCGCCCCTTCGGCCGTGACGCATTGCGCGCCAACCAAAGTGAAACCCAAACAGCCGCGACCGTACCGACCGCCGACACCCAGTCAGCAAAGGTGTTGATGAATTCCCACTGCGACTGCGGCAGTCCTAGAAACTCGTAGAGGTCGCTCATGAGTCGCCCTTTAGCGTCGGGTTATGAAATGCCACGCCGCCAGCGCTGCGGCGATGACTAACGCCGAGAACACCGGGAAGGCAGTGCCGCCGATCCAGTCCCACGCGGTGCCGAAGAATCGCCCGGCGTTGAGCATCGCCCAGCCGAAAGCGCCGACCGCGATAATTCCCTTGAACCGCTTTATCCGATAGAACGCCTCAATTGCGAAGAATGCGGCAGCCTTTCGGAATCCGGGCTTCGGGCCGTATCCCCAGTCGTCTATGCGTCGGCCGAATCGAGTCACGCGATAGTCGAGCGATGGCGGGTCGATCTGCCGCCTGCGCTCTAGCAACTTCACTTCGCACAAAACGCCCGCGTACTTGATTAGTCCGTCGAGAAGATCGTTGCGCTGCGCCTTGTTGTTCGGGTCGTACTTTTGCCCGTTGAAGGTTTTGTCCCCAAGCAGGAACGAGCGCTCTACGTCGCTCCAATTGAGCCAGCCTTGCTCAGTGCTAGGGTCGCCGACGCGCGACACCGTCATGCCTGCGAATATCTCAAACCAATTGCGAAGGTTTGTTCCCCACATTCTCCAATCCCCGACTTGCCCGCCTGTATGAGCGTGGGGCTGCGCAGCCGGGGAATCAAGCCCAGCGCCTTGCGACTTTTATCAGCCCGGTCCCCGCCTCAGCCACGTCACCTTCAGGTCGTCGGCAGTCGCGTACTCGGGCCGCGAAAGGCCGAACACGGCTAGCGCCAGCGCAAGGACCAGGTCGTCGTGCTACCCCTCGCGCGCCGCGAAGGTTGCATTCTCGGCATCCGTGCAGCGAACCCGGAAATCCTGCAACTCGCGCGTAAGCACAGCGGCCTCGGGCATGGCGCGCGGAATATTTAGCTGCTTCGCGTGCAGCAGGGCTTGGAGCTTGCTCACCAACTCCACCTTCGGAACCGACCAGCTCACGGAGTTTGGAATCACCTCGCGCCCACTGGTGATCGTGATCTGGGCCTTGTAACTTGATCTCCATTCTGGCCATCGGCCGAGTAGCGGCCTTTGTGCTTCCTGAATATTGTTTGGCAAGAAGCATGAGATCGAATCCATGAACACCCAATCAGATGACCTGGCACGCGACAAGGAGGAACAACGCCAACAGTGGGATAGCGTTGCCATCGGTTGGAAGAAGTGGTGGCTGACTATCGAAAATGGGGCTCAAGACGTAAGCAAGCGCATGATCGAACTGGCGGAAGTCAAACCGGGCCAACGGGTGTTGGACATTGCGACCGGTATCGGCGAGCCCGCACTGCTGGCGGCAAGCCGTGTTGGTCCCGCGGGACGGGTCGTCGCGACGGACCTCTCCTCTCAGATGCTCGATATCGCTCGAGAGCGGACAACTGCATCGGGGCTGACGAATGTAGAGTTCCTGGAAGCGGATGCCGAGCGACTGGATTTCCGTGACGGCAGCTTCGACGCCATTCTCTGGCGCTGGGGTCCAACAGATCTATCGAATCCGTCGAACGCGTTGATCGCGATACGACGCATGCTGACTCCCGATGGCTCGTTCGTCGCATCTGTCTGGGAAGCCGGGCCGAAGGCCCGTCCTCTGGCGAGCCTTGCGATGACTGTCGCCCGAGAGATGTTCGATATGCCGTCGCCCGAGCCTTCTTCGCCTGAGAATGCGCTGGAAACGGAAATGATTGATGCCGGGTTTTCGGATGTTCGCACTGAAGAGGTAGCGCTGACTTTGGCGTTTGCGTCCACCGATGACTGCACGCAGTACCTAATGGATGTTTCGCCGGTATTTGCCTCGTTGCTTTCCAACAAGTCGTCCGGGCGGCAGGCCGAATATCGGCACAGACTCGCCGAAAAGCTTCAGCAGTACGTGACAGCGGATGGCGGTGTTCGGATTCCGAATGTAGCTTTGTGTGCGGCGGGCCGAAGATGATGGCCTGTGTCGTTGGTCTTGGATCGGCATCCATGTGCTGCTGTTCGTTCTCCACATAAACGGAAAGGCCGGGCACATGCCCGGCCTTTCGCGTCTCGCAACCTGGCGCTCAGCGCTGCATCGGTTGCAGCGTGCTGCAGTTGTAGGCCATTTCCCTGTAATACTTGGTCGCGACTCCCCACGAGGTCGGCGTGGCGACGCCCGCGGGGCAAGGGGCGTACTGCACGTATTTCTGACCGGTCACCTCGGCGTAATCCGGGCCCGAGTAATACCTGATCAGCCAACCGCCTTGCGCCGTCGTGCCAGCGGAACTGCCGGCCGTCCACAACGTCACGAAGCCCATGGCGCCCAACAGAAGCAGCTGTTTGAAGCCCCCAGCTTTCAAAACACGTTTCATGCATTGCCTCCGCACATGTAGTGGTGTCGCGGCGGACGCCGCACTCCGACGAGAGACAGGGACGCGGCTGCAGACGCCACGAACACCCGGACTGCCCAAGTCTAAAACGATGTTGGTAGCAAATGTAACAATTTCCCGGGGCCAATTTCGGCGGCCGCGGGGTCGCCGCCGCCCGCTGATCCTTATGTCAGCGGTGTCACACGGGATGTCTGGCGCCTGCCCGCATTCATGTCGCGCGCTGGTTCCATTTTTCCGCCATGCGGTGGATGGACGGATCCAGCGACGGATCGCTGAACAGGTCTTCGATGTCCCGCCACTCCAGCGCGTTGGATTCATCGCTGATGACGAACGCCTCCTGCCCCCGCGCATGCACGACGTAGCGGACGTCGTAGTGCCAGTGTCCCGGCACGTTCTTGTGCTCCGGAATCCAGTGCCGGTCGAGGTCGAAGATGCCCTCCTCGACCGACAGATCGGTCAGGCCGGACTCCTCTTCCGCCTCCTTGAGCGCCACCCGCTGCAGATCGGTGTCGCCATCGGCGTGGCCGCCGAGTTGCAGCCAGCGATCGAGCTTGCGGTGATGGGTGAGCAAGAGGCGCCGGCCGTCGGCGCTGATCAGCCAGGCCGAGGCGGTGAAGTGGCCGGCCAGGCGCCCGCGCTCGAAAGGATTTTCGGGGTCATCGAGCAGTGCGAGGAACAGCGCCGTTTCCTCCGCCTGGGCGGGCCAACGCTGCCGATAGTCGATGAAATTGGAACGGAGCCGCTCGATCGGGTCTGAATGTCTCGCCTGCATGCCTTGGGGTGCGCGATCGCTGGAGTCGAAACGACAAGTATGCCGGCAAGCGCATGACGATCGCCTGTTGCTCCCCGTTTCTCCCGTGGGGTATGGTGGCCCGCCGCCTAGCACCGGTCACGGTCATCGCCATCCAAGAATGGCGAGTTCAGTCACATTTTTTCTTTGGGAGAGGGGAATTCGATGTCGAGAGGCCTGTTCATCACCAAGCCGGTGGAACCCGCGGCGCATGTAGATGCCAGTGAACCTGCCCATGCAGATCATCTGCAGGGTGAGACGACGCTGAAGCGGGCCCTGACGGCCAAGCACCTGGTGATGCTCGGCATCGGCGGCGTGATCGGAGCAGGCATCTTCGTTCTGACCGGACAGGCGGCCGCCGCGCACGCAGGTCCGGCCGTAGTGCTCAGTTTCGTGATCGCGGGCTTCGCCTGCGCTCTGGCCGGTCTGTGCTACGCGGAATTCGCCGCGATGCTGCCGGTGTCGGGCAGCGCCTATTCGTATTCCTACGCCACGCTGGGCGAGTTCGTCGCCTGGTTCATCGGTTGGTGTCTCGTTCTGGAATATCTGTTCGCGGTGGCGACCGTTTCTGTCGGATGGTCCGGCTACTTCAACGAACTCCTGTCACTGCTGAGCCAATGGACCGGGGCGTCACTCGCCTTGCCCAAAGAACTGGCATCGGCACCCTTCACCTTCGTCAACGGGACGCCCACGCCGACCGGCACGGTGATCAACCTTCCGGCGATCGCCATCGTCGCCGCGATCAGCTGGCTGTGCTACGTCGGCATTACCCAGTCCGCCTTCGTCAACTCCATCATCGTGACGATCAAGCTGATTGTGATCCTGCTCTTCCTGGCCTTCGCATTCCGCTACATCCAACCGGACAACTGGCACCCCTTCATCCCCGAAAACGAAGGCCCGGGCAAATTCGGTTGGAGCGGTATCGCGCGCGCGGCGGCGATCGTGTTCTTCTCCTACATCGGTTTCGACGCCGTCTCCACCGCGGCCGGCGAAGCCAAGAATCCGCAGCGCGACATGCCGATCGGCATCCTCGGCTCGTTGTTCGTCTGTACGCTGCTCTACATCCTGGTGTCGGCCACGCTGACCGGTATCGCTGATTTCCGCATCCTCAATACGCCGGAGCCTGTCGCGACCGCGCTGGCGCAGTACGGGTCACTCGACTGGCTGCGCGGATTCGTGGTGATCGGCGCGCTGGCGGGCCTGAGTTCGGTGATCCTGGTAATGGCGATCGCACAGCCGCGCATCTTCTACACGATGTCGCAGGACGGCCTGATGCCGAAGCTGTTCAGCAAGATCCATCCGAAATATCAGACGCCGTATGTCGGCACGATTATCGTTGGCATCCTCGCGGCGTCGCTGGCGGCCAGCTTCGAGATCGGCGTGCTGGGCGAACTGGTCTCGATGGGCACCCTGCTCGCCTTCGCTACCGTCTGCATCGGCGTCCTCGTGCTGCGCTATACGCGCCCCGATCTACCGCGTCCGTTCCGCGTGCCGCTCGCCATCGTGGTCTGCCCGCTGGGCGCGCTCGCCTGCCTGTTCCTGTTCTGGCAGGCCTTCTCCGAGCACTGGCGCCTGATGACGGCCTGGATCGCGATCGGCATGGTCATCTATTTCGTCTACGGCTACCGCAACAGCAGAATCCGCAAGGCGGCCATCGCGGCCGGCTGATCGGCAAGATGCCACTAAGGCCAGCGAGGCATTCGCTGGCCTTTTCATTCAACCGGAACGGACGATGTTGCGACAACTCCTGGCTACCAAGCATCCGCACGCCGCGCATAGCGACGCCGAGGGTCTGAGCCTGCGCCGCGTGCTCGGCCCTTGGGGGCTGACCGCGCTCGGCATCGGCGCGGTGATCGGCGGTGGCATCTTCGTAATCACCGGCAAGGCGGCGGCACTGCATGCCGGTCCGGCGATCATGCTCTCCTTTGTATTGGCGGCGATCTGCTGCGCCTTCTGCGCGCTGGCCTACGCCGAATTCGCGGCGATGGTGCCGGTTTCCGGCAGTGCCTACACCTACACCTACGCCACGCTGGGCGAAGGCGCGGCCTGGTTCATCGGCTGGATGATGGTGTTGGAGTACGGACTGTCCGCCTCGGCGGTGGCGGCGAGCTGGACCGGCTATTTCCTCAGCCTCCTGCAACATTTCGACATCGTATTGCCCAAGGCACTTGTACAGGCGCCACTTGACGCCAAGCTGCAGCCGACCGGCGCCATCCTCAATGTGCCGGCGGCAGCGATCGTGCTGCTGCTGACCTGGCTGTGCTACGTCGGCATCAGCAAGTCCTCGGCGATGAACATGGCGATGGTGATCCTGAAGACCGGGCTGATTCTCCTGGTGATCGCGGTCGGCTGGAAATACGTCGAGCCGGCGAACTGGACACCCTTCATCCCCGCCAGCGAAGGCCCGGGCAAATACGGATGGGAAGGCGTGCTGCGCGGTGCCTCGATGGTGTTCTTCGCCTACATCGGCTTCGAGGCGGTGTCGGTGGCGGCGCAGGAATCGCACAGCCCGCAGCGCGACCTGCCGCTGGGCATGATGCTCTCGCTCGGCATCTGCACAGTGCTCTACATCGCCATGGCCGCGGTCATGACCGGGCTGGTGCCCTACACGCTGCTCGGCACCGACGAGCCGGTGGTTACTGCCGTGGCCGCGCATCCGGGACTGGGCTGGCTGCGGGTGATCGTGGAGATCGGCGCCCTGATCGGCCTGTCGTCGGTGATCCTGGTGATGATCATCGGCCAGCCGCGCATCTTCATGATCATGGCGCGCGACGGCCTGCTCTCGCCGCTGTTTACCCGCATCCATCCCGAATACCGCACGCCGCACATCAACACGGTCATCACGGGAATCGGCATCGCCGTGCTGGCGGCGGTCTTTCCGCTGGATATCCTCGGCGACCTGACCTCGATGGGTACCCTGATCGCCTTCGCCGCGGTCTGCGCCGGCGTGCTGATCCTGCGCCGCACCCAGCCGGATCTGCCGCGCCCGTTCCGCATGCCGTTCGCACCGCTGCTGTGCACGCTGGGCGTCCTCAGTTGCCTGGCGCTGCTGTATCCGATGGGTCCGCACAACTGGATGCTGATGGCGGCGTGGAGCGCGATCGGCTTCCTGATCTATTTCGGCTACGGCTATCGCCACAGCCGGCTACGCAACAAATAGCCGCCGCCTGGAGGGTGGTTTTCCGAAATTCGGACGTTCCTGTCACCGCCGCCCACCGGTTTGTTTGTAAACTCGCGGCATGAGCGCCCTGCCCTACGACTATCACCGCTTCTGCGACCTCGCCGGCGAGATCATCATCAACGTCCGCGAGCTGGCCGCGCGCGGCTGGACGCCGGCCACCAGCAGCAACTTCTCGCGCCGCCTCGACGACCGCTTCGCCGCGATCACCGTCTCCGGCCGCGACAAGGGCAAGCTGAAGGAATCGGACATCATGGTGGTCGACTTCGACGGCCAGCCCGTCGCCACCGATCACAAGCCGTCCGCGGAAACGCTGCTGCACACGCAGCTGTACAAGCGCTTCCCCGAGATCGGCTGCGTGCTGCATACCCATTCGCAGGCGCAGACCGTCGCCTCGCGGCTGTTCGCCGGCGCCGGCCATCTGCGTCTGGAAGGCTACGAACTGCTCAAGGCCTTCCACGGCAACACCACGCACGAGTCGATGATCGACGTGCCGGTTTTCGCCAACACCCAGCATATGCCGACGCTGGCGGCGCAGGTGGACGCCCTGCTCGACAAGGACCGGCTGTGGGGCTACCTCATCGACGGTCATGGCCTGTACGCCTGGGGCCGCGACATGGCCGAGGCGCGGCGCCATCTGGAAGCGTTCGAGTTCCTGATCAACTGCGAACTGGAACTGCGCAAGCTGCACACCGCGTAGGGTGGGCCTTGGCCCACCATCACCGTGTTACAGCCGCCATTGCCCCCTGGCGAAGTCGTCTCCAAACGTGAAGACGGCCATGGCGCCCCAAGCCCCACCCCATTGAATTCCGGCGTTCCGGCACGTACATCGGCGCTTCGGATCAAGGCTGTTACCCTTGTCCTGTCCGATCACATTCGACGAGATCTCCCCCATGAGCAGACTCCGCATCTTCGCTGACGACGCCCCCGACGCGCCCCAGTTCGTCAGCCATGACGGCGACGCCATCGCGCGCGAGCTGAACAAGATCGGCGTCACCTTCGAACGCTGGCAGGCCAACCAGCCGATCCAGGCCGGCGCGACACAGGAAGAAGTGATCGCCGCCTACCGGGCCGACATCGACCGCATCACCGCCGAGCGCGGCTTCACCACCATCGACGTGATCAGCATCGCGCCGGACAACCCGAAGCGCGAGGAGCTGCGCGGCAAGTTCCTCGACGAGCACTACCACAAGGAAGACGAGGTGCGCTTCTTCGTCGACGGCTCCGGCCTGTTCACCCTGCACGTGAGTGGCAAGGTCTACGAGATCGAATGCGTGAAGAACGACCTGATCGCCGTGCCCGACGGCACCACGCACTGGTTCGACATGGGCGCCGAGCCGAGCTTCGTCGCGATCCGGTTCTTCCAGCAACCGGATGGCTGGATCGGCCACTTCACCGGCACGGACATCGCGCAGCGGTTCCCGCGCTACGAGAAACAGGCGGCCTGAGTCGCTCCTTCAGTCTTCTCATGGGAACATCGACAACGATGTTCCCATAGCTTTCCACGGCACTACCTTCCACAGCACGGCTTTCCACGGCCTCTCCCCAGACACGATCAAGATGCGCACCATCCTCACGGACATCGAAGGCACCACCAGCAGCATCTCGTTCGTGAAGGACGTGCTGTTTCCGTATGCGCGCCGCGAGCTGCCGCGCTTCGTGCGCGAGCACGGGCAGGAACCGGACGTGCGGCGCTGGCTCGACGCGGTGGCGATCGAGGCGGCGGGCGGCATCTGCAGCGACGATGTGATCGTCGAGACGCTGCAAGGCTGGATCGACCAGGACCGCAAGCACACCGCGCTGAAGGCACTGCAAGGCATGCTGTGGGCCGACGGCTATCGCAGCGGCGACTACACCTCGCACATCTATCCCGACGCGGCCGCGGCGCTGCGACGCTGGCACGGGGAAGGCCGATCGCTGGCTGTCTACTCCTCCGGTTCGGTGCCCGCACAGAAACTGCTGTACGGCTACACCGAGGCCGGCGACCTGCTGCCGGTGTTCGGCGCGTTCTTCGACACCGAGGTCGGCGGCAAGCGCGAAGCTGGCAGCTATCGCCGCATCACCGAAGCGCTTGGACGCGAGTCTGGGAAGCACGCCCCCGGCGAGATCGTGTTCCTCTCCGATGTGGTCGAGGAGCTCGACGCCGCCCGCGAGGCCGGCCTGCGCACG
The DNA here is from genome assembly GCF_058803905.1 of Luteimonas sp. GW821-FHT14E02. Lineage (NCBI taxonomy): Bacteria > Pseudomonadati > Pseudomonadota > Gammaproteobacteria > Lysobacterales > Lysobacteraceae > Luteimonas > Luteimonas sp. GW821-FHT14E02. The sequence goes on along the minus strand of NZ_JBXAPK010000012.1, from coordinate 48,950 downwards.
GTGCTGGTCGATCGCCGCGAGGACTACCCCCAGCCGCGCACGGGCGAGGCCACGCACGGCCATCCCCGCGTGGAAAGCTTCGCCGAGATACGACCCGACGACATATGAAGTCCGCCATACATGCACTCGTCTGGCTGGCGCTCGCGCTGGCCGCCCTGCCAGTCCAAGCCGGCGACGACATCAGTGTCCCCGAGCGCGATCGCGAGCTATTGCAGAAGTCCCTCGCCGGCCTGTCGCCGCAACGGCCGGGCAAGGTCGATCTTTATGTGGTCGGCTTCGCCGGCGATGGCAACGAGGACGTGTTCCGCAACGAAGTCGCCTATCTCGACACGCTGATGTCGCAGCGCTTCGGCACCGGCGGACGCGTGGTGACGCTGGTCAACCACCTCGACAGCCTCGGCGATGCGCAGCGGCCGCTGGCGACGCTCGACAACCTGCGCCTCGCCTTGGCCGGCATCGGCAAGATCGTCGATCGCGACGAGGACATCGTGTTGCTGTTCGTCACCACGCACGGCACCGAGAAGCACGAGCTGATCTCGGAACTGCTGCCCGTCTTCCAGGCCACCATCGATCCGCAACAGTTGCGCGGCGCGCTCAACGCCTCCGGCATCCGCAACCGCGTCGTGATCGTCTCGGCCTGCTACTCGGGCGGTTTCGTCCCGGGCCTGCGCAGCAGCGACAGCCTGGTGATCACCGCCTCGCGCGAGGACCGCACCTCGTTCGGCTGCGGCGTGGAATCGAACATCACCTATTTCGGCCGCGCCTTTCTCGTCAACGGCCTCAATCGCAGCGACAGCTTCATCGGCGCCTACGACATCGCCACGGCCGAGATCGCGAAATGGGAGCGCGAGGACGGCCAGGAACCGTCGATGCCCCAGATCGACGTCGGCGACGGCATCGTCCCACGGCTGCAGGCCTGGCAGCGGCAGCTGCAGATCGGCCCCTCGGTGACCTATCCCTACGATCGCTGAGGCGGCCCGCCGCAGCTGAAAGCGATTCTCATTTCGTCATCGAAAAGCGCGCCCCGCTACACTGCGCGGGCGCTGCCAGCCAGCCAACGCCAGCCAGCGACGCGCACAACGATTCGCCCGCCAGCATCCGCTCGCCAGCCAGTCGTTAACGAAACCCACGCCATCCGCGTGGGTTTTTCGTTTTTGGCCACACGGAAAAGTCCTGCGTCATTCCCGCTTTCGTGGGAATGACGGCTATTTGCCTTGATGGATTTTTTCCCCACGCGCCAGCATCGCCACCAGCTTCTCGATGCGAGCCGCGCGCGTCTCCAGCTTCTTCGCGGTCTGCACCCGCCAGCACACCGCGTAGCGGTTGGTCTTGTCGAGCGTTTCGAAGAAGGCCTTGGCCTTGCGGTTCTTCGCCAACGCCGCCGCCAGCTCCGCGTGCACTTCCATCGTCTTCGCGCTGTCGTATGCGGCCTGCCAGCGGCCATCGGCCTTGGCGGCCTCCACTTCGCGCAGGCCGGCCGGCTGCATGCGGCCAGCGACGGTCAGGCGCTCGACATGGGCGATGTTGATCTTCGACCACAGGCTGCGCGGGCGCCGCGGCGTGAAACGCTGCAGGAAGAACTGCGCATCGCAGCTACGCTTCAGGCCATCGATCCACCCGTGACACAACGCGACTTCGATCGCCTCGGCATACGTCACCGAAGCGATACCCGATTCCTTCTTGGCGATCTTCAGCCAGAGCCCCTTTTCGCCCACGTTCGCCGCAAGCCATTTCTCGAAGGCCGCGGCATTGCGGAAATGCTGGATCGGCAGGTCTGTCGGCAGCTCAGCGGTCATGCTCGTCCGCCTTTCCTGATGTGGCTGATGCCGGACAGGCCGGCGGCCACGCTTCGTCACCGCGAAGACGCCAGACGAAGAATTCGCCCGACTTCTCGCCCTTGAGATCGCGCGCGAACAGCAGCGAATCTCCGCTCGGCGAGAACAGCGCGCCGATCTCGCTGCCGTTGACATTGATCGGCGCCGGCAGCTTCTTGCGCGGGCGCCACGCACCTTGCGCGTCACGCTCGCTTCGGTAAAGGCCATCGTTGGCCATCAGGATCAGCGTGCGGCCATCCGGCGCCGGCAGCGGTTCGTATTCGTCGCCGGCCGTGTTGAGCGCCGTGCCCGCGTTCTCCACCGTCCAGTGACCGTCCTGCGACCGGCGCGCACGCCAGATGTCGGTCTTGCCGAACCCACCGGAACGATCGGAACCGAAATACAGCCAGCCGTCCTTGTCCAGGCGCGGAAACCATTCGTTGCCGGTCGAATTCACCGGCGCCGGCAAGCGTTCCGGTGTGCCCCAGTTCCCATCGGCATCGCGCTGCACGCGCCAGATATCGAGATCCTTGCGCTTGATGCCATCGGTCGAACGCGTGCTGATGAAATACAGCGTGCGCCCTTCGTCCGCGAACCATGGATCGGCTTCCACGCCGTCTCCCGAAAACGCCGCCGGCTGCGGCGATGTCCAGCCTTCGGCGCCGCAGCGGCTGACCAGGATGCGCCAGCCCTTGAACTGCGGATTGCTGCGGACGAAATAGAAATCGCCGTTGACGGGATCGAAGGCGGGATGGGATTCGAACTGGTCGCCGGACACACCCGTGGGAATCCAGGCTTCGACCTTCGGCGGCGTTTTCGCGTGCAGCGCCGTGCCAGCGGCGATACACAACGCGAAGGATGCGAAGCTAACCCGACGAAAAACTTCACGGAAGTCGCAAGACATCTTCACGGCTGCGCCTCCGCCAGGCCGTAACGCGTGGTCGCGCGCCGCTCGCCTTGCCATTGATCGAAAGCGCGGACTTCGACGACGTGCTCGCCCAGCGCCAGATCGGTGGGCAAGGTGCCGCGCCACAAATGCGGCGATGGCGTGGCCTGGGCTGCGCGATCGTAGCCGCGCAGCGACGTTGCCGCATCATCGAGCGCATTCTCCGCGAGCACGCCTGGATCGGGTTGCGCGACCTGCCGCATGGGCTTCCAGTCGCCACCGTCGATCCGATACTCCACGCGTGTGTCGTCGCGCCCCATGAACACGTTCGCGTACACGCCCGCCGCCGGATACGCCCCTTTGCGCAACAGCTTCGGTGCATGCAGGGCCATCGCCGCGGTGAGGGCGGCATCGCCCGTGGGCAAGCGTGCCGGATGCCAGGCCAGTGAATAGTCGCCGGCGCGATCGATCCGCAGCGTCGCATAGCCGTTCGGCGTGCCGTCGCTCATGGTCGTGTCGGGAATGCCCTGTGCGTCCTTGACGCCGCTCCAGAACGCACCGCAAGCGGCGCCGACGTTGTATTCGTGCAAGGGACGGGCGCCATGCCAACCCGTCTTCGCATCGTGGAAGAAATGACGTTGCGTATGACTATGCCCGCTCAGCACCAGCACGTGCGGGAATGGCTGCAGCAGCGCGAACAGGCGTTCGCGATCGGCGTCCCGGAACGTGTCCTGCCCATCCGGCTCGAACAGCGGGATATGCATGCCGAGCACCAGCAAGCGATCCTTCGGTGCGCCGCGCAGATAGGCTTCCAGGAACGCGAACTGATCCTCGCGCAAGCCACCGATGTAGGCTGGCTTCCCGTCCGGTTGCGAGATCACGTCGTCGAACAGCACGAAATTCGCCTGCGCCTCCTCCCAGGCGAAGGTGTCCGGGCCGAAGTGATGGCGGAACGTGCGCAGCGAGCTTTCGTCGTCACTCGCATCCGCATCGAGATCGTGATTGCCCGCGACATGCAGCCACGGCACGCCGAGACGCGTGGTGACGGCATTCATGCCGGGATAAAGCGAGAGATCGTCGTTGACGATGTCGCCCAGGCTCAACCCCAGCGTGGCCTGGGTCTTGCCGATCAGCGGCTCGACGATGTCACGGCGGTAGTAGTCGACGTCGACTTGCGATTTCGGCTGCGGATCGGCGAAAACGAGCACGTCCAGCGCGCGCTTCGACAACGGCGCCTTGCGCAGGGCGAAGTCGGCGTCGGATGACGCCTCGCGCCAGAAACCGGGCAGCCCTTCGATGCCCGCCTCCACGCGCCAGCCGGCCGGCTTGATCACGAACACCGGCAAGCCCGGCCGGGTTTCCAGGGCGTAGCGCCCCGCTGCATCGCTGCGGACGAGGTCGCGCCCGTTCGACACTGTGACATCGGCGATGCCGCGTTCGCCCGGATCGCGCCGGCCATTGCCGTTGCCGTCGTCGAACACGACACCACGGATCGTCGCGGCATGCGCGGCGGCGCTGCCGATCAACAGCAAACATGCACAGAGGAAGCGATGACCCATCGCCGGCATCCTGGTGGGAAGCCGCGATTATGCCGCGCCTCTCCCCTCGCCCCTATCTGCGGAACGTCATGCGCGAGCGCTAGCGCTCACGTTTCCGCAGCGCGACCTCCAGATCGGCCAGGCCGAGGCCACGCGCGCGCAGCAGCACGAGCAGATGGTAGGCAAGATCGGCGGCCTCGCCGAGCAGCGCGGCATCGTCCTCGGCGACCGCTGCCAGGGCCGTCTCCACGCCCTCTTCTCCCACTTTTTGTGCGATGCGGCGCGTGCCGCCTTCGAACAGGCGCGTGGTATAGCTGCCGGACGGACGCTCGCGCTCGCGGCGTTCGACCAGCGCGTCGAGCGCGCCCAGCTGCGAACCCGACGCCTCGGGGAAGCAGCTCGTGCGCCCGAGGTGGCAAGTCGGCCCGCGCGGATTTGCCTGCACCAGCAAAGTATCGTTATCGCAATCCGTCTCGACGGAGACGAATTCGAGCACGTGGCCGCTTTGCTCGCCCTTGGTCCAGAGCCGTTGCTTGCTGCGGCTGAAGAAGGTGACTCGCCCGCTCCGCAGCGTCGTCTCGAGCGCCTCGCGATTCATGTAACCAAGCATGAGCACACGCAGCGTGCGTGTGTCCTGCACGATCGCCGGCAGCAGGCCGTCCTGCTTGTCCCAGGCCAATGCATTGGCGTCAAAACCGACGGAAGCCGCATCAGCCGTCATCACGTACCTCGAACCCGGCTTCGCGCAACTCGCGCTTGAGCGCGGGAATCGCGATCTGCCCACTGTGGAATACGCTCGCGGCGAGCGCGGCGTCGACATCGGCGTCGCGGAACACTTCGATGAAATGCGCCGGCGCCCCGGCCCCGCCGGAAGCCACCAGCGGCACATGGCACAGCGCGCGCACGGCCTGCAATTGCGCGATGTCGTAACCACCGCGCACGCCGTCGCTGCCCATGCAGTTGAGCACGATTTCGCCGGCGCCAAGCTTCTGCGCTTCCACCACCCAATCGACGGTGCGCCTGGACAAGGCGCGCATGTTGTCCGGGTCGCCGGTATGGCTGCGCACGCGCCACTGGCCATCGGCGTCGCGCAGCGAATCGATGCCGACCACCACGCACTGCACGCCGAAGACTTCGGCGATCTCGCTGATCAGTTCCGGCCGTTCAAGCGCCGGCGTGTTGATCGAAATCTTGTCGGCGCCGGCATGCAGCACGGCGCGCGCATCCTCCACGCTGCGGATGCCGCCGGCGACGCAGAACGGAATATCGATCGACCGCGCCACGCGCTCCACCCAGTCGCGATCGACGCTGCGGCCCTGCGGGCTCGCCGCGATGTCATAGAACACCAGTTCGTCGGCACCTTCGTCCCGGTAGCGCATCGCCAGTTCGACGATGTCGCCCATGTCCACGTGATCGCGGAAGCGCACGCCCTTGACGACACGGCCGTCGCGCACATCCAAACAAGGGATGATGCGTCGGCTCAGCACCGCAACGCCTGTGGCAGATCGAACCTGCCTTCGAGCAGAGCCTTGCCGAGCACGATGCCCGCGCAACCGGCGCCGCGCGCGTCGCGCACGTCGTCCAGATCGCGGGCACCGCCGGAGGCCTGCAGTTCGAGTCGCGGCGCCCACTGCCGCAGCAGTTGATACAGCTGCAGATTGGGGCCGGCCAGGGTGCCGTCGCGGGCGATGTCGGTGCACAGCAGATGGCGCAGACCGGAACGCGAGTAGAAGCGCACCAGATCGCCAAGGCTGCGGCGGCCGGGCTGGGTCCAGCCGTGGCTGGTGGGGAACCAGCGGCCGTCCTGCCCGCACCAGGCATCCAGGGCGACGGTCACGCGCTCGTTCCCGTAACGGTTGATCCAGCGCACCACGCGGTTGGGTTCGGTGACGGCGAGCGAACCGACCACGACGCGGTCGGCGCCCTCCTGCAGCAGGCGCTCGATGTCGGCCTCGCTGCGCACGCCGCCGCCGGTCTGGACCGAGAGCGGCGTTTCCGTCTTGAGCCGGCGCAGCAGATCGCCCAGCGTGTAGCCACCGTTGCGGGCGGCATCGAGATCGACCAGATGCAGCCACTGCGCGCCCGCATCCGCATAGCTCTTGGCGAGCGTGAACGGGTCGTCGGCATACCGGGTTTCGCGCGCATAGTCGCCTTGCGCCAACCGCACCACGCGTCCGGAGCGGACATCGATGGCCGGATAGATCTGGAAGGTCTCGCGCAGCACATATGCGTTCATGGTACCCATCGGATGAAGTTCTCCAGCAGCCGTGACCCAAGGGCCGAAGATCGTTCCGGATGGAACTGCGCGCCTAAATACAGTCCATGCCGGACGATGGCTGCGAAGGCTTCGCCGTGATGCGCGGTGGCCAGCACGCTGGTACCCGACACGCCCACGTCGACCGGGGCGGCGTAGCCGTGCACGAAGTAGGCACGATCGCCATCCCGGATGCCTTGCAACAGTCCATTTCCTGTAACGCAGGACAGGGCATTCCACCCCATGTGCGGAATGCGGATTCCCGGGGCCGGCCGCAACGCCTTCACCCGCCCCGGGAGCAGCCCCAGACAGGGGGTCTCCCCCTCCTCCGAGGACTCGTACAGCAGTTGCATGCCCAGGCAGACGCCCAGGAGCGGCACTTTCAGATCGCGTAGGGCCTCCACCAGCCCCTGCGCCCGCAGGGCGCGCATGGCCGGTGCCGCCGCGCCCACGCCCGGCAGGATTACCCGGTCGGCGCCGGCGAGCCCGTCGGCGTCGCGGACGATGCGCGGGGTCACCCCCAGCCGCTCCAGCGCATAGCGCACCGAGCCGAGGTTGGCGCCGCCCGCGTCGATCAGTGCGACATCCGTCACTCGCTCTCTCACGGCCGCCCCCTCACAGCTGCCCTTTGGTGGTCGGCAGCTCGGTGCCCTCGCGCCGCACCGCCTGGCGCAGCGCGCGCGCGAATACCTTGAAGCAGGCCTCGACCTGGTGGTGATCGTTGTCGCCGTGCACCCGCAGGTTGAGGTTGAGGCCGGCGGCATCGCAGACGGAGCGGAAGAAATGCGGAACCAGTTCGGTGGGCAGATCACCGACGCGTTCACGCCGGAACGCACCGTCGAACACGAAATACGGCCGACCGCTGAAATCCAGCGCCGCGCTGGCCAAGGTTTCGTCCATCGGCAGCGTGAAACCGTAGCGGCCGATGCCGCGCTTGTCGCCGAGCGCCTCGCGCAACGCCTGCCCGAGCGCGAGCCCGGTGTCCTCGACGGTGTGGTGTTCGTCGATGTGCAGATCGCCGTCGGTCCGCACCTCCAGCGCGATGCCGCCGTGCTTGCCGATCTGTTCCAGCATGTGATCGAAGAACGGCAGACCAGTGTGCACGCGCGGATCGGCGCTGCGATCCAGATCGAGATCGATGCGGATCCTGGTTTCCTTGGTATCGCGCTGCACCGACGCGCGGCGCGGCGCGTCGGCCAGTTCATGCGCGATGGCGGCCCAGTCCCACTCGCCGCCGAACTGCGCCGTGCGCAGTTGGAAACCACGGATGCCGAGATTCGTGGCGAATTGCAGATCGGTCTCGCGATCGCCGATCACGGCGGAGCGCGTCCAGTCGATGCTTCGATCCTTCAGGTACGGCAGCGCCAGCCCGATGGCGGGTTTGCGCGTTGGCGCGTTGTCCGCCGGGAAGCTGCGATCGATCAGCACATCGCGGAACACGATGCCCTGGCTTTCGAGGATCTGCATCATCAATGCGTGCGGGCCATCGAAGCTGGCTTGCGGGAATGTCTCGGTACCGAGGCCGTCCTGATTGGTGACCATGATGAAGCGGTAACCGGCGTCGCGTAGTTTCAGGAGCGCCGGGATCACGCCGTTGACGAAGCGCAGCTTCTCGTAGGCGTCGATCTGGAAATCGGCCGGCTCCTGGATCAAGGTGCCGTCGCGGTCGATGAACAGGACCGGTGTCTGTGTTGTCATGCCGCGGCCTCCCGCGTCACCGTTCCGCTCGCGGCAGAAGAAGACTTCAACGCTGCCAGCACACGATCGTTCTCCTGCGGAGTTCCGATCGTGATGCGCAACGCGTCGCCGAGCTGTGCCGCCGCGCGCTGATCGCGCACCACCACGCCCGCAGCCAGCAGCGCGCGGAACACTGTCTCCGCGTCGTCGAAGCGCACCAGCAGGAAATTGCCCTGCGACGGATAGACGCGCTTCACTTGCGGCAACTTCACCAATACCTCGCGCATGCGCTCACGCTCCGCGCGCACGAGCGCGACGCGTTGCCGGGTTTCCGCCAACGCCTGCGGCGACAGGCCCGCCAGCGCCAGCTCCGCGCACGGCGTCGGCACCGGATACGGAGCCTGGCAGGCACGCAACACCGGAATTAGAGCCGGATCAGCGATCGCGCAACCAATGCGCGCGGCCGCCAGTGCGTGCGCCTTCGACAGAGTGCGCAGCACGACCAGATTCTCGCAGCGCGCCTGCAACGTCGTGGCGGACGATGTTTCGGAGAACTCGCCGTATGCCTCGTCCACCACCACCAGGGCTCGTCCCGCGAGCTTGCGAGCCAATGCTTCGATCTCCCGCAGCGGGAGTGCTTCCCCCGTCGGATTGCCGGGCGAGCACAGGAACACCAGCTTCACCCGCTGCGACAACGCCGTATCGGCGATGGCCTCGAAATCCGGAGCGAACCCAGCATCGCCGTCGCGCAAAGGAACTTCCAGCAAGGACGCGCCCTGCAGCCGTGCACTGACCGCGTACATGCCGAACACCGGCGGCGCGATCAGCACCGCATCGCGTCCCGGCACGCACAAGGCGCGCACCAGCAAATCGATCGCCTCGTCGCTGCCGCGGCCGATGAGCAAGCGTTCGGGTTCGCAGCCGTACAGCGACGCCAGCGTTGCGCGCAAAGCGAGGGGTTGCGGATCGGGATAGCGACGGCTGGATGCCGTGGCATCGGCGGGATTCGCCCAGGCCGATTCGTTGGCGTTCAACCATACATCGCCGCGCAAGGCTTCGCTGCGCGCGGATTTGTAGCCGCCGAAGCCACGCAGATCGGGACGGACGAGATCGAGCAACGCGCTCATCGCCTGACCTCCCCGCGATTGTCCTGACGCGCCGCCGCTGCGCTCAATCGCAGCGACACCGCGTTGGCGTGCGCATCGAGCCCTTCGGCCTCGGCCATCGTCACCGCATCCGGCCCGATGGCCCCGATACCGGCGCGCGTAGCCGACTGCGCACTGACAAAGTTCTGGAAACTGGCGACGCTCACGCCGCTGTACGCCCGCGCGGCGCCGTTCGTCGGCAGCACGTGGTTGGTACCGCTGCAGTAGTCGCCGAGAGCTTCCGGCGTCCAGTCGCCAAGGAAGACCGAACCTGCGGCTTGTACGCGATCAAGCCAGGCACGTGGTTCGCGCAAGGCCAGGATCAGATGCTCGGGCGCGTAGGTATTGCTGATCTCGAAAGCCTGCTCCAGCGACTGCACCAGGATCAGACGCGAACGAGACAACGATCTGCGCGCGATTTCAGCACGCGGCAGCTGGGCAAGTTGCACGGCAAGCTCCGCTTCCACGCGCGAAAGCAGGCCGGCATCGTCGGACAACAACAACACCTGCGAATCCGGGCCATGCTCGGCCTGCGACAGCAGATCGGCCGCCACGAACGCCGGATTGGCACCGGCATCGGCGATCACCAGCACTTCCGACGGCCCCGCCGGCATGTCGATCGCCGCCGCACCCGACTGCGCGATCTGCTGCTTGGCTTCGGTGACGTAGGCATTGCCCGGCCCGAACAGCTTGTCGCATGCGGGCACCGACTCCGTGCCGAACGCCATCGCCGCGATCGCCTGCGCGCCGCCCAGCTTGAAGACGCGCGACACGCCGGTGAGCCTCGCCGCCACCAGCACGGCGGGATCGGCGGTGCCATCGCGGCGCGGCGGCGTGCACAACACGATTTCGCGGCAACCGGCGAGTTTCGCCGGCACGCCCAGCATCAACGCGGTCGACGGCAGCGGTGCGCTCCCCGCCGGCACGTACAGGCCGACGCGCGCGATGGGACGGATGACGCGTTCGCACACCACGCCCGGCGCGGTCTCCACGGCATAGGGCTGTGTCATGCCGGCGCGGTGAAAAGTCTCGATGCGGCGCATGGCCGACACCATCGCCGCGCGCAGTTCCGCGGGAACGCTCGCCTCGGCGGAATCGAATTCCTCGCTTTGCACTTCCAGCGACGGCAACGTCACGCCATCGAAGCGAGTTCCCAACTCGCGCAGCACTGCATCGCCGCCCTCGCGCACGCGCGCGAGGATGTCGGCCACCGCTTCCGTCGTCTGGCGCGAGGTCGCCTGCGTGGCCCGCTGCAGCGCGTTCTCGCGCGCGTCGGCATCGAGCGCGGCCCAATCCAGGCGCGCCACGGCCACTCCGGCTTGCATCGCCGCGCTCTTGATCATCGTGCTCATGCCAGTGTCCGCTCCACCGGCAACACCATCAGGCCGCGCGCGCCGGCATGCTTCAGATCCTCCAGCCGCTGCCAGGTCATCGCACCATGGCAGAGCGCTTGCAGCGCCAAGGTGTCGGCACCGTCCACCTGAAGCATAATCATTGGCGACTCGGCATCCGGCAGCAGCTTGAGCAGATCAGGCACCGCGCTGCGTTGCGCCTGGAACAGCAGCAGGCGGCTGTCCTTGAGCTTCAACACGCCTTCCAGACGACGCAGCAACAGCTGCGCCAGTTCCGCGCGCGCATCCACGAACGGCACCTGAGGACCGGCCAGCACCGCCTCGCTCTGCAGCAACGTCGTCACGGGCTTGAGATGATTGGCCGTCAGGGTCGCGCCACTCGATACGAGGTCGCAGACCACATCGGCCTGCCCAAGCCGGGGCGCGATCTCCACCGAGCCGGACAGCGTAACCACCGTCGCCTGCACGCCCTGCTCGCGCAGCCAGTTCTGCAGCAGATAGGGATAGCTCGTGGCGATGCGCCGCCCTTCCAATTGCGCGGGCCCTTCCCACTGCCACTCCTCGGGAACGGCGATGTCGAGACGGCAGCCGCCGAAACCGAGCGCGCGCAATTCGTAGGCGACTTGCGGCAGCCCGCGTTCGGCACGTTCGCCTGCCTGCTCGGTGAGCACGTTGCGGCCGACGATGCCGTAATCGCAGACGCCATCGGCCAGCAGTCCCGGAATATCGTCGTCGCGCACCAGCAGCAGGTCGACCGGTAGCGACTCGCCGTAGCAGAACAGCTTGTCGCGGCTTTCGCGCCACGACAGCCCGCACGAGGCCAGCAGCGCTCGCGCCGGCTCGCTCAGGCGGCCGGATTTTTGAATGGCGATGCGCAGACGATCGCGCGCGGTCGCGGCGGCGAGACTCATGCGCAGCTCCTATTTATGCGTTGCCCATGGCCCGCGCCGGGACTGTCCGCGTGCAGGGCAAGGAAGAGTGAGGGAGTGGATGCCGATCCACGACCGAGTGATGACGCTGCACTGCGCGCGGACAGTCCCGGCCCTTCGGGTTGTCCCGGAATGGCCGCCATGCGACGCCGCGCGGCTTGACCTTGCAGGCAGCAAGGCGCGGCACCGCACAACACCACCTGACGGCCATTCCGGGACAACGCGGGCCATGGGCAACGCATAAATAGGAGCTTCCTCAGTGCGACGCTTTCTGGCGCGAAGACGGCAGCTGACGCGCCGCGATGGCATAGCCGCCGGCGCCGCGCTCGAGCGTGCGCGCGACCCGGCCGATGGTCGTCACGCTGACCTGGGTGCGTTCGTGGATTTCCCGGTACGGCACGCCTTCCAGCAGCAGCGGCACCACCCGCCAGCGATCGACCATGGCTTCGATCTCGGCCGGCGTGCACAGGTCTTCCAGGAAGGCGGCGACGTCCTGCGGACGGCTCAGGCTGGCAAGCGTCCGCGCCAGCGCCTTGAAAGAGGCATCGGCATCGCGTTCCGGCAGGGGTTCGAGTCGTTGTTTCATTGAATTAATGTATTAGCGTGCTAATACATTAATTCATGAAAATGGACTCGTCAAGCCGGCGATTCCGACCCGACAGCAGGTGTTGGCCCGGGCGATGGATTTCTCATACCCCTCACGTCTCTGAACAAAATCAAGCACATATACCCACGTCTTCTGTCCTGATGCAAAACAATGGTTTGGAGGGACTCACGCACGCGGCTATATCGGAATTCCCCACGTCGTAAACAGAGGTTCCACATGCAAACGTCGGCATTCCTGCCGCGCCGCAAGGGCGCGCGTGGACTGGGCGTTCTCGCCCTGGCGATGGCATCACTGCCCTTCAGCGCCATCGCCACCAACGGCTACTTCAGCAACGGCCCCAGCGTGAAGTCGAACGGCCTGGGCGGCGCCGGCACCGCATTCCCGGTCGATTCGCTGGCCGGCTTCATCAATCCGGCCGGCATCCTGTTCGTCGGTGACCGTGTCGATGTCGGGCTGACCGTATTCCGCCCTGATCGCTCGTCGACGATCGAAGGCAACGCGTTCGGCGCCGACGGCGCGTATTCCGGCAACGCGCGCGAATATTTCTTATTGCCCGAAGCCGGCTACACCCATCGCATCAACGATGATGTGTCCTTCGGTCTCTCGCTCACCGGCAACGGCGGCATGAATACCGATTACCGCCGCAATCCCTATCGCGCCTTCGGTGCCCGGGGCTCGGCGGGCGTGAACCTGCAGCAGATCTTCCTCACGCCATCCCTGGCCTTCCGGGTAGGCGAGCAGCAGTCGATCGGCATCGGCCTGAACTTCGCCGTGCAGCGCTTCTACGCGAAAGGGCTGGAAGGATTCGCAGGTGCATCGCAGGCGCCGGACAAGCTCACCGGCAACGATTATTCCACCTCCACCGGCGTGGGCGTGCGCCTGGGCTGGACCGGCCGCTTCCTCGACGAACGCTTGAGCTTCGGCGCGACCTGGGCCTCGAAGATCGAAGGCCATTTCGACGACTACGAAGGCCTGTTCGCCCAGAACGGCGGCTTCGACATTCCGCAAAACGCCAGTATCGGCGCCGCGTTCCGCGCCACAGACAAACTGACGTTGCTGGCCGACGTGCAACGCATCTATTACTCGAAAACCAAATCCGTCGGGAATTCGCTGGCACCGCTGTTGCAAGGTCAGCCCCTGGGCGGAAAACAAGGCCCGGGCTTCGGCTGGCGCGACATCGATGTCTACAAGATCGCCGCCAGCTACGACTATTCGCCGAAGCTCACGTTGCGGGCCGGATTCAGTCATGCGGAGCAGCCAATCCCCGACGATCAGACCTTCTTCAACATCCTCGCGCCCGGCGTGGTGCAGGATCAGCTCAGCCTTGGCGCCACCTGGCAGACCGGCGAACGCGGTGAGTTCAGCATCTTCTACAGCCACGCGTTCGAGCAGGAAGTAAACGGGCGCGGCTCGATCCCGCAGCCGTTCGGTGGCGGCGAAGCGGACATCCAGCTGAGCGAGGATTCGTTAGGTTTCGCGTATGCGTGGAAACTGTAGCCCGCACTTCCTGACGAGCTTCCGCTGATGGCTTCATTCACACCCGTGAGCGCCCTGCTGGGTGGCCTGCTGATCGGCGCCGGCGCGAGCTGGCTGCTGCTCGCGCTTGGTCGCATCGCCGGCATCAGCGGGATCGTCGGCAGACTGCCGCTGTCGCGCGGTTTCGAGTTCGCCTGGCGCGCCCTGTTCCTGCTTGGCCTGATCGCGGGCGCCGCGCTGCTGTATCGGCTCGGCATGCCGGCGCCACTCAGTCGTACCGGCATGCCGGCCTGGCTTCTGATCGTCTCGGGTCTGCTGGTGGGATACGGCACGGCCATGAGCAATGGCTGCACCAGTGGCCACGGCGTCTGCGGGCTGGCGCGCCGCTCGCCGCGCTCGCTGGTCGCGACCGGGATCTTCCTTGGCATCGGCCTGCTGACGGCGAGCGTGCTGCGTCATCTTCCGGAATGGCTGGGATGAGCGCATCACGCACGCTATCCGCCGTCTTCGCCGCGGGCCTGGTGTTCGGCGCCGGGCTGGCGTTGTCGGGCATGACGCTGCCGGAGAAGGTGCTGGGATTCCTCGACCTGGGCGGCCACTGGGACCCTAGCCTCCTGTTCGTGCTGGGCGGTGCGGTCGGAGTCGCCGGCGTCCTGTTTCCGTTGATCCTGCGGCGCCGGGCGCCGTTGCTGGCGACCTCCTTCGAACTGCCACTCGCCACCCGCATCGATCGCCCGCTGGCGATCGGCGCCGTGTTGTTCGGTCTTGGCTGGGGATTGAGTGGTTACTGCCCGGGACCCGCGATCGCCCTGCTCGCCGCCCTGCCCGGCAGCAGTCGCGAGGCCGCCCTGTTCCTGCCGTCCCTGCTGGCGGGCGCGCTGGCATGTCGATTGAGAGCCGGCGGCGCGAACGGAACCTCTTGATCGTGACGACCGCGCCTCAGCGATCACGCCATCCGCGACAACCCGATCAGTCGCGCGGGCGCTGCTTTCCGAGCTGCTCGTAGGCCAGCCAGACCAGCACGACCCCCGTCAACGCGCCGATAATTTCGAGCAACACACGCAACCCCAGGCGATCGGGATCGTGGATGCCGGCCAGCGCCTGCTGCGCATAGGCCGGCGAGCCTGGATTGACGAAGAACAGCGACACCAGAAGCCGCAGATCGATCCCGGCGCCGATCAGCACCGACGCGAAGGACGCCCAACCGATGACGTGGCCGGTATCCAATCCCATCAAGCGACACAGCGGCCGCCAGATCAGGCAGATCACCGCTCCGATCGCGAACGCGATCGCGCCGGCCTCCAGCACGCCCAACCAGCCGTAGTGCAGCGTCAAGTTCATGGCGAGACGGCCTCGTGTGATCCGATCATGCGTGCAGGGCCGTGAGAACCGTGTCGTCGGCGACCAGCCGCACCGCCGTCGCCACGTCGCCGTCGAGCGCGCGGTCCTGGTCGAGGAAGGCGATCCCGCCACGGATCACCGCATGCGCGGTCGCCACCGCGGCGCCCGGGTGGAAGGCGTCGGCGGCGGCCAGCTCCACACGCAGCGCTTCCACTTCGGCGAGGAAACCGGCGTAGTCGGGGTGATCCGGCGCCGGACCGCCCTGCACCTTCGCAGCGAACGTGCGGGCGTCGGCGCGATCGGCAAGGTCGCGTGCGGCATTGATCATGTCGCGGCGCAGATCGAGCGCCTGCGCGGCGGTCATCAGTTCGAGCGCGAGCACCTTGCCGAGGTCGTCGGCCATCGCCAGCACGTGACGCGCCTCGTTGGCGCCCATCGAGACGTGGTCTTCCGCATTGGCCGATGTCGGAATCGAGTACACGCTGGCTGGATGCGCGCGGCTGGCGAGATCATTGACGATCGCCGCCGCGGTGTACTGCACGATCATGAAGCCGGATTCGGTGCCGTCCTCGTTGCCGATCAGGAACGCCGGCAGGCCGTCGTTGGTGGCCGGATCGACCAGCTTGTTGAGGCGGCGCTCGCTGATCGAGGCCAGCACCGGGATCGCCGCCTTCACGTAGCTCATCGCCAGCGCCAGCGGCATGCCATGGAAATGGCCCGCGGAGATCACCTGCTGTTCGACGTGCTCGGCCTGCTTGTCCGGGAACACCAGCGGATTGTCGGTGACCGCGTTGAGTTCGATGTCGAGCACGCGTTTGGCCTGCGCCACCGCATCGCGCACCGCGCCGTGCACCTGCGGGATGCAACGCAACGAATAACTGTCCTGCGGCTGATGCTTCTTGCCGCCGCGGAACGGCTTGAAGCGCTTGTAGAACTTCTCGCGGCCGTGACGCTGGCCGAACGGCACCCAATCCCAGCCGATGTCGAAGCTGAGTTGTTGCGCCTCTGGCGTGTCCCAGCTGGTCGGCAGCCATTGCCGGAAGCGCGGCACCAGGTGATACGGGATGTCCGCGAGCGTGGAACCGCCGAGCAGCTCGCGCAGATGCGCCGCCACATGCACCTGTCCCGGATGCGGACGCAACGCATGCACTTCCTCGGCGAACGCGCCAAGGCGTCCCGCGAAGGCATCGATGGTCATCGCCGCGGCGAGATCGGCGGTGTCGAGCAACTCTTCCATCCGCTGCACCGCAAGCACACCGCTTGCAAGCATCTGCGCGGTGCCGTTGTTCAGCGCCAGGCCTTCCTTGTAGGACAGCGACACCGGTTCCAGACCGGCACAACGCAGCGCTTCGGCGCCGGGGATGCGCTCGCCGCCGTAGAACGCCTCACCGCCGCCCAGCAGCACGATCGCCAGATGCGACAGCGGCGCGAGATCGCCGGATGCGCCTACCGAACCCAGCGCCGGCACCACCGGCACGATCCCGGCGTTGAGCATCGCCGCCAGCGCCTGCAGCGTCTGCACGCGGATGCCGGAATGGCCGTGCAGCAGCGTGTTGATGCGGATGCAGAGCATCGCGCGCACCACCTCGGCCGCGAGCGGCTCACCGACACAGACCGCATGCGTAACGATCAACTTCTGCTGCAATTCCTTGTGCAGCGAGCGGCCGGAAGGCATGGCACCGGGCAACTCGTCGCGCAGCGGATGCGCACCCAGCAGCTTGTCGGCGTTGCTGCCGAAGCCGGTCGAGACACCGTAGATCGGTTCTTCGCGGCGCACCTGTTCGGCGAGGAAGTCCGCTGCGCGGGCCACCGCCGTCAGCGCGCCCTCATCCAACGCCACCTGCGCGCCATGCGCCACCGCGCACAGCTGCGCGCGCGTGAGCGAGCGTCCGTCGAGTCGAATCGCTTTCATCGGGACCTCATCCTCAGGATTGTGGCGATACGCGTAGTTGCAGCTTGGCCTGCTCCAGCTCGGTGCGCAGCGCCGAGGCGATCTCGGCGTCGGCCACCTCGAACTGTTCGCCGCGGCGCAGATCGCGCACCGTCACCACGCCCTTCGCGGCCTCGTCCTCGCCGCGGATCACCACGAATCGGATGCCGGCGCGATCGGCGTACTGCAACTGCTTCGCCAGCTTGCGCGGCTCCTGCTGGGTTTCGACATTGAGCCCGGCGGCGCGCAAGCGCTGCGACAAGGCCAATGCGTGATCGAGCGCGGAGTCGTCGAGCAGCGAAACCAGCACGTCCACGGAGCTTTCCGCGGTCGCGATCAGGCCCGCTTCGCGCAGCTGCCAGAACAGGCGCGTCAGGCCGATCGAGATGCCGACACCCGGCAGCTTCGACTTGCTGTAGTGGCTGGCGAGATTGTCGTAGCGGCCACCGGAGCAGATCGAGCCGATCTGCGGATGCGCATCAAGCTGCGTCTCGTACACCATGCCGGTGTAGTAATCGAGGCCGCGCGCGATCGACAGGTTGATCGCGTAATTGGATTCCGGCACGCCCATCGCGCGCAGCCGCTGCAGCAGCGCGCGCAATTCGTCGCGGCCTTCCTCGAACAGCGGCGTTCCGGCGCCGAGCGCGTCGAGCTTCGCCAGCGCGTCGTCATGGCCGTTGGAGCGCACGCGCGAGAATGCCATCAGGCGGTCGATCACCTCGCCGGACAGGCCGAAGCCCTCTCCGGCCAGCGTCGCCCGCACCGCATCCTCACCGCGCTTGTCGAGCTTGTCGATCTCGCGCAGCACCGCCACCTGCTGATCGTCGGCGATGCCCTGCCCCTCGAAGAAACCGCGCAGCAGCTTGCGGTGATTGAGCTGGATGGTGAACTCGCCGATGTTCAAGGCGGAGAACACGGCATGGATCACCGCGGGAATCTCGGCATCGTAGCGCGGCGACAGCGCGTCCTTGCCGATCACGTCGATATCGCACTGGTAGAACTCGCGGAAGCGACCGCGCTGCGCGCGCTCGCCGCGGTAGACGCGCTGCATCTGGTAGCGGCGGAACGGAAACGCCAGTTCGTGCTCGTGTTCGGCGACGTAACGCGCCAGCGGCACGGTGAGATCGAAGCGCAGCGCGAGCTCTGGAAAAGCACGCTCCGGCAAACCGTCACCGGCCTTTTCGAGCGCGCCGGTGGACTGCACGAAATACACCTGCCGCTCGGTCTCGCCGCCCGACTTGGTCAGCAGCACTTCCGACAGCTCGAACACCGGCGTCTCCACCGGCAGGAAGCCGAAACGCTCGAACGTGGTGCGGATGGTGTCGAGCATGCGCTGGAACGCGATCTGGTCGCGGGGCAACAGCTCCAGGACGCCCGGGGGCGTGCGTGGCTTGATCAAGGGGAAGACTCCGGCGCAGATCGTCTGCGCATTGCTCCCTACAGTTTAACGTCGCGGGGCTCGCGCTTGGCATGACGCCGGCCAGACATGCGCCGCATCCCGCGCGGAGGCATGAGAATCAATGCGGCTGCCGACGCCGACGGAACCCGTGCAAGGGCGACGCACCCCGCATCCGCGGCGGCGGATCGAACCCCGCGATCTGCCCGCCGGCACCGGAATGCGAACGAACGCTTGCCCGACCCCACCCCGCATCTCTACAATGCGCGGCTCACCCAAGTCGGGGTGTAGCTCAGTCTGGTAGAGCGCTACGTTCGGGACGTAGAGGTCGCAGGTTCGAATCCTGTCTCCCCGACCATCTTCTTGATTTCCTCCCGCCCTTCGAATCCCACGGACGCGTATCCACGCGTCTACCCAGGGCGCGGCTCTGTGATTGTGTTCTCTGCGCGCTCACGCCGGTCGTGTGACGATATCCAGGCGTCAAGTGGTTCATGTTTGTGAAGATTCGGAAGCCTAAGTTCAGACTTCGTTGACGATTTCTGGCTTACCCTGACGAATTGTGTGACTCAAGTCGCATTTCATAACTCGCCGCAACACGCTGGGGCTCCAATGCCGACTTTTCCATCGATGTGCCGCCTCGCACTGGCGGTTGCGCTCGTGACCGCTGCCGCCTCGCCTGCCTGGGCGCAGTCCGGCACCGACCAACCCTCGCGCCTGGACAGCGCTCTTTCCGAGATCCGGCAACTGCGCGACCAGAAACAGTGGCTCCCCGCCCTTGCCCTGATCGAGCAGACCGCGGCCAAGTATCCGGACGACGACGCGCTCTACGTGCTGCGCGTCCACACCCTGAGCGAGATCGGCTCCCGTGAGCGCGCCTGGCAGCTGTACCAGGCCAAGCCGCAGCTGTTCAGCGCCGAGGAGGCACAGCGCATCGAGCTCGACCGCCTGGCGCGGCTGACCTCCGCCAGCGAATACTTCGTCGCCGACGAAACCCGGCGCCTCGAGGAGGCACGCGCCGTCGAAGCAGCCAATCAGGACTATCTCAAGCGTGCCGGGATCGATGCATCGCAAATGCCGCTGCGCATGCGCTACGACCGGCTGGACCTGCTCAACCGGCTCGAGCGCCACCGCGAGGTGGTCGAGGAATACGAGAAGCTGCGCGCCGAGGGGCATGACATCCCGGGCTACGCGATGATCCCGATCGGCGCCTCGCTGATGGATCAGAAGCGGCCGAAGGAAGCGATTCCGGTCCTGGAAAAAGCCATCGAGGCGATCCCGGACGACAATCCGAAGAAAGTCCAGTACAAGATCATGCACGCCTACGCGCTCATGGAGGCCGAGCGCTTCGATCTCGCCCAGCCCGAGCTCAAGGCGCTGGTCGAGGCGAATCCCGACTGGCGCACCGTGCCCGGCGCCCCTCTTCCCTACGAGAACTGGGATCGCTACCACGCCGAAGTCAACGAAACGATGGTGCGCTCCTATGCCGGCGACCTGGCCGGCGCGCAGAAGACGCTGGAAACCATGAGCGCCTATGGGCCAGAAGATTCCGGCGTGCAATCCTCGCTGGGCTCGGTCTACGACCGTCGCGGCTGGCACGAGCGGGCGCTGGAGCGGCATCGCATCGCCAGCACGCTCGATCCGCAGAGCGTCGACGCCCGCGCCGGACAGGTCGAATCACTGCTGGAATTGCAGCGCGTCGAACAGGCCCGGCCGATCTACAACGAACTGCAGACGGTCTACCCAGACACCTTGCAGTCGCGCACCCTGCGTGACCGCTGGAACCGTGATGTGGGCTGGCAGTGGCGCGCATTCGCGGCCTGGGGCCGCAGCGACAGTAACGGCAACCAGGACGTCTCGCCGGTCGGTTCGCGCGACGGCGTCTATGGCATCGAGGCGGAAACTCCGCTGCTGGGCGATCGCTGGCGCCTCACCGCCGGCTACGTCGACCGCTACGCCGACTTCAACGACCGCCGCATCCACGATCGCCGCGGCGCGGCCGGTGTGCGCTACACCTACGACCGCCTCGACGTGCATCTGCAGGCCAACCGCTCCCACGATGATCTCGACAACACCGGCGCCAGCCTCGATGTCGGCTGGCGCTTCAGCGACGTCTTCGACGCCGGCCTGACCCTGCGCAAGTACGACCCGGAAGCCTCCCTGCAGGCGCGCGCATTCGGCATCACCGCCGACT
This sequence comes from Luteimonas sp. GW821-FHT14E02, assembly GCF_058803905.1. Taxonomy (NCBI): domain Bacteria; kingdom Pseudomonadati; phylum Pseudomonadota; class Gammaproteobacteria; order Lysobacterales; family Lysobacteraceae; genus Luteimonas; species Luteimonas sp. GW821-FHT14E02. The sequence continues at coordinate 28,414 of NZ_JBXAPK010000012.1, read as the reverse complement.
CCGCCGCGCTCTCCGCCAATTGGCATCCGAGCGAACTCACCACGGTGCAGGCCAGTGCGCAGGCCTATCGTTTCGACGACGGCAACCGCCGCCAGTCGCTGGGCGTGAACCTCGACCAGCGCCTGGTCACGCGACCGCACTTCCTGCTCAACGGCCTGGCCTCGATCTACACCAGCCGCGGCACGCGCGACGACGCGCCCTACTTCAATCCCTCGCGCGACGCCTCGATGGAATTCGGCGTGCGCGCCGATCAGATCGTCTGGCGCGAATACGAGCGCTATTTCCGCCATCGCCTGACGGTGACGGTCGGGCCTTACTGGCAGGAGGATTACGGAACCGCCTGGGTGCCATCGCTCCGCTACGAACACGAATGGCAGTTCGCGACCGGCCAGGTGCTGGTCTACGGCGTCAACTGGTCGCGCCCGGTCTACGACGGGCAGCGTGAGCGTCACTTTGGCTTCGATGCCGAATTCCGTTGGGGTAAATAAGATCATGCATCGTCATCGTTTCCTGAGACCGCTCGGCCTGCTGTTGCTGCTGCTCGGCTTGCTGCCCGTCGGTATCGCGGCTGCGGTCGAAACGCCCACGCAGCCGGAGCCGCTGCTGGTGCTGAACTATCACGACGTGCGCGACGACGTCGCACCGCACGGCGACCCCGACCAGTTCGCGATCAGCACCCAGAACTTCATCGGCCACCTCGACTGGCTCAACGCGCAGGGCTATCACCCGGTGAGCCTGCAGCAGGTGATCGACGCCTCGGCCGGCCGCGCCAAGCTGCCGAGCAAACCGGTGCTGCTCACCTTCGACGACGGCCTGCGCAGCGTGTACAGCAAGGTGTTCCCGTTGCTGCGCGCCTACAACTATCCGGCATTGGTCGCCGTGATCACGGCATGGGTCGACCTGCCGCAAGGCCAGACCGTGCAGTTCAGCCGCCCGATGGGTCACGACGATTTCGTCACCTGGGAACAGCTGCGCGAAATGCAGGCCTCCGGGCTGGTCGAGGTCGCATCGCATACGGACAACATGCACCAGGGCCTGCTGGCCAACCCGCAGGGCAACCAGCGTCCGGCGGCGGTCACCCTGCTCTACGACTCGGCCAATGGCAAATATGAGGACGAGGACGCCTATCGTGCCCGCATCGGCGCCGACCTCGCCCGCAGCCGCGACAAGATCAAGCAGCACCTCGGCCACGCGCCGCGTTCGCTGGTCTGGCCCTATGGCGCCGAGAACGGTGTCGCCAACGATATTTCCAAGGAGTTGGGCATGGGCGCGACCTTCGACCTCGAAGGCCGCACGACCTGGCTCGATCATGGGCTGGAAGGCCTCGGCCGCCTGCTGATCACCAACAATCCGACCGCCGCCGATCTGGCCGTCGACCTGCGTCGCGACCTGCGCCTGGACGGCATCCGCGCCGTGCAGGTGGATCTGGACGCCGTCTATGACGCCGACCCGCAGCAGCAGTCACGCAACATCGACGCGCTGATCGAACGCATCAAGCAGATCGGGCCGAACTACGTGTTCCTGCAGGCCTTCGCCGACCCCGACGGCAACGGCTCCGCCGACGCGCTGTACTTCCCGAACAGCCATCTGCCGATGCGCGCCGATCTCTTCAGCTTCGTCGCCTGGCAATTGCAGACGCGCGCGCAAACCCAAGTCTATGCCTGGCTGCCGGTGCTCGGCTTCGAACTGCCGGATGCGGACAAGCGCCGCGAGCTCGGCATCGCCAATGCCGATGCCAAGGACGTCTATCGCCTCGATTTCACCAAGCCGGAAGCGCGCAAGATCATCGAAGGCATCTACGATGAAATGGCCGCCAGCAGCAGCTTCCAGGGCCTGCTGTTCCATGACGATGCGTTCCTGCGCGACAACGAACTGCCCGCGCTGGGCAACGATCCCGCGAAGCGCACGCAGGCGCTGATCGATTTCACGCTTGATCTGAGGAACACGGCCGAACACTGGCGCTCGAAGCTGAAGACGGTGCGCAATCTGTACGCGCGCACGGTACTCGATCCCGCCAGCGAGGCCTGGTTTGCGCAGCGACTGGGCACGTTCAACCGTTACTACGACTACACCGCGCTGATGGCGATGCCGTGGCTGGAAGGCAGCGGCGACCGTCCGTGGAGCTGGATGCAGCACCTGGCGAAAATGGTCGGCGAGCATGATCCAAAGTTCGACAAGACCATCTTCGAACTGCAGACGGTAGACTGGAACAGCCGCAAGCCGATCGCGGACAAGACCCTGCTCGAGCAGGCACGCAAGCTGAAAGCGATGGGCGTTCGCCACCTGGCCTGGTATCCCGATGATTTCATCGCCAACAGGCCGCGTCTGGAGACGGCCCGCGAGATCATTTCCTCGCGCGGGTTCCCCTACCCCTTAAGGAGATAAAGCCAAGATGGCGCCGGTGATTGCCCTGCTGTTCCAGTTCGCGTTCCTGTACCCGATCGTGATGTCCTTCTTCTGGATTTCCGGCGGTCTGTACTACTACTTCCGTCGCGAGCGGAAAGAACGGCCACGCATCGAGCCACCACCTCTGGAATCCACGCCGCTGGTCTCGGTCCTGATCCCCTGCTTCAACGAGGGTGAACAAGTCCGCGAGACCATCAGCGCCGCGCTCGCGCAGCGCTATCCGGACTTCGAAGTCATCGCCATCAACGATGGCAGCAAGGACGACACCGCCGAACAGCTCAACCAGCTCGCCGCGCAGCACGAACGGCTGCGCGTGGTCCACCTCGACCGCAATCTCGGCAAGGCCAACGCCATGCGCATGGGCGCGCTGGCGGCGCGTTCGGAATACCTGGTCTGCATCGACGGCGACGCCCTGCTCGACGAGTACGCCGTGCACTGGATGGTGTGGCATCTGATGTCAGGACCGCGCGTGGGCGCGGTGACCGGCAATCCGCGCATCCGCAACCGCTCCACCCTGCTCGGCCGCCTGCAGGTGGGCGAGTTCTCCTCGATCATCGGCATGATCAAGCGCGCGCAGCGCGTGTACGGACGGCTGTTCACGGTTTCGGGCGTGATCAGCGCGTTTCGTCGTACCGCCCTGCACCGCATCGGCTACTGGTCCGATGACATGATCACCGAGGACATCGACATCAGCTGGCGCCTGCAGATGGACCACTGGGACATCCGCTACGAGCCGCGCGCGCTGTGCTTCATCCTGATGCCCGAAACCCTCAAGGGCCTGTGGAAACAGCGTCTGCGCTGGGCCCAGGGCGGCGTGGAGGTCATGCTGCGCCACAGCGCCGATCTGCTGAGCTGGCGCAAGCGCCGCATGTGGCTGGTGTTGTTCGAATACCTGCTCAGCGTAATCTGGGCCTACATCATGGTGTTCATCATGCTGCTGTGGGCGATCGGCTTGTTCGTGCAGATGCCTGCGCAGTTGGAAGTGCGCAGCATCCTGCCGTCGTGGCATGGCGTGATCCTGGCCATGGTCTGCCTTACCCAGTTCGCGGCCAGCCTGATCATCGACCGCCGCTACGAAGCACGCGTCGGCCGCAACTACTACTGGATGATCTGGTATCCGATCGCGTACTGGCTGCTCAGCCTGCTCACCACGGTCACCGCCGTGCCGAAGACGCTGCTGAAGCGGCGCCGGCAACGCGCGACCTGGGTCAGCCCGGACCGGGGGGTGCGATGAACGCCGCCCGGGGAAAATTCGATCCGCGCATCATCAGCAAGCCCAGTGCGCAGCCCGCCCTGCACCGCTCTTTCTTCGGTGTCATCACCGCCGCGTTCTGGGCGCTGTATCTCTATCTGTGGCTGCCGCTGCTGACACTGGTGCTGTGGCTGTTCGGCATCCGCACCACCATCTTCGAACTGTACCTGCGCGAGCACCAGATCGATCCGTTCCTGATCCTGGCGCTGCCACTGATCGCCATCGCAGCAACAATCCTGCTGATCCTGTGGGCGGAATACAACCGCTGGCGCTTCAAGGACAAGGAACGGCGGACTCCGCAGGCCGACGTCACGCTCGATCGCGTCGCCGCCGCCCTGCACGCGACGCCGGAGATCGCCGCCGAGCTCAACAGCGGCCGCATCTCGATCCTGCACATGGATCAGGAACGCGCCTTCCCGCTGTCGGTGACGGCCGTCGCGCCGACCGCACCGACCACGCCCTCCCTGCCACCCGCTCCGCCCGCCGAATCGCGAACGCTGTTGCCGGGCGCGAAGTCGAGCCGCTGGCTGGTGCTGTTGGGCCTGCTCCTGATCGCCTCCGCGGTCGGTGCGCTGGTGCTGATCTCCCATACCTATACCGATCCGGTCCTGCATCGCCCGGTTCCGCAGGGCACCAGTGCGTTCGCGGAAGCCACCAAGGAGCTGCAGGCGGTCATCGTCGAGGCGCAGCGACAGGCACAGGTTTCGCAGCAGGCGCAAACGCCGCCGCAAAACACCGTCGAGCCGCAGGCGGAGAAGAAGCCCGTCGCCAAGCAGACCGAGACCAAGAAGCCGAAGAAAGAGAAAAAGGACAAGAAGCCGCGCCCGACGACGGTGGCGGCCAAGCCGATTCCGGGCCAGAGCCCGAAGCCGCCCTACCCGCGCGAAGCGTTGCGCGGCGGCGAAGGCGGTCTGGTGGTGTTGCGCGTGACGGTCGGCCCGGATGGCAGACCGACGAAGGTCGACTTCGCGCGTCGCAGCCGCGTGCGCGAGCTCGACCGCGTTGCGCATGACACGGTCATGCGCTGGCGCTTCACGCCGGCCATGCGCAACGGCAAGCCGGTCGCATCGACGGTGCTTGTGCCGGTGGAATTTACGCCGGACCGCTGACCTCGGGCTCCGATGGGGAAGCACGCAACACTCCGTTGCGGCTTTCCCGACATGTTCGTCACTCGCCTCCGGTTAAACTGATACTGATGTGTTCCAGGCCATTCTCCCTTTGGCCGACTCCCGCAGACGAATTCTTCTCGCAGATGCGCGATTCCCGCGTATCCGTGCAATCGCATAGACGGTATCCGTCACGAATGGTCGGGTGACCCACGGCCATCCTTGCTCGGATGCATTCGAGTTCTTCCCATGACCCGCCTGACGACATCCCGCAGCGCCACCGCAACACCTCAAGTCAAGGGCGCGGCGCTGGTGCTGGCCGGCATCGCGTTGTCGGCATTCAATCTGCGCACGGCCGTCACTTCGTTGACACCGCTACTCGATTCGTTGGGACACACGTTCGGGTTCAGCGCCACCGTCGCCGGCGTCTTCGGCATGCTGCCCACCGCTTCGTTCGCGCTGCTTGGCGTGACGACACCCTCGATCGCGCACCGCCTCGGCCTGGAGCGCACCGCACTGCTGTCGATGCTGCTGGCCGCGGCCGGTCTAATCCTGCGCTCGTTCGCCGGCAACATCGGCGTGCTCATGCTCGGCTCGATCATCGCCCTTGCCGGCATGGGCATCGGCAACGTGGTGTTGCCGCCGTTGGTGAAGCGCTATTTCGCCGATCGCGTCGGCACGATCAGCACGATCTACCTCACCGTGCTGCAGGCCGGCACCATTCTGCCGGCACTGCTCGCCGTTCCGCTCGCCGACGCCGCCGGCTGGCGTTGGTCGATGGGCATCTGGGCCTTGACCGCGCTCGTCGCCGCCGTGCCGTGGGTCGGCGTGCTGATCGCCGAACGTCGCAAGTCCTCGGCGCTGGCGCAAGTCCACGACCATGCCTGCAAGGACGGCGACGAAGCCCCCGAACTGGCTGCTCCGCCCGCGCGCGGCAAGGCCTGGCGTTCACCGATCGCCTGGGGCCTGGCGCTGATGTTCGGCACCACCTCGCTGATCACCTACTCGATGTTCACCTGGCTGCCGAAGCTGCTGACCGAAGCCGGCGCCACACCCGCTTTCGGCGGGGTGATGGTGGCGCTGTTCTCCACGCTCGGCCTGTTGAGCGCGCTCGGGATGCCGGCGCTGGCCGTGCGCGTGCGCAATCCCTTCCCGCTGATTCTCGGATGCGCCGTCTGCCACGTGACCGCCTTCGCCGGCCTGTTATTCGCACCGATGCTGCTGCCAGCGCTGTGGGTGGCCCTACTCGGCCTCGGGCCATCGACGTTCCCGCTGGCATTGACGTTGATCAATCTGCGCACGCGCACACCGGCGGGTTCATCGGCATTGTCCGGTTTCATGCAGGGGCTGGGCTATGCCTTGAGTTGCCTGGGGCCGCTGCTGTTTGGCGTGCTGCATGAGCATACGCATGGCTGGCTGTGGCCGTTCGCGATGCTTTTGGTCGCGGTTGGTGCACTGTTGATTGGCGGTTGGATGGCATCGCGGCCGCGGATGCTGGAGGACACCTGGTAGGTGTTGATTTGGTTCTGTGTTGGGGGTTTCGTTTTTTGGTTTTTTTGTCTTGGGAAAGCAAGAGCGTTTCGCCCCTGAAGGGGCGAGTTCATTTCTTTTGATAAGCGTCAAAAGAAACGAACCAAAGAAAAACGCTTTTCTCGACACAGCAATCCCATGGCGGATTGAACCCCAGGATTTTCCGACTCGCCATCCATGGCTCGGTCGGAAAACGGCGGGCTTCCTGCCCGCCGCCCTTCGGGTCTAGGCACATCGCGGCTCGCAGAGATTCTCAGCAGCCAAGAGCAAAAACGGAGCTTTGCTTCGCCTTTCGCTTCTAAAGATACTTGAACTCCCTCAGCCCCCGGAGACCCGGAGGGCGGCGCACAAGGATGTGCGCCGTTTTTCGACCGAGCCATGGATGGCGAGTCGAAAAATCCCCATAGCAATGAAGCTATGGGATTGCTTCGTCGGGGAAAGCGTTTTTCTTTGGTTCGTTTCTTTTGACGCTTATCAAAAGAAATGAACTCGGCCGCGTAGCGGACGAAACGCCCTTGCTCTTCAATACCGAAAAAATCACATCACCGGCAAACTGATGAAACTCGCCTGCTGCGGCGTATGCCACACCCGCTGCGTCGCCTTCTGGTAATCCTCCGGCTTGGCGAAGAAGATATTCGGCACGAAGGTCTGCGGATTGCGGTCGTACAACGGGAACAAGGTCGACTGCACCTGCACCATGACACGATGCCCGGGCAGGAAGACGTGGTTGGCCGTTGGCAGTCCGAAGCGATAGAGCAGCGTCTGATTGGAGGCGATCGCCTGCGGCTTCTCGAAACTCTCGCGATAGCGGCCACGGAAGATCGCCAGCGAGACCGCCAGTTCGTATCCGCCCATCGCCGGGCTCGAAGCCACCTGATCGGGATAGACGTCGATCAGCTTCACCACCCAGTCGCTGTCGCTACCGCTGGTGGAGGCCTGCAGGTTCACCTGCGGCGCGCCCGCGATGCGCAACGGTGTGGTCAGGGGCTCGCTGACGAAGGTGAGCACGTCGGTGCGGCCGTCGACGAAGCGCTGATCCTGCACCAGCCATGTGGTCCACATCTCGCGGTCACCGAATCGCACCGGCCGTTGTGCGAACGGCACCGGTTTGGCGGGATCGGAAACATATTCGTCGTACTCGGCCTGCCCCGCCGTCGGCGCGTCGAACGACAGTTTTCCGCCAGCGAGCAGGTACAGCGGTTTCGGTTGTGCGCCACAGTTCTGCTCGCAACTGCGCGGCCACGCCGTGTAGCGATCCCAATGATTCTCGCCCGTGTTGTAGATGAAGACCGGCGGCGTGTCCGCCCTGGGCGCGCCCTCGACCAGATACTGATCGAAGAACGGCTTGAGCACGTCGCGCCGGAACTGCAGTGCGGTATCGCCGTTCCACTTCAGCGCACCCAGCGACGAAGCGTCGTAGTTCACCTGGCTGTGGCGCCAAGGCCCCATCACCAGATAATTGAGATTGTTGCCGCTGTCGCGCGGCTCCATCGCCGCGTAACTGTGGATCGCGCCCCACATATCCTCCTGGTCCCACAGGCCTTGCAGCCACATCGTGGGCACCTTCAGCGGCGTGCGCGCCATCACCTTGTCGAGCGCCTGTTCCTGCCAATAGGCGTCATAGCTCGGGTGCTCGCTGAGCTTGAGCCAGTACGGCAACTGATCAAGGCCATTCGCTTTCGCATAAGCACCGGCAGAGCCGGCGCGAAGCAGATTGGTGTAATCGTCGTAAGCCGAATTGACGATCGATGCGCCCTTCCCGCGCGCCGACGTCTGTCCGGTGAAGTAGCCGAAGTTCACCTGCCGGAAGGCACCGTAGCTGAACCAGTCGTCACCCATCCAGCCATCGACCATCGGGCTTTCCGGCGCCGCCACCTTCAGCGCCGGATGCGGATCGACCAGTGCCATCACCACGGTAAAGCCCTCGTACGACGATCCGATCATGCCAACGCGGCCGTTGGATTCGGGCACGTGCTTCACCAGCCAATCGATGGTGTCCCAGGCGTCCGTGGCGTGGTCGACCTTGGTGTTGTTGAGCGGTCCGCGCAGCGGACGCGTCACCACGTAGTCGCCTTCCGAACCGTACTTGCCGCGGATGTCCTGAAACACGCGGATGTAGCCCGCCTGCACGAAGACTTCGTCGCCCTGCGGCAGCACGTCGATCATGCGCGGCGACTCCATGCGGCTGGCCCGTCCGCTGGCGTCGTAGGGCGTGCGCGTCAGCAGGATCGGAGCATTGCGCGCGCCCTTCGGCACCACGATCACGGTGTGCAGCTTCACGCCATCGCGCATCGGGATCATCACCTCACGCTTGTCGTAGTCGTAACCGCTTGTGGGGGTGACGAATTTCTTGCCGGTGATGTCCGGCGTCATCGGCGAAGTCTGCGAGAAGGCCGTGCCGGAGAGCAGGACGGCCAGTGCAGGAACCAGCCAACGAATCAATGCAACGCGCATGGAGATGCCTCCCGAAGGGAAGCGAGGACTTTAGCCGTTCGCCGAAACCTGTCGAAGTGACGAATGGCATAGGTCGCGACAATCCAGCAAATCGTAGGGTGGGCCTTGGCCCATCATTGCCATCTCGCGCCGCCGATTGTTCGATCGCTGGTCGCCGTCGCGATCCGGAGTTTGACGATGGCGGGCCAAGGCCCGCCCTACGGCAGGTTGCGCGTCTGTCCCGTCCCGCGCACAACGAAGCGTTCTACCGTCAGCGATTCCGCGCCCATCGGCCCGTAGGCATGCAGGCGCGTGGTGGAGATGCCGATCTCGGCGCCCAGGCCGAGTTCGCCGCCATCGGAGAAACGCGACGAAGCATTGACCATCACCACCGCGGCGCGCAGCGACTGCACGAACTTCTCGGCGCTGGCCTCATCGCGCGTGGCGATGACCTCGGTGTGGTCGGAGCCGAAGCGGCGGATGTGCGCGATGGCTTCATCCAGTGAATCGACCACCCGCACCGCGATGATCAGATCGAGGAATTCAGCGGCGTAGTCATCGTCGTTGGCCGGCTTGGCGTCCTCGATCGCGGTCCGCGTGCGCTCATCGCCGCGCAACTCCACGCCATGCTCGCGCAGCATCGCCGCGGCCTTCGGCAGGAAATCGGTGGCGATGTCGGCATGCACCAGCAAGGTCTCGAGCGCATTGCAGACGCCAGGACGCGACACCTTGCCGTCGAGCAGCAGGCGCAACGCCAACTCCTGATCGGCGCTCGCATCCACGAACAGATGGCAGACGCCCTTGTAATGCTTGATCACCGGCACGCGCGCATGCTCGGCCACGAAACGAATCAGCCCCTCGCCCCCACGCGGAATGGCGAGATCGACGATGTCGGTGAGCTGCAACAGTTCCAGCATCGTCTCGCGGCTCAGATCCTCGACCAGCGTCAGCGCGGCATCCGGCACGCCCGCCTCACGCAGCGCCCGTTTCAGCGCCGCGGCGATCGCGGTGTTGGAATGGATGGCCTCGCTACCACCACGCAGGATCACGCCGTTACCGGCCTTCAGGCACAACGCGGCAGCATCCGCGGTGACGTTGGGGCGTGCTTCGTAGATCATCGCCACCACGCCCAACGGCACCCGCACGCGTTCGATGCCGATGCCGTTCGGACGGGTGTCGCGGCGCGTGACCAACCCGACCGGATCGGGCAGCTCGGCGACTTCACGCAACGCCTGAGCGATGCCGGCGAGGCGTTTTGGATCCAGCTTCAGGCGATCAAGCATCGCGCCGGTGATGCCCTTCTCCGTCGCGGCCGCGAGATCGCGCGCATTGGCGGCGAGGATCGCGGTCTCATCGGCCTCGAGCGCAGCGGCCATCGCTCGCAGCAGGGTGTTCTTGTCGTCCGTGGACAGCTGCGCGACGGCTTGCGCGGCGTCACGACAGGCGATGGCTTGTGACTTGATGTCGCTCATGGCTGTGTCTCTCGAACGTTCGCCCATCTTCTCTCCGCGAGAGCAAGGGCTACAAAAGCGTCAGATCGTCACGATGGATGATCGTCTCGCCGTAGTTGTACCCCAATGTCGCCTCGATGTCGCGCGAATGACGGCGTGCGATGCGGCGGATATCAGCCGCGGAATACTGGCTCACGCCACGGGCGATACGTTGCTCGCCGCGTTCGCTGCGCCAGCGCACCTCCACCATGTCCCCGCGGCGGAAATCGCCCTGCGCATCCAGCACGCCGCCAGGCAGCAACGAGGCACCCTTTTCGATCACCGCGCGCGCGGCGCCGTCGTCGACGAAGATGCCGCCGGGTTCGGCCGGCGCGTTCTGCAACCAGTGCTTGCGCGCGGCCACGCGGCTGCGCGCGGCGTGGATGCGGGTGCCGGTCAGGCGATCGCGCGTCAGGCCTTCGAGCACATCCGCGCGCGTGCCGTTGAACAACACCGTCGCCACACCGGCCGCCGCCGCGCGTTGCGCCGCCTCCAGCTTGGTGCGCATGCCTCCAGTCCCCACTGAACTGCCTGCGCCACCAGCAACAGCCAGCAACGACGCGCTGAGCTGCGCGACGACTTCGACCGGCTTGGCATTGCGATCGGTACGCGGGTCGGCATCGTAGAGACCGTCAATGTCCGTGGCGATGAACAGCACTTCCGCGTCCACGAGCGCGGCGACGATCGCCGCGAGCGTGTCGTTGTCGCCGAGTTTCAGTTCGTCGACGGAAACCGTGTCGTTCTCGTTGACGATCGGCAACGCCGACCGGCGCAGCAGTTCGCCCAGCGTGGCGCGTGCGTTCAGATAACGACGGCGATTGCGCAAATCGTCGTGCGTCAACAGCACCTGCGCCACGGGGCGGTCGAAGAATCCCTGCCAGAAGCCCATCAATTGCGCCTGCCCGAGCGCGGCCAACGCCTGGCGCTCGGCCATCGCCGCGCCGGGCGCCGGCTGTCGATGCGCAATCGCTCGCCCAGCAGCCACCGCGCCGGAAGAGACGATCACCACCTCGCGGCCCGCACGTTGGCTGGCAGCCACGAATCCCGCGATCGCTTCGGCGTAATGCGGCGACAACCCGCCACCGTTGGCAGCCAGCAAGCTGCTGCCCACCTTGAGCACGGCACGTCGCCAGGGTGGCAGCTGTTGTTCGGTGAAACCGCTCATGCGCCCTGCTTCGTTTCGACGAGCTCATCCAGACGCGCACGCAGCATGTCCAGACGCAAATCACCAGCCGCTCCTGGCGAAACACGCGCCGCGAGACTGGCCGCGGGATCGCCGCCTGCCCAGCGCTGCGGATCGGCGGCCTGCCGATAGGCGTCCCGGAACGGCACGCCCTGCTTCGCCAGATCGATCGCCAGGTCGGTGGCGTACATCGACGGCTCGATCGCCGCTTCCATCCGCGGCTGGTTCCACTCCAGATTGCGCAACAGGTCAGGCAGCAACGCCAGCGCCGGCACGCCCTTGCTGAAAGCGTGGAACAGCGCGCCCTTGCTTGTTTGCAGATCGCGGTGATAGCCGGACGGCAGCGACAGCAGATGCTCGATCTCGCTGCGCGCAGCGGCGACGCTGGCATGGCTGCCACGCATCAGTTCGACCACGTCAGGATTGCGCTTGTTCGGCATGATCGAACTGCCAGTGGTGTATTGCGGCGGCAACTTCACGAAACCGAATTCGGTGGCGGTGAACAGGCTGAGGTCCCAGGCCAGACGGCGCAGATCGAGCGTGGCACTGCCGAGCGCCTCGATCGCCGCCATCTCGAACTTTCCGCGCGAGAGCTGCGCGTAGATGGGTGAGATCTGCATGCGCGCGAAATCGAGCGCCTCAGTGACTTCATCGCGTGCGAGCGGCAGGTTCACACCGTAACCGGCCGCGGTCCCGAGCGGATTCGCGTCGATCCAGGCATGCGTATCGCGCGCACGGCGCGCGTTGTCGATGTAGGCCTCGGCCCAGCCTGCCCACCACATGCCCAGCGAAGACACCACGGCGCGCTGCAGATGGGTATAGCCGGGCAGCGGCACGTCGGCTTCCGCCTGCGCGCGCGCAAGCGCGATGCCGGCCACTTCGATGCACAAGGCCTCGATGCGCGCCAGCTTCTCCTTCAACCAGAGCCGAGTGGCGACGAGGATCTGATCGTTGCGGCTGCGGCCGGTATGGATGCGACGGCCGGCATCGCCCAGGCGTTCGGTCAGACGCACCTCGATCGCGCTGTGACCGTCTTCGTACCGCGCATCGAGTACGAAGGCACCACTGCGAAAGTCGTCCGCCAGCACATCGAGTTCCCGCGACAACGCGTCGAACTCGTCCCGGGACAAGATGCCGATGCGCTGCAATCCTTCCGCGTGCGCCTTGCTCGCCACGATGTCGTGCAGGAAGAACTCGCGATCAAGCAGCACATCGTCGCCCGCCAGGAACGCCTGGATTTCCGCATCGACGGTGACACCGGGTTTTTGCCAGAGCAGATCAGACATCGGGAATGCCCTCCAGTTCGTTGAAGCCGAAGGCCAGATTGAGATTCTGCATCGCCTGCGTCGCGGCGCCCTTGAGCAGGTTGTCGAGCGTGGAGACGACCACCAGGCGGTGACCGTCCGGCGACAGCGTGAAGCCGCCGATCTCAACACCATGCTTATTGGCGATCTCACTGACCCAAGGCGCGCGCTCGCTCACCTGAACGAGCGGCTCATCGGCGTAACGCGCGGTATAGCGCGCCTTGGCGTCCTCCAGCGTCACCGTTTCGCGCAGATGCAGATTGGCTGTGATCGTCAGTCCACGAAAATGTGGTGCGACATGCGGCATGAATTCAACCGGATGCCCGAGCTGGCGCGTCACTTCGCGCTCGTGCATGTGATCAGCCAGCGAGTACGGCATCAGGTTGTCGCGCAGCTTCTCCGGATCGTTGCGATCCGACGGCGTGGTGCCGGCGCCGGAGTAGCCGGAAACGCCGAAGCACTGTACTGGACCTATGATCAGATCCAGCATCGGCGCGATGGCGAGCTGCATCGCGCTGGCATAACAGCCCGGATTGCTGATGCGCTTCTGTCCTGCGTAACGATCGCGCGTCAGTTCCGGCAATCCGTAGTACCAGGCATCGTCGAAGCGGTAATCAGCGGAAAGATCGACGATCACCGGCCCTGAATCAGCATGACCGATACCTGCAGCATCGAAAGCCGCCACGCAATCGCCAGCCTTGCCGTTGGGTAGCGCCAGCACCACCGCATCCGCGCCCAGCGTCGGCAAAGTCTCGTGCGCGGGTGCGCTGTAGCGCAGATCACCGCGATACTCGGCCACGTGTGCCGAAACCGGCTGGCCGTCGAGTTCCCGCGACGATACGAATGCCAGTTCGAAGTGCGGATGTCTCGCGACCAACCGGATCAGCTCCGCGCCGGTATGGCCGCGCGCGCCGACGATGCCGATCAACTTACTCATGGCTGCCCCGCCCCTTCACCGCCGCGGTGATTCTCCAGCTTGTATTGCAAATGCCGCTTCGCCGCCGGCCACTCGGGCTCGATGATCGAGAACACCACGGTGTCGCGGATGCTGCCATCGGCATGACGTTTGTGGCCTCGCAGCACACCGTCCTGCTTGGCGCCAAGACGCGCGATCGCCGCACGTGAAGCATGGTTGAACCAACTCGTTTCGAAGAATACCGAGATGCAACCCAATGTTTCGAAGGCATGGCCCAGCAACAGCAGCTTGGCTTCCGTATTCAGCCCGGTACGCTGCACGCGGGGCACATACCACGTGTAGCCGATGCTCAGCTTCGGCACTTCGGATTCCATGGCGTAGTAGCGCGTACTGCCGACCACTTCTCCTTTTGCATCGCGCACCAGGAATGCGAGCGCATCGCCGGCCGCCTGCATCTTCAACGCCGCTGCGATGTAGGCGTCCACTGCTTCCGGTTTTGGCACGTTGGTATACCAGGCGCGCGACAGCACGCCATCGCCTAGCGATACCCGCAATTCGTCGGCATGCGTCTGGGCCAGCGGCTCCAGCAGGACATGCTCGCCACGCAGCGTCGGCACTTGCGACCACAGGCTCATGCCGCCACCACGCGATCGAACAAGGTCGGCTCACGTGTAGCGCAATGCGCCACCGCCTGCTGGATCTCGTCGAAGCTCTCCAGCCCGTACCAGAACACCTTCCATTTCTCCTGCTTGTAGCAGCCGTCGGACTCGGCGTAATAGAAATGGTTGACGGCGTTATGGTGGCGTGAGCGCCAGAACAGCTTCGGCGTCTCCTCGCGCATGACCTGCCATACCGCGCGCCCGAGCCCCTCGCCCTGCGCATCGTCCAGCACGGCGAACTTGTCCAGATACGGCAGCCCGTCCTCCTCGGTGAGGATGACGGCCGTGCGGTAGTTCTCGCTGACGTAGGCGCGCAGCAGCCGCGTGCGTTCGAAATAGTCCTGCACCAGCTGGCGGCCGAAACTGGATTCGATCAGGCCACGCAGGCGATCCAGATCTAGATCGCTCCAGGACGAGGCGCGTTGCACGCGCTCGCCGCGTCGCACCAGCGTGCCCGATCCCTTGTGGGTGAACAGTTCCTTGGCAAGATCGGCCGGACGCGTGATCGAGACCGACGACGCCAGCGGCAAATCATCGAGCAGGTCCTTGATCTGCTCGATTTTCACGCGCATGCCGCCGTTGATCCACGGCTGCTGCATCAGATGTTCGTACTCGGTCGACAGGTTGATCGAGTCGATCACCTTGCCCTTCTCGTCGAGCAGTCCGCCGGTGCCGGTGAGGAAGATGATCTTGTACGGCTGCAGCACCTGCACCAGTTCGTTGGCGGCGAAATCGGCGTTGACGTTGAGGATCTGTCCGCCAGGTGTTTCGCCGAGGCTGGCGATCACGGGGATCGAACCGGCCTGAAGACTGGCCTCGATCGGCGCCAGATTGACGCGCTTCACCTCTCCGACCAGGCCGTAAGTGTCGCGATCGAGGTATTCGGCCTCGAACACGCCCGAGGTGATCGAAGTGGCGCGCGCATCGACGGCCTGCAGGGCTTCGACCAGCTTAAGGTTCGACGACTGGAACACGCGGCGCACGATTGCCAATGCTTCCGGCGAGGTGACGCGCAGTCCGTTCACCGTCTTCTTCTCGATGCCGGCGGCGGACAGTTCCTCGTCGAGCTGCGGGCCTGCGCCATGCACGACGATCGGCGTCAGGCCGACCTGCTGCAGGAACGCCAGCGACGAGGTCAACGCGTCGAGATCGTCGCGCAGCACCGCGCCGCCGACCTTGACCACCGCGAAACGCTTCGCGTCCAGTTGCGAGAAGCGCTTGAGGTACTGGCTGATTTCCTTCGCGCTGGCCATGCTGGAAAGCAGGCGCACGATGGTTTGGCGGGTCTGTTTATGCGCTTGCATGTTCGATGATCCGGGTAACGTGCTGCGTATAGGTCTGCAATTGTTCAAGCGACACCCACTCGTCGGCGGTATGCGCCTGGGCGATGTCGCCGGGGCCGAAGACGACGGCGGTGAGGCCGGCGTCGGAGAACAGCGCCGCCTCGGTCCAGAAATCCACGGCGTTGCCGATCGGCAGGCCGAGTGCGTCGGCGAGATCACGCGCGACCAGGCGCCGGTTTTCCGCATCGGCGGTGTCGCCGGCGGGCAGCGGCAACCCTTGGAACGTCGGTTCGTAGAGCGTGCCTTCGGGCGCGAGCGCGTGGAAGCGCGCATGAAGATCGTCGAGCCCCTGCGACGGCAACGGCCGGAAGCCGAAACGCAGTTCCGCCTGCGGCGCGATCACGTTGGCCTTGATGCCGCCGTCGATGCGGCCGATGTTGAAGCGCAGGCCGGTGAGCCCGCCGAAGCGCTGGTGCGATTCCGCGGCAACCAGTGCGAGCGCATCCGATCCCCAGCGGATCACCTGATGCAGCGCGCTGGTCTGCAGGGCTTCGGCGCCGGAGGCATGCCCGGCCCGTCCCTTGAACTCCATCCGCACCGAAGCGATACCGCGATGCGCGAGCACCGCCTCGCACCGTGTCGGCTCGGCGACCAGGACTTCGTCGAAGCCATGGTCCGTCTTGAGGAAGGCGTCGATGCAGCGCGCATCGTTGGCTTCCTCATCGGTGGAGAACAGGAATGCGGCATCGCCTTGCACCGCGTTCGCGGCCGCGATCAGGCAGGCGGCCGCGCCCTTGATGTCGCACGCGCCGAGGCCGATGGCGCGATCGTCGGTGACGCGCAGTTTCAGCGGATCATCCGACCACGCCGGCGAACTCGGCACCGTGTCCAGATGCACGTTGAACAAGCGCTTCGGCGCGCCGCGCACGGCGAACAGCGTGACCGCGCCGGCGCCATGATCGCGCACGTCGATGCGGAAATCCGGCAATTGCGCGCGGATGTAATCGAAGATGCCGCCGGTACCGATGGTACGCGGCGGATTGCGGGTATCGAAGGACACCAGCGCGGCGAGGTGTTCGAGAACGGAAGGCAGCATGTCGGTCTCGATTACTTTCGGTTCACTTCCGCCCACAGCGTCGAACTCATGCCGTAGAGCTTGATGAACCCTTCGGCCTCGGCCACGCCCCAGTCCGCCGATTGCGCGTACGTGGCGCCCTTGGCGTTGAGGATGTGCGGCGAGGACACGGCGACGGCATCGACGCGTCCGCCGCGCGTTTCCAGCACGACTTCGCCGTTGACGGTCTTCTGCGATGTGGCGAGGAAGGCTTCGAGATCGCTCTTGAGCGGATCGTGGAAGAAGCCTTCGTAGACCAGTTCCACCCACTTGCGTCCGATCTCCGGCTTGAAGCGGTTCTGTTGCTTGCTCAGCACCGTTTCCTCGAGCGCGCGGTGCGCGGCGAGCAGCGCGGTCAGGCCCGGCGCCTCGAACACGATGCGGCCCTTGAGTCCGATGGTGGTGTCGCCGGTGTACAGGCCGCGGCCGACGCCGTATTGCGCGAACATGGTGTTGAGCTTGGCCAGCAACTTGGCGCCAGACAGTTCGACGCCGTCGAGCGCCACCGCTTCACCTTCGACGAAACGCACGGTGGTCCGCAGCGGCTCCGCCGGCCAGGCACTGCGCGGCGCGCACCAACCGCGCGCGCCTTCGCCCGGCGCTTCCCAGCGGTCGATTTCGCCGCCGGACATGGTCAGGCCGAGCAGGTTCTCGTTGATGGTGTAGGCCTTCTGCTTGGCGCGCACGCCGAAGCCGCGTTCCTCCAGGTAGCGCTGCTCGTAGGCGCGTACCTCGGTGTGTTCCTTCTGGATTTCGCGGATCGGCGCGAGGATGCGGTAGTCGCCACTGGCCTTCACCGCCAGGTCGAAACGCACCTGGTCGTTGCCCATGCCGGTGCAGCCGTGGGCGATCGCGTTCGTGCCGAGGTCGTGCGCACGCGCGAGCGCGGCGTCGACGATGAGATAGCGGTCGGACACCAGCAGCGGGTACTGGCCCTGATACGCCTCGCCCGCCCACACGAACGGCTTGACGAAGCCGTCCCAGATCGCCGGACCGCCGTCGACGGTGACGTGGCTGGCCACGCCCAGTTCCGCGGCGCGATCCTCGATGAACTTGCGCTCCTCCTCATCCACGCCGCCGGTGTCGGCGAACACGGTATGCACGCGCCAGCCGCGCTCCTGCAGGTAAGGCACGCAGAAACTGGTGTCGAGGCCGCCGGAAAACGCCAGGACGACGTCGCCCTGGGCGCCGGGTTCGGAAGATTGAGGAGCAGTCATGGGGGTACTCGTGATAACGGGATGGGGGCAAACCGGAAAGGGATACAACAGGCAGATTGCAGTCTTTGGACACCGGGGCCGCGGTGGGTCAGCCCTGTGCGGCCAGGGCGGCCATCACCGCCTTCTGGACGTGCAGGCGGTTCTCGGCTTCCTCGATGGCGATGCAGCGCTGGGAGTCCATCACCGCGTCGGTGGCCTTGACGTTGCGGCGCAACGGCAGGCAGTGGCTGAAGACGGCGTCGTTGGTCTTCGCCATCTTGGCCTCGTCGACGATGAAGTGCTTGTAACGGTCGCGGATGGGCTTCTCGGGCTCCCAGTTGCCGAAATACGGCAATGCTCCCCAGCTCTTGGCGTAGACGACGTCGGCGCCGGCGTAGGCGCTGTCGATGTCGTGGCTGATCGTGAGCGAGCCGCCCGATTCGGCGACGTTGTCGCGCGCCCAACCCATGTAGCGCTCGTCGAGCAGATATTGCTCGGTGGGGCACAGCAGGGTCACGTCCATGCCGAGGCGGGTGGCGATGGTCAACGCGGAGTTGGCGACCGCCGTGTTCAGGGCCTTCGGGTGGTAGGTCCAGGTGAGCACGTACTTCTTCCCGCGCAGATCGGCGGTGCCGAAATGTTCCTGCAACGCCAGGGCGTGGGCCAGTTCCTGGCAGGGATGGGTGATGGTCTCCATGTTGATCACCGGCACCGTCGCGTACTTGGCGAAGCCGGCCAGCACCTTGTCCTGGCGATCGACGGACCAGTCGACGAACTTCGGGAAGGCGCGCACGCCGATCATGTCGACATAGCGGCTGAGCACGCGCGCCACCTCGGCGATGTGCTCCTCGGCCTCACCGTCCATCACCGTGCCGAGTTCGAACTCGATCGGCCACGCGTCCTTGCCGGGTGCCAGCACCACGGCATGCCCGCCGAGCTGGAAGGCGCCCAGTTCGAAACTGGTGCGGGTGCGCAGCGACGGATTGAAGAACACAAGCGCAATGGACTTGCCGTCTAAAGGCCGGCCCCTCAGCGCATCGCCGAGCTTGTTGCGCTTGTAGAGCGCCGCCTGCGTCAGCAGCGCGTCGAGATCGGCGCGGCTCCAGTCCTGGGTGTTGAGGAAGTGCTTCATGGTGTGGAAGAACCTTTGCTGTTGCGGAGGGGCACTGAGAATCCATAAACGAAAAAACCCGGCATTCGCCGGGTTTCTAGCTCGAGACGAGAGACCGCCTCCGGCTTACCCAGCGAGCAATCGGGTTTCCGGTCGGCGCGCGCGCGACGTCATCCCTGCCGCCATGCGGGCGGAGGTGAGGATATCGGCGGCGGCAAGGGTCTGGCGCATCGTGCGCGCATGGTCGCATGGGGCGCCGGAGCACGCAAGGAAAACCCCGCTCAGCCCGGCGAGGTTTGCCTAGTCGTTGTCGGCGCCGGCCACGATCGGGGTCACCGACACCCGCACGCGCAGGCGGTTGCCCGGATCGTAGGGCAGGCGCGATCGGTACTTGATGCCATGATGGACGTAGTCGACGTCGTAGGCGATCGGTCGACGGAATTCCTTGTCGACCGGCACCAGCCGGCACTTGCGGCCCTTGGCGGGCGGCGTCCCCGCCTCCTCCACCGATTGCCCGTCCTCGGCGCCGGACTCGGACGTGAAGACGCCCTTGACCGAATCGAGGAATTTCATGAAACCGCGCGGTTCCTCGCCGTTTTCCGGCTTGTTCTTGCGCTTTTCCGCCCGTGTCGGCTCCTCGCATTCCTCCGTCATGCCGGTCGCGCGCAGGGTCTGGTAGACCGGCTGCGCCCGCAGCACCTGCGCGAACTCGGTGCGCACGTTCTCCGGCTGAGGCATCACCAGTTCCTGCCCCGCCGCCGGGAGCGCCACGGCGGCAAGCAACACGACGGTGGTAAGGAGACGGCTGTGTGGCATTAACCTTGGACGGAATCCGGGACGGCAGCAGTGTAGGTGCTCGTTTCGCGACGGGGGCTGAATCTCGTCTGTCATGGCTCCGTCCCGGCCGGTAGAATCCCCTCCTCTCCCGCTTCTCCTCACGATGAGCCTGCGTCTTTTCAACACCCTGACCCGCAGGGTCGACCCGTTCGTGCCCCTCGACCCGGCCTGCCCGACGATGTACGTCTGCGGCCCGACCGTCTACAACTACGTGCACATCGGCAACGCCCGCGGCCCCGTGGTGTTCGGCGTGCTGGCCGCGCTGCTGCGCCGGCGCTTCGGGGCACTGAAGTACGCACGCAACATCACCGACATCGACGACAAGATCAACACGGCCGCCGGCGAACAGGGCGTCCCGATCAGCGCGATCACCGACCGCTTCGCCGCCGCCTATCGCGAGGACATGGCCACGCTCGGCGTCACGCCACCGGACATCGAGCCGGAGGCCACGCGCCACGTCGCGCAGATCATCGCCATGATCGAGACGCTGATCGCAAACGGCCACGCCTATGCGGCCGAAGGCCACGTGCTGTTCGCGGTCGACACCTTCGACGGCTACGGCAAGCTCTCGCGCCGCGATCCCGAGGACATGCTGGCCGGCGCCCGCATCGAAGTGGCGCCGTACAAGCGCGGCCCCGGCGATTTCGTGCTCTGGAAGCCTTCCAGCGACGACCTCCCGGGCTGGGACTCGCCCTGGGGCCGCGGCCGCCCTGGCTGGCACATCGAATGTTCGGCCATGGCCGCCGCGCATCTGGGCGACACCATCGACATCCATGCCGGCGGCGTCGACCTGCAGTTCCCGCATCACGAGAACGAGATCGCGCAAAGCGAATGCGCGCACGGCGGCAGGACCTTCGCACGGTTCTGGCTGCACAACGGCATGCTCAATTTCGCCGGTGCGAAGATGTCGAAGTCGCTGGGCAACATCGAGAAGGTGCACGACCTCGTGCGCGCGCACCCGCCCGAGGCGCTGCGCTACGCGCTGCTGTCGGCGCACTACCGGCAGCCGCTGGACTGGTCGCCGGCGCTGATCGAGCAAAGCGTGCGCACGCTGGACCGGCTGTACGGCACGCTGCGCGATCTGGCGGACATCGAGGCGACGCCCGAGATTCCGGACGTCGTCGAGGCGGCGCTCGAGGACGATCTCAACACGCCGCAGGCGCTGGCCGAACTCGCCGCCATTGCCGCCGATGCGCGCAAGACAGAAGATGTGGAAGCCAGGCGCCACCTGAAATCGCAGCTGCTCGGCGCCGGACTGGCGCTCGGCCTGCTGCAGCAATCTCCCGTGGACTGGTTCGCGCGCGGCGTGTCTGAAGACGACGATGCCCGCATTCAGAGCCTGATCGACGAACGCGCGGCCGCGAAGAAGAACCGCGACTTCGCCCGCGCCGACGCGATCCGCGACCAACTGGCCGCCGAAGGCATCCTGCTGGAGGACACGCCGCAAGGCGTGCGCTGGAAGCGCGCATGACGCTGACCGCCGTCATCCCGGCGCAAGCCGGGATCCAGCCTTTGGCTCGGGATGCTGCTAACAGCTGGATCCCGGCTTGCGCCGGGATGACGAGCGAAAAAGTTGGTTGCTTTCAATTTCAATCATCCCCATTTTTTTAGGATGAACGCAGCCGCCTCCCCCGCCCTGTTCCCGCTCGAAGCCACCGCGACCGAAGCCCAGGCCGCGATCAAGGACGAGTTCGCCTTCTTCGGCGACTGGTCCGAGCGTTACCAGTACTTGATCGATCTCGGCCGCAAGCTGCCCGCCTTCCCCGAAGCATGGAAGACGGAAGAGCATCGCCTGCACGGCTGCCAGTCGCTGGTCTGGATCGTGCCGTCCGGTGATGCCTCACGACTCGATTTCGCCGCGGTCAGTGATTCGGCCATCGTCTCCGGCCTGATCTACCTCGCCTTGCGCGTGTACTCGGGACGCAGCGCGCAGGAGATCCTCGACACCTCGCCCGACTACATCGCCGCAGTCGGCCTGGCCAAGCATCTGTCGCCCACGCGCAGCAACGGGCTGGCGGCACTGCTCGCCTACATCCGCGACACGGCACAGCGCAAACTGTGAGCACCGACGCTTCCGCCGCCGTTGGGGCGGAAGCCGTTTCGCCGCTGCGCAACCGCGGCTTCCTGACGCTGATGGTGTACCGCATCTGCACGATGCTGTCGTACCAGATCGTCGCGGTCACCGTCGGCTGGCATGTCTACGAAGTCACGCGCCAGCCGTTCGCGCTCGGCCTGATCGGACTGGCGGAAGTGCTGCCGTATTTCTGCGTGGCGCCGTTCGCCGGCTATCTCGTCGATCATCTGCCGCGGCGCAAGCTCGGCATGGTGGCCTGTCTCGGTCTGGCGCTGACGCCGTTGCTGTTGATGGCGTTGACGATCGGCCTGCTTCCGATCGCGGGCGTGTGGCCGATCTATGTGGCGATCGCGTTCACCGGCATGGTGCGTGCGTTCCTCGGTCCGGTCTACAACGCGCTGTTCGCGCGCGTGCTGCCGCGCGAACAGTTCACGCGCGGCGCCAGCCTTGGCAGCGTGGTGTTCCAGACAAGCCTAGTGATCGGGCCGGCGCTCGGTGGCGCGCTGGTGGGCGTGGCCGGCAAGGCGACCGCCTACGGCACGGGCGCCGCCATCGCGCTGCTGGCCGTCGCCGCGCTGGCGTCGATGCGCGTCACCGAGCCGCCGCAGTTGCTGCAGCGCGCGCCAATCTTCTCCAGCATCGGCGAAGGCCTGCGCTTCGTGTTCGGCAACCAGATCATGCTCGCGGCGATGGCGCTGGACATGTTCTCGGTGCTGCTCGGCGGCGCGATGTCGATGCTGCCCGCCTTCATCCACGACATCCTGCATTACGGACCGGAAGGCCTCGGTATTCTGCGCGGCGCGCCGGCACTGGGTTCGATCCTGGTCGCGTTGTGGCTGGCGCGGCATCCGCTGCAGAAGCATGCCGGCCGCGTGCTGCTGATCGCCGTCGCCTGCTTCGGCCTATGCACGATCGCGTTCGCGCTGTCGCGGCAATTCTGGCTCTCGGCGGCGATCCTGGTCGCCTACGGCATGTGCGACGGCGTCTCGGTGGTGATGCGCTCGACCATCATGCAGCTGGTCACGCCCGACGACATGCGTGGCCGCGTTTCCTCGATCAACGGCATCTTCATCGGCTCCTCGAACGAGCTCGGCGCCTTCTACGACGGCGTGATGGCGCGATTGCTCGGCCTGGTGCCTGCGGTGATCGTGGGCGGCTTCGTCACGCTGGGCGTGGTCGGAATCACGACCTGGAAAGCGCCGAAACTGCGCAGGCTCGATCTGCGCGATCTGCAATAAGCAACGGCAACCGCCGTCACATCTCCAACCATGCCGGTCACGGCGATGTCGCATCGGCGCATGCATACTCGCGCGGCCGCGCCCTTGGGGGAATGCGGCGACAGGCCACTTCAAAACAGGAGAGAACCATGTTGAATGGCATTCGTGCCTCGATCTGCGCGCTCGCGCTGGTCGCCGCTTCCATGCTCACTGTTGCATCCGCCGACGAACGCAACACACCGGCTGGCGATCTCGCCCAGTTGTCGGCGGCACTGGAAGGCAAGGCCCCGGCGCCGCGCGCGCTGTCCTTCGATGACGAAGAAACCCCATACGAAGCCTGCTTCCGCTTGTGCCGGGAATATTGGCAGGAAGAGTGCCCGCAGATCGGTCGCGAGAATTGCGAGGAAGGCTACCAGCGCTGCTACGAGAACTGCTGGTGGTGAGCGCACCTGCGCCATGCAAGAAGAAAGCCCCGCCATGCGGGGCTTTTTGTTTCAGCAGGCGGTCGATGACGCTCAATTAGGTCGACCCGCATGCCCTCCGCCGGCCCGGCATGGTTAACTGGCGATGGCGAGCCCCGGGAGATGAGTTTGCAGAACGATCGCGCCAGCGCCGCAGCCGACACCAAGCCATCCGCCTCGCGCTCGGGCACCGCCGCCCTGATGGCCGTCGGTTCCATGATCTCGGTGCAGCTGGGCGCCGCGCTGGCGCAACCGACCATGCAGGACTACGGGCCTTTCGCCACGACCTGGGGACGGCTCGTCTGGGCGGCGCTCCTCCTGTGCGTGGTGGTGCGCCCGGATTTCCGCCGCTACCACGGCAAGGAGATCCTCGCCGCGCTGGCCCTCGGCGCCGCGATCGCGATGATGACGCTCTCGTTCTTCGTGGCGATCACGCGCGTGCCGCTCGGCCTGGTCGTGGCCATCGAGTTTCTGGGACCGCTCGGCGTGGCCGCGCTGGGATTCGCGCGCAGCTGGCGCCTGGTCTGGCTGCTGCTGGCCTTCGCCGGCGTGCTGCTGCTGGTGCGGACTCGCGAAGGCTGGAGCGTCGATCTGGTCGGCTTCGGCTTCGCGCTCGTCGCCGCCGTGGGATGGGGGGCCTACATCCTGCTGAGCAAGCGCATCGGACAATCCTTCCATGGCCTGGAAGGCCTTGCGATCTCGCTCGCGGCCGCGGCACTGATCGCGACGCCCTTCGGCGTGTACGAAACCCGCCTCCACATCACCCACCTCAACATCCCGGGCGGGCTGATGCTGCAGACGTTCGGTCTCGCGATCCTGACGCCGCTGCTGCCGTATGCGCTGGAAATGATGGCGCTGCGCCGCATGCCCTCGGCGACGTTCGGCGTGCTGATGAGCGCCGAACCCGGCATCGGCGCGCTCGCCGGTTATCTCATCCTGCAGCAGCCGCTGAGCCTGCAACAGATGGCGGGCATTCTCTTCGTGATCTGCGCCAGCGTCGGTGCCGTGATCAGTACACGGGAGTGATGCCGGGGCTTGGAGCGCCCAGGAAATATCGTCATCCCGGCGAAAGCCGGGATCCAGCTCTTGTCTGAAAGATTCGTTTGCCTGGACGAAAGGCTGGATCCCGGCTTGCGCCGGGATGAAAAGCAAGAAGAGTCGGCGCTTTTCAGTTCCGGATCAGTCGCCGATCTGCTTCTGCAGATGTTCCCAGCGTTCCTGTTCGTCGATGGTGCGCTCGGCGGTGAGACGCGCTTCCAGGCGCTCCAGGCCGATCTCCTCGCCCGAATCGACGCTGTAACCGTACTCGCCGGCATCCAGACGCTTGAGCGTGCTGTCGATCTTGCCGATCAGCTTGCGGTAGCGGTCGCGGGTGCGCAGTTCCAGCGAGTTCTCGGTTTCGCGGGTGGCGCGTTCGGCTTCGTCGCCGACGTCGCGCACTTCGTCCTTGAGGTTCTCGATGGTCTGCTTGGATTCCTCGACCAGGTCCGCGCGCCACTGCAGCAGGCGCTGGCGGAAGTACTCGACCTGCAGCGGGCTCATGTACTCCTCGTCCACGCTCGGCTTGTAGCCGTCGGGAATGATCGGACGGCCGCTGGCCTTGTCGGTCTTGTACGGCACCACCTTCACCTTGACCTTCGGCGTGGGCGCGGAAGGCTTGGCCGCGATGGCCACGGCCACCTTGCCCACCGGGCGCGGCGCGAACGCCGACTTGACGGCGACGGGCTTGCCATTGGCTTCGCCGGCAGCGGGCGCCTTGGCGGGAGCCGGCTTCTTCTCGGCGACTGCGGGCGCTGGCGTCGCGGCGCGGGTCGGCGGCGCGGGCTGCTTTTTCTCGGGAGCAGGCGCGGGAGCTGGAACCGGAGCCTTCTTCACCGGTGCCGGCTTGGCGACGGCGACGGCAGGCTTGGCGGCCGGCTTCGCCGGGGCCGGGGCCTTCTTCACCGCCTTGGCCGGCGCCGGCGCCTTCTTGGTCGCTGGAGCCACCTTCTTGGCAGCCGGCTTCTTGGCGACGACGACCTTCTTTGCTGGCGCCGACTTCTTGGCCACGACTTTCTTCGCCACCGGTTTGGCAACGGGCTTCTTGACGGCGGCCTTCTTGGCGACGGGCTTTGCGGGCTTCTTGGCGGCCTTGGCGGCCTTCTTCGCGGGTTTCTTCACTGCCACTTTGCTGCAATCCTTCCTGATTTTCCCCCGGGCGGGAGAGGATTCCCTTGGACGGGAAAGCGCGCTGTTATACCCTTCTCGGCTGACAGCGGCAACCGCGGCAGTATGCGGTCAGCCCCATTCATACGCCGTGATCGACCGCCTCCTCATTTTCCTGCTACGCGGCTATAAACGCTGGCTGAGCCCCCTGCTCGGCCAACGCTGCCGTTTCGTGCCGACCTGCTCGGAATACGCCATGGAAGCCATCGCCCGTTTCGGCGCCTGGCGCGGCGGCTGGCTGGCGATCCGCCGCATCGGCCGCTGCCATCCGCTGCATCCGGGCGGGCACGACCCTGTCCCGCCCCACTCCTGAGGACCCCGCATGGCCGATACCCCCGGCACCTTGATCGTCAACGCCCGCCTCGTCAGCGACGGGCGCGAATCCGATGGCGATCTGCGCATCGCACGCGGCCGCATCGAGGCCATCGGCAGCGGCCTGAGCGCCCGCGAGGGCGAGATCGTGATCGATGCGCGCGGCCGCCGCCTGCTGCCGGGCATGATCGACGACCAGGTGCACTTCCGCGAACCCGGCCTCGAACACAAGGCCGACATCGCCACCGAATCGGCCGCGGCGGTGGCCGGTGGGCTGACCAGCTTCATGGACATGCCCAACACCAGCCCGCCGACACTCAATGCCGCCGCGCTGGAGGACAAGTACCGCCGCGCCGCCGGACGCGCCCGCGCCAACTACGGCTTCTACTTCGGCGCGAGCAACGACAACCTCGCCGACGTGCGCGGCCTCGATCCGCTGACCGCGCCGGGCATCAAGGTGTTCATGGGCGCCTCCACCGGCAACATGCTGGTGGACAACCCCGACACGCTGGACGCGATCTTCCGCGAGGCGCCGACGCCGATCATCACCCACTGCGAAGACACGCCGATGATCGATGCGCAGCTGGCGAAATATCGCGCCGAATATGGCGACGACATCCCGGCCGACAAGCATCCGGATATCCGCTCGCGCGAAGCCTGCATGAAATCGACGCAGCTCGCGCTCTCGCTCGCGCGCAAGCACGACACGCGCCTGCACGTGCTGCACATTTCAACCGCCGACGAACTGGCCCTGTTCACGCCGGGCCTGCTGGTCGACGGCAACGGCGTGCGCAAGCGCATCACCGCGGAAACCTGCATCCATTTCTTGCGCTTCGATCGCGCCGACTATGCCCGCCTCGGCCATCTCATCAAGTGCAATCCGGCGATCAAGGACGCGAGCGACCGCGAGGCGCTGATCCGCGCCCTCGCCTCGGACGTGATCGACGTGCTCGCCACCGACCATGCGCCGCATACGCTGGAAGAAAAATCGCAGCCGTACACCCGTGCGCCAAGCGGTCTGCCGCTGGTGCAGTATGCCCTGGTCGCGGCGCTGGAACTGGTCCACGAAGGTCGCCTGAGCACGACGCAGGTCGTGCAGAAGTTCGCGCATGCGCCGGCGCAATTGTTCGACGTAAAGGAACGCGGCTACCTGCGCGAGGGGTATCACGCCGATCTGGTACTGGTCGAAGACACACCGTTCACGGTGCAGCGCGGGGACGTGCTGTCCAAGTGCGGCTGGTCGCCGTTCGAAGGCACGACGTTCCGTTCGCGCATCGCCTCGACCTGGGTCAATGGCGAGCTGGCGTGGGATGGCTCGCGCCTGATCGGCGAACCGCGGGGCCGGCGACTGGAGTTCGCGCGTTGAGGTCGGCGTTGCGGGCGATTTTCGCCATGCCGATGCTGCTGTTCACCGCTTGCCTCGGCGTGGCGAACGCGCAGGACGCAGCTGATAGACGCATCATCTTTCCCACTTCGGTCTCGCAGGGCGCCCTGGTGCTCGGCAAGGTGCCCGCCGGCAGCCACGTCCGCTATGCCAGCCGCGATCTGCGGCCAACACCTTACGGCACGGTGGTGTTCGGCGTCGGGCGTGACGAGAAAGGGCCGCTCTCGATCGAAGTGCGTCGCGCCGATGGCGGCACCGACACGGTCTCGATCATGGTGGCACCGCGCAACTGGCCGGTAGAACACGTTAACGGCGTTCCGCCAAAAACGGTCAACCCGCCGCCCGAAATCGCCAAGCGCATCGAACGCGAACAGGCGCTGGTGACCGCCGCGCGACTGCGCGACGACGACCGCAGCGATTTCGCCCAACCCTTCATCTGGCCCGTGCAGGGCCGCATCAGCGGCCGTTTCGGCAACGCGCGCGTGTACAACGGACAACCCGGCGCGGGACATTCGGGCATGGATATCGCCGTTGCGGCGGGCACACCGGTCAAGGCACCGGCCGCCGGCGTGGTGACCTTCGCCGCGCCCGATCTCTATCTCACCGGCGGCACGCTGCTGATCGACCATGGCCATGGTGTGAGCAGCAACTTCCTGCATCTGTCGCGGATTGATGTGAAGGTTGGCGATCGCGTGCAGCAAGGGCAGATCGTTGCTGCTGTCGGCGCGACCGGGCGTGCCACAGGGCCGCATCTGCATTGGGGGATGAATTGGTTCGATGTGCGGATCGATCCGCTGCTGGTGTTGGAGAGGACTGGTAGTCGCTAGCCTGGGGTTTGACTTCACTTGAAGTCTTGGGTTTGAAAGCAAGAGCGTTTCGTCCGCTACGCGGCCGAGTTCATTTCTTTTGATAAGCGTCAAAAGAAACGAACCAAAGAAAAA
>NZ_JBXAPK010000011.1:0-132466 GCF_058803905.1 Luteimonas sp. GW821-FHT14E02 | reverse complement strand
TTTCTTTGGTTCGTTTCTTTTGACGCTTATCAAAAGAAATGAACTCGGCCGCGTAGCGGACGAAACGCTTTTGCTCTGCACAAGCAACGGCAACAGCAAAAGCCAAATGGATCCCAGCTTCCGCTGGGACGACGATCAAGCAAGAAGCTGGATGACCAGCCATCCGGCTGTTAAACACCCGGCTTCCACCGGAATGACAAATAGACAACTACTCAACCGTCACCGGCTGCTCACTCCAATCCTCAACACTCCCATCCCTCCCATACAACCGCAATCCCAGCCAATGCCGCCCCGGCGTCGCATCCCCCACATCGACACGCGCCCGATA
Organism: Luteimonas sp. GW821-FHT14E02; assembly: GCF_058803905.1. Classification (NCBI taxonomy): domain Bacteria; kingdom Pseudomonadati; phylum Pseudomonadota; class Gammaproteobacteria; order Lysobacterales; family Lysobacteraceae; genus Luteimonas; species Luteimonas sp. GW821-FHT14E02. The sequence continues at coordinate 132,138 of NZ_JBXAPK010000011.1, read as the reverse complement.
CCCGACATTCGGATGCAACGGATCGCTAGAAATCTTCCAATACGCCGCAGTCCCGGGACTCGGCAACCCATACTCGGCCTTGGCGACAACACGCCCGTCCATCAGCACATCCACGCGCGCGAGTCCGACGCCATCCTTGAACGCCCATCCCGACACTTCGAAGCGCTCGCCGACACGCGCATCGATCGCCGGCGCATCGATCCACGCCATCGCCGGCGCGGTGCACTTAGCCTTCGCCTGGCCCGCGGTCGTCTTGCCTTGTCGACCCTTGCCATCGAATGCGAACAACAGATACCGCTGCCGGCCATGATCGACATTCAACACCTTCGGCTTCGGCAGCGGCCCGACCTGCTCGCATAGCTGGTGATAGCGCTGCAACAGATTGCGGTATTCCACATCCGCCGCGCCCACCACCAGCAACACCGGCGCATCGCCCCAGTCGCTGCGGCCCCGGCTCTGCAATCCCCACAGCCGTAGCTGCGGTGCGCGCCCGTGCTCGCGATTGAGCGGATGATCGAGCACGCGGATGCGCGGATTGTCGAGCGCGAAGCCGAGTTCCGCGCCGATCTTGAAATTGTCGGCGACGATGCGCGTACCCGGCGGCATCCGTGCATGCTCGCTGCTCACCGCTATGGCCAGGCTGTCCCAGCCGGCGAAGTTGGAGGGATACCACTTCAGCGCCGCGCTGTCCTCGCGGAACGAAGGCGACGATACCAGCGCGTAATACCCAAGTGCGGCGGCCAGGCCAGACGCGACCACGATCCAGACCAGCCGCCGCAACCAAGGCGCCCAGGTGGAAAGCACGTGCGGCAGCAGCGGCAGCAATGCCAGATAACCCGGCAGCGGCCAATGGAAGCTCACGCGCTGCGTGTCGGCGAAGAAGCCGAGAATGAAGAATCCCAGTACCACCAGCCCGCCGGACCAGGCCAGATAGCGCACATCCTCCGAGACACTGCGCCGCCCTTTCCAGGCAGCCCAAATCAGCGCGACGAACAGCGGCGGCGTCACCAGCAGCCCCTGGATCGCCAGGAAAGAAAGACCGTCGGCATGGAACGCCCAGGGATGGCGATCGACGAGCTGGAAGCGCAATCCCGCCTCGGCATTGTCGAAGTTCCATGCCATCAACGGCGTCCAGGCCGCCGCGCCGAACGCGATCGCGATCCACACGCGCGGATCGAGCAGGGCTTGCCGCCCGCGCGGCAGCATCAGCAGCGCAATGAGTCCCACGCCGATCACGGCGATGAAACGGTAATGACTGAGCGCGCCGATCGCCAGACCGCACGCCAGCTGCAGGGCCGTCTCGTGACTCACGCCACGCAGCAATCGCGCGCCCGCATCCACGCATAACAGCGTGGCCAGCGCCATCGGCGCGTCGGGCAGCGCGAGCAGGCCGAGCGTTCCCGCCAACGGCAACAGCAATGTGGCGATGCCGGCCAGCCAGGCATTGCGACTGCCGAATTCTCGCGCGGTGATGCGCACCACCAGCCACGGCACGCAGGCGGCGATCATCAGGAACGGCAGCCGCAGCGCCAGCAGGCTCTTGCCGAACACCAACTCGCCGAGGCGGATCAGCCATGCAGTCAGGCCCGGCAGATCGGAATAGGCCCAGGCCAGGTGCCGGCTCTCCTGCCAGTAGAACGCTTCATCGACGAACAGCGGCAGGCGCGCGGCCATCGACACCTTGAGCAACGACACCGCCGCCCAGAGTGTGATGAACACCACTCGCATGTCGATCCTGTCCCGCATTCCGTCCCGCATTTCGCGTCGCAACCTCGCTACACTCGAATGAACCCACGAACAGCGACCCGCGCATGCCCGCATCCTCGGCTTCCCTCGCCATGCTAACCGACGACCTGCGCGAGTCGGTGAAACGCGCACAGTCGCAGGTCAACGCACTCGTCCTGGGCAAGCCGCACGAAGTGCAGCTGGCCTTCGTCGCCCTGCTCTCGGACGGGCACATGCTGATCGAGGACCTGCCGGGTCTCGGCAAGACGACGCTGGCACATGCGCTGGCGGCGACACTCGGGCTGGCCTTCCAGCGCGTGCAGTTCACCTCCGACCTGCTTCCTTCCGACATCATCGGCGTCTCGGTGTTCGACGCCCAGACGCGGCGCTTCGAGTTCCATTCAGGCCCGGTGTTCGCGCAGGTGCTGCTGGCAGATGAGATCAACCGCGCGCCGCCGCGCACGCAGAGCGCATTGCTCGAAGCGATGGCGGAGCATCAGGTCACGGTCGATGGCGTGACGCACGCGCTGCCGGAGCCATTCCTCGTCATCGCCACGCAGAACCCGGTCGACCTGGCCGGCACCTATCCCCTGCCCGATTCGCAACTCGATCGCTTCCTGTTGCGCCTCACCCTCGGCTACCCGAGCGAAGAGGCCGAGCGCGCGCTGCTGGCTGGCGGCGACCGGCGCGACATGATCGCGCAGACGATGCCGATTCTCGGTTCCGACGACGTGCTGCAACTGCGCGATGCGGTGTCGCATGTGCATGCCAGCGAGGCGCTGGTGCGTTACGTGCAGGCACTGCTGGCGCGCAGCCGGCATCATCCGGGCGTGCGCGTCGGGCTGTCGCCACGCGCGGGCATCGCGCTGCTGCGCGCGGCACGTGCATATGCGTTGCTGCTGGGCCGCAATCACGTACTGCCGGAGGACGTGCAGGCACTGTTCGCGCCGGTCGCCGCGCATCGACTGGTCGCCGATGCCGACGCGGGCGAGGATCGCGCACTGGCGAAGTCGATCCTGCACAGCGTGCCGGTGGATTAGTTTTCTCTTTTCTCGGGAAAAAAGAAAAACTCAGTTCTTTTTTTGGATCGCAAGATGCCGCCAGCGTTCGCATCGCTAGCAAAACGCCTCGCCCTGCTCGCGCGGCCACGGCGACCGGAATCGCTGCCGGTCGAATTCAATCGTCATCGCATCTACATCCTGCCGACCGGGTTCGGCTGGTTCTTCGCCATGCTGCTGCTGGCGATGGGCATCGGCGCGCTCAACTACAACAACAATCCGGCGCTGCTGCTCGGGTTGCTGCTAGCCGGTGCGGCCAACACCAGCCTGTTCGCGGCGCATCTGCAACTGAGCGGACTGCAGATCGTCGCCATCGACGCACAACCTGTCCCCGCCGGCATGGCGCTCGCGTTGCGCCTGCACGCGCGCGCGGCGCGCGGGCGCGGGCGACGCGGCCTGCGCGTCGATCTGGCCGGCAGCGAGGCGCGACTCTCCCTCGTCGAGGGCGCCGGCGAAACCGTGGTGATGGTGCCCACCACGCAACGCGGCTGGCTCGAACTCGGCCGCCTGCGCATCTCCACCACGCGCCCGCTCGGACTCGCGCGCGCCTGGACCTATCTCTGGCCCGACACGCCGCTGCTGGTCTACCCCGTCCCCGAGGCGCACGGTCCGCCGCTGCCGCAAGGGCGCGGCGAGAACGCGCGCGCACGTCTGCATCCTGCCGGCGAGGACATGCACCATCTCCGCGCGTATCGGCGTGGAGACGCGCGACGCGCCATCGCCTGGAAGCCTTCCGCGCGTCGTGGCGCGCTGCTGGTGCGCGAATACGAACAGCCGCAGAGCGCGGACATCGAACTCGACTGGCGCGACCTGTCCTCACTCGCCTACGAAGACCGCATCCGTCGGCTCGCGCGCTGGGTCGACGAGGCCGAACGCGAAGGTCGCCGCTACCGCCTGCTGCTGCCGGGACAACCTGCGCAGGGACCGGCGCGCGGCGTCGATCATCGCCATGCCTGCCTGCGTGCGCTCGCACTCATGCCACGACTGGAGCGCGACGATGGCCGCTCGCGCTGACACGATCTTCTCTTTATTCAGGGCGAAAGAGAAAACGCAACGCACCGCGCTCGATGCGCGCAGCCGCCTGTGGACCCTGCTCGCCGCGGCGGCATGCCTCCTGCCCTTGCTGCTACAGCTGGAAAGCCTCGCCTTGCCGATCGCCTGCATCGCGGTCGGCTGTGCGACGGTGGCGATGTCGCGGCGGCACGTGCTGCCCGGCTGGCTGCGCCTGCTGCTCGTATTGGCGCTGATCGGCTACGTGCTCACCTCGATGCGGTTCTCGTTCGGCCGCGACACCGGCTGTGCACTGCTCGCGGCGATGTTGGCGGTCAAGCCGGCGGAACTGCATGGCCTGCGCGATACGCGCAGCCTGATCGGCTTCGCGCTGTTCGCGCCGTTCGCGACCTTCCTGCTCGATCAGGGACCCGCGTCGCTGCTGCTCGGACTGCTCGGCGTGATCCTGGCGCTGGCGGCGTTGCTGCAGCTTTCGGATCTGGAATCCGGCGAATCGGCGGCCGCCGGCGACAACATCCGGGCGCATGCGCGACGATTCGTCACCGTGCTGCGCCTGATCGCGATCGGCCTGCCCTTGGCGCTGGCGGCATTCTGGCTGTTCCCGCGCATCAGCGCGCCGTTGTGGGGCGTGCCGGAACGCGTCGTGGCGCGGCCGGGATTGTCCGATCGTATGGCGCCGGGCGAGTGGATCGACTTCATGGCCGACGACCGCCCCGCCCTGCGCGTGAAATTCTTCGGCGCCGCACCGCCCACCTCGCAGATGTACTGGCGCGGCCCGGTGCTCTGGGATTTCGACGGACGCGCCTGGACGCGACCGGCGTGGCCCACGGGCCTGCGCCCGGCACCGACGACACGCCGGAAGACCATTTGGGATTACGAGATCGAAGTCGAACCGACCGATCGGCGACAGCTGGTCGCGCTCGATCTGCCCTTGTCCTCGCCCCTGGGCACGACACTGGACTTCGACCACAGCATGCAGGCGCAGCGGACGCTCTCGTCGCTGACACGCTGGCACTTGCGCTCGGCCGAACCGCAAACCTACCAGCCGCAACTGTCGCCCGAGACGCGCGCGATCGCATTGCGTCTGCCGCCCGGCTACAACCCGCGCACGCTGGCGCTGGCGCGGCAATGGCGACAATCCGCCGGAACCAACGACGATGCCATCGTGCAGCGCGCCTTGTCGTGGATCGGGCGCGATTTCATCTACACCCTCGATACGCCCCTGCTCGGCCACGATTCGGTCGACGAATTCCTGTTCGAGCAAAAGCGCGGCTTCTGCGAGCACTTCAGCTCCGCCTTTGTGGTGTTGATGCGCGGCGCGGGGATTCCCGCGCGTGTGGTCACCGGCTACGCCGGCGGCTATCACAACCCCTACGGTGACTACTGGCTGGTGCGCAATTCCGACGCGCATGCCTGGAGCGAAGTGTGGCTGTCCGGACGCGGCTGGGTACGGGTCGACCCCACCGCCGCGGTGGCGCCGGAACGCATCTACGACACCCTCGCCGACCGCGCACCGGGTGTGCTGGGCTCGTTCACCGGGCTCGCGCCGGTCTTCGACATCGGCGATTGGCTGCGGCGCGGCTGGAACGACCTCGTGCTCGGCTTCGACGCCACGCGCCAGCAACGCCTGCTGCAGCCACTGGGTATTGACCATCTCGACGACAGCGCCCTGATCGCGCTCTTCGCCGGCGTGGCCGGACTCGCCCTGGGCTGGATGCTGTGGCTCACCACGCGCCGCGAGCGCGAACGCGATCCATTGCTGCGTGCCTGGCACACCCTGGGCGCGCGCTATGCCCGGCTCGGTTTCGCACGCGAACCGCACGAGCCGGCGAACGCCTGGGCCGCGCGCATTGCCCGATCGCTGCCGGAACGGCCACAATCGGCGCAGTTGCCGGCGCTCAGCGCCCGTTTCGCCGATTGGCGCTACGCTCGGCACGACGCGCATCGACAGGGGTTGCGCGATCTCGTCCACGACCTGCGTCGGCACCGCCCCTGACCGATAACGGAGACACCCGATGCATCTGGGCAGTAGAAAAACACGCTCGCTCGCCTTGGCCGGCCTCGTCTGCGCCCTCGCCGCCTGCGCCTCGCAACCGAAGCCGCTGCAGGGCGAGTACACCCAGATCACACCGCGCGAAGCCGCCGAACGCGACAGCGTCGGCGCCACCGTGCGCTGGGGTGGCCGCATCGTCCAGGTCGAGCCGAAGGAGAACACCACCTGCTTCGAGATGATCTCCACCCGACTGGATGTCTACGGCCGTCCCTACTGGGCCGAGGACGACACCGGCGGCCGCTTCATCGCCTGCCGTACCGGGTTCTATGATCCGGCGATCTTCGAGAAGAATCGTGATGTGACCTTCACGGGGCGGATCGACAGTTACGAGAATCGTCGAATCGGTGGTTACAGCTACCGGTTCCCGCATGTCGAGGCGGATGTGGTGTATCTGTGGCCGAAGCGTGAGCGGGTGAATGTGGTGACGCGGCCGGCGCCGTGGCCGTGGTGGGGGTGGTGGTGATCGGGCTTCGGGTTTTCGCTTACGGTGTGTTCGTTCTTTAAAGCAAAGGCGTTTCGCCCCTGACGGGGCGAGTTCATTTCTTTTGGTAAGCCCCAAAAGAAACGAACCAAAGAAAAACGCTTTTCTCGACAAATCAATCCCATGACGGGAAGCGCCCCAGGATTTTCCGACTCGTCATCCATGGCTCGGTCGGAAAACGGCGGGCTTCCTGCCCGCCGCCCTTCGGGTCTAGATGGAATCGTGGCTCGCAAGGTTTAGCAGCCAAGAGCAAAAACTTTGCTCGGCTTTGCCTCGCCTTTCTCTTCTAAAGATGCTTGAACGCCCTCACCAGCCGGAGACCCGGAGGGCGGCGCACAGGGATGTGCGCCGTTTTTCGACCGAGCCATGGATGGCGAGTCGAAAAATCCCGATAGCAACGAAACACTGGGGCTGCTTCGTCGGGAAAAGCGTTTTTCTTTGGTTCGTTTCTTTTGACGCTTATCAAAAGAAATGAACTCGGCCGCGACAGCGGACGAAACGCTTTTGATCTTCACAAGCCAACTGCAACAGCAAAAGCCAAATGGATCCCAGCTTTCGCTGGGACGACGATCATGCGAGAAGCTGGATGACCAGCCATCCGGCTGTTAAACACCCAGCTTCCGCCGGAATGACGAGCCCCAAAACTACCTTATGCAGGCGTCCCAAACCGCCCAAGCTGCGCCCCCGCCAAAAGATGCAGATGCAACTGAAACACCGTCTGCCCCGCATGCCGATTGCAATTCATCACAATGCGATAACCATCCTCGGCAAACCCCTGCTCCTTCGCATAACGCGCAGCGGCAACCGCAAGCCGCCCGATGATCTCGGGCCGATCCGCAGGCAGATCATTCAAGGTCGCCACCGTCTCCTTCGGCACGAACAGCACATGCACCGGCGCCTGCGGCATGATGTCGCGAAAGGCGATCAGATCATCGTCCTCGTACACGACTTCGGCCGGAATCTCCCGGCGGATGATCTTGTGAAAGATGGTGTCCTCAGCCATGCCGCGGCTCCTGTGATGATTTCAGGATGGATTCTGTCACACCGGCCGCGATGCATGCCGGCCGTCTCGGCGCCGCCTTATCGCGGCATTTCGCTGCGTGTGCCGAAGGCGTGCGAAAGCGTGCCGCGATCCACGTATTCCAGTTCGCCGCCCAGCGGCACGCCGTGCGCAAGCCGACTCGGCCGCACGTCGTGCTGGCGCGCGAGCTGGGCGAGATAGTGCGCGGTCGCCTCGCCTTCCACCGTCGGGTTGGTGGCGATGATCAACTCCTGCACTTCGCCTTCCGCCAGACGCTCGGCCAATTGATCGAGGCCGAGTTCGCGCGGGCCGATGCCGTCGAGCGGACTCAGGCGCCCCTGCAGGATGAAGTACAGCCCGCGATACCCGGTGGCCTGTTCGATGGCGAGGCGGTCGGCCGGCGATTCCACGATGCACAGCTGGTGTGCATCGCGCGACGGGCTCGCGCAGGTGGCGCACAGTTCGGTCTCGCTGAAATCGCGGCAGCGCACGCAATGGCCGATGCGCTCGATCGCCTGGCCGAGCGTCTCGGCGAGGCGCTTGCCGCCTTCGCGCTCGCGCTCCAGCACGTGATAGGCCATGCGTTGCGCGGTCTTCTGCCCGACACCCGGCAGGACGCGGAAGGCTTCGATCAGGCGTTCGAGCAGGGAGGTGGTCATGCGGTGGTTCTGTCTTCGCGGAAAGTCAGGCGGCGTCCGAAACCTTGAAGCGCGCGCCGCAATGCATGCACGCGAACTCCTGCCTCCTGACCACATCCACCACCACGCGCGCCCAACCGTCCACGCCGGTCGCCGTCGGGACGCTCGGATGCAGTTTCGCGAATCCCTGGATGGTCGGATGCTTGCCGCAATGCGGACATTTGTGCGCGAGGGCGAATCCCAGGTGGATCAGCGCGGCCAGCATGAAGGCCGTGCTGGCGCCGATGATCGCGCCAAAGATCTGCACCTTCAGCACGATCGCGGCCAGGAACAGGACGATGGCCAGCCCCAGCAATCCCCACGCGGCCACCGCCGAATAGGCATCGATCTTGATGAGCCGCGATTGCGGGTAGACCTGCATGGTCCAGGTTTCCTGTCCGAGTTTCCTGCGATGCCGGAACGCAATCAGAACGGCAGCTTCATTCCCGGCGGCATCTGCATGCCGGCGGTCGCGGCCGACATCCTCGCCTGCGATTCGGTGTTGACCTTGTTGACCGCGTCGTTGAACGCGGCCGCGATCAGGTCTTCGGCCATTTCAGGATCGGTCAGCACGCTCGGATCGATGCGCACCTTGCGGCACTCCATGCGTCCGGTGATGGTGATGTTGACCATGCCGCCGCCGGCATTGCCGGTGACTTCGAGGCTGGCGAGCTCTTCCTGCGCGCGCTGCATGTTTTCCTGCATCTTCTGCGCTTGCTGCATGAGCTGGGCGATGTTTCCACGCATGTCGGTGTTCTCTCTGAAGTGGTTCTAGGTAGTTCTAGTCTTCGTAGGGACGGATCGAGTCCGGCACAAGTTTGGCGCCTTGCTGCGACATCAGCCGCTGCACGTCCGGATCGGACAGGAAGGCATTCTCGGCCGCGTTCTGGCGCTCGTCGCGCTGGCGCGCGTTGCGCTCGTGCAGGGTTTCGGTGACGGTCGTGGCCGCCTCGAACTGGATCTTCGGCACCCCGCCGAGGTGCGCGCCGAGGCTTTCGGCGAGCTGCGCGACCAGGAACGGGGCTTTGAGGTGATCGTCGGATTCGGGGAGCGACAGCCGCAGCACGTTGTCGGCGTGCGACACGAAACCCGCGTGCGAAGCCAGCTCCTTCACCGGGCCGCGCAGATTCAGGCCGGCGACCAGGTCGAGCCAGCGCGCACCGTCGATGGCAATGGACGATGCCGGAACGGCGGGCGGTGCCGGCTTCGGCGGCGCTGCCGCTGGCGGCCTCGGCATCGGGGGTTCTGGTGTGGGCGCGGGCGTAGGCACGGCTGAAGGTCTGGCAGCGGCGGGCGGCGGCGAGGAAGCACGCGGTGCCGCGACCCCGGCAGCTTCCAGCGCAGCCTTGGCTGCGGCAGGCCCGGAGACCTGCGACTGCGCCGATGCCACCGTCTGCGTCCCGCCCTCGGCCGGCCGGAACGCCAACATGCGCAGCACGCTCATCTCGAAGCCGGCGCGTGGGCTGGGCGCAAACGGCAGATCGCGGCGCCCGTTCAAGGCCATCTGATACCAAAGCTGCACCACTTCAGGACGCAGCTGCCCGGCCAAGGCCTCGACGTCGCTGCCATCGGCCTCAGCGTACTCGTTGTTCGCACTTCCCGGCACCAGCTGCTTCACCTGGATCCGGTGCAAGGCGTCGGCCAGGGCGTCGAGGACGCCGGACCAGTCGGGCGAAAACTCCGCCAGCGCTTCGACTTCCTTCAGCAGCGCCTGTCCGTCGCCGCCGCTCAAGGCGCCTAGCAATGCGCCGACACGGGTGCGGTCGACCGTGCCGAGCATTGTCGCCACCGCGCCGTCGGACAGCGTGCCCACGCCACTTCCAGCCCCCGTGTAGGCGATGGCCTGGTCCAGCAGCGACAGGCCGTCACGCAGGCTGCCGTCGGCGGCCTTCGCCAACTGCCGGATCGCGCCGGGCTCGGCGGCGATGTCCTCGGCCTCGAGAATCCTGGTGATCTGGCCACGGATTTGCCCTTCGTCCAGCCGCTTCAGGTTGAACTGCAGGCAGCGCGAGAGCACGGTCACCGGCAATTTCTGCGGATCGGTGGTGGCGAGCAGGAATTTCACATGCCCCGGCGGCTCCTCCAGCGTCTTCAGCAGCGCGTTGAAGGCCGACTTGGACAGCATGTGCACTTCGTCGATCAGATAGACCTTCACGCGGCCGCGCGAGGGCATGTACTGGGCGTTGTCGATCACCTCGCGGACATCGTCCACACCGGTGTTGGAGGCGGCGTCGATCTCGAGCAGGTCGATGAAGCGGCCGGCGTCGATGTCGCGACAGGCGTTGCATTCGCCGCAGGGCTCGGCCGAGGTGCCGCGCTCGCAGTTCAGGCTCTTGGCGAAGATGCGCGCGATGGTCGTCTTGCCGACCCCGCGGGTGCCGGTGAACAGGAAGGCGTGGTGCACGCGGCCGGAATCCAGCGCATTGGTCAGCGCGCGGACCACGTGCTCCTGGCCTACCAGTTCGGCGAAACGCTTGGGACGCCACTTGCGGGCGAGGACGAGGTAGGACATGGGGGCATTTTGCCATGCGCAGGTCTCGTGGACCGCGACATTTCCAGCTCGCTTGTCCCAAATGCCTGTCGCGGCTAGAATTTGCGCCCCGAATCAGGCCCCGTGCCGGCTTCGGACCCGATGTGGAGAGGTCGAGCGGCGCCTCAAGCGCCGCGAGGGCGAGGCATGGATGCCGAGCGGCGATGCTCCATGGATGGACGAGTCCGTAAAGTTCCAGATTGATGAAGTAATGCGGAGAGGTGTCCGAGTGGTTGAAGGAGCACGCCTGGAAAGTGTGTAAGCGTCTAAACCGCGCTTCGGGGGTTCGAATCCCCCTCTCTCCGCCAGTTTCAAAAGCGCGTCGCGATGCGAGCGCAAGTCTCTATGGTGGCCCCGTCGGCCCCTCGCGACGCTAGATCGAAAATCCCGCCAGGGCCGGAAGGCAGCAACGGTATCGATTGACGCGGGCGCCGAGGTTAGTTGGCGGGGCCATCGCCCTTTTCGTGCTTTGCATGAAAAACCCAAGATTTGCGGAGCACATCTTGGGCCTCGGCGATGTGCTTCCGATCCCCGCCCCTTCGGGGCGCCCCCTTACCAAGGGGGCTTTTCCCCAGAAAGTTTCAAGAAGGATGGGACGAACCGGCGTGTGGCGCGTCCGCGATGCCCACTACGCGCCATGAGCACCGCCATCCCCGCCGTCCGGGCACCGGCCGATCCGCAGGGCGAAGCGTTGCACCGACATTTCGGTGAGGGAAGTTGCTCCCTGAGCGAGCTCGGACTCAGGCGGCCGGCGGCTCCGGATGCAACCAGTCAGCCGCGCCGTCGACATAGCGCTCGTGCTTCCAGATCGGCACGCGCGCCTTCACCTCATCGATGATGAAACGGCAGGCGGCGAAGGCCGCATCACGATGTCCGGCCGACACGCCGACCCACACCGCCAGATCACCGATCGCCAGATCGCCGACGCGATGCACGCAACACGCGTCCGCGATCTCGAATTTCGCCAGGGCCTCGCCCAGCACGCGCTCGCCTTCGGCTTCCGCCAGCGCTACGTAGGCTTCGTAGCGCAAACCATGCACATCGCGCCCTTCGTTGTGGTTGCGCACCCAGCCCTCGAAGCTGGCGAACGCACCGGCTTCGCCGCGCACGAGCGCGGCGCGCAGCGGCACGATGTCGAACGGCGCTTCGGCGAGCGTGAATTTCTTCATGGACTCACCCTCCCGATACCGGTGGAATAAAAGCCACCTCGCTACCTTCGCGAAGCGGTTCTTCCCAACGCGCGAACGCGCCGTCGACCGCCACCCGCAAGCGCCCGACCGGCAGGACGAAACCGTGACGCGCCTGGAGCGTTTCGTAAAGCCCGCGCAGATCGGAGGCATCCGATCCGATCGTCTCGCTCGTCACGCCGGCGGTATCACGCAGGATGGCGAAATAAAGCACCGTCACCTGCGTCATCAGACCGTCTTCCCGAAATCACGCTTGCCGCCACGCTTGCCCAGCAGTTTCGCCGGCCCCAGCACGATGGCGTGCGACAAGGCCTTGCACATGTCGTAGACCGTCAGCGCCGCGACGGTGGCGCCGGTCAGCGCCTCCATCTCGACGCCGGTGCGGTGCGTGGTCTTCACCGCGCATTCGATGTCCAGATCGCGCTCGCCACTCCAATCGATGCCGATGCGAATCCCGTCGATCGGCAGCGGATGGCAGAACGGGATCAACTCGTGCGTGCGCTTCACCGCCAGCGTCCCCGCCACGATGGCCGTCTCGACGATACCGCCCTTGGCACTCTTCAGGCCGCTCTTGCGCAATTGATGGGCGACATCCAGCGGAAAACGCACGCGGCAGGACGCGACGGCCTCGCGCGCGGTGACGGCCTTGGCGGACACATCGACCATGGCGGGACGGCCCTTGGGGTCGAGGTGCGTCAGTGCGTTTTTTCTGCTCATGCCGCCATGCTCCAGCGCAACCCATACCCAGGCTCGCTGGGACCGAACAGGAAGTGTAATACGCGGCGCGCACCGTTCGGTTGCTTCGCCTTGGAAGAGGCATGCAGCAGCAAAGGCCGCATCAACAGCAGATCCCCAGGCTCGGCCAGGCACTCGACCCGGCCTTCGGCCGCATCCAGCGCACGTGTCCGCGCCTGATCCAGCCGGCCGTGGCGGTGCGACCCGGGAACGACGCACACAGGACCATCGCCATCCCGGCACGGATCGAGATGCAACCGCACCGCCAGCATCGTCTGCATCAATTCGATCGGCGGCTGCACGAAGTGCACGCCCTCCTTGCTCGACCAACCCGACAAGGCCACATGATCGATCTTTGCGGCAACCGGTATCGCGAGATCCTGATGCAATGCGACTTTCCAGTTCCGAGAATCCGACTTCTTGAACAGCGTGCATTGCACAGAAACCGCATCCGTAGCCAGCAGCCCTTGTTGTGACAAAGTCACCCGTAGGCGATCGGCCAACTCCCGACACCAGGCCATCGAAAGCAAATTTCGCGTACCGGCTCCACGGAATTCAAACACATCTATCTGAGCGCCGATCCGGGAGACGTCCTCTACCGGCAGGCAGGCGCGAGCCATCAGAAACCCGGCACTTTCCAGCGCATCACCAGGCATCGCTCACCCACCGATCAAGAACATTTCCACATGCTTGCGCGGCGCATCGGCGCGGCCACGCAGTTCGCTGTAGCGATCGGCGCGCCGCTTCCAGAATCCGGTGAGATGTTCGGCGAAAGCGGCTTCGCCCTGCGCCAGCAAGGGCCGCAGCGGCGTGCCGGTGGCGGCAAACAGGCAGGTGAAGAGCTGGCCGTCGGCGGACACGCGGGCGCGATGGCAGTCGCCGCAGAACGGCTCGCTGACCGAGCTGACGAATCCGATTTCGCCACCGCCATCCTCGAAGGCGTAGCGCGAGGCGACTTCGCCGCGATAGTTGGCATCGAGCGGACGCAGCGGCCAGCGCGCATGGATGCGGTCGCGCAGTTCGAGCGATGGCACCACCCGCGCGCGATCCCAGCCGTTGCAGGTGCCGACGTCCATGTATTCGATGAAACGCACGATGTGGCCGGTGCCTCGGAAACGTTCGACCAGGGTCAACGCCTCGTCTTCGTTGATGCCACGCTGCATCACGCAGTTGAACTTCAGGCGCTCGAAGCCGGCGGCCTCCGCCGCTGCAATTCCGGCGAGCACATCCTCGACCGTGCCGCGATCACCGGACAATTTGCGGAACAGTTCCGGATCGAGCGCGTCGAGGCTGATGGTGATGCGACGCAAACCCGCCTGGCGCAAGGCGCGCGCATGACGCGCGAGCAGCGAACCATTGGTGGTCAGCGCCAGATCCTCGATTCCCGGGATCGCGGCCAGGCGCGCGATCAGATCCGGCAATCCCTTGCGCAGCAACGGCTCGCCGCCGGTGATGCGCAATTTGTGCATGCCCAACCGCGTGAAACCGCGCACCAGGGTTTCGATTTCGTCGAAGGACAGTCGCGACGCGGCATCCAGGCCGTAATCGTCGGGCACTTGGTCGGCCGGCATGCAGTAGCCGCAACGGAAGTTGCAGGCCTCGATCACCGACAGGCGCAAGTCGTGGATGGGACGGCCGAGGCGATCCAGCGGAGCGGCGGCGGGCTGGAGGACGGCGTTCATGCTGGTTGGACCCGTTCGGCCGTCGGTTCGTTCAACGCCAGCACCTCGCCGGGATGTCCGATCCGATAGCCGCGCGCAGCGAGCGCCTCGCCATCGGCCGCCCCCGCGTAGTGGTAGAACACGCAGCGCGCCAGCAGCTCCGGCGGATACTCGCGTTCCAGATCGTCGATGCCGCTGTGCGAAGGATTGCCGCGCAGCGCGCAGTCATGGGCGACCAGTTCGTCGGCGTCGGCGTATCGGGCCAGCATTTCGGGGATCGGGCGGGTATCGCCGCTCCACACCAGGCTACCGCGCAAGCGTAGGCCATAGGCGGTCTCCGGCCAATGATGGCGCACCGGGAAGACTTCCAGGCGCACCCCGTCATGCCAGAAGGCCTCGCCGACCGGGATCAGCTGGAAGGCATCCCAGAAATTGGTCCCGCCTTCGGCCGACACATTCGGATAGTCGGCGACGCGCGCGTGCAGCAGCGGCACCACGCGCGCCGGCACGTACAGGCGGGTTTTCTCGGCACGCGGCGCGACGAAATAGTCGGCCACGAACAGGCGCTCGAAGCCGGCGACGTGATCCAGGTGCACGTGGGTGACGAACAATGCCCGCGGTGTCGTGCCGTAATGCGCCTGATAGGCGGTGAGGCCTTCGGCACCGCAGTCGATGGCGAGCCAGGGCGCGCCATCGCGCTCGATCGTCGCCATCGGCGATCCGAGTTCGACCGCCGAGGCATTGCCGACGCCTTGGAAACGCAGGGACCAGTTCATCACACCGGGCATGATGCCCTAGATTCCTTTCGCCCAGCGGGCATCGTAGGCCGCGCGCAGCCGTGCAAAATCGGCACGCACCGTTTCGATGCTGCGCTCACCGCGCAGTTTCAGCAGCGAACGCTCCAGCCGCGCCAGATTGCGCGAGCGCCAGCCGGTGGCCGGAATGTGCATCGTGCTGCGGTCGAAATCGATCAGCCAACCCTTGCCGGCCTCGTCGAAGAGGATGTTGTGCGCGTTGAGATCGGCGTGGTCGAGGCCTTCGCGGTGGAAGCGCGCGATCAACTCGCCCGTCGCCTTCCAGGGCGCGTCGCTCTCGTCGGCGAGATCGGCCAGCGAACGCACGCCGGTCAGCCGCTCCAGCAGGATCGAGGCGCGGTAGGTCATGCCCTCGCGCACGTAGCAGGCCGCGATCGGGTGCGGCACGGGCAGGCGGCGCTTCAACAGTTCGCGCAACAGGCGAAATTCGGCAAAGCTGCGCACGCGGTCGGCGCCACGCCACAGGTAGCGGTCGCGGCTGAACTTCGCCGCCCAGCCGCCGCGCAGATAGTGACGCAGCACGCAAGGGCCGTGGCTGGCATCGATGAACCAGGCGCCGCCACGGCCGCCTTGCCCCACCAATTGCGCGCGATCGCCCCACCCGGCCGGATCGAACCAGCGCGGGTCGACTTGCCGCAGCTGCGTGGCGTCGAACAGAATCGAGCCGTAACCGCGACCGGCACGGAACGGCGTCAAGCTTTCGGTGGCGTCGAATACAGCCATCCTTGCGAGTCTAACGTGTCCAAGCTTTCCGCCCCACCCCGTTCCCTCTGCCTGCTGCGCCTCTCGGCGCTGGGCGACGTCACCCATGTGGTGCCGCTGGTGCACACCCTGCGCAAGGCCTGGCCGCAGCTGGCGCTGACCTGGGTGATCGGCAAGGGCGAATTCCGGCTGCTGGAAGGGCTGGAAGGCGTGGAATTCGTCGTCTACGACAAGAAATCCGGATGGGCCGGCATGCGCGCGCTGCGCCGGGAACTGCGCGAACACATCGGCCCCGGCAAGCGCTTCGACGCGCTGATGCAGATGCAGGTAGCCGCGCGTGCCAACCTGCTCTCGGCATTCATTCCGGCGACGCGCCGCATCGGCTACGACAAATCCCGGTCGAAGGACCTGCACGGGTTGTTCGTCAACGAGCGCATTCCCGATCGCCCAGGCATCCACGTGCTCGACGCAATCGGCAGCTTCTGCGAGCCGCTCGGACTGAAGCAGGAAGAAGTCGTCTGGAACCTACCGGTGCCGGACGAGGCGCGCGCATGGGCGCGCGCGCAATGGCCCGACTCGCATGACGCTGGAATTCCGACCCTGATGATCTCCCCGTGTTCCAGCCACACATTGCGCAACTGGCGCAGCGAACGCTATGCCGCGGTCGCCGATCACGCCGTCAAGCGCGGCTGGCGCGTCGTGCTGTGCGGCGGGCGCAGCGAGCTGGAACGCAACACCGCCGACGCCATCCTCGCGGCGATGCGCCACCCCGCCCTCGATCTGGTCGGCAAGGACACGCTGAAGCAGCTACCCGCGCTGCTCGAACGCGCGGACCTGCTCATGACGCCGGATTCCGGCCCCATGCACATCGCCAATGCAATGGAAACAAAGGTGCTGGGGCTGCATGCGGCCAGCAATCCCGCGCGCAGCGGGCCGTACTCGGACCGGCGGTATTGCGTCGATCGCTACGACGATGCGGCGCGCAAGTATCTCGGCAAACCCGCGAGCGAGCTCAAGTGGGGAACGAAGATCGAGCACGACGGCGTGATGGATCTGGTGACCGTCGACGATGCGATCGCGGCGTTCGAACGCTACGCCACCGCTTCCTGAAAGCACATGCTCACAAGCTTGCGGTTTCGATCTGCAGCCGTCGCCAGATCGATAATTGCGTGCGCTGACGGCGACGCTCCCGATAAACCGCTGCGATCAGGGCCAGAACCACCATCAGTGTCGCAGCGGCCACCTGCCCCGCGGTCCAGCTCTCGTGGCGTCCGGTCAATGCGTCCACCGCGATAAACACCAGGCAGGCAGCGACTGAATTGCACGAGAGACTGCAAAGCACCTTCATCCGGTTAAGCGTATTGCGCGAGGAAGGATCCGCCGCCTCGAGATATTCGCGCATGCGCCGATCGACATCATGGAAGACGGATGTCGACATCTGTGCCGCATCTGGCAAGGTCACTCCCTCGCTACGTTGAAGACGGGCCGAAAGAAACGCGATTGCCGGCGTCCAAGCTCCGCGCAAGCGCGGCCAAACGATGCTTTGGGCAATGCCGTAGATCACGCGCCCCAAGGGGCTCAATGCCAAGCCGAGGACGTAAGCCCCTGCGAACCAGGTTGGCAGCGTCAGTTCCGGCGCCTGTTCGCGCAACAAACGAAACCCGGCCGGATTACGCAGGATCAAAGCCGTCAACAGCAACCCGCCCGGACACAGCCAGGCGAGCAGATCATCGTAGAGCCACATCCAGGTCGCACGAGGCTTTTCCTTGCCCATCGACAACCTCCTTGGTATCGGTTCAACGTTTCAAGCCAGGTCCGTAATCCTGGTAGGACTTTTCTTCGACATAGGCCGAGCCCAGCGCCAGATTGATGTCCTTCTTGATCCGCGCCCGCTCGTCGTTCTCGATGTAGACGCTGCGCGCGAGTCGGATGAATTCCTCGTCGAAGGCCTGCGCCTTCTCCTTGATGCGGATATCGTCCTCGATCACCCACAGGCGCTCGTTGACGGCCTTCAGGTCCGTGCGCAGTTGCACGATGTCCTGGCCGGCGGCGGGGTGCGCCATCCACGTCGTTTCCAGCGCCGACAGCTCGTTGCGGACGTTGGCCAGCTTGGCCGGATCGGACATGCGCTCGGACTTGATCTGCAGGATGGCGATCTTGTCGAGCAGTTCGCCGAAGGAAACGGGGACGAGGATTTCGGACATGAGGGACGATCGGATGAGAGGGCCGCCAGTTTACGCCCCCTGCCTTGTCGGGTCTGGCCCCGGCCCGTATCATGGCAACCCCATTGCGTCGGCCCAACGTCGCTTCGGGCGCCGGCAAGGACGGCGACGCACAGGCTCCAGAGGATGGATGCCGCACATCGGAGAGGTGGCAGAGCGGTTGAATGTACCTGACTCGAAATCAGGCGTACGTTAATAGCGTACCGAGGGTTCGAATCCCTCCCTCTCCGCCAGATACGTGAAGCGCCCCGCAAGGGGCGTTTTGCGTATCTGGCGGGGAGGAAGATTTGGATGAGAGTCCAAAGGTTCGACAAATTCGTCTGGAACGAATTTGGACAGCCGCAGGCTGGCCCCGCAGGCGCAT
Source organism: Luteimonas sp. GW821-FHT14E02 (assembly GCF_058803905.1). Classification (NCBI taxonomy): domain Bacteria; kingdom Pseudomonadati; phylum Pseudomonadota; class Gammaproteobacteria; order Lysobacterales; family Lysobacteraceae; genus Luteimonas; species Luteimonas sp. GW821-FHT14E02. Next base: position 113,896 of record NZ_JBXAPK010000011.1, on the reverse strand, counting down.
CGCGCCGGAGGGGTGAGGCCCATGGATGGGCCGAACAATCCCCCTCTCCGCCAGAATCGCAAAAAACGTCCCGAACGGGGCGTTTTTCGTTCGCGGGCACGCCGCGGTTGCCAGCACCGGCACTGGCCTGCAAACTGCATCATTGCGATGAACCGCCCCCAACTGACCGACCGCTATCGCCGCGCATGATCGACTCATGATCGAGTTTGGACACCTCACCCATGTCGGCCTCAGGCGCGAACTGAACGAGGACACCTATTACGGCGACAGCGAGCTGGGGCTGTGGCTGGTGGCCGACGGCATGGGCGGACACGAATACGGCGAGGTCGCGAGCGCACTGGCGCGCGAGGTGATCGTGCGCGAGATCCGCCACGGCAAGCCGCTGGCGATGGCGATCCGCATCGCCGACGAGGAGATCATCGGCGCCTCGCGCAGGCGTAGCGACGCATTGCCGATGGGCACCACCGTCGTGGCCGCGCGCGTGGTCAACGGCCGCTTCGAGGTCGCCTGGGTCGGTGACAGCCGGGTCTATCTGTGGCACGGCGGCAAGCTGGCGCAGTTGTCGCAGGATCACAGCTACGTGCAGGAATTGATCTCGCAAGGCACGATCAGCGTCGATCAGGCGCGCGTGCATCCGCAGCGCAACGTGGTGACGCAGGCGCTGGGCGTGACCGATCCGCAGTCGTTGAACGTCGAGACCATGTCGGGCGAGTTCACGGCCGGCATGCAACTGTTGTTGTGCAGCGATGGATTGACCGAGGAAGTCGACGATCCCGGCATCTCACGCGTGCTTGCGCATACCGAGTGCAGCGCGCAGGAATGCGTGGACGGGCTGGTGGCCGCGGCACTGGATCATGGCGGCTCGGACAACGTCACCGTGGTGCTGGTGCGGAAGCTGTAAGGCTCGCTGCAAGCGACCACAGCCTCGTCATCCCAGCGAAAGCTGGGATCCATTTGAGCGAAGATCAAAATGGGTCCCAGCTTTCGCTGGGATGACGGATGGAAATATCTGTGCCCAAAATGCTCTGCCGCCCTAACTTTCCCAGAGACAGGTCCCGGCTTTCTTGCGGATGACGTCCAGCCGAGCCGCATGCGCGGCGAGCTCCTCCTCGGTCACCAGCACGCGCGGCCTCGGACCGAGCGCCGCATCCGCGATCACCATACTGGCGCTGCGCTTTTCCTCGGCATCGGGACTGCCGAAGCCGATTTCGCTCTGCCCGGCGGTCAGCGCCAGATAGACCTCGGCCAGCAGTTGCGCGTCGAGCAGCGCGCCGTGCAATTGGCGGTGTGCGTTGTCCACGCCCAGGCGTTTGCACAGGGCATCGAGTGAATTGCGCTGCCCCGGATAGCGCTGGCGCGCCATATCCAGGGAATCCTCAACGCTCACGCGATCCTGCATGCGCCCGTAACGGTCACCCAACAGCGAAAGTTCGTGATTGAGGAAGCCGATGTCGAACGCGGCGTTGTGGATGATCAGCTCGGCGCCGTCGATGAATTCCAGGAAGGCATCGGCGATTTCGGCGAAGCGCGGCTTGTCGGCCAGGAATTCCAGCGTCAATCCCGTCACTTCCTGCGCGCCGGGTTCAAACTCGCGATCGGGATGGATGTACTGATGGTAGGTGCGGCCGGTGGGACGGCGCTCCATCAATTCCACGCAGCCGATTTCGACGACGCGATTGCCCTTCTTCCATTCCAGACCGGTGGTTTCGGTGTCGAGCACGATCTGGCGCATTAGACGTTGACTCCTTCCTTCCATTTGATGGCCTCGGCGCGCGCCAGCGCGTCGACGCGTTCGTTGTCCGGATCACCGGAATGGCCCTTCACCCAATGCCATTCGATGCGGTGGCGCAGCGTGGCGGCGTGCAGGCGCTCCCAGAGGTCGCGGTTCTTGACCGGATCGCCGCCGGCGGTCTTCCACCCGCGCCGCACCCAGCCCGGCATCCATTCTGTGATGCCCTGACGCACATACTGCGAATCGGTGGTCAGCGCGACGATGCAGGGTTCGGTGAGGGTTTCCAGGGCGATGATCGCGGCCATCAGCTCCATGCGGTTGTTGGTGGTCATGGCCTCGCCGCCGGCCAGCTCGCGCTCGCGGGTGCCGTAGCGCAGCAGCGCCGCCCAGCCGCCTGGGCCGGGGTTGCCAAGGCAGGCTCCGTCGGTGTGGACTTCGATTTCCTTCATGAATCCAGAAACTCTCGATATGCGGCCGGCGCTCCATGAGAGCCAGGCAGCCGCAGCGGCAGGCGCCGGCGCATGGGCGTCAGCGGCATGCTGCGCTTGTCGGCACGCACGGCGTAGGCCGCGCGCAGGCCCGGGCCATCCTGGGGATGTTCGGACACCAGCGGCTTCCAGCTCGGCCCGATGCCCTGCGAGACCGGCTCGGGCGCCAGCCCGACCGCGCGCAGGCGGCGGCGCCAGGTCAGCGGCTCCGAGGCGCGCAGGCCGGCGCCGCGCCAGCGCCAGCGGTACGGGGCCAGCGGGTTCAGGGCGAACAGCCACAGCCGGCCGCCCGGGACCAGCACGCGCGCGCATTCGGCCAGCAGGGCGTTGCCGGCACCGTCGGGCCGGGCGACGTGCTGGAGCACGACCACGCCGATCGACTCGTTGGCCAGGGGCAGCGGCAGGCCGCAGTGGATATCGCCGGAGAAGGCCGTCTGCTTGCCATCGGCAGCGCGGGACACCGCCAGCTTGAGGCCGCGACCGACGATGTCGAGAGGCTGGACCAGTGGCGCCAGCCAGAGCCAGGGCAGCGCCGGACGCTCGGCCACGGCCCGTTCGACGGTGGCTTGCTCGCTTTCCAGCAGGATCAGTCCCGGAGGGGTCCCGAACCAGCCGTCGGCGCTGTCGGGTTGACCGGGGGATAGGGATGGGGGCATGGTCGCAATTCTACGGGAGTCACATGCGGATCCCTCCGCAAGAGCCCGCACACCTCACCACGCTGACGGCGTGGTTCGATGTGCGGACTTTCCAACAGAGCGCCCCCCATGCAGTTGCAGGCCCTGCCGGCATTCGCCGACAACTACATCTGGATGCTGCGCGATGACGCCGGCCGCGCGCTCATCGTCGATCCCGGCGACGCCGAACCGGTCCTGGCCGCGGTTTCGGACGGCCTGGCGCCTGTCGGCATCCTCCTCACCCACCACCACGACGACCACATCGGCGGCGTGGTGGCGCTGCGCCAGCGCTGGCCTGACCTGCCCGTCGTGGCCCCGGCGGACGACCGGATCGCCATCACCAGCCGCCGCGTCGGGGATGGCGAGCGCGCCCGGATCGCGGACTGGGAGTTCTCGGTCATCGCCGTCCCGGGCCACACCGTGAGCCATCTGGCGTTCCACGCCGCGGACGTCGGCGGCCACGGCCTCCTGTTCAGCGGCGACACCCTCTTCAGCCTCGGTTGCGGACGGCTGTTCGAAGGTACGCCCGCGCAGATGCTGGCCTCACTGGACCGCCTGGCCGCCCTTCCCGGCGAGACCCGCGTCTGCTGCGGCCACGAGTACACCATGTCCAACGCCGCCTTCGCGCGCGTGGTCGAACCCGACAACCCGGCGCTCCTGCGCCGTATCGAAGAGGCCCAGGCCATGCGCAACGCCGGACAACCCAGCCTGCCGAGCACGATCGCGGTCGAACGTGAGACCAATCCGTTCCTGCGTGTCGACGCGCCCGGCGTGCGCGCCGCCGTCGAAAACCAGGCCGGTCAGGCCGGAAACGACCGCGTCGCCACCTTCGCCGCGTTGCGGCGCTGGAAGGACGGGTTCCGCGCATGAAACGCGGTCCGGGCTTGCGCGGCCTCGCGGCCGGCATGCTGCTTGCCTGCGCCTGTGCGGGCGCGCACGCGGGCGATGCGCCCGTGCTCATTGCCGACGTCCCCGGGATGCCGTCCACGGCGACGCAACCGCAACCACAGGCCCAGCCACCATCCCCGCCGGCCACGACGCGCAACGGCCGCGAAATCTACACCCGCTTCCGCGAAGGGCTGGCCGACCCCAGCTGTGGGCCGGACACCAGCGAACGCTGGCAGCGCCACTTCGCCAACGCCCCGAAACAGCTCGCCTCCAGCGACAGCGATTCCCTGGCCCTGTTCGGCTACGTGGTCGATGCCCTGCGCCAGGCCCATCTGCCCACCGAATATGCGCTGATCCCCTTCGTCGAGAGCGGCTACAAGCCGGGCGCCCGCAGCGGCGCCGGCCCGGCGGGGCTGTGGCAGTTCATCGCCCTCACCGCCCGCAATCACGACGTCGCCATCCGCCCGGGCTACGACGGACGCCTGTCCCCGGTCGAATCCACCCAGGCCGCGGTGCGTTATCTCAAGACCCTGCACGGCATGTTCGCCGGCGACTGGCGGCTAGCGGTGATGGCCTTCAACGCCGGCGAGTACCGCCTGCTCGGCGCGCTGAAGCGCAGCGGGCAGCAGGCGATGAACGCGCAGCCCGACAAGCTCGTCGGCCTGTCCGCCATCACCCAGGGCTACGTGCGCAAGCTGCATGCCCTGTCCTGCGTGCTGGACCGCGCCGACGACAAGGAAAGCTGGATGCAGGCGCTCGACCGCCCGGTCGCCGTGCTGGCGCCGACCACCTTGCCCGTCGGCATCCCCAGCCTCGACGCCTGGGCCGCCGCGCAGGGTACCGATGCCGGACTCGTGAAACGGCTCAACCCCGTCTTCCCGGATGGCCGCATCGTTCGCGGCGGCCGCGACCTGCGGGTGCTGGCACCGGTCACGGCCACCGCCGCAACCGCAACACCGGCATCCACCACTTCCGTTCCGGCCATCGCCACCGTGCCTTCCTCGAAACCCGAGGAAACGAAAGTGACGACACTCGCCGATGCGGAAACCGCCACCGAAATCGCCACCAACATCGCAATCGATCCCGCGTCGATACCCGCGACACCCGCGCGCACCCATACGGTGGCGCGTGGTGATTCGATCTGGCGCATCGCCCAGCGCTACGGCCTCAGCCGCGACGCCCTGCTCTCGCGCAACAACCTCACGATGGGTAGCAGGCTGCATCCGGGCATGGTGCTCAAGATCGACGAAGTCCTGTCGGGCTCCGGTGCGAGCGCCAGATAAAGCGCCGAAGTTCCAGCCCCCGCCTGCAAATCCCCGCCGCTTTGTGGCACGCCTCCACAGCGGGGATCGCGGCCGTCATGGCAAACTAGAGCGCTAGCTCAACTTCAAGAGAACGCCATGGGTTTCCTGCAAGGCAAGCGCGCACTGATCACCGGCATCGCCAGCGAACGTTCGATCGCCTCCGGCATCGCCGAAGCCATGCATCGCGAAGGTGCCGAACTGGCCTTCACCTATCTCAACGACAAGCTCAAGACGCGCGTGGACAAGGCCGCCGCGGAATACGGCAGCAAGATCGTGTTGCCGCTGGACGTCGCCGACGATGCGCAGATCGATGCCTGCTTCGCCGAACTGGGCAAGCACTGGGACGGCGTGGACATCGTGGTGCACGCCATCGCCTTCGCGCCGCGCGAGGCCGTGGCAGGTCAATACCTGGACGGCGCGACGCGCGAGAACTTCGCCCTCGCCCATGACATCTCCGCCTATTCGCTGACCGCGCTGGCCCGCGCCGCGCGTCCGATGATGCAGGGCCGCAACGGCGCGCTGCTGACGCTCAGCTACCTCGGTGCCGAACGCGCGCTGCAGGGCTACAACCTGATGGGCGTGGCCAAGGCCAGCCTGGAAGCGAGCGTGCGCTATCTCGCGCTGAACCTCGGTCCGGAAGGCATCCGCGTCAACGCCATCTCCGCCGGCCCGATCAAGACGCTGGCCGCCTCGGGCATCGCCGGCTTCCGCAAGATCCTCGGCCACGTCGAACAGAACGCGCCGATCCGCCGCACCGTGACCATCGAGGATGTCGGCAACGTCGCCGCCTTCCTGTGCTCCGATCTCGCCTCGGGCGTCACCGGCGAAGTCACCTATGTCGATGGTGGCTACAACATCCTCGGCATGACCGGGATCGAAGGCGGCGACTGATCGGAGAATTCCGCATGTCCGGAACCACAGCTCCCGGCGAATATCTCGTCATCTCCCGAGGCAAGTGGGACGCCTCGGCCGAACCGCAGCAGATACAACAGGCAATCGACGAGTTTTACGTCTGGATCGAACGTCACGTCGAGGCGGGACGGATGAAGCACGGGCAGCGGCTCGCGAAGGAAGCCAAACTCGTCCGGAAGCAGGCGATCATCGATGGCCCGTTCACCGAAGCCAAGGAAGTGATCGGCGGCTACTGGTTCATCCTCGCCGGCAGCCTCGAAGAGGCCGCGATGCTCGCCTCGGGCAATCCATGCCTTCAATACGGCTTGTCCTATGAGATCCGGCCGATCGATCCCGCGAAGGCCGATGCTTCCGTCGTCAGCTCGGAAACGCCGGACTGAAAACAATTCCGATAGCGGCGAACATGACGTTCGACTGCAACTGAAGCAGAAACGAAAAGCCCGGCATCACGCCGGGCTTTTTCGTTGCAGTGACGCGTCGTCCGATCAGAGACGCTCTTCGGCCACCGTGATCTTCATGCGCTTGCGCAAGGCTTCCACCAGCGAGGTCGCGTCCTCGGCACCGATCAACTGCCCGAACTGCTGACGCAACTGCATGCGCTCCGGCTCGCCGGCCTCCTTCGGATCGCCCGGCGTCACCTTGGTCACGGCGAAGACGACGATGCTGCCGTCCGGCAGCGACGCCTTGCCCGGCGACACCTTGCCGGCGGCCGGCGCGGGCGCTTCGAAATAGGCCTTGGTCGCGGCCGGATCCGGCACCGGCGCGGTGCGCGGCAGGCCGGGGACGTCCTGCACCGCCAGTTTCTGCGCGGCGGCGATGGTCGCCAGCGATTCGCCGGCCTTGAGCTTGGCCACCATGGCATCGGCCTGCGCCTCGGCGGCCTTGTGCCTGCGGTCGGCGCGGATCGCGGCAGTCACCTTGTCCTTCACCTGCGCCAGCGTCTGCGTGCGCTCGGGCGCGTGCTCGATGACGCGCAGGAACACGTTGTGGTTCGGGCCGATCTCGATCGGATCGCTCACCGTGCCGTCCTGGATCAGCGAATCGGAAAACGCCGCGCGCAACACCGCAGGATTGGCGGCGATGCCCTGCCCACTCGCGGCATCCTTGGTGATGGGGCCGAGCTTCTGCACCGGCAGATTGGCACCGGCCGCGGCGGGCGCCAACGCCGTCGGATTCTTCAGCACCTGATCGTAGAACTTGGTGGTGAGATCGTTGAAGGCGCGTTCGCGCTCGGATTCGCCGGATTCCTTCTCAAGCTGCGCGCGCGCGACTTCGAACGGCGTCTGCTGGCCGGTCTTCACTTCGCGCAATTGGATGATGTGCCAACCGAACTCGCTCTTCACCGGCTGGCTGATCTCGCCTGCTTTCATCGCGAACAAGGCATTTTCGAACGGGGCCACCATGTTCCCCTTCGTCACCCAGCCAAGATCGCCGCCGCTGGCCTTGGAGCCGGCATCGTCGGAATTGGCGCGTGCCAGCGCCGCGAAATCGGCGCCGGGCTGCCGCGCCTCGGCATCGAGCTTCTTCGCCTTCTCTTCCGCGGCCTTCTGCGTCTTCGCATCGGCGCCCGCCGCCACCTGCACCAGGATGTGCGAGGTCAGGCGCTGCTCGGGCTCCACGAAGCGCCCCGCCTTGATCTCTTCGTCATAACGCTTGCGCAGATCGCTTTCGCTCATGGCCGCCGTCGCCGCCGGCAACGTGCTGCCGTCGATATCGACGTATTCGATCGTGACGGTTTCCGGCGCGCGATATTCGGCCTGATGTTCCTGGAACCATTTCTGCGCATCGGCATCGGACACCGGCGCGGAGTCCTCGGCCGCCGGCGGCACGATCGCGAAGGACACGTCGCGCTTCTGGCCGAGCAGCTTGAGCAGGCGCTCCGTCTCGGCCGAGGTCACGAACGCCGATTGCGCCAGCTGCGTCGGCACCAGCGACTGCTGCAGCGAATCACGGATGCGCTGCTCGAAGCTGCGCGGTGTCATCGGCGGCGACTGCGCGGACAGCGCCAGCTGATAGCGCTGCGCATCGAACTTGCCGTCGACCTGGAACGCCGGGACCGCCTGGATCGCGTCGCGCACCTGCGCATCGCCGACCGCGATGCCGGCACGGCCCGCCGCCATCGCCAGCACCTTCTCATCGATCAGGCGATCAAGCGTCCTGCGCTTGTTCTCCATGGTTTCGAATTCTTCCGGGTCGAACTGCTCGCCCATGATCTGCCGCTGCTGCTGGCGCGCCTGCTCGAAGGCGTTCTTGAAATCGTTGGCGTCGATTTCCTCGCGCTGCCACAGCATCGTCACCGGCCACCATTGCGGCGCTGACGGCCACCACTGCGGCGGCGCCTCGATCTTGGCCGCGAACGTCACGTTGCGCGCGAACAGGTACTGCTCCATGCCGAAGAAGGCGAACGGCACGGTCAGCAGTGCCAGCACCACGGTCGCAAACCAGCCTGAGGTCTTGTCGCGGAGTTTCTGCAGCATCGGGAGCGCACTAGCGTCGGGACGGACCGCGCAGTTTACCTATATTCAGGCGAAAAGCCCGCTTTTGGCGCTGCGGGGCAGGAAGTCCGCCGCATCCGGAACCCGGGCCCCGGAAAAGCGGAAGCCCCGCATCGCTGCGGGGCTTCCGGGATAACTGGCGGAGTGGACGGGACTCGAACCCGCGACCTCCGGCGTGACAGGCCAGCATTCTAACCGACTGAACTACCACTCCGCGTTTTTGAAAAAGGCACGTTTGAAACCGTGTCTGAAAATTGTACAGCATCCAAGAATGAATCGCTTCACCTTGGAAGAGCCCGCGCGTCGCGTGTTGCTGGATCGCGCGGACTCGTAGAGGGGATCTGCATTTACTTGGTGGGTGCTGAGGGTTTCGAACCCCCGACCCTCTCCGTGTAAAGGAGACGCTCTACCGCTGAGCTAAGCACCCCCGATTCGGGACTGTCCCGATACCGTCGCCAAGGCGGCGGTGGCGGGCCGATTAGTTTACGGCATCCTTCAGCGCCTTGCCAGCCTTGAAGACAGGGGCCTTGGAGGCGGGGATCTGGATCTTTTCCTTGGTCTGCGGGTTCAAGCCGGTGCGCGCGGCGCGGCTGCGCACGTCGAAGGCGCCAAAACCGGTCAGGCTGACCGTGCCGCCGCCCTTGAGCGTGCTGGCGATGCCGTCGAGGACGGCGTCGACCGCACGGCCCGCATCGGCCTTGGACAGGCCAGCACTCTCGGCGACATGGGAAACGAGATCGTTCTTATTCATTTGGATAAAAGCTCCATTTACGAAAAGTGGGCAGGACGAATGTCCCGCGGGATGTCATGACTGGATTCCCCTGTGCGGCAATGCGCGGGCTGTTCCCGTCGACGATGCGAGGAGGTATGTGACGACATGCCTACTTCGCGACCGCGCCGTTATACCAGCGCCCTACAGCCCAGGCAACAAAAAAACGCCTGAAATCCGCGGATTTCAGGCGTTTTGCATTACGCGTGAATGTCAATGCTTGACATCCGCGGGGGCGGATGGCTTGCGCGAGACACGTGGAATTTTCTTCACCTGTTCTTTCACCTGCTCCTTCACGTCGCCTGCACCCGCGTTCGGCGTCAGCGGACGTTCCAGCGCGAGGTCGAGTACTTCGTCGATCCACTTCACCGGCACGATCTTCATCGTCTGGGTGACGGTCTTCGGAATATCGGCCAGATCCTTGCGGTTTTCCTCCGGAATGATCACGGTGCGGATGCCGCCACGCATCGCCGCCAGCAGCTTCTCCTTCAGGCCGCCGATCGCCGTGACCTTGCCGCGCAGAGTAATTTCGCCGGTCATCGCCACGTCGGCGCGCACCGGAATCTTGGTCAGCACCGACACCAGCGAAGTCGCCATCGCGGTGCCCGCGCTCGGGCCGTCCTTCGGCGTGGCGCCGTCGGGCACGTGCACGTGCACGTCGAATTTCTGCAGGAAATCCAGCTCGATGCCGAGGCGCTCGGCGCGCGCGCGCACCACCGACAATGCGGCCGATGCGGATTCCTTCATCACGTCACCGAGCTGGCCGGTGAGGATCAGCTGGCCCTTGCCCGGCACGAGTGTGGATTCGATCTGCAGCAGATCGCCGCCGACCTCGGTCCAGGCCAGGCCAGTGACCAGGCCGACTTCGTTCTCCTGCTCGGCACGACCGAAGTCGTAGCGCTGCACACCGAGGTACTTCTCGAGATTCTTCGACGAGACGCTGACGCCGCCCTTGGCCTTCTTCGCCTTCGCGCCCACCGGCTGCGGACCGGCCAGCGCGATTTCCTTCACTACCTTGCGGCAGATCTTGGCGATCTCGCGTTCCAGATTGCGCACACCGGATTCGCGCGTGTAGTAGCGCACGATGTCCTGGATCGCGCCATCGGCGATCTTCAGTTCCTCGGCCTTGAGGCCGTTCGCCTTCATCTGCTTCGGCACGAGATAGCGCGTGGCGATGTTGATCTTCTCGTCCTCGGTGTAGCCGGGGATGCGGATCACCTCCATGCGGTCTAGCAGCGGGCCTGGAATGTTCAGCGAGTTCGACGTCGCCACGAACATCACTTCGGACAGGTCGAGATCGACCTCGAGGTAGTGATCGTTGAAGGCGTTGTTCTGCTCGGGATCGAGCACTTCGAGCAGCGCCGAGGACGGATCGCCGCGGAAGTCCATCGACATCTTGTCGATCTCGTCGAGCACGAACAGCGGGTTCTTGCTGCCGGCCTTGTTGAGGTTCTGCACGATGCGGCCCGGCATTGAACCGACGTAAGTACGGCGATGGCCGCGAATCTCGGCTTCGTCACGCACGCCGCCGAGCGACATGCGCACGAACTTGCGGTTCGTCGCCTTGGCGATCGACTGGCCGAGCGAGGTCTTGCCGACGCCGGGCGGACCGACGAGGCACAGGATCGCGCCCTTCATCTGCTTCACGCGCGTCTGCACGGCGAGATATTCGAGGATGCGCTCCTTCACCTTCTCCAGGCCATAGTGGTCGGCATCGAGCACGTCCTGCGCGGCCTTCAGGTCCTTGCGGACCTTGCTGCGCTTCTTCCACGGCACGCCCAGCAGCCAGTCGAGATAATTGCGCACCACCGCGGCCTCGGCCGACATCGGCGACATCTGCTTGAGCTTGTTGAACTCGGCCTTGGCCTTGGTCTCGACCGCCTTCGGCATGCCGCTCTCGGCGATCTTGCGCGCGATCTCGTCGAGGTCGTTGGGCGCGTCGTCGATCTCGCCCAGTTCCTTCTGGATCGCCTTCATCTGTTCGTTGAGGTAGTACTCGCGCTGCGACTTCTCCATCTGCGATTTGACGCGGCCGCGGATGCGCTTCTCCATCTGCTGCACGTCGATCTCACCGTCGACGAAACCGACCAGCAGTTCGAGGCGATCGGCCGTTTCGATGGTTTCGAGCAGGCGCTGCTTGTCGGCCAGGCGCACGCCCAGGTGCGCGGCGATGGTGTCAGCCAGGCGGCCCGGCTCGTCGATGCCGGAGAGCGTCTGCAGCAGTTCCGGCGGCAGCTTGCGGTTGGTCTTGACGTACTGTTCGAACAGCGACATCAGCGAGCGCGCCACCGCTTCCACTTCGCGGGTTTCGCGGGTGTCGGTGGAATCGATGACCACGCCGGTGCCGGTGAGCGAACCGTTGCGCGAGACGACTTTGTCCACGCGCGCGCGCGCGACGCCTTCCACCAGCACCTTGATGGTGCCGTCGGGCAGCTTCAGCAGTTGCAGCACCTGCGCCAGCGTGCCGATCGCATAGAGGTCCTCGGCGCCGGGGTCGTCGACCTCGGCCGATTTCTGCGCGACCAGCAGGATGCGCTTGTCGGACTCCATCGCCTGATCGAGCGCATGGATCGACTTGTCGCGGCCGACAAACAGCGGGATCACCATATGCGGGAACACGACGACGTCGCGCAGCGGCAACACCGGCAGTTCGAGCGTTTCGTGTTCGGTGGGGTGTGTCATGGGGGCTCCGAAGGAAGACAGCGGGCGGCCAATCCGGCCGCCATGGCGGTGTTATGGGGCCCCGGCCGGGACGATGCAAGCACGGAACCCCTGTCATCCTTGGCAGGATGACAGGACGCCTTCCGAATCAATACCTTAGGTGGCTCGGACAGACATTTCCGCAGCCGGGACGGAGCCGCCCGCCCCGGCCGCGGGCGAACCGTTCACTGGGGGTTGATCCGCAGCATCGCCGCCTTGGACGGCACGCCTTCCTTGTTGATCGCGAACAGCAAGTAGAAGCCGGGCGGCGTCTGGTAGGCCTGGACGGGGAGATCGACCTTCAGCGTCCCGGGAAATGCCGAGAACGGGAGTTCCAGGAAGCGCTGGTCCATGTCGAAGGAGTGCGTCACCGAACCGGCCTTGATCAGCACGACACGGCTGATGGACCGGGCCTGCGGCGTGCCCACGACGATCTGCTGGCCGACACCCGCCGTCATCGGCGCCGACAGGATCGTCGGCCGTGGCGCCCGCCTGCCCTTCGCGTCGAACAAGTACGGCGGGTAGTAGATCTCGGCATTGAGATTGCGCTGCGGACCGGGCGCGCCGCCGCCCATGGTGAGGATGGTGGCATCCGGCAGCAGCAGCGAGGTGGAATGGTAGAGCCGCATCTGCTTGGCGGTGGCGCCGAGCGTCCAGGTGTTGCTACGCGGGTCGTAGATCTCGCTGGTATAGGCGACATGATCGTCGACATTGTTCACCGCACTGCCACCCGAAACGAACACGCGCCCGTCGGGCATCACCGTGGCGTTGCCCCAGTGCCGGGCGTACTGCATCGGCGGCAGCGCGGTCACCTGCGGCAACCCCGTGCTGATGTCGATCAGGCTGGCGTTGCGGCTGGCCGCGTCCCGATTGATGCCGCCGCCGACCTGCAGGATGCGGTCTGGCGCGAACATCACCGCCGAAGACGTGCCGCCGATGTTGTCGGTGGGGAACGCACCGCGCGCGATGATCGTTCCGGCGCCGTTCGGATCGACTTCGTACATCGCCTTGTTGGCGATGCCGAAAATCTTGCCGTCCTTGTTGACGAAGTTGCGCGGATAGCCGCTGGCCAGATTGCCGGTCGGCGCGCCCGTCAGCAGGCGGAATTTGCCGTCGGTGCCGCGCACTTCCGGATAGTCGGCGCCGCCGGTGCCGCCTTGGATGTAGACCTCGCCGTTGGGCAGCGTGGTCGCGGTGGCGTACCAGCGCTCACGGTTCATCGTGCCGGTGCGCGTCAGGCTGTCGTCGATCGGACGGTACAGCGTGACGCCGGCGTTCGGCGCGTTGGTCGAACGTCCGTTGAGCGTGACATCGCCGCCGTAGATCTCGACATCGCCACTGGGCAGCAGCAACTGCGCGCTGCAGAAGATGTCGACGTTGGTGTTGTTGGGCAACAGCTGATGCGATGCCGCGTCGAGGCCGAGTTCCGGATCCCAGACGTCGTAGACGAACAGGCCGGTCTGCGTGCCATTGGCATCGCTGCCGTAGCTCAGCACGCGGCCTTCCGGCGTCAGCACGGCATGGATGCCGATCAGCGGCCAGTCGAGGACGGGCGAGAAACTGCCCTTGACCGGATCGCCGGTGTCCGGAACGGCGCTCGAGGCGCCGCCTTTTCGCGCGAGATCGAGGAGCCCCGGCAGGATGGCTTCTCCACGCACGACCTTGTTGACGTCAGGCACCTGCACGGCGGCGAGAAAGCCGTTGTCGTGCCCGTTGGCATCGAACGGAGGCGGTTCGGAAGTGGAAGGAGGATCGAAGGAAGGGTCGTTGCTGGCCGCGTAAGCCGCGATCGCCAGCACGCCAATCGTCAATGTGCCAAGCGCCAGCCCGTGGCGCCGGCTGCGGTGAAGCGTTGGTTTCATTGTCTCGGTCTGCTGTGTGGGTGGTGATGTCGATCACGCAAGCAGCCACGCATGGCGCCCCCTGCCCACCGATTCGCGTCGTTTATCATGCCTTTTATGTGACGACACTCACATAAAAACAAGGCTGTAGTGAAAAAAACGTTACTGGATTGTTGGAGCGCTTCCTCGCGGGCTTAAAGCCCTCGCGCACGACATGACGGCGCCGCGGTCGAAAAGCCGGTGCGCGTTTGCATGACGAAAACGGATGACGTCGCGGTAGGGCCGCAGAGCGCGGAATCGGCGAAGAATGTTGACGAAACAAGCCGCCCTACTCTCGAGCAGCGGCCTTCGTCGGGCGTTGGCATGTCTTCCTCGGCCGTGACGCGGAGCCGGGAAAATTTGCGGTGCGATCGTTGCGACAAGGAAGCAAAACCAGTGCGCCAAACAGCGCACCGGGATGCATCGGAGTGCCCTTTATTCGGCCGAAGCGACCTTGGGCTGGACCGGCGTGTTCTGGTAGATCAGATACGGATCGGACTTGTGCTCGATCACCGATTCGTCGACCACCACCTTGCTGACGTTTTCCAGCGACGGCAGGTCGTACATCGTATCCAGCAACACCGACTCGACGATGGTACGCAGGCCACGCGCGCCGGTCTTGCGCTTGAGCGCCTTGCGCGCGATCGCGGCGAGCGCGTCGGGGCGGAACTCCAGCTCCACGCCTTCCATCTCGAACAGCTTCTTGAACTGCTTGCTGATCGCGTTCTTCGGCTCGGTGAGGATCTTCACCAGCGCGGCTTCGTCCAACTCTTCGAGCGTGGCGACCACCGGCAGGCGGCCGACGAACTCGGGGATCAGGCCGAACTTGATCAGGTCTTCCGGCTCGACATCGGCCAGCACCTTGCCGACCTCAGTCTTGCGCTCAGAGCTCTTGATCTTGGCGCCAAAGCCAATCCCGCCGGCCTCGGTGCTGCGCTGCTGGATGATCTTGTCCAGACCTGCGAACGCGCCACCGACGATGAAAAGGATGTTGCGCGTGTCCACCTGCAGGAATTCCTGCTGCGGATGCTTGCGCCCGCCTTGCGGCGGCACGCTGGCGATGGTGCCTTCGATCAGCTTCAGCAGCGCCTGCTGCACGCCTTCGCCGGACACGTCGCGAGTGATCGACGGGTTTTCGCTCTTGCGCGAAATCTTGTCGATCTCATCGATGTAGACGATGCCGGCCTGCGCCTTCTCGACATCGTAGTCGCACTTCTGCAGCAGCTTCTGGATGATGTTCTCGACGTCCTCGCCCACGTAACCGGCTTCGGTCAGCGTTGTGGCATCGGCCATCGTGAAGGGAACATTGAGCAGACGTGCCAGCGTCTCGGCGAGCAGTGTCTTGCCCGAACCGGTCGGACCGACCAGCAGGATGTTCGACTTCGCCAGTTCGACGTCGTCGTTCTTCTGCCGGCTCTCGATGCGCTTGTAGTGGTTGTACACCGCCACGGCGAGCGTGCGCTTGGCGCGCTGCTGCCCGATCACGTACTGGTCGAGAACCTCGAGGATTTCCTTCGGCTTGGGCAGGCTGCTGCGCGCCGACTGGGCCTTTTCCTCGAGTTCCTCGCGAATGATGTCGTTGCACAGCTCGACGCATTCGTCGCAGATGAACACACTCGGGCCCGCGATCAGCTTGCGGACCTCGTGCTGGCTTTTCCCGCAGAACGAGCAGTACAGAATCTTGTTGCTGTCGCCGCCGGAACGGCCGGGTCTGTCTTCGCTCATGCTTTCGCCAATCTGTGGTGCGGAGTCATAGGGTTACGGCCCGAGAATAGCATGCTGCGCAACGCGCATGCGGGGACCGGAATCAGGGCGACCGTAGCCGCCAAATAACTGATTCTGCATTGTTTTTCGCCGATCCGCTTGCCTGATCCTGCCAATCACGCCGGCTTACGCCGGCTGGATCGACTCTTCCGGGCGCCGTTCGAGCACCTGATCGACCAGGCCGTATTCCTTCGCCGCCTCGGCACTCTTGAAGTTGTCGCGCTCGGTGTCGTGGGCGATGGTGTCCAGCGGCTGGCCGGTGTGACGGGCCAGGATCTCGTTCAGGCGCTGGCGCATGGACAGGATTTCGCGGGCGTGGATGTCGATGTCCGTGGCCTGGCCCTGGAAGCCGCCCAGCGGCTGGTGGATCATCACCCGCGAGTTCGGCAGCGCGTAGCGCTTGCCGGGCGCGCCGGCCGCCAGCAGCACGGCACCCATGCTGGCCGCCTGGCCAACGCAGATCGTGCTCACGTCCGGCTTGATGAACTGCATGGTGTCGTAGATCGCCATGCCGGAAGTGACGATGCCGCCTGGCGAGTTGATGTACAGGCTGATGTCCTTTTCCGGATTTTCCGCTTCCAGGAACAGCATCTGCGCCACGATCACGTTGGCGACCTGGTCGTCGATGCCGCCGACCAGGAAGATCACACGTTCCTTCAGCAGGCGCGAATAGATGTCGTAGGCACGCTCGCCGCGGCTGGTCTGTTCAACCACCATCGGGACGAGGTTCAAGGCTTTGGTTTCCATCTTTCCACCTGCTGATTGAAGGTCTGGGGGTCCGCAGGACCCGCGTCAGTTCTGGATCGCTTCCTGGAACGTGAGCGGTTGTTCGGTGTGCTGGGCGCGCTCGGCGATCCAATCGATCACCTGCTCTTCCATAACACGGTTCTGCAGTCCCGACATCAACTGGGGATCGTTGCGGTACAACTCAATGACCTGCTCCGGCTCCTCGTAGGTCGAAGCGATCAGGCGCATCGTCTCGTTCAGACGCTTGGGGTCCAGACGCAACTCGTTGCGGCGGGCAACCTCGCCCACCAGCAGGCCGACCAGGACGCGCTTGCGGGCGGCATCGAGGTACGGGGCGTGGGCGTCTTCCGGCAATTCGACCTGCTGGCCGCGGCGGCGGGCCTGCTCGACGTCCTGCTGCAGCATCGAACGAGCCTCGTTCTCGACCAGCTTCGGCGGCATCTCGACGTTCGCATAGGCGGCCACCAGCTGCTCGCCGACCTCGCGGCGCAGGCGGTTCATTAGCGCGCCCTTGAGCTCGCGCTCCAGGTTGGTGCGGATGTCGGCGCGGAACTGGTCGATCTCACCGCTCTTCACGCCGAAGCTCTTGATGAAGGCGGCGTCGACCTCGGGCAGCACCGGCTCGGAGACCTGCTCGGCCTTCAGATGCACCTGCGCGGTCTTGCCGGCCAGCTGCGGCACGCGCCAGTCGGCCGGGAACGTGACCTCGACGGACTTCTCCTCGTCCTTCTTCAGCCCGGCCAGCGCGTTCTCCACGTCCGGATACATGCCGCCGGAGCCGATCACAGTGACGCCGCGCTCCACGCCCTCGGCGGGCAGGCGGTCGTCGCCGACCTGCGACCAGGTTTCCACGTCGACCGCATCACCGGGCTGGGCGGCGCGGGTGACCGCGCTCCAGGTGCGGCGCTGCAGGCGCAGGTTCTCGATCATGCGGTCGATGTCGGCCTCGGTGACTTCCGAGGTGTTGCGGATCACCTGCAGCTTGGCCACGTCGATCTCGCCGAAATCCGGCACCACCTCGAAGGTGGCGACGTAAGCCAGCTCCTGCTCGCCAGCCTCGGGGCTCGGCTCGATGCGCGGAGCGCCGGCCAGGCGCAGCGCATTGTCGCGCACGGCCTCGTCGAGGCCTTCACGCAGCAGGCCATCGAGGATTTCGGCGCGGACCTGCTGACCGAAGCGCTGCTCGATCACCTTGGCCGGCACCTTGCCGGGGCGGAAGCCCTTGATGCGCGCCGTGCGCGCGATCTCGCGCAGACGGCCGCCGACCTGGGTATCCAGGCGTTCGGTGGGCACGCGGAAGGTGATGCGGCGTTCGAGATTGCCTGTGTTTTCGACCGAGACCTGCATTTGAACTCCTGACTGTCGCCGGCTGAGTCGGAGCCGACGACGCGATGGGCACGTTTAGTAAGCGACTGGCCGGCCACGACGCCAGCTTGCGCAGGCACCCTGGGGACGGGCCAATCGAACTGGCTATTTTGGCCGAATCCCGCCCCGCCCGCCACTAATTCGGGCAAAACCCGCAGTCGGCAGATACCTGAGGACGCAGCGCTATCCCGCCACAGGCCCTCGGCGACCAACTTTCTGGAGGAAAGCCCCCTTAGCAAGGGGGCGCCGCGAAGCGGCGGGGTTTGGAAGCGATGCCACGGGGCCCAAAGTTTGCTACGCAAACAAACTTTGGGGGCTTGATCGGCCTACGCCGATCAAGCCTGGTGCGAAAGGCGGGACTCGAACCCGCACGCCTTGCGGCACTGGAACCTAAATCCAGGGCGTCTACCAATTCCGCCACTTTCGCATCGCCGGCCCGCGGCCGGGAGGCCGCGGACGGTTCAGTTGCGCGACTGCAGCTTCGACAGCAGGCGCAGGAACTCGAGATACAGCCACACCAGGGTGACCATCAGGCCGAACGCCCCGTACCACTCCATGTACTTCGGCGCGCCCTGCTCCACCCCGGTCTCGATGAAATCGAAGTCCAGCACCAGGTTCAGCGCCGCGATCACCACCACGAACAGGCTGAAACCGATGCCGATCACCCCGGAATCGTGGATATAGGGAATGTTGATGTTGAACAGGCGCAGCACCATCGTCGCCAGATAGATCACGAAGATGCCGCCAGTGGCCGCGACCACGCCGAGCTTGAAGTTCTCGGTGGCCTTGATCAGCCCGGACCGGTAGGCGAACAGCAGCGCGAACAGCGTGCCGAAGGTCAGCATCACCGCCTGCATCACGATGCCCTGGTACAGGTGGTTGTAGACGGCGGAGATGGCGCCGAGGAAGAAGCCTTCCGCCAGCGCGTACAGCGGCGCCGTCACCGGCGCCCACTCCTTCTTGAAGACCGTCACCATCGCCAGCACGAAGCCGACGAGCGCGCCGCCCCAGATGTAGGCCGTGCCGTTGGTGACGCCGGCGGCGGAGAACTCGATCTGATTCCAGGCGAAGGCGCCGGTGATCAGGCTCAGCAACAGCAGCAGACCGGTCTTGTTGACAGTGCCGCCGAGGGTCATCACCGCGCCGCCGCGCGAGACCACGCTCCCGCTGGCGAGGTCGAGGAACGTGGATTCCTTGAGAGCTGGATTGCCGCTGCGCATCATGGTGTGTGCCTCGCCGAGGAGGATTGCTGGCTGAAGAAGACATGAGGATACAGCGCAATCGGTTTCAAGCGTGCGTTGACAGCGTATCGGCGGGTCCCGGACAATAACCGCCCTTCGCGGTGCCCCGGCCTGAATGCCGGACGCCCCGGGAATCCGAACCAACCGCTCGATCCGGCGGGGTATAGCGCAGTCTGGTAGCGCGCCTGCTTTGGGAGCAGGATGTCGGGGGTTCGAATCCCTCTACCCCGACCATCCTGGCCACGACGCGCGCGTCCGACCGCCCCGCTATGCATGCGTGGCCGTTATCATGGATGCACGCGCCCGTAGCTCAACCGGATAGAGCACCGGCCTTCTAAGCCGGTGGTTGTGGGTTCGAGTCCCGCCGGGCGCGCCAGAACAGGCCGTGAAAACGGGCGTTCCGCGGAAGTTTCAATGGTGGCTGTAGCTCAGTTGGTTAGAGTACTGGATTGTGATTCCAGATGTCGGGGGTTCGAGTCCCCTCAGCCACCCCAATTTGTTATCATTGCAGTTCGGGGCCGTTAGCTCAGTTGGTAGAGCAGTTGACTCTTAATCAATAGGTCCAAGGTTCGAATCCTTGACGGCCCACCAAACAAGAAGGCGCTTGGGAGAAATCCCAGGCGCCTTTCTCTTTCAGGCGCACCCTGCGTGCGCCGCCCTGAAAGTTTTTCAGACCATTGGCTTATGGCGGGCCGTTGCTCGTTCATAAGCTCAGGCTCGACTAGGTGGAAGGCCACGAGGTAGTACACGGCTACCCCATGCCCGACGCAAATGTTGAATGTGCTGACCAGCGCCTTCCGGGAGCGCGGCCGCACTGTGGCGTTCGCCCATGTGAGCCAGGAAGCCGGCCAGTTGGGCCTGTGCAACGGCAGCGAGTGCATGCCCTAGCCAAGCCTCGTTACCGTCTCCTGCGCGCACGTTGCTTTTCACGTGACGGCGACATTGCCGCCCTAGCATCGATCCGGCCAGGGGAGCATTTCAATAAAAATTGAAGGATCAGTTTATGAAAGCAATGAAAATGGCAACAACTGCAATGCTCGTGACGGCCTGCTGCGCCAGCTTGACTGGATGCAATTTGAGGCTGAAATCTGTCAGGGTGTACGGAGAGTGCACCTCTTCCACTGCTTCCGGAGGCAGCTGTAAATCTGGCGTCGACGCGACCTGGGAACCAGGTGGCAAGCAATTTGCCCCGCTTCTCGCATTGGTGGCTGAGGCAGACATCGTGCCTGATGCCGCGCAGTTCTCGTTGGATACGGCTGGCTCCACAATCCCCTACCCCACAAGCGGTACCGTTATCGTGACACTGAAAATATCCTCTACAGGCGCGGCGCAAGCCACCAAGAGCTTCGGATGGGTACGGAGCGGCACGGTCATCAAGCTGCAAGATCCGGATGCCGTGAATACCTGGGCGCTCGCGAATGCGGGCGATGCCGACAGCATCAATTACCAACTCGCGCCGTTCTATTCCGCTTATGGCTCCGGAACGAAGACGATTGCTGGCGCCGCAAAGGATGGTGCGGAGACGTTGGCAAGCTTCCAAAGCACATTCATTAATGACTGCCCGAGATACCCAACTCCGGGCCTTTGCAGCAACAATTAACCAATTCCGTGGATAAGGAGTTGCAGAATCCGCCAAGTCTTGGCGGATTCTGCATTCGCAAGGCGGTGGCTATGCGCTGGAAGAAATTTGACAGATGGGCGGCTGCAGTAATTCTTGCGCTTGCATTCGCTGTTTCCAGCTGCACGATCTACGTGCCCGACAACCTGAAAAAGGAGGTGTCCCCGGAGGGTTTGGCCTCCACTTACGTCAAAAAAATGATGGGATTCGTGTATTTGACATCCGTCAGTTTCATCCCGGGGAAAGAAGCGGCTGGCAACCCAAGCGACATGCGGATGAGCTCCTGTGACCAAGCCGGGGTTAGGGCAAGAATCGACTGGATGGATGATTCGATGCAGGATGGTGATGCGACGACAGCATGCCGGCTCGTGACCAGTTCAATCGCATATATGAACCGATTCGATCGGGAGAGCAGATTCTCGAGCGGCTTTGAATACAGGGCAATCCTGTCCCCGCCGGGCGTGAGAAAAGAGGTCAAGAAAAGAAGCTTTTACCCCATTACAAAGCTCACCCCCTTATTTATCGCTACATGGGGGCTCGACTCTGAGAAGAACAAGGCCAATCTCGTGGACGTCTTCGCCCACGAGCATGTGCATATCCATGCGGCCTTGAACGGAATCAAGGTTGATCCAGATTACGAAGAAAGAACGGCCTATCTGGCTGGCGCATGCGCGCAGTTGAATGCAAACGGATTGCTTACAAGGAATTTTCTTCCAGGCGCCCCCATCCCAAAATCAACGGATATGCCGGAAGCGGTGACGCACTCATCATTTGCCGCATACGAAACCAGGAAATATCTGCTTAACTTGATGGAGGGCGACAAGATTCTGCTGGACTCCAAAAGCGGGCAACGATTGAACGCTCACTGCGAGGCTGAGCTTACGAAATTTTTCTCAACGACTAGCTAGTAATTAAAAGACCCGGCAGGGCGTTTTTGGGCACGCCAGAATCGATACCCCATCCATGGCACCGACGCCAGCCCGTGAGGTACGCGAAGCGCTACCCCACGCGTTTTGGCGCCGCCGGATCCACGGCGCGAAGCCGAATCAGAGGGCTTGAACATCACCACTTACGTCGCCCGACCATTCACTCGCTTCATGCAGGCGATCGCGATCGCGCACACCTGCCATCAATGCACAGCTACGCCACCTGCGCTGCCCTCTCTCCTCCCCTCCCCGGCCACAGCATGAAGAGCACAGTCACCCCAAGCAGCGCCCAGCAGTAATGCGCCTTGCCGATCAACGCCAGCGGCGACAATCCCGCCAACGACGCCGCCAGGAGAATCTGCGCGCCGTAAGGCAACAGGCTCTGCACACTGCAGACGAAGATATCGAGCAAACTCGCCGCGCGCGCCGGCGGCACGCCGTGGCGCTCGGCGATGTCGCGGGCGACGTTGCCGCTGATCAGGATCGCGACGGTGTTGTTGGCGGTGAAGACATCCGTCAGCGCGGCCAATGCCGCAAGGCTCCATTCGCCGCTGCGCAATCCCGTGCTGCCGCGCGCGATGCACGAGATCTGCGCCGCAAGCCAGGCCAGTCCGCCACTGGCCTTGATCAGCGCGCCGAGGCCGCCGATCAGCAGCGCCAGCAGCGTGATCTCGATGACGCTCTCGAAACCGCCGTAGATGTCGCCTGCGAACTGGATCGGGCTGTAGCCATCCCCCGCGAAGACCGCGCCGATCACCGCCGCGAACACCAGACCGATACCGAGCACGACGAGTACGTCGATACCGGCGATCGCCAGTCCCAATACCAGCAGATACGGCAGGATCAGCCATGGCGGGGCATGTTCGGCCGCTTCCACGGGCGAAGCTTCGCCGACGAAACCCAGGATGCCGAGCGTGAGCAATGCAGCGGGCAACGCGAGCTTGAGGTTCTCGCGGAATTTCGCGCGCACGCTGCAGCCTTGCGTGCGCGCGGCGGCAATGGCCGTGTCCGAGATCACCGAGAGGTTGTCGCCGAAGGTCGCGCCGCCCAGCACCGCGCCGATCACGAGCGCACGATCCAGTCCCGAGGCATCGGCGACACCGAGCGCGATCGGCGTGACCGCCGCGATCGTGCCCATCGAGGAGCCGATCGCCAGCGACAGGAATCCGGCCATCAGGAACAGGCCCGGCAGGATGAACGCTGGCGGCAGTGTGCCGACGCCGAGCGACACCACCGCGTCGACAGCGCCGATCTGCTTGGTCACCGTCGCGAACGCGCCGGCGAGCAGGAAGATCAGGCACATCAGGATGATGTTCGAATCGCCGATGCCTTCCAGCAATTTGTCCATGGCCGGCACGCCGCGGCGATGCGCTATCCACAGCGCCAGCGCGAGCGCCGGCAGGATCGCAACCGGCGCGTGCAGCTGATAGAAGCCCATGGTGTCGCCGCGGCTGGTGAACCAGAGGCCTGCGCCGAAGAACACGGCCAGAAACACTAGCAGCGGAGTCAGCGCCAGAGCACTGGGGCGATCATTCATCGCTCTATCCGGATAAAAAGATTAGATAATTGTGCGACGCAGCATCCCCCCTGTCCAGCGCATGACCGGAACGATCGCCTTGCGGGGATGGAACGAGGCTGGCGGCCCTGGAGCCGGGATCAGCGCGCCCCGGTCTGCCGCGAGGCGGACGCGACTGCCTGTTCCGGCCCGATCCGCTGCAACTGCAGACGACGCAGCCGGCGGCTGGTGACCGTCAATCCGTCCACCGCGTTCCCGGCCGAGCGGGTGAAGGTGACCGTCCATGATTGCGCGGTCGCGAAACGGTCCCCGCCCAGGGCTTCGAGCGCCATCCCGGGCTGCTTCAGCCACTGCAGCAGCAATTTGCCGTCCTTCAACGCCACCGTGTAGGTCGCCCCGGTCTCGTCGCTGCGGTACTGCCCCACCAGCGCCTCCAACGTGGCGGCCGTGGGCATCGGTTCGTCCACACGCCGGAAGATTCGCGCGGTCGGCCAGAAATCGACGATGCTCAGCTCCGTCGCCGTGCCGGTGTTGCGGAAAGACCACTCCTGCATGGTCTCACCGACACGGAACGTTTCTCCGCCGGTGGGGATCAATGCTCCGCGCACTCCGGCCGCGCGCAGGGCGCCGTCCTTGAACTCCAGACGCGCGACCTCATCGGTCACGGGATTCCAGTACGTCCCGGCCAGGGCTTCGAGCCGGCCCGGCGGCAGGGTCACTTCAGGTTTGATGTCGGTGCCGAGCTGATCGCCCAGATAGACCTCGGCCACCTTGCGCGTCAGCTCATCGGGCACGATCGTGGTGCCGTTGCACAGGGCCACAATGCCCAAGCGCTGCTCGGGGAACAGGATCGTGTCGGCGCGATACCCGCCTTCCAGACCATCGTGCCCGATCGTCTTCAGCCCCCGATAACTGCGCACGCGCAGACCACCGCCGTAGCCGATCTCGGTGCCGTCGTTGAGCCGGCCCGAAATCAGCATCTGTCGCTGCACATCCTTTCCGCCGATGCGCCCGTCGACCAGGTTCTGTTGCCACTTGAGCAAATCGCCGACCGTCGTCAGCAGCGTGCTCGAACCGTAATAGTCGGCGGACGGGATGCTCGTGCGCCAAAGCCCTTTCTCATCAGAGCGATAGGCTGCGGCGCGACGCGGCACGATTTTGTTGTGATCCTCCTGAAACTGCGTGTCACGCATGCCCAGCGGCTCGAAAATTCGCTCGCGTGCGAACTCCGGCAGCGCCTTGCCCGACACCCGCTTCACGATTTCCGCCAGCAGCACATAACCGCTGTTGTTGTAGCTCACTTCGCTACCGGGCACGAAATTCAAGCCGCGCTGCTTCGCGAGGACTTTCAGCATGTCGTCCTGCGCGAACACATCGTCGGAACGCCAGCCCGACATGAACAGTAGTTGCCCTTGCTCGCGCAAACCGTTGGTGTGGTGCATCAGGTGCGAGAGGGTCAGCGGCTTGCCGTAGTCCGCCAGCTCCGGCAGATATTTGTGAACGTCGTCGTCCAGCGACAACTTGCCTTCCTGCGCCAGCAGCAGGATCGAGAAAGCGGTGAACTGCTTGGAAACCGAGGCGACGTGGAAAATCGAATCCGGCGCGATGACGATGCCATGTTCCAGGTTCGACATGCCGTAACCACGCACGTACTCCGGCACACCATCGCGCGAAACGCCGGCCGCGCAGCCCGGCGTCTGCGTGCCGGCCCAGGGTGCGAAGATCGCATCCACCCGCTTGTGGAGATCGGCTCGCGGCGCGCTCGTGTCCTGTGCGTCGACGACAGGAATGACCGATGCGGCAAGGATCGTCGACAAGAAAGCGGATCGAACGACACGCATGGAATCCCCCCGGCAATGAGATGTCGGGGCCGACGCTATCACCGCCTGCGAAGAGGCGGCATCGGTCGAAAGTCAGGCGCTTCCCTCGCCTTCGAGGGAAGCGCGACAGCCGTCAAACCCGGCTGGCGATGGCCTTGGCGAAGCTCATCGTGTTGCCGTCGCCGCCCAGATCCGGTGTCAGCGAATCCTTGGCTTCGAGCGTGGCGACGATTGCGTCACGCAGGCGCGTGGCCTTCTCGGGCAGGCCGAGGTGATCGAGCATCTGCGCGGCGCCGAGCAGCAGCGCGCACGGATTGGCGATGCCCTTGCCGGCGATGTCCGGCGCCGAACCATGCACGGCTTCGAAGATCGCCGCATCGGTGCCGATGTTCGCGCCGGGCGCGAGGCCGAGACCGCCGACCAGACCCGCGCACAGATCGGAGATGATGTCGCCGAACAGGTTGGTAGTGACGATGATGTCGAACTGTTCCGGCCGCATCACCAGCTGCATGCAGGTGTTGTCGACGATCATCTCGTTGCACTGGATTTCCGGATACTGCGCGGCCACCTCGCGCGCCACCTTCAGGAACAGGCCCGAGGTCGACTTGAGGATGTTGGCCTTGTGCACCACCGTGACCTTCTTGCGGCCGGTCTTGCGGGCCAGGTCGAAGGCATAGCGCACGATGCGCTCGGAACCCTTGCGGGTGATCTTCTGCGTGAGCGTGGCGGTGGCGCCGTCCTCGCTGACCATTTGACCTTCACCGATGTAGGCGCCTTCGGTGTTCTCGCGCACCGTGATCAGGTCGACGCCGCTGGGAAAGCGCGACTTGGTGTTCGGGAACGACTTGGCCGGACGCACGTTGGCGTACAGGTCGAAGCGCTTGCGCAGCTCGACGTTGATCGAGGAGAAGCCCTCGCCCACCGGCGTGGTGAGCGGGCTCTTCAGGGCGATGCGATTCTTGCGGATCGAGTCCATGGTCGCCTGCGGCAGCAGCTCGCCGTGCTTCTCGAGCGCGGCCAGGCCGGCGTCGGCTTCCTCGTACTGCAGGCCGAGCTGCATCGCGTCGAGCACGTGCAGGGTGGCGTCCATGATCTCCGGGCCGATGCCGTCGCCGCGGATGACCGTAATCGTCTGGGTCATTGGTGTGGGGTCCATGCAGAAGCGCGCCACACGGCGTCCGTGCGGCGCAAAGGCGAAAAATCAGCTGGATATTATGCCGTAAGTGCTTCTGCCCGTCATTCCCGGCGTTGTGGAAATGACGGTTTCAGTGGTCGTGCGCGTCCGGGGCCGCCGCGTCGCCCTGCTCCAGCCGGTCGAGGAAATCCACGGCGCGGCGCAGATGCGGGATCACGATGCTGCCGCCCACCACCAGCCCGACCGAGAACGTCTCGAACATCTCCTCGCGGTTCACGCCAGCCTCGCGGCATTGCGCGACGTGGTAGCTGATGCAGTCGTCGCAGCGGAGCACGAGCGAGGCGACCAGGCCCAGCAGCTCCTTGGTTTTCACGTCCAGCGCGCCGGCCTGGTAGGTCTGGGTGTCGAGGGCGAAGAAGCGGCGCACGACCTGGTTGGGTTCGGCCAGGATGCGCTCGTTCATGCGTTTGCGGAATTCGGTGAACTGACGGACGCGATCGTCCTCGCCCGCACCGCCGCCCGCACTCACGAGGCGTCTCCGGACAGCAACGGATCGAGCTTGCCGGCGCGATGCAACGCCATCATGTCGTCGTAGCCGCCGACATGGGTGCTGCCGATGAAGATCTGCGGCACGCTGGTGCGGCGGGTCAGCGCCACCATCTTTTCGCGTTGCGAAGGGTCGAGGTCGACGCGCACCTCGTTCCATTCCAGGCCGCGGCCCTTGAGGAAGTTCTTGGCCGCCACGCAGTAGGCGCAGGCGGCACCGGTGTAGAGGGTGATTTCCGGGGTGTTGCGGGCGTTCAAGACAGTCTCCTGAACTAAGAAGGCGGGATATGGTCGAATGATGGGGTGCCTGGCCGCGGCTCCACAGGGGCACGCCTGCAACACAGATGACCGCGTACAGGTGGAATTATGGAATCTTCAGGCGCGCGCATCCATGCTTTCTCCCAGACCGTTGATGCCGAGGCATCCCGTGCCCTTGACCAGATTCATTGATGTGATCCGAAGCACGGTGTTTCCGGCATCGCGGGATTCCGGGCGGGACTCCGGTCGCCTGCGGGCATTCGCCCGGCGCATCGGACGCCGGCTGGCACGCATCCCCTCCCCGCTTCTGTACGCCACCGCACTGACACTCACGGTGGCCAGCCTGTGCGCGCCCGCCCAGGACACCAAGCTTCCGGACATCGGCTCCTCCGCCGGCACCGTGCTCGGCCCGGCCGAGCAGAAGGAATACGGCCAGATGATGCTGGCGCAGCTGCGCCACTACGACTACATCCTCGAAGACCCGCTCGTCGACGAATGGCTGCGCACGCTCGGCACCCGCCTCGGCTCTGCCAGCGACAACCCGAAGCAGGACTTCACCTTCTTCATGATGAAGGACCGCCAGATCAACGCCTTCGCCACGCTGGGCGGCTACGTCGGCGTCAACGCGGGGCTGGTGCTGGCGGCGGACACCGAGGACGAAGTGGCCGGCGTGCTCGGCCACGAAATCGCCCACGTCACCCAGCAACACGTCCTGCGCGGCGTGGAGCGCGCCAAGCGCGACAGCATCCCGATCCTGCTGGCGATGCTGGGCGCGATCGCGATCTCGCAGTCCGGCGGCAATTCCTCCGGCGATGCCGCCATGGCCGCGATGGCCAGCGCGCAGGGCATCGCCGCGCAGCGCCAGATCAACTACACCCGCTCCAACGAATCCGAAGCCGACCGCCTCGGCATCCAGACGCTGGCGCGCAGCGGCTACGACCCGCGCGCGATGGCGCAGATGTTCGAGACCATGCAGGCCCTCTCGCGCGTGAACCGCGGCGGCGAGAAGGAACGCACGCCCGACTACCTGATGACCCACCCGGTCACCACCCTGCGCATCGCCGAGGCCAAGGAACGCGCCGAGCGCATCCTCCAGAAGCAGCGCAACGTGCGCGCGATCACCGCGACACCGGAAGCGACCCGCGTCGAACAGGTGCCGGTGCCGGAAGGCCCGATCAGTTCGGCGCCGGCCAGCAGCAATCCGCTGTTGCCGAGCGCGCTCAACCTGTCGGTCGATGGCCTGTACCGCAACGACGAGACCCAGTACGGCTGGGTGCGCGAACGCCTGCGCGTGCTCAGTGCCGACAGACCCTCGGCCGCCGTGCAGGAATACGAGCGCATGGCGCGCAACGGCAAGCTCAACGACGCGCAGCGTTACGGCCTCGCGCTGGCGCGCCTGCTCAGCGGCAGCAGTGCCGCGGCGATGACGGATCTCACCGCATTGCTGACCGAATATCCCGGCGACCTCTGGCTCTCGCTCGCCATGGGCCAGGCCGAAGCGCGCGCCGGCAAGCAGGACGCCGCCGACACTCGTTTCAAGGGATTGCTCTCACGCATGCCCGGCAATCGTGCCGTCGCCCTGACCTATGCCGGCGTGCTGGGCGAACGCAACACCAAGGTCGCGGGCCAGCAGGCACAAACCATCCTGCGGCCGCTTCTGAACTCGGCCAGCGACGATCCGCTGTTCCAGACCACCTTCGCTCGCGCCAACGAGATCGCCGGTGATCCGATTCGCGCCGGTGAAGCCTACGCCGAAGCCGCCTACCTCAACGGCCGCGCCGAGCAGGCGCTGGTGCAGCTCAACAACCTGAAGCGACGCGACGATCTGGATTACTACGCGCGCGCCCGCATCGATGCGCGCATCGCGGCGATCACGCCGATGGTGTTGGAACTGCGGCGGCAGGGCATGCGGGATCAGGACGTGCGGCCGCAGTGACGGAACGGACAGGATCGCCTGCGTAACGACATCCCGAGCGTGCAGACAGTTTGCTCCAGAGGTTCCGCCGCAGCTTCGCTACAACGAAGCGCACACATCACCCATCACATCCCGCAGCCTACCGCTGCGGGTCTGGAACGTATAACCGGCTGCCACACATTCGAACGTCGTGTCGTGAAAGGACAATACAAAGTGCCTGTACCCCGAGAAAATCTCCGGCTTGTGGTGCGGATGGACGGAATTCATGCGTTCCAGCGCACGAATCCATGAGGAAGAAGTGATTTCGAACGTTCCGTAAGGCCTCAATCCCCTGTCGGCGAGAGGATGGCCCGAGAAGGCTTCATCGTTCGGTGGCCCGAAGAAATGGGCGATCGCATTGTCGAAAGACACCACGCAAATCGTTTCACCTTCTGATTCCGCCGAAACCACCCGCACATACGAACCATCCCAATTGGCATCAGGTAGTTCACAAAGGTAAGCAACTGCCAGGCAGAACTCCCCCGCAAGAATGGTGGGGAGCGGCGCGCCGATCGAAGACTGCGGCAGATCACTCAATTGTCGGACAACGTCGGCGTCTTGTTCGGTGACGGTATATGCACCGCCAGTGCGTCCCTGCAAGCTCTTACCAGGAAGGGCGAGTAGTCGTCTGAACATAATTCGGCGACCAAATCGCGGCTACTGCCGACGTTCCAAGGTCACCCCATCCACCACCATCGTCCACGCCCCCTCCATCTGCTTCGGCCGCTGCGTCACCTTGAACCGGGTGGTCATCGGCCCGATCCCCACGACGAAATCATCGCCCTCGAACGCCTTGATCGGCGCGTTTACCGACTTGCTCATGCCGGGCTTCTCGCGCTTGTAATTGACCATACCGCCTGCGTCGATGGCGAGCGTCATCTGCTCGGCGTCCCTGGTGCCGGTCCAGATACCGACATAGTCCTTCCGATCCTCCGGCAACGGCTTGGCGCAGGCAGCCAGCCCCAGCAGGCAAATGACGAAAAACGACAGGAAACGTTTCACGCCCCTTCTCCTTAAATAGTCCCGGATCCCCAGGCAGCCGAGTCTAGCGCCGGCAGCCCCGGCGGAATGGCCGCAATCGGTGTAATGTGACCGTCACAAAACTGTCGTCTAATCCCAGCGTCCAGGCTTCTGCCCCGCTAGAGCATGCAAAAACGCATCCTGATCGTCGACGACGAACCCGCCATCCGCGACATGGTGGCCTTTGCCCTGCGCAAGGGTGAATACGAGCCCGCCCATGCCGGCGACGCCCGCGAAGCCCAGGCCTCCATCGCCGACCGCGTCCCCGACCTGATCCTGCTCGACTGGATGCTCCCCGGCACCAGCGGCATCGAACTGGCCCGGCGCTGGCGCCGCGAGGCGCTGACCCGCGAGGTGCCGATCATCATGCTCACCGCCCGCGGTGAGGAGAATGACCGCGTCGGCGGCCTCGAGGCCGGCGTCGACGACTACGTGGTCAAGCCCTTCTCCTCGCGCGAACTGCTGGCGCGCATCCGCGCGGTGATGCGCCGTTCGCGCGACGACGACGAGGACGGCAGCGTCGCGGTCGGCCAGCTGCGCATCGACGGCAGCGCGCACCGCGTCTTCGCCAGCGACGCTCCGGTGTCGATCGGCCCCACCGAATACCGCCTGCTGCATTTCTTCATGACCCACCCCGAACGCGTCTACACGCGCTCGCAACTGCTCGACCACGTCTGGGGCGGCAGCGTCTATGTCGAAGAACGTACCGTCGACGTGCACATCCGCCGCCTGCGCAAGACGCTGGAGCCCACCGGGCTGGAAGGCATGGTGCAAACGGTGCGCGGCGCGGGTTATCGCTTTTCCGCGGCGATGTGAGCGTTCCTCCCCTTGCTGGAGGGGAGCAGCGAACGCGACAGCGCCACCCCTGACGTTCCAACGCCGTCTGTCACAATTCCCGCATGCCTCCTCACGCCCGCACCGCCTGGATCAAGACGCTCGGCCAGCTGGCGCTGATTCTCGTCGCCGCGCTGGTGCTGGGACTGCTGATCCAGCATCCATGGCCGGTGCTCACGCTCACCGCGCTCGGCATCGTCGCCTGGCATTACTGGAAGCTGCGCGACGTGCTCACGCGGCTGACCGCACGCCAATGGATCGCCCCGCCGGCCGCCGGCACCGGTGTGTGGAGCGAACTTGATCGCCTGCTCTACCGCAGCCAGGACGAAACCCGTTCGCGCAAGCACCGCCTGGTCGAAATGCTGCGCGCCTACAGCGCCGCCGCCGCCGCCCTGCCCGATGCCGTGGTGGTACTGGAACGCAACAATCAGCGGGTACGCTGGTTCAACGACGCCGCCACCAATCTGCTGGGCTTGCGCTATCCCGACGACATCGACGCCCCGCTGAGCGAACGCCTGCAGCCGCTGCCGGTGTCGCATTGGCTCGCCACCGGGCGCCATGCCGAACCATTGCTCGACGCGCCCTCGCCCGTCGACCCGGCGATCCGCCTCAGCCTGCGCCTGATCCCCTACTCCGACGAACTATGGCTGCTGGTCGCGCGCGACGTCAGCAAGCTGATGCGCCTGGAGCAGATGCGCCGCGACTTCGTCGCCAACGTCTCGCACGAACTGCGCACGCCGCTCACCGTGGTGCACGGCTATCTCGACATGCTCGATCCGGCCGACCAGCCCGAATGGGCGCCGATGCTCAGCGAGATGCAGCGCCAGTCGCAGCGCATGACCCAGCTCGTCGAGGACCTGCTGACGCTCTCGCGACTGGAAGCGCAGGACAGCCTCACCGACGAATCCGTGGCAATGACGCCGATGCTGGCCACGCTCAAGCGCGAGGCCGAAGCGCTGAGCCAGCGTCGCCACGAGATCACGGTCGAGGATGTCGCCCAGGTCGACCTGTGGGGCTCGATCAAGGAACTGCACAGCGCCTTCTCCAATCTCGTCGCCAACGCCGTGCGCTACACGCCGGCCGGTGGCCGCGTCAGCATCCGTTTCGCGCGTGGCGATGACGGCGGCGCCGTCCTCTCCGTGCAGGACACCGGCTACGGCATTCCCGCTGCGCACCTGCCGCGCATCACCGAACGCTTCTATCGCGTCTCCACCAGCCGTTCGCGCGAACTCGGCGGCACCGGCCTCGGCCTGTCGATCGTGAAGCACGTCCTGCAGCTGCACCAGGCCCGCCTCGAGATCGAAAGCGAAGTCGGGCGCGGCAGCATCTTCTCCTGTCACTTCGGTCCCGAGCGCACGCGCATTCGCGACCAGGCCTCCTCCTCTCCCGCCCTCCTATGACCCCTCCAGCCGTCGCCAATCTCGAAACCCCCGCGACCGACAACGCGCAACAGGACGCGTTGCGCGATCCCTCGCTGTACTTCAACCGCGAGCTGTCGCAGCTGGACTTCAACTTCCGCGTGCTGGCGCAGGCGCAGGACGTGACCGTGCCGCTGCTCGAACGCCTGCGCTACCTGTGCATCTCCTGCACCAATCTCGACGAGTTCTTCGAGATCCGTGCCGCCACCGTGCGCCATGCCCAGGATTTCGGCATGCCCATCGCCACTGACGGCGTGGCGCCCGCGGCCCTGCTCAAGCGCATCCACGACCGCGCCGCGGAACTGGTGGAAGCGCAATACCATTGCTGGAACTACGAGCTTCGCCCATCACTCGCCGAGGCCGGAATCCGCGTGCTCGGCCGCGACAGCTGGAACTCGAAACAGACACGCTGGCTGCGTGCCTATTTCCGCGACGAGATCCTGCCGGTCCTGTCTCCGCTCGGACTCGACCCGGCGCATCCGTTCCCGAAAATCCTCAACAAATCGCTCAACATCGTGGTGGTGCTCAAGGGCAAGGACGCCTTTGGCCGAACCGGCAACCTCGCCATCGTGCGTGCGCCGCGCTCGCTGCCGCGCATCATCCAGCTGCCGCAAAAAGTCTCCGGCGGCGAATACGACTTCGTGTTCCTGTCCTCGATCCTGTCGGAATTCGTCGACGAGCTGTTCCCCGGCATGGAAGTGAAAGGCGCCTATCAGTTCCGCGTCACCCGCAATTCCGAATTGATCGTCGACGAGGACGAAGTCGAGAACCTCGCCCTCGCCCTGCGCGACGAACTAGTCGGCCGTGGTTATCTGCGCGCCATGCGATTGGAAATCGCCGCGCAATGCCCCAAGCCCATCGTGCAGACACTGCTGCGCAATTTCGATCTCACCGACAACGCCGTCTACCGCATCAACGGCGCGGTCAATCTCAGCCGCATCATCCAGATCTACGATGAGGTGGATCGCCCGGATCTGAAATTCCCGCCGTTCCAGCCGCGCCTGATGACGGACAGCGATGCCATTTTCGACCGCATCGGTGACGGCGACGTGCTGCTGCACCACCCCTTCGACAGCTTCGCCCCCATCGTGGAACTGATCAAGCAAGCCGCCGAAGACCCGAACGTGCTGGCGATCAAGCAGACGCTGTACCGCACCGGCAAGGATTCGCCCATCGTCGAGAACCTGATCCAGGCCGCGCGCAACGGCAAGGACGTGACCGCGGTGATCGAACTGCGCGCGCGCTTCGACGAGGAAGCCAACCTCGCCTTCGCCGATCGCCTGCAGGAAGCCGGCGTGCAGGTCGTGTACGGCGTGGTCGGCTTCAAGACCCACGCCAAGATGCTGCTGATCGTGCGCCGCGAAGGCCGCAAGCTGCGCCGCTACGTGCACCTGGGCACCGGCAACTATCACTCCGGCACCGCGCGCGTCTACACCGATTTCAGCCTGATCACCGCCGATCCCGACATCGGCAACGACGTGCACCTGATCTTCCAGCAATTGTCCGGCCTCGCGCCCGCGATCAAGCTCAAGCGCCTGCTGCAATCGCCCTTCACCCTGCACACCGGCGTGCTCAAGCGCATCGAGCGCGAGACCAGGCATGCCAAGGCCGGCAGGCCAGCACGTATCATCGCCAAGATGAACGCCCTCAACGAACCCGAAGTGGTGCGCGCGCTGTACAACGCTTCGCAGGCCGGCGTCCGCATCGACCTGATCGTGCGCGGCGCCTGCACGCTGCGCCCGGGCGTGTCCGGCTTCTCCGACAACATCCGCGTGCGCTCGATCGTCGGCCGCTTCCTCGAACACAGCCGCGTCTACTGGTTCGCCAACGACGGCGATCCCGACCTGTTCTGCACCAGCGCCGACTGGCTCGAACGCAATCTGCTGCGACGCGTGGAGACCGGCTTCCCGATCCTCGATCCCGAACTCGCGGCGCGCGTGCAGGACGAGGCTCTCGACAACTATCTCGCCGACAACCTCAACGCCTGGGAACTGCAGAGCGACGGCAGCTACCGCAAGCTGCAACCGGAAAACGGCGACATGCCGCATTCGGCGCAAGCGGCTCTGTTGGCTAAAATCTGCGCATGAGTCCAGCCCTCGCCCGCGCCGCCGCCGCCCCATTGCAGGACGGCGAACTGCTTGCCGCCATCGACCTCGGTTCCAACAGCTTCCACATGGTGGTGGCGCGCTACATGCTCGGGCAGTTGCGCACCATCGATCGCATCCGCGAGACCGTGCGCCTGGCCGAGGGCCTCGACGGCAAGGGCGGCTTGCGCGTCGACGTGCGCCAGCGTGCGCTGGACTGCCTGGCCCGCTTCGGCCAGCGCATCCGCGACATCCCGCCCGAACGCGTGCGCGCCGTCGCCACCAACACCGTGCGCGCGCTGTCGGCGCCGCAGACCTTCCTCGTCCCGGCCGAAAACGCGCTCGGACATGCCATCGAAGTGGTCTCCGGCCGCGAAGAGGCGCGACTGGTCTATCTCGGCGTCGCCCACGCGCAACCACCGAAGCCGGGACAATTGCGCCTGGTGATCGACATCGGCGGCGGTTCCACCGAATGCATCATCGGCAGCGGCTTCGACGCGGTCGAGCGTGAAAGCCTGCAGGTCGGCTGCGTCGCCAGCACGCGGCGCTTTTTCAGCAACGGCAAGCTCTCGCGAAAACGCTGGAAGGAAGCACTGACCGAAGTGAGCGCCGAATTCCAGCAGTTCGCCGGCATCTACCGCGCGCTCGGCTGGAACGAGGTGCTGGGCTCGTCCGGCACCAACAAGGCCATCGGCGACATCTGCGCCGCGATGAAGCTGACCAAGGGTTCGGTGACCGCCGAAGCCCTGCCGCAAGTGCGCGACCGGCTGCTGCAGGCCGAGAGCATCGACGCGATCAACCTGCCAGGCCTCTCCGAGGATCGCCGTCCGATCATCGCCGGCGGCGTGCTCGTGCTCGAAGCCGCGTTCGACGCACTCGGCATCGATCGCATGGTCGTCAGCAAGGCGGCGCTGCGCGAAGGCGTGCTGCACGACATGGTCGGCCGCGCCGGCGATCACGATCCACGCGATGCCTCGATCGCCGCGCTCATGCAGCGCTACGCCATCGATCCCGAACAGGCCTCGCTGGTCGAACAGACCGCGCTGCACCTGTTCGATCAGGTGGCGGAAACCTGGCAGCTCACCGCCGACGACCGCCTCATGCTCGGCTGGGCCGCGCGCGTGCACGAACTCGGCCTTGCCATCGCGCACAGCCAATATCACGTTCACGGTGCCTACGTGCTGGAGAACTCGGACATCGCCGGCTTCTCGCGCCAGGAACAACAATTCCTCGCCGCGCTCGTGCGCGCGCACCGGCGCAAGATCTCCAAATCGAACTTCAACGCCCTGCCCGATCGCCTGCTCGCCGCCGCGCGTCGCAGCGCCGCATTGCTGCGCATCGCCGTACTGCTGCATCGCGCCCACGAGACCGCGGCGATTCCGCAGCTCGACGCCGCTACCGAAGGCCCGGCGCTGGCGATCGCGTTATCAAAACGTTGGCTGGAATCGCGCCCGCTGCTGCGCGCCGATCTCGCCGGCGAACCGGACGATCTTGAAGCGCTCGGTGTCCTGCTGGCGGTGCAGACGGTCTGAATCTCGCCCCGCCGGTGCATTCCGGCATCCTTGAAGGCCATTGCCGCCGCCCACAGGTCGGGATTTCATGACCACTCCGGAGCGACGCGCATGAAGACCCAGGGCTTTCTCGACCAACTGCTGAAGACCGCGCAACAGAGCCTCGGCGGTGGAGCACTCGATGGCCTGCTGAGGAACAAGGCGCCGGTCCGGCAGGAAGCTCCGCAACAGCAGGAAAAGCGCGGCGCGCTCGGCACGGACTTCCTCAACGCCGATTTCGGCAAGGGCGCGCTGGCCGGCGGCGCGCTGGGCCTACTCCTCGGCAACAAGAAGGTGCGCAAGCACGCCGGCAAGATCGCTCTCTACGGCGGTGTCGCCGCCGTCGGCGTGCTGGCCTACAAGGCCTATGGCGAATATCGCAAGCAGCAGGGCCAGCCCGGCATCGAGCCGCAAACCGTCGATCGCCTGCCGCCACCGCAGGCCGAACAGCACAGCCAGGCGATCCTCAAGGCCCTGGTCGCCGCCGCCAAGGCCGACGGCCATATCGATGCCCGTGAACGCGAAGTCATCGAAGGCGAGTTCACCCGCATCGACAACGATCCCCAACTGCGACAGTGGCTGCACACCGAACTCGAAAAGCCGCTCGACCCGGCCGAAGTGGCCTCGGCCGCGACCACCCCGGAAATCGCCTCGGAGATGTACCTCGCCAGCCTGCTCGCCGCGGACGAGCAGAGCTACATGGAGCGCGCCTACCTCGATGAGCTTGCGCGGCAGCTGAAGATCGACGATGCCTTGAAAGCACAGTTAGAGCAACAGCTGCAGCAAGCCAAAGGGCAATGAACCCTTGCGATTAACTGGCATGTCAAACCAATGCCATAAACGCTGTCGCAGAGCTGTCACCAAAGCGCCATCGTGACGTCATCGGCCGACAACACGATGGCGGCATCCGAACTCAGCCCGGACGCCGCGTATGCATTACGCGATCGTGACCGAAACCTGGCCACCAGAAGTCAACGGCGTTGCGCTGACGGTGCAGTCGTTGGAACAGGGACTGCGTTCGCGCGGGCACGAGGTGTCGCTGGTGCGGCCGCGCCAGCATGCCGGGCAGCAATCTCTCGCCCATGAAACGTTCGTGCGTGGCGCGGGGTTGCCACGCTATCCGGGATTGAAGTTCGGATTCCCGGCCACGCGCCGGTTGTCGCATCTGTGGAGCACACACCGCCCCGATGCCATCTATGTCGCCACGGAAGGCCCGCTTGGATGGTCGGCCTTGCGGGCAGCGCGCAAACTCGGCATCCCAGCCGCCACTGGGTTCCACACACGCTTCGACAGCTACATGCGCGATTACGGCGCGGCCTTCCTGGAAGGAACGGCGCTGCGCTGGATGCGCTATTTCCATAACGGCGCCGACGCGACGCTGGTGCCGACGCGTGAGTTGCAGTCTTTTCTTTCCAGGAACGGCTTCGATAACGTGAAGTTGCTTCCGCGTGCCGTAGACACGGTCCTGTTCGATCCCGCGAAGCACGACCCCGCCCTGCGCGCCGAATGGGGTATCACGGAAGACACCGTGGCGGTAGTGCACGTGGGGCGTATCGCCGCGGAAAAAAACCTGGCGCTGGCGGTGCGTGCCTTCCGTGCCCTGCAGACGGTGCAGCCGGATGCGCGCTTCGTCTGGATCGGCGACGGGCCGGCACGCGAGCGCCTGCAGCGCGAGCATCCGGACTTCATCTTCCGCGGCGTGCAGCGCGACGATGCGCTCGGACGGCATTTCGCCAGCGGCGATCTGTTCCTGTTCCCCAGCCATTCGGAAACTTTCGGCAACGTGACGCTCGAGGCAATGGCCAGCGGGATTCCCACCGTGGCATTCGATTACGGCGCGGCGCACGAATATCTGCGGCATGGCGTGCATGGCGCCGCCATTGCCGACGGCGACGATGAGGGCTTCATCGAAGCTGCCTGCAGGATCGGGCGCGATCCCGCATTGCGGGCCGCGATGGGTGCCGCCGCACGCAGCGCGGTCGCCAGCCTGCGGCCGGAGCAGGTCGCGGCGGAATTCGACAACATTCTTGAAGGGCTCGCACGAGCACGAGGAGGCGCCGATGCAGGCACTGTCGCCGCGTAGCCGCATGCTCGCCCGCGAATCGGGCTGGTGCCTGCGGGCAAACCGATACGGTGCGCGCGACGGCGTGCGTCGCTTCTTCGCCATCGTCAGCCGGCTCGGCGACGGCGCGTTCTGGTATGCGCTGATGGCGATCCTCGTGCTCTTCGATGGGTACGACGGCTTGTTCGCTTCCGCGCACATGGCTTGTACCGGTCTGATTGCATTGCTGTTGTACAAGGGGCTGAAGCGCTGGACGCGCAGGCCGCGTCCATTCGCGTCCGATGTGCGCATCCGCGCCTGGGTGGCACCACTGGACGAGTTCAGTTTCCCGTCCGGGCATACGCTGCATGCCGTCGCCTTCACGCTGGTTGCGATCGCGCACTATCCGGCTCTCGTCTGGGTGCTGGTACCGTTCGCGGCGAGCGTGGCGCTGTCGCGGGTGGTGCTCGGTCTGCACTACCCCAGCGATGTGCTGGCGGCGACCGCGATCGGCAGCGGGCTGGCCGGGTTTTCGTTGTGGCTCATTCCGAACGCAACCCTGTTCGGGTGAGGCGGGACGCTACGATTCGAGGCTGTGCGCGTCAGAATGCCCGGCCAGGATCACCTGACCGGGCACTTTCCTCCCTCATTGCGGCAACGTCGTGGTCCGGTACCAGTCGACGCGCCGCGTGATCACCATGATCGCCGCAAGAATCACGAACAGCAGGCCGGATCCGAGCACCAGGGCGTTGTCTTCGGATACCAGCAAACCATAGAGCGCAGCATAAAGCGTCGCGAGCATCGCCGAGAACCCGATGCCTCTGGCCACGCTATGCAGGACATTGCACAGATAGAATCCGATCAATCCGATACACGCCGCACTCGCCACCAGATAAGCCAGACCAAAAGCAATGTGCTCGGACAGGCTGACCAACAGCAGGAAGAAGATTGCCAACGCCAGCCCGACCAGTCCGTACTGGATCGGGTGGATGCGAAGTTGCTTGATCAGCTCGAACATGAAGAATCCGACGAAAGTCAGCATCACGAACAGCAGTCCATACTTGGTGGCGCGATCGGCTTGGGAATAGACGTTGACTGGTTCCACAAGCGAAACGCCCATCAGATCGAGCGTGCCGGGAGCGCCAGAAGCAAGCGCGGAGATCTGGTCGGACCCGATGCGGCTGCCACGCAGATACTGGGCCTGTGCATTGCTCGCCAGCGATGAGACTTCCCATGTCGCCTTGAAGCCGGCGTCGTCCACCTTGCGCGTCCGCGGCAGGAAGGCACCGTTGAATTGCGGATGCGGCCAGCGCGAATCGAGTTCGAGTCTGTTGCTGTCGCCAAGCGGCGCGAACGCAAAGGCTTCACTACCTCCGACTTCGATCTGCAATTGCGTCGAAAATGCCATCTGCGCTCCCGCAGCCGGTGCTCCGAAACGTGTATGCAGTCCCGGAGCATCGCTCGCACCCAGTCCCCGCTCCAACGAGACTTCCTTTCCATCGACCCGCAGCTTCGGCATTCCGCGCAATCCGCGCACGTCGGCGATGCCGTAGGCCAGCCAGGGCCGCCCGATCTTGCGCGGCAGGTTGGGGTCGACATCACGCGGTATGGTGACGTCGAACCGTGCTCCTATCGTGCCGGCAAGCGAAAACATCCGCACTTCGTGCAGACCGAGACGGCGCGTGTAGGGCTCCATCCGTCCGGAGAGCGCCAGTGATCCTGGAAAGAAGATCCACTGTCCGCTCTCGCCATCGCGCTTCACCTTACGCATCACTTCGCCGGCCTTGTTGGTTTCCTCAACTTCGATGGTCTCGGTGTAAGGCACCACCAAAACCGGGCCGGCCACGCCCTGCGCGCCTGCCTCGCTGCGCGCGATGGTGGCCACCGCCTGCTCGCGGTAGGCCTGACGTTCCGAGATCGTGCTGCGGATCATGCTCAACGGGATCAGGATCAGCAGCGTGAGCACCACAACAATGGCAATCTTGAAAATCGACGAAATCCTGGAAACGAGCTGCACGGGAATCCTCCTCTGTCGTATTGCAGGACAGGATTCCGCAGGCATGCGGGGCCGCGATGGCGGCATGGTGAAGTCAGGGTGAAGTCAGCCCTTGGGCAGGTTCAATGTCGCCAGGGCTCCGCCGCCATCACGATTGGCCAGGACCGCATGCCCCCCATGCAGATCCGCCACCTGCGCGACGAAACACAGCCCCAGTCCGCTGCTGCGGCTGCCACCACCGGGGCGCGGGAGGGAGTAAAAACGTTCGAAGACGCGGCCGATGGCGTAGTCCGGGATGCCCGGGCCACGATCGGCCACGATGATGCGTGACGTCTCGTCGTTGTTGTCGACGCTGACTTCGATCCGGGAATCGCGCGGCGCGAAGTCGATCGCGTTGTCGAGCAGGTTGACCAACGCCTGACGTAGCAGGAAGCGATCGCCACGCACTACCGCATCGTTCGCAACGGGCAACGCGATTACGACACCGGCATCGGCGGCTTTCTGTTCGACCTGGGTCGTGGCGTCCCGCAGCAGTTCGTCCAGCTCGATGGCGTCCGGTTCTTCGATGCGCTGGCGATGCTCGACCGCCGCCAGCGCCAGCAGCTTGTCGATCGTCTGCGCCATCCGCTCTCCCTGCGCGCGGATCGCGGCCACGAAGCGCGCGCGATCCGCTTCGGGCAGTGGTGGCTGGCCGGGATGCGGTTCCAGCAGTTCCGCGGAACCGCGGATCGCCGAGAGCGGGCTCTTCAGTTCGTGCGTCAATGCATGAACATACTGCTCGACGTATTGCTTGCCTTCCAGACGCGTGCGCATGGTCTCGAGCGCGCGGCCGAGGTCCGCGAACTCGCCAGCGGAATCAGGGAGCTGTGCACGCTCGCCCGCCGTGACCGCGTTGGCGTATCGGCGCAATCCTCCGAGTTGACGTGACAACCACCACGCGGCCATCAAACCTACGAGCAATGCCGTTCCCAGCAACACCAGCCCCCAACTCATCACCACCCGCTGGCTGCGGGCGATGAACGGCGCGAGCACCTGATTGGGTTTCGCGACGGTCAGGACACCGATGATGCGACCATCGACATCGCGGATCGGCGCGGCGACATGCATGACGCTGGTGTTGTCGTCGTCGGGATCGGTGCGCGTGGAGCGCGCGCCGTACTTTCCGCGCAAGGTGAGATAGACATCGTTCCAGCGCGAATAGTCCTTGCCGACGTCCCGCCCGGTCGAATCGAACACGACCATGCCGCGCGCGTCGGTGATGTAGACGCGATAGCTCACCTTGCCCTTCTTGAACCCCCA
The DNA here is from genome assembly GCF_058803905.1 of Luteimonas sp. GW821-FHT14E02. NCBI lineage: Bacteria > Pseudomonadati > Pseudomonadota > Gammaproteobacteria > Lysobacterales > Lysobacteraceae > Luteimonas > Luteimonas sp. GW821-FHT14E02. The sequence continues at coordinate 72,922 of NZ_JBXAPK010000011.1, read as the reverse complement.
GATGTTGGCGCCCACTTGCCGCTTCGCCAGCGCATGCATGCGTTCGGCGAAGCGTCCGTCGTTGATGCTGCCGCCGATGAAATCGTCGCGGACGAGTTCGGCCAGGACATTGGCGGTGTCGGCCAGGGTATCTTCCACCGCCTGGCGCACGCCTGGCTTCACCTCCTGGATGAATACCCGTGCCAGCAGAACCCCCGCCAATGCGACGATGAGGAAGTAACCGAGCAGGATGCGCAGACCGATCTTCATGACGCGGCCTTAGGTGATCTCCAGCGAATAACCCAGACTCCGGTGCGTGCGGATCGGATCGACCTCCGGCGCGATCGCCTTGAGCTTCGCGCGCAACGTCTTGACGTGGGTGTCGACAGTGCGGTCGCCGCTTTCCAGCGCGTCGCCCCAGACGCGATCCATCAATTGCCCGCGCGACAGCACCGCGCCGGGGCGCGACAGCAGCGCGGCCAGCAAGCCGTATTCGTATCGCGTCAAATCCAGCATCTGTCCACGGTAGCGGATGCGCTTGCCCTCGCCGTCGTGTTCGAAATCGCCGTGTCGCTGCGATGTGCCCGCGCTCGTCGTGCCCGTGCTCGTGATGATCCGGCGCAGCACCACGCGCACGCGCGCGACCAGTTCGCGCGGCGAAAATGGTTTAACGACGTAGTCGTCGGCGCCGAGTTCGAGGCCCAGCACGCGATCCATCTCGGCATCACGCGCGGTCAGGAAGATCACCGGCAGGTCGCGATCGCGGCGCAATTCCCGGCACAGGGCGAATCCGCCGATGTCCGGCAGGCCGACGTCCAGGATGGCCAGGTCGAAGGTGTGTTCTCGCGCAGCCTGCAGCGCCTCGTGTCCGGCCAGGCAATGCGTCGCCGTGAATCCTTCCGCGCGCAGGGCATACAGCACGGTGTCGGCGATGGCGCTTTCGTCTTCGACGAGCAGGATGTTGGGCATTGGGACGGCGGATCCGGGACGGGAAAAGCGTAACCCCTTTCCGTCATTCCCGCTTCGGCATCCCGGCGGCGCGCTTCGGCGCGGGCATGACGGGTAGCGGTAAAACCTCCATACTTTTCCCGTCTCCCGCGCATCTATCCCTGTGAACTATCGCCATGCCTTCCACGCCGGCAACCACGCCGATGTGCTCAAGCACGTCGTGCTGCTGGCGATCCTGGATGCTCTGCGGGAAAAGGATGCGGCCTTCTTCGTGCTCGACACGCATGCCGGGCGCGGCCGTTACGTGCTGGCCGAGGAGGCAAGCCGCAAGACCGGCGAATCCGATCTCGGCATCCTGCGCCTGGCCGGCGACGGCTCGACGCCGCCCGCGATCGCGCGCTATCTGCATGCCGTGGCGGCCCACAACACGCCGGGAACATGGGACATCTATCCAGGCTCGCCGCTGCTGACGGCGGATGCCCTGCGCGCGCAGGACCGTCTGGCCGCCTGCGAACTCGAGCCCGGAGAAGCGGCCGCCCTGAAATCACTGTTCGCCGGCGACGCGCGCGTGGCCGTGCACGCGCGCGACGGCTACGACGCGATCAAGGCGCTGCTGCCGCCCCGGATCGGGTCGACGCGCTACGCACGCGGCCTGGTGCTGATCGATCCGCCCTACGAGGCGCAGGAGGCCGAGTATCCCCGCATTCTCCAGGCCCTGGAGGAAATCCTGACGCGCTGGCCGCAGGCGATCTGTGCCGTGTGGTATCCGATCAAGCAGCGCCGCAGCCTGTTGCCGTTCCTGCGCAAGGCCGCCGCCCTGCCGGCCAGACATGCCGTCGCGAAGCCGGCACTGCTGGCCGAACTGCTGGTGCGCCCGGACGATTCGCCGCTGCGCTTGAATGGCAGCGGCATGCTGCTCTTGAACCCACCGTGGAAGATCGACGAGCGGCTCTCGCCCGCCCTGCCGATCCTGCGTGACGCACTGGGAGAAGATGGTGCTTCCTGGCGACTGGACTATCTGCGCGCCTCTGGATAGCCGCTCGCTTCCGGCTTGATCCGTCCGCACTGACGGTCGCCGCGGTATGCCAGAATGTGGCAACCGCACAATCATCAATCCCATGGCCGGATCCAGCCTGTTCGCCCTCATCGACGATATCGCCACCCTGCTCGACGACGTGTCGGTGATGACGAAGGTGGCCGCGAAGAAGACCGCCGGCGTGCTCGGCGATGATCTCGCGCTCAACGCGCAGCAGGTATCCGGCGTCAATGCCGACCGCGAGCTGCCCGTGGTCTGGGCGGTGGCGAGAGGCTCGCTGCTCAACAAGGCGATTCTCGTTCCGGCTGCGATCGCGATCAGCGCGTTCGCGCCCTGGGCGATCACGCCGCTGCTGATGCTCGGCGGTGGATTCCTCTGCTACGAGGGCGTGGAAAAGCTCGCGCACAAGTTCCTGCACAGCAAGACCGAGGACGAGCAACACCACGCGGAACTGGTGCATGCGGTGCAGGACGAGAAGGTCGACATCATCGCGTTCGAGAAGGACAAGATCAAAGGCGCGATCCGCACCGACTTCATCCTCTCGGCGGAAATCATCGTCATCTCGCTCGGCAGCGTCGCCGGACAGGATCTGACGCGCCAGATCTCGGTGCTGGTCGCGATCGCGCTGATCATGACGGTCGGCGTCTACGGCCTGGTCGCCGGCATCGTCAAGCTCGACGATCTCGGCCTGCTGCTGAGCCGCGACGCGCGCCAAAACGCATGGGCGCGGTTCAAGCGCGGTGTCGGCGCGCTGATCCTGCGCGCCGCCCCCTATCTGATGAAAACGCTGTCCATCGCCGGCACGGCCGCGATGTTCCTGGTTGGTGGCGGCATCCTCGTCCATGGCATCGCGGCACTCCATCATCTGATCGAACCGTATACCGGCGGCGCGCTGGGAACGGTGGTGAGCCTGCTCTTCGATGCCGTCGTCGGCATCGTGACGGGCATCATCGTGCTGGCCGTGGTTGCCGTGATCTCACGCCTGCGCAAGCCCAAGCACGCCTAGAGCGCCTAAACTCAAGAACGGGAACGGGCCCACGCGCGTAGCGCGAACCCAGTCCCGCATGGGATGGGCCCATACCGTCCAGGGCATGCCGTCCATAGGGCATGCCGTCTAGAGCATGCCGTCTAGAGTCAGTCTTCACCTTCCCTATGCGAGCATGGGCCAATGGCTGCTCGCAACCGTCTTCCGCCCTGGCATGAAGAAGTCCGACTCGCCAACGGGCGCGACCTCCTGATCCGACCGATCCGGGCCGATGACGCCGGCCCGCTGCAGGCCGGCTTTGGCCTGCTGCAGCCCGACGAGATCCGCCAGCGCTTCCTCTACGCGCTCAAGGAGCTCTCGCCAGAGATGGCGCAGCGGCTCACCCAGCCGCATCCCAAGACCGAATTCGCCCTGGTCGCCGCCGAGCCACTGCCGCCCGGAGAGGCGCTGATCGGGGCCGTGGCCCGCGTCTCGATCACTCCCGGCACGCAGGATGCCGAATTCGCGATCCTGGTGAGCCGCTACATCGCCGGCATGGGCCTGGGCCGCCATCTGATGCGCCGCCTCGTGCGCTGGGCGCGCGGCAAGAAGCTCAAGCACCTCTACGGCGATGTGCTGGAGAGCAACGTGCCGATGCTCTCGCTGGTGCAATCGCTGGGCTTTCGCCGCGAAGTCGCCGATACCCCGGGCCTGATCCACGTGGTGCTGGATCTGGAGTGAGAATCTGAAGTGAAATGGCGGCGCCGGCGCATGGATTCCCATCCGCCGGCGCCTGATTGCATGGAACGCCCGAGCGGGCGTCCCTCTGTTCGATTGGAATTTACTCGATCGGACCGCAGCTGCCGGTACGCCACGTCATGATCCGCGTCCTCTCCCCCCACTCGAAGGGTTGCATGCCGTTGCAGTAGCCGGCGACTTCCGAGCGCTCACCCACTACTTCGCCCTCGCCGTTGTAGTACGTGTAGGTGATCCAGCCATTGGCCGGCACCGGCGGGATCGCCATAGCCGAGAACAGCGTTCCCAGCGCAAGAACGCCACTCACCAGCGCCAGCTTGGTCACGGTGCTCATGCCCTTCCTCGTGTTCTTCATGTGATCGATTCCTTTGATTGGTTTGATTGTCAATGCAACGATTACATCCATCGCCCGCACCGCCGCCACGCATGACGGCTCCTGGCTGGCGGGTTGCGCGACCGATGTTCAGTAGGGCTGTTCGCCGTCGCAGGCATAGACCTGTGTCGTCGAATTCGCGGTCGTGCGGCCCCACGATCCGATCGAACAGTCGCCCCAGCTCTCGGCTCCGACGATGGCGCCGCTGTCGTCGTAATAGAACGTCACCCACACATAGCCGGCGGCATATGCCGGTGCCGCGCGTGTTCCCAGCAACGTTCCGAACAATGCCATCGCAAACAGCATTCTTCGCGCCAAGGGCACGAGCCTGATCTTTTTCATCTCCATTCTCCCGGGAATTTGAGAGAGCTGCCGGATCAGTACGGATCGCTCTGGCACGGGCCCTTATCGAAGTCGAAGTGGGTCGTTCGGACGCCCCATTCGACCGGCGCCATGCCCGGACACAGGCCTTGTGAACGCTGGCCCACGATTTCGCCCGAGGCATCGTAATAGGTGTACATCCCCCAGTAACCCGCTGGCGTCACCGGCAGTGCCAGAACGGCGGCCGACGACAAGGCGGTCAGCGCGAACACGCCGCCCAGCAGAAAATTCCTGATGCGCATTCCCTTCTTCACTTCTTTCATGAGCATTGCTTCCTTCAAAAGTGATGGCAACAAACCCTGTTGCCCTGGGTCATTGCGTCCCCATCTACCCGGGACGACGCAATTCGATCCTTCCCCACCAGCATCGGCGCATGCCCGCGAGCAGCCAACGGACAAGTCCCCGCCAACGGCTTGTCCGGTATAACACGGCGTTTCCGCACCCGGCAGTGACGCCGACGCGACGCGCTTGGCAGTACGCGCATGATGCAGTGCAGCTAAACTATCTGGTTTCATGACTCCTCCCAGCGCCCTCGACCTGCTGCCGAAGTCCGGCCAACAACGCGCCTGGTGGCGCGCGCCAGCCAGCGCCAGCGCGCTCGCCTGGAGCATCGCCCGCACCGCCACCGCGCACGCCGGCCCCTTGCTGGTGGTCGCGCGCGACAACCAGAGCGCGCATCAGCTCGAATCCGATCTGCACACGCTGATCGGCCACGACGACACGCTCCCGGTCCTGCCCTTCCCGGACTGGGAAACCCTGCCCTACGACCAGTTCAGTCCGCATCCGGACATCGTGTCGCAGCGCCTGGCCACGCTGTATCGCCTGCCGACGCTCAAGCGCGGCATTGTCGTGGTGCCGGTGCAGACGCTGATGCAGCGCCTGCCGCCGCTGTCGTATGTGGTCGGCAGCGCCTTCGACGTGCGGGTCGGGCAGACACTCGATCTCGATGCCGAGAAGCGCCGCCTGGAAGCGGCCGGCTACCGCAACGTGCCGCAGGTGTTCGATCCCGGCGATTTCGCCGTGCGCGGCGCGCTGCTCGACGTCTATCCGATGGGCGCGGAAACGCCCTATCGCGTGGAGCTGTTCGACGACAGCATCGACACCATTCGCGCCTTCGATCCGGAAAGCCAGCGCTCGCTCGACAAGGTCGATGCCGTGCAACTGCTGCCGGGACGCGAAGTGCCGATGGACGAGGATTCGCTCGAGCGCGCGATGGACGCGCTGCGCGAGCGCTTCGACATCGATACGCGACGCAGCGCGCTGTTCCAGGATTTGAAATCAGGGCATGCGCCCGCCGGCATCGAGTACTACCTGCCGCTGTTCTTCGCGCCTTCCGGCAAGGACAAGCAGTCGACCGCCACGCTGTTCGACTATTTCGACGCCGCGGCGCTGCCGCTGCTGTGCGATGGCGTCTCGGAGGCGGCCGATCATTTCTGGAAGCAGACCGGCGATCGTTACGAGCAGCGCCGGCACGACATCGAACGTCCGCTGCTGCCGCCGAACGAGCTTTATCTGTCTCCCGATGCGCTGCGCGAGCGGCTCAATCTGTCCGAGCGCGTCGAAGTCTGCAATGCGCAGCATCCTCGCCATGCGCAGGCCATGCCGCTCGGCGACCAGCCCGCACCCGACCTGCCCGTCGCCGCCAAGGACGTCGCACCCGCCGCGGCACTGAAATCCTTCCTCGCCGCCTATCCCGGCCGTACGCTGATCGCCACGGATTCGGCGGGCCGGCGCGAAGCGCTTCTGGAAGTGTTGCAGGCAGCGGGATTGCAGCCGGAAGTGCTACCGGATTTCCAGAGCTTCATCCATAGCGGCAAGCCCACGAAGAAAGCCGCGAAATTCTCCATCGCGGTCGCGCCGCTCGACAACGGATTCGCGCTTGATAACGGCTCTGCGCTCGATGCGGACAGCATCGACGGCGGGCCGATCGCCATCCTCACCGAACGCCAGCTGTTTCCCGAGCGCGCTTCGCAGCCACGCCGGCGCAAGCGCGTGGGCCGCGAGCCGGAAGCGATCATTCGCGACCTCGGCGAATTGAGCGAAGGCGCACCGATCGTCCATGAAGACCACGGCGTCGGCCGTTATCGCGGGCTGATCACGCTCGAAGCCGGCGGCCAGCCCGGCGAATACCTCGAGATCGAATACGCCAAGGGCGACCGCCTCTACGTGCCGGTCGCGCAGCTGCACCTGATCAGCCGCTACTCCGGCGCGTCGCCGGAGACCGCGCCGCTGCATTCGCTCGGCGGCGAGCAATGGACCAAGGCCAGACGCCGGGCCGCCGAGAAGGTGCGCGACGTCGCCGCCGAACTGCTGGAAATCCAGGCCAAGCGGCAGGCGCGCGCCGGACTCGCGCTGGATGTCGATCGCTCGCTGTACGAACCGTTCGCCGCGACCTTCCCGTTCGAGGAAACGCCGGACCAGCACAGCGCGATCGAGGCGGTCATCCGCGATCTGTCCTCGTCGCAGCCGATGGATCGCGTGGTTTGCGGCGACGTCGGCTTCGGCAAGACCGAAGTCGCCGTGCGTGCCGCCTTCGTCGCCGCCACCGCTGGCAAGCAGGTCGCGGTGCTGGTGCCGACCACGCTGCTGGCCGAACAACATTACCGCACGATGCGCGACCGCTTCGCCGACTGGCCGATCCGCGTGGAAGTGCTGTCGCGCTTCAAGAGCACGAAGGAGATCAAGGCCGAGCTCGACAAGCTCGCCGAAGGCAAGATCGACGTCATCGTCGGCACGCATCGGCTATTGCAGCCGGACGTGCGCTTCAAGGACCTCGGCCTGGTGATCGTCGACGAGGAGCAGCGCTTCGGCGTGCGCCAGAAGGAAGCGCTGAAGGCGCTGCGCGCCAACGTGCATCTGCTCACGCTGACGGCCACGCCCATCCCGCGCACGCTCAACATGGCAATGGCGGGCCTGCGCGATCTGGCCATCATCGCCACGCCGCCCGCGCATCGCCTGGCCGTGCAGACCTTCGTCGTGCCTTGGGACGATGCGCAATTGCGCGAGGCTTTCCAGCGCGAACTCGCACGCGGCGGCCAGGTGTATTTCCTGCACAACGATGTCGAAAGCATCCAGCGCATGCAGCGCCAGCTGCAGGAACTCGTCCCGGATGCCCGCATCGGCGTCGCCCATGGCCAGATGCCGGAACGCGAACTGGAACGGGTGATGCTCGATTTCCACAAGCAGCGCACCAACGTGCTGCTGTGCTCGACGATCATCGAATCCGGCATCGACATCCCGAACGCCAACACGATCATCATCAATCGCGCCGACAAGTTCGGCCTCGCGCAGCTGCACCAGCTACGCGGCCGTGTCGGGCGTTCGCATCACCGTGCTTATGCCTATCTGGTGACGCCGGATCAGCGTTCGATCACGGCCGACGCGCGCAAGCGCCTCGACGCGATCTCGGCGATGGACGAGTTGGGCGCGGGCTTCACGCTTGCCACGCACGATCTGGAAATCCGCGGCGCCGGCGAATTGCTGGGCGAGGATCAGAGCGGCCAGATGGCCGAAGTCGGCTTCAGCCTCTACACCGAACTGCTGGAACGCGCGGTGCGCTCGATCAAGCAAGGCAAGCTACCCGACGTCGACATGCCCGAGGAACGCGGCGCCGACGTGGTGATGAACGTGCCAGCGCTGATCCCCGACGACTACCTACCCGACGTGCACACGCGCCTGACGCTCTACAAGCGCATCAGCTCCGCGCGCACGGCCGAGGAATTGCGCGAACTGCAGGTGGAGATGATCGACCGTTTCGGCCTCTTGCCGGATGCGGCCAAACATCTTTTCGCCACGGCCGAACTCAAGCTGCAAGCCACCGAACTGGGCATCCGCAAGCTCGATCTCGGGCCGGGCGGCGGGCGTGTGCAGTTCGTGGAGAAGCCGAACGTCGATCCGATGTCGATCATCCGCATGATCCAGGGCCAGCCGAAGCTCTATCAGATGGATGGCCCGGACAAGCTGCGCATCAAGCTGGAATTGCCCGATGCGGCCACGCGCTTCAATGCCGCGCGCGGGTTGCTGACAACGCTGCGGCCCGCGGCTTAGAGGTCTGCCGGGCTATTCCTGCGACCGTTTCGTGGGCTCTTTCGCTTGCGAACCGAAATCGGCGATGCGCCACAGATAGAGGCTGGCGTAGGTGCGATACGGGCCCCAGCGTTCACCACGCTCGACCAATTCCTTGGGCGTGGGCATCTCTTCGAGCTTGTCGACGACCTGCGCCCCTTTGCGGACGCCAAGATCATCGACCGGCAGCAGATCGGGCCGGCCGAGGCGGAACATCAGCATCATTTCCACGGTCCAGCGGCCGATGCCGCGGATCGGGACGAGCGCGGCGACGATGTCGTCGTGGTGCATCGTCGACATGCGGCGCAGATCGGGGATTTCGCCGCGCGATTCGCGCAAGGCCAGATCGCGCAGCGCCAGGGTCTTGTTGCCGGAAACCCCGCAGGCGCGCAGGCCGGCGTCGTCGATGCGGCCGAGGGTGTCGCAATGGAAACGATCACTGCCGATCGCGGCTTCCACGCGCGAAACAATCGTCGATGCGGCCTTGCCGCTGAGCTGCTGGTAGAGGATCGCGCGTGCCAGTGCGTCGACCGGATCGAAGGATTTGCGCCAGCGCGGATCGGGATCGATCGCGCCCAGGCGCTTCATCCAGGTGCCGAGCTTGCGGTCGCGCTTGGTCAGGTGCGCGAAAGCGGCGTCGGTGTCGAATCCTCGGGCGTGTCGTGGCATGGGTGAGAGCGCGTGTGCTAGCAGGCGCCTTCAAGGCGCCTGCTGCGCTTCGGAACGCCCGCCCATGGATGGCCGGGCCTGACGTTCCGAAGGGGAGAATGTTTCGCCATGGAAGGCATCGAGGTGTTCAAGATCACGGCCTGCGCAGCTTACCTGCGCAATGCATCGATTGCATACAGCAGCCAGGCGAGGATCAACAGCGTGCCGCCGAACGGCGCCGTGCGCGCGCGCACGCCGGCGATCTCGGCCAGGGCCAGCGCGCCCGAGAACAGCAGCGTCCCACACAGGATCGCGACCAGGGCAATCCAGGCCAGCCTGCGCAATGATCTGCGCGCCAGGGCCGCGAGCGCGATGCCGTGGCCGAAGGCGAACACGGCCGCCGTCTGCAAACGCGTCTGCGCCTCGCCTTCGGCGCCATGCGCGGCATACGCCGATAACGCCACCGCCGCCGCGGCCAGCACGGCGCCCGCCGACACCAGCCACCGCGCGCCGTTCCCTACGTTCGACATGTTTCCGCCTCCACAAACGCAACGCGCCGCATCACGAGGATGCGGCGCGTCGGTCGATCTTCATCGATGAGTGCGAACGCTTACTTCAGGGTCCACAGGACCTCGTATTCGCCCTCGGCGGTGAACGCCTTGTCGATGCCGTTCTTGTAGATCTCGTATGGGCGATCCGCGACTTCGTAACCCTGGGTCAGCGTCCAGGCGCGCAGTGCGTTGCGGACGTTGTCGAGTTCGGCCATGAAGCCGGTGTAGTACGCCACGGAAACGCGGCCGCCCTTGGTCTGCACGTATTCGACCGGGGCGCCGGCCGGAATCTTGATGTCGAGCTTGTCGCCGGCGGCGGTGATCGGGGTCAGGCTGTCCGGCTTCGGCGCGGCGGCCTCGGCAGTGGCGGCATCGGCGGCCGGCTTGTCGGCCTCGGGCTTGGCTTCCTCGGTCTTCGGCTTCTCGCCGCTGCCGGCCTTGCGCACGGGCTGGGCGATGTCGAAGGTGTAGTTCTCGCGCCCGAGTTCGGTGGAGATGATGCGCATCGGGCCGGCGGCGACCAGGCCGTTGGCATCCATGGTGCGCTTGATCCACTCCATGTTGGCCTTCATAGAGCCCTTGATCGTCTCGTTGTTGCGCTCGATCGAACCGGCCTTCACCACCAGCAGGTCCTCGGCGGGACGCTCGACCACCTGCATGCCGCGCATCTTGGTGCCCGGCACGGCCCAGTCGACGTTCGGCACGGTGGCCAGCATCGTGGTCAGGCGCGCGAGGCCGAGCTTGATGTCGTCGCCGACGTGGCGCTTGACGTAGAGACCGGCGTAACGGCCGAACAGGTTCCAGCCGTAGTTGACGTCGTATTCCTGGGTGATCTCGATGTTGCGCTTCACCGCGCCCTTACCGGTGGGCTTCAGGGTGAAGGTCATGAACTTGTCGCTGCCGCGCTGCGGATTCTCGAGCGCGTACTTGACCTTCTTGCCCGGCTCGGACTCGACGATCTCCCAGCTGCCGTTGCCGATCTGCTTCACATCGGAGCTGTAGCTGAGCTTGGCGCCGACACCGGAACCGGGGCCCGACAATTCGGTCTTGAGGCGGGGATCGCGCAGGAACAGCGGATTCCAATCCTTGAAGCGGCGCAGGCTGTTGATCGTGTCGAAAACGATGTTCATCTTGCGATTGGTTTCGACGCTTTCGCTCAAGTGGCGCTCGGACGGCAACACAAGGCCGACGATCAGCATCAGGGCGGCTACGATTGCGAACGAAATCAGAATCTCGATGAGGCGGGTCATTCAGGGTTCTCCAGGACCTTATCCGGCTGGGGCGGGCACAGACCGGCAATCGTAGCAAGTTTTGGAACCGCGGAGCCGATCGCGGCATCGATCAGCGCCAAATGGCTGGAATGAAATCAAGGGCATAGCCCGTCATCCCCCCGTTCTGCCCTTGTTTTTGGGGCGCGGGGCGAGTTGCGGCGCACAATCGCCCTTGCATCAGACCAATTGCAGCTCGAAGGCCTTCAGCACAGCCCGCGTGCGGTCGCGCACGCCCAGCTTCGAGAGGATGTTCGAGACGTGGTTCTTGATCGTGCCCTCGGCCACGCCCAGCGAATTGGCGATCTCCTTGTTCGAGAAGCCGCTGGCCATCAGCCGCAGGATCTCGGTCTCGCGATCGGTCAGCGGATCGGGCCGGTCGAGGCTGACGAAATCGTTGCGCATGTGTTCCAGGCCCGAGAGCAGGCGCTGGGTCACCGCCGGCTGCACCAGCGAGCCGCCATCGGCCACGGCGCGGATCGCACCGACCAGTTGCTCCAGCGAGACGTCCTTGAGCAGATAGCCCTTGGCGCCGGCCTTCAGTCCGGCCAGCACGAGCTGGTCATCGTCGAACGTTGTCAGGATGATGGTCGGCGGCAAGGCATTGAGGCGTGCCAGCGCCTGCAACGCTTCGAGGCCGGACATCGCCGGCATGCGCATGTCCATCAGCACCACGTCGGGCTTCACCTGCGGGATCAGTTCGACCGCCTGCCGCCCGTCACCGGCCTCGGCAACCACTTCGATGCCGCCGTCGAGGGCCAACAGCGAGCGGATCCCCTGCCGCACCAGCGTTTGATCATCGACCAGACACACACGGATCATGCTGACTACTCCTTGGAAGACTTGTTCGCGTTTCGATCGCGGAATGACGCAGGTGGACGCACGCTCTGGGAATGCGCCGATCCGCACGCGAGGGTGTTCATGGCGCCGCCGCCATGTCGTTATCGAGCCTGACCGCCGGTTCGGGCGCCGGCGGCTCGGCGGGGACCGGAGTCCCCGGTTCCAGCGGCAGCCGCAGGCGCAGGACGAAGCCCTGCCCCGCGGCCGTTTCGGTTTCCAGTTCGCCACCGTACTCGACCAGGCGCTCGCGGATGCCGCGCAGGCCGTTGCCGACCGCCGCGGCATCCTCGGCGCCGCGACCGTCGTCGCGCGCGTGCAGCCGGATGGCGTGCCCATCCCAGCTGTAGCGCAGGCGCAACACCTGGGCCTGGGCGTGGCGAACGGCGTTGGTGATGATTTCCTGTGTGCAGCGCAGCAGGACGTGCGCGCGCTCGGGATCGTCGATCAGGAAGGGCTTCGGCATGGCCATGTCGATGTGCAGGCCGGGGACGTTGTCAGCCAGCGGCAGCAATGTCGCGGCCATGTCGATGGCGTCGTTGTCGCGGATCTGGCTGACCGCCTCGCGCACGTCGCTCAGCAACAGCCGCGCTAGCGTGTGTGCCTGGTCGACGTGCTCATGCGCTTGTCCTTCGGTGAGATGGCTGGCGACTTCCAGGTTCAAGCTCAGCGCGGTCAGATGATGGCCGAGCAGATCGTGCAGCTCGCGCGAGATGCGGGTGCGCTCGTTGACGCGCGCGCTCTCGGCCAGCAGCGCGCGCGTGGCGCGCAGTTCGGCGTTGAGCCGGCGTTGGTCCTCGCGCGCCAGTGACTGCTGGCGCGCCACCATGCTGGTGACGAAGATGAAGACGCAGAAGCCGCCGTACAGAATCGACTGCAGCAGGGCCTCCGCCCACGAGAAGCCGATCCCGAGGAACATCGGCATGACCATCAGCTGGCTGAGGATCAGCCAGGCGATCCCCGCCGGCAGCGGCAGCAGCCACGGCAGCACGCAGGCCACCACCATCAGCAGGATGCTGCCCAGTCCGCTGTTGGTGTAGTAGCTGACGGCCACCGCGCTGATGGTGAGCAACAGCAGCGCGATGAAATCGAAGATGCGGACCCGGCGCGCGCCCAGGGCCTGCGTCAGCCAGGCGTAGCTCGCACCGAACAATCCCCATGCGATCCAGGCTTGCCAGATCGGTTCACCGGCACTGGGGCCGGCTTGCACCGCCAGCTCGATCGCCTGTTCGGCCGGCTGCGACAACACGAGCAACGGCACGCCCACCACGATCCAGGTGAACAGGCCCGCGTAGCGCAGCAGGCGTCGGTGGTCGAGACGGGCGAACATCTTGACATGTTAGGCGCAAACGGCGGGTGAGGACCCCACCGAAAGTCATGTCTGTTTTACGAGTTTGAAACAATTCGGGGTGAGCCGAGCGTGCTTTGCGCGGCATGCCGCGCTGCTTAAGCGAACGCCCGGCCATGAATGGCCAGGCCGGATGGCCCGAAGACAAGGGGTTTGCGCCATGGATGGCAAAAAACGGAACCATCAAACGAAGGTCGCACACGATGGAAAGCGCAGTTTTCATCTCGCGCTTCATCGCTGCCGTCCCTGGCGCGATATCGCGGATTCGGGCCGCCCGCCCGGCCGTCCATGGCCGAGCGCTCAGAAGCGCAGCGGACGCCTTGAAGGTGTCCGCCAAGCACGCGCTTCTTCGCTCATATGCGATAATCCCGCCCCGGTCGTGCGATGCATTTGCGCACCGCCGGCCCAGGACGTTTTTAAGCAGCGAGGAACTCTGGAATGTCGATTGTCATCCGCGACGTGCGCGAGCACGAGCTGGATTCCATCCTTGCCCTGAACAATGCCGCCGGCCCCGTGATCCTGCCGCTCGAAGCCACGCGGCTGCGCCGTTTCTTCGATACGGCCGAATATTTCCGCGTCGCCGAGCGCGACGGGCTGATGGCCGGTTTCCTGGTCGGTTTCGGCCGCACCCCCGAGTATGACCCCGGCCACGACAGCAGCAACTACGACTGGTTCCGCCAGCGCCACGAGCGCTTCTTCTACATCGACCGCATCGTGGTCGCCAGCCGCCGCCGTGGCGGCGGCGTGGGCCGCGCGTTCTATGCCGATGTGCAGAGCTACGCCGAGCTGCGCTATCCGCTGCTGACCTGCGAGGTCTTCATCGAGCACGACAGCGATCCGGCGCGCGTGTTCCACGGCAGCTTCGGCTTCCAGGAAGTCGGCCAGCACGTGATGCCCGAGAACGGCGTGCGCGCCTCGATGCTGATGAAAGACCTGTGCAGCTACGCCTGGGTGCGCGAGCAGTACGGTGACGAGTTGCCCAATGCCCCCTGGCTCACCCGCCCACGCGACCTGTCGCAGGCCCGGCGCGCGACGGGAACCTGAGCATGGCAGCGACACCCTCCTCCCAAATCCCGAACTACGAACTCGCCGGCGAACTGAAGATCGGCCAGGTCGGCATCGCTAACCTGCGCGTGCGCACGCTCGACGTGGCGCAGCTGGCCCAGGAAATGCGCGAGCGCGTCGCCCGCGCGCCGAAGCTGTTCGCGCGGGCCGCGGTGATCATCGATTTCGGCGGCCTCGCCGCCACGCCCGACGCCGCCACCGCCCGCGCCCTGCTCGAGGGCCTGAAGGACGCCGGCGTGCTGCCGGTCGCCCTGGCCTACGGCAGCAGCGACAACGAGAAGCTCGCCGTCGAGCTCGGCCTGCCGCTGCTGGCCAAGTTCCGCGCCCAGTACGAATCCTCGGCCGAGGCGGCCGCGCCGGCCCCGCGGGCAACCTCCGCGCCATCGCCGCAGGCCGCTCCGGACCCCGGCCCGACGCCCCGCCCGACGGCCCCCGCCCCCGGCGGCGAGCCCGGCATGATCCAGACCGCCCCGGTCCGCTCCGGCCAGCAGATCTACGCGGACAACCGCGACCTCACCGTCCTGACCACGGTCGGCGCCGGTGCCGAGGTGATCGCCGACGGCTCCGTTCACATTTACGGCGCCCTGCGCGGGCGGGCGCTGGCGGGCGCCCAGGGCAACGAGAAGGCGCGTATCTTCTGCCGCGAGTTCCATGCCGAACTCGTCGCCGTTGCCGGGCACTACAAGGTGCTGGACGAAATTCCCAAGGAGCTGCATGGCAAGGCCGTGCAGGTCTGGCTCGAAAAAGAAGAACTCAAAATAGCCGCTCTGCAATAATGCGGAGCCCTTCACAAAATCCGCGGGTGTTCCCGCAGGCTTGGCGAGGGCGCGGCACATCGATCAACAGGAGATAAGGCTTTGGCAGAAATCATCGTAGTCACGTCCGGCAAGGGCGGCGTCGGCAAAACCACCACCAGCGCCAGCATCGCCTGCGGGCTCGCGCGCCACGGCAAGAAGGTTGCAGTGATCGACTTCGACGTCGGCCTGCGCAACCTCGACCTGATCATGGGGTGCGAACGGCGCGTGGTCTACGATTTCGTCAACGTCACGCAGGGCGAGGCGACGCTGAAGCAGGCGCTGATCAAGGACAAGCGCTTCGACAACCTGTTCATCCTGGCCGCCTCGCAGACTCGCGACAAGGACGCGCTGACCAAGGAAGGCGTGGAGAAGGTGCTCAACGACCTCGGCGAGGACGGCTTCGACTTCATCGTCTGCGACTCCCCGGCCGGCATCGAGAAGGGTGCGTTCCTGGCGATGTACTTCGCCGACCAGGCGATCGTGGTGGTGAATCCGGAAGTCTCCAGCGTGCGCGACTCCGACCGCATCCTCGGCCTGCTCGACTCCAAGACCCGCAAGGCCGAAGCCGGCGAATCGCCCAAGGCCAACCTGCTGCTGACGCGCTATAACCCGCGGCGCGTCGAAGAAGGCGAGATGCTGTCGATCAAGGATGTGGAGGAAGTGCTCGGCCTGAAGACGATCGGCGTGATCCCGGAATCCGGCGATGTGCTCAACGCTTCCAACAAGGGTGAACCGGTCATCCTCGATCTCGAATCCGAGGCTGGCCTGGCCTACGACGACGCCGTCGCGCGCCTGCTCGGCGAGAACCGGCCGATGCGCTTTACCCAGTTCGAGAAGAAGGGCTTCTTCAGCAAGCTCTTCGGAGGTTGAGCATGGGACTGTTCGACTTCCTGAAAACCAAGAAGAACACCGCGTCGATCGCCAAGGAGCGCCTGCGCATCATCGTCGCGCAGGAACGCACCAAGCGGGGTGGCCCCGACTACCTGCCGCTGCTGCAGCGCGAGCTGCTGGAAGTGATCCGCAAGTACGTCAGCATCGACGTCGATGCGATCAAGGTCGACCTGGTCAAGGAAGGCGAGCACGACGTGCTCGATATTTCCGTGGCGCTTCCGGAAGAGCGCATCCCCGCTTCCTCGTAAAAACGCCGCCGCACCACTCGGAGTGATTCGGTCACAGCATTCATCGTGCGCCGATCCTGTCGCGAAGACGATGCGCAATTCCATGCGAACCGCACAACCCGCAACCACTGACGAGGGCGATGGCGCCGTGCTGTGCCTGCGCGACGTCGCTTTCGGCGACGTCAGCGCCCTGCTCGCCCGCTACGACCTGCAGTTGGCGCATGTGGAAGCGCATACGCCGATTCCCGGCAGCTACTGGGGAGATCCCGAAGCCGGCGTGATCGGTGCGGCGGTCTATGCCCGCGACGACACGCCGGTGCATTCGCTGCTGCACGAGGCCTGCCATCTCATCGTGCTGCCGCCGCAGCGCCGCGCCCTGGTACACACCGACGCCACCGATTCGGTCGAAGAGGAAGACGCGACCTGCTACCTGCAGATCGTGCTCGCCGACGCACTGCCCGGCGTCGGCAGCGAGCGCCTGATGCGTGACATGGACACCTGGGGTTATTCCTTCCGCCTCGGCTCCACGCGGGCGTGGTTCGAACGCGATGCCGAGGACGCGCGAAGCTGGCTGCAGCAGCGTGGATTGCTGCCCGCTCTCGCGGCCTGAGGCTCGAAACTAGCGCGCCCCACCCGCCGTCGCCAGCGTGCGTCCGAGATCCAGCGTCGCGCGCGTCCCGCGTTGTGCGCGCGGTTCGAGCTTCAGATTCCAGCCCAAGTGCTCGCAAAGCCGCGCGATCAGATCAAGGCCGATGCCGTTGCCCTCGCGCCTGCCGCCGCCGCGTGCGATGCGGGCGTAGATCGCGCTGATCTCCTCCGGCGACATGCCGTGACCCGGATCGTCGATCACCACAACCGCCTCCGGCCGCAGCGTGATCACGATCGTGCCGCGATCGCTGTTCTCGATGGCGTTGCGCAGCAGGTTGCCGATCGCCGCCTGCACGATCGTCAGCGGCGCGACCACTTCGCAGGCCGGCAGCGGCGCCAGTTCGAGCATGAGGTTCTTGTCGGCACACAGGTGGCGGTGATCCTCCATGATCTCGGGCAGTAACTGATCGAGCCGGAAACGATCGCTGATGCCGGCCAGCCGCCGCGGATCCTTCGCCAGCACCAGCAGGAGCGAAATCAGCTGCTCCACGCCGCGCGCGGTATGCAGGATGCGCTGCAGCTGCTGGCGCGTGGCGACGGGTGCGTCCGACTGTGCGAACGTCAGCTGGTCGAGGGCAATCTCGCTGGCGCCGGCGATCACCGCGATCGGCGTGCGCAGCTCGTGGCTGGCGCTGTCGATGAACGCACGTTCGCGTTCGACGAAGCGTGCGTTGCGCTCGATGTAGCCGTTGACCGCGTCGGCGATCACCACCAGTTCGGAGCTGGCTCGCGGCCCGGGCTCGATGCGTTGCGCGGGACGGTCCGGCTGCAAGGTGGCGATGTCCGTAGCGAGCTTCGCCAGCGGCTTGGCCAGACGGCGCAATCCCCAGGCGACGAGAATGCCGGACAGTAACAGCCCGCCCAACGCGGAACCCACCATCAACGTGGACAGATGGCGCTCCTCGTCCTCGAAGCTGGTGATGTCGAGCGAGACGATGAAGCGCCTGCCCGCCTGGTCCTTGACCAACGCGACGCGTTCGCGGCCATCGACCTTGATGTCGTCGTGCAGACCGGGGGACAGCGTGGTCAATCGCTGCGGAATCTTGCGCGGCTCGTTGCTGTCGTAAAGGATGACGTCGTCGGTATCGCGCCAGTGATAGTCGGGATCTTCCTTATGCCTGGCCAGGTAATGGTCGAGTTCGGATTGCAGCAGCGAACGCCACAACAATCGCTCCGCGCGCTCGTTGACGGTGGCGCCGTGGTAGACCACCGCCAGCGACAGCAGCAGCATGTAGACGATCACGCCAACCGTGATGCGGAGCTGGAGGCTGGCCCTACGCACCCGTGCCACCTCCGTCGGGCGCCAGCCGGTATCCGACCCGCGGCACGGTCTGGACCAGCTTGACGTCGAACGGCCCGTCGACGCTGCGTCGCAGCTCGTAGATGTGGGAACGCAGCATGTCGCGATCCGGCGGCTCGTCGCCCCACAGGGCATATTCCAGCTGCTCGCGCGTCACCACGGCCGGGCTCGCCTTCATCAAGGTCTCCAGCAGCTTGCGACAGGCCGGATACAGATGCAGCGGCTTGCCGGCGCGCGTGGCTTCGAGCGTGGCGAGATCGAGCCTGAGATCGTGCACTTCCAGCGTGCGGCTGCGGCCGCGGCCGGCGGCGCGCGCGACCAGCGCCTCCAGGCGCACTTCCAGTTCCGGCAGCGCGAACGGTTTGGTCAGGTAATCGTCGGCCCCCGCCCGGAAACCGGCGATCTTGTCCGGCAACTCGTCACGCGCGGTGAGCATCAGCACCGGCAGGCCGCTGCCGTATTCGTCTCGCAGGCGGCGCAGGACTTCCTGGCCATCCATGCGTGGCAACATCCAATCGAGGATCGCCGCGTCGTAGGCCTGGGTGACGGCCAGATGCAGGCCGGTGATCCCGTCGGGCGCGGCATCGAGGGTGTGGCCGCGCGACTCGAAATAGTCGAAGAGGTTCGCCACCAGGTTCTGGTTGTCTTCAACGACCAACAGCCGCATGACCCGCTACCTCCTGATCGGCCCGCAGCCGTCCCTTCCGTCGAGCCTGCCTACTGTGCATGGCGCCTGTCGAAAAAACGTGGGAATGCCATGTTCGCACAAGCTCCGCTGAACGAATCGCCACCATTTCGCCCCGCGATCTCCGTTTAACGCCCGGCCAACACCGTTCCGACTGCTCTCCGACAGCGCCGCGACCAACATGCCGCCGCGAAGAACGACCGGCAGAGTCAGCGAGCGTGTCCGAACCCATCCCTGCCTTGCGAAGCGCAAGGCCCTTCCCCTTCCTGTCCGGAGCACGGCTATCGGCGCTCGGCGGCAGCATCTCGCAACGCCGCGGCTTCGCCGACGGCGCCGCGCCCGCCTGGCTGCCGCCCGCGTGGGCGACACGGCAGCTGCTGCTTCCCTTGCTTGCCTTCGTGGCGGCGAACTTCGTGCTGCTCGGCCTCGATGGTGATCGCCGGATCGCGGACTGGATCTTCACTCTCGAAGGCCATCGATGGGCCTTGCAGGACATCGTGCTCACCACCGAGATCATCCATGTCGGCGGCAAGCGCCTCAGCGTGCTGGCCTGGCTGGTCGTGGTGGCATTCGCGATCGCGGCGTGGCGCAGAAACGACTGGGCGCATCTGCGCCGTTCGCTCGTCTGCCTGGCCTTGTCCGTGGTCGTGTCGACCCTGCTGGTGTCGTACCTGAAGCATGCGACCCGCATGGACTGCCCTTGGGATCTCACGGCCTATGGCGGCGGCCGCCCCTACTTCGGCCTCTTCGATGCCCGTCCCGCCTCGCTGCGTTCCAGCGGCTGCTTCCCCGCCGGCCATGCCAGCGCGGGCTATGCCTGGGTGTCGTTGTACTTCTTCTTCCTGAGCACGCGACGCGAATGGCGCTGGTTCGGACTCGGCGTCGGCCTGGTGGCCGGGCTGGTCTTCGGCATCTCGCAGCAGCTGCGTGGCGCGCATTTCCTCTCGCACGACGTGTGGTCGCTGATGCTGTGCTGGCTGATGGCATTGTTGTTGCATCGGGCGACGGTGCGATGGTCGCTGGCACGCGCGGCCCTGGCCGCGCGACGCAACGTCGCGGCTGCGATCACGCGCAGCGAGCATGTGCAGGAGGCTTCGCCATGAGCACCCTGCCCCGCAGCGCATTGCCCCGCATCGCCCTGCCGAGATGGCTGGCTTTCCGGCCGACGATGCGGCTGGAAGTGTTGGCCCTGCTTGCCAGTGTCTTCTTCCTGGCCTGCTACAACCTCAGCTTCTGGCACGCGATCGCGCAGCTCGATACCTCCTGGCGTCTGGTCGTGACCCTGGTCATCCTGATCGTCGCACTGCAAGCCTTCCTGCTCGGCCTCGTGCTCACCCGCTGGACGGCGAAGCCGCTGCTGACCCTGTTGTTCCTGGTCAGCGCGGGCGCGGCGTACTACATGAACGCCTACAACCTGTATCTCGATGCGGACATGCTCCGCAACGTGTTGCATACCGAGACCCGCGAGGCCAGCGAACTCATCGTTCCGGGATTGCTGCCTTATCTTCTGTTGCTCGGCGTGCTTCCCAGCCTGCTCGTCTGGCGTCTGCGCTTCCCCGAGCGCACGTGGACGCGCGCGCTCGCGATGCGCGCCGGCTTCCTCGTCGCGATGGTGCTGCTTGGCGTGGCGGGTGCGATGTTCGCGTTCAAGGATCTGTCGGCGCTGATCCGCAACCAGCGCGAAGTGCGTTATCTGGTCACGCCCGCCAACTACATCGTGTCCGCGAGCAAGGTCCTGCTCCTCGACGAACGGCAGGCACATGCGCCGCTGCTGCCGATCGGAGAGGATGCGAAACAGGCATCGCGCGCGCCCGGTAGCAAACCGCGGTTGCTGGTCTTCGTCCTCGGCGAAACCGCGCGCGCAGCGAACTGGGGAATGGATGGATACGCACGCCGGACCACGCCCGAACTCGCGTCGCTACCCGATCTGGTCAACTTCCCGCAGACCGAATCCTGCGGCACCAGCACAGAAGTCTCCGTGCCCTGCCTGTTCTCGCCGTGGGGTCGTCACGACTACAACGAGAGCACGATCCGCCGCCATCAATCGTTGCTGCACGTGCTCGATCGCGCCGGTGTGACGACACTCTGGCTCGACAATCAGACCGGCTGCAAGGGCGTCTGCAATGGGTTGCCGTTCGAATCCGTCGTCGATGGCAAGGATCCCGCGTTGTGCAATGCCAAGCGCTGCTTCGATGAAATCCTCCTGCATGACCTCGGCGCGCGGATCGCACCCAACGGGCGCGATCGCATCGTGGTACTGCACACGCTCGGCAATCATGGCCCGGCGTATTTCGAGCGGTATCCTCCACGCTTCCGCCGTTTCGTCCCCACCTGCGACACCGACGAACTCGGTGATTGCAGCCGCGAACAGATCGTCAACAGCTACGACAACGCATTGCTGTACACCGACCACCTCGTCGCCGAGACGATCGGGTTCCTGAGAAAACAGGAGAATTACGACACCGCGCTGATCTACGCGTCCGACCACGGCGAGTCGCTGGGCGAGAAAGGACTGTTCCTCCATGGCGTGCCGTATGCGATCGCCCCCCAGGAACAGACCCGCATCCCGATGGTGATGTGGTTCTCCGCAGACTTCCTTCGCGACCAGAAGCTCGACCTGAACTGCCTGCGGCAAACGGCTCAGAAACCCGCCAGCCACGACAACCTGTTCCACTCCGTGCTCGGATTGATGCAGGTGCACACGAATCTCTATCAGCCCGAGTTCGATCTGTTCGCCGGATGCACCGGGCGCGTCACGAAAACGTGAAAACGAAGACCTCGATTCGAAACCATACGCGACTGGATTCTTTCGTTACGACATCGCCGCTCCAACCGACGAAATTCGTCACCCCTTTGTAAACCGCATTCCTGATACTTTCGCCTTTGCGCAATCCGCGAGGGCGAACCCATGGTGTCTGAACGTCGGCGTCACTTCCTGAAAATGGCGGCCACTTCGGCGGGCGCTGTGGCCGGCATGCAATTTCTGCCGCAGGTGATCCGCGATGCACTCGCAGTACCGGCCTCGTATGTCACCGGCACCATCAACGACGTGCAGCATGTGGTGATCCTGATGCAGGAGAACCGCTCCTTCGATCACTACTTCGGCGCCTTGCGCGGCGTGCGCGGCTTCGGCGATCCGCGGCCGATCCCGCTGCCCGGCGGCAAGACCGTGTGGCAGCAGCCGAACAGGATCGGCAGCAAGACCACCACGCTGCCATTCCATCTCGACACCGACAAGACCGCGGCGCAATGCCTGTCCGACATCGACCACAGCTGGAAAGGTTCGCACTCGCTGTGGAAGAACTACGACGCCTGGGTCCAGGTGAAGGGCCAGTTCTGCATGGGCCACTTCACCCGCACCGATCTCCCGTTCTATTACGCGCTGGCCGATGCGTTCACGGTGTGCGACGCCTACTACTGCTCGCATCACGGCCCCACCAATCCGAACCGCATGCACCTGTTCACCGGCACCAGCGGCATGACCGTCGGCGATTACGGCCCGCAAGCCGTCAACAACGCCGACGACGGCAACTGGACCGGCGACATGACGAAGGACAATCCGAACTTCGTCGGCCACACCTGGACGACCTACGCCGAACGCCTGCAGGCCGCCGGCGTCGGCTGGAAGGTGTATCAGGAGTACGACAACTACGGCGACAACTCGCTGGCGTACTTCAAGAACTTCCGCAAGCTCGACACATCCTCCGAGCTGTACAAGCGCGGCCGCGCCGTCGTGCCCGGCTCCAATGTCGGCAACAAGGACAGCTCGCGCGGTGAATATCTGATCGAGGCCTTCGCCAACGACGTCCGCAACGGCACGCTGCCGCAGGTGTCGTGGATCGTGCCGTCCTACATCATGAGCGAGCATCCCTCCGCGACGCCCGCCTACGGCGAATCGCTGACCGCGCGCCTGCTGGAAGTGCTGGCATCCAATCCCGCGGTCTGGTCGAAGACGGTGTTCATCATCAACTACGACGAGAACGGCGGCTTCTTCGACCACGCCGCGCCGCATCTGCCGGCGATCGATCGCAATCTCGGCCTGAGCACGGTCGACACCGCCACGGAAAACTACAACGGCGTGCCCGTCGGCCTTGGCGTGCGCGTGCCGATGCTGGTGATCTCGCCGTGGAGCAAGGGCGGCTGGGTGAACTCGCAGGTGTTCGATCACACCTCGGTGATCCGCTTCCTCGAACAGCGCTTCAACGTGCCGGAACCCAACATCAGCGCCTGGCGCCGCGCGGTCTGCGGCGACCTCACCACCGCGCTCGAATTCGCCGATCCCGACACCGCCTGGCCCGCGCTACCCGACACCGGCGACAGCATCAGCGACGCCGATGCCAGCTGTGCGCTCAATCCGCCGCGCGTACCCAGCAAGCAGACCATGCCGAGCCAGGAAAGCGGTCGCCGCCCCGCCTGTGCCCTGCCCTATGCGCTGCACGTGCATGGCCGCGTCGATATCGCCGCCGGCAAGTACTGGCTCGATTTCGTCAACAGTGGCGCGGGTGGCGCCGGTTTCAATGTCTATTCGCAGAACCGCAGCGACGGTCCGTGGTTCTACACCGTGGAAGCGGGCAAGCGGTTGTCCGACTACTGGAGTTCGGTGCAGTACACCTCCGGCAAGTACGACCTGCGCGCCTTCGGGCCGAACGGATTCCTGCGCGAATTCAAGGGCGACATCCTCCTGGCCGGCGCCGGCAAGGCACAGCCGGAAGTGGAAGCGATCTACGACGCCGCCAACGGCCGCCTCTTGCTGCGCCTGCGCAATCAGGGCACCGCGGCCTGCACGCTGACGGTGAAACCGAACCGCTACAGCAGCGAACCCGCGCGCACGCACACGCTGGGCGCGGGCGCCAGCGTGGACGACGTCTGGTCGATCGCTGGCAGCGATCATTGGTACGACCTCAGCATCACCTCCAGCAGCGACAGCGGCTACCTGCGCCGGCTCGCCGGCCATGTCGAGACAGGCACGGCCAGTTTCAGCGATCCGGCGTTGGGGTGAGAGTGAGCGGCCGCGTGCTGGCGGACGCCCACAAGGCGTCTGCTGCGGCCTCGAACGCCCGGCCATGAACGGCCGGGCCGGACATCCGAAGCCAGCGCAGTCGCGCCACGGATGGGAGCACACGATTAACCGAAGCCGATCGATACTCATCGATATCAGCCACGACACAATCGTTGACATAGAACAAGAAAGGCATTTTCCCTACCTTCCAACACTTGCGATCCCCTGCCCAGCCCACTAGCCTGCCCGCACCTGCGCCCCTGTAGCGCGTGCCCGAGACTCGCCAGTGAGCCATCGCCGCAACCTCCCGTTCGCTGCCCGCACCGCCTTCCTCGCCCTCGCCTGCGCGCTGGCGATCGCCGGCTGCAAGGACTCGTCCAAGACCGAGCAGAGCGCCGACAACGTCCCGAAGGACGAGACCGCCGACGAGTTCATCGAACGCGTCAACCGCGAGTACGAAGAGATGTACCCGGAATTCACGGCCTCGCAATGGCTGTCGAGCACCTACATCAACGACGACACCAAGCTGCTGGCCGCCAAGGGCAACGAACGCTTCCTCACGCAGCTCAACCGCTGGCTCGAACAGGCCAAGCGTTTCGAAGGCCAGAAGATGTCGCCGCAGACCGCGCGCGCCATCAATCTGCTGAAGCTCAACACGGCGATGCCGCCGCCGAAGGACCCGGCCAAGCTGGCCGAACTCACGGCCATCGCCACCGATCTGGAAGGCCAGTACGGCGCGGGCGCCTGGTGCCGCGACGTGAACGATCCGAAGAGCTGCCGCCAGCTCGGCGACCTTGAGGACGTGCTGCGCAACAACCGCGACTACAACCAGCAACTGGAAGCCTGGCAGGGCTGGCACACCATCGCCAAGCCGATGCGCGGCGAATACCAGCGTTTCGTCGCTCTCGTCAACGAGGGCGCGCACGACATGGGCTATGCCGACGCCGGCGAGATGTGGCGCTCCGGCTACGACATGTCGCCGACGGAGTTCGCCGCCGAAACCGACCGCCTCTGGGGACAGGTCAAGCCGCTGTACGAACAACTGCATTGCTACGCGCGCACCAAGCTCGAGACACAGTACCCCGGCAAGGGCTCGGTGAGCGGCGGCCTGCTGCCGGCGCACCTGCTCGGCAACATGTGGCAGCAGGACTGGAGCAACCTCTGGGGCTTCCTGGCGCCCTATCCGGACGCCGGCGATCTGGACATCACCGCCGCGCTGAAGAAGCAGTACGAAGCCGGCCTCAACGATCTGCTGGTCAAGGAAAACGAAACCATTCCCGCCGGCCGCGAAGCCGACATCGTGCATCAGGCCGAGTTCACGCAGGCACGACGCATGAACGAGCGCGCGCAGGATTTCTACGTCTCGCTCGGCATGCCCAAGCTTCCCGCCAGCTATTGGGAGAAGTCACAGCTGATCAAGCCGCGCGACCGCGACGTGGTCTGCCACGCCAGCGCCTGGGACATGGACATGTCCGGCGACGTGCGCATCAAGATGTGCATCAAGGCGAACGAGGAAGATTTCACCACGATCTACCACGAGCTCGGCCACATCTATTACGACCTCGCCTACAACAAGCAACCGCCGCTGTTCCAGAACGGCGCCAACGATGGCTTCCATGAAGCCATCGGCGACACCATCGTGCTGGCGATGACGCCGCAATACCTGCACACCATCGGCCTGGTCGGCGAGCAGCAGCCAAGCCAGGAGACGTTGATCAATTCGCAGATGCGCATGGCGCTGGCGAAAGTGTCGTTCCTTCCCTTCGGCCTGATGATCGATCGCTGGCGCTGGGGCGTGTTCGACGGCACGATCAAGCCGAACGAGTACAACAAGGCCTGGTGGCGTTTGAAGGCGCAATACCAGGGCGTGGCGCCGGTGACGCCGCGCGGCGAGGAGTTCTTCGATGCGGGCGCCAAGTACCACGTCCCCGGCAACACGCCCTACACCCGCTACTTCCTGTCGCACATCCTGCAGTTCCAGTTCTACAAGGCGCTGTGCAACGCCGCCGGTTACAAGGGGCCGCTGTACAACTGCAGCTTCTACGGCAACAAGGTCGCCGGACAAAAGTTCTGGTCGATGCTGAACAAGGGCGCGAGCCAGCCCTGGCAGACGACGATGCAGGAGCTCACCGGAAGCGGCAAATTCGATGCCGCGCCGATGCTGGAGTATTTCGGCCCGCTGCAGGAATGGCTGAAGAAAGAAAACGAAGGCCAGACCTGTGGCTGGACGATGCCGGCGGACAACTCGCAAACCGCGGCGAAGCCGGACAAGTCAAAACCCGCGCCGAAGAAAGGCTGAATCCGGAATCTCTCGTCATTCCCGCAAATGCGGGAATGACAGGCCCGGGTGGAGGAGTGGTCAACCTGTCAGCGCACGTTCCGGATCACGCCGCGAGCGCGCGGCCGGACAGATCGCGGCACAGATCATCGGCATAGTCGGGGCGCTCGAGCAGCGGCCTCCCGATTGCAATGAAATCCGCATGCTCCTCGCGCAGGATCGCCTCGGCGCGATCGGCGCCGCGGATCAGGCCGACGGCGATGGTCGGCACGTCCAGCGCGCGGCGGATCGTCGACGCGAACGGTACCTGGTATTCCACGCCGATACCGTAAGGCACCTTCGGCGACAGGCCACCGGCCGATACGTCCACCGCCTGCAGCCCCAACTCACGCAGCGGCAGCAGCAGTTCCGCCACCGCCTCCGGCGTCAATCCTTCCGGATCGAAGTCGCTGCCGGACACGCGCACCAGCAGCGGGTAATCCGGCCCAACCACGCCACGAACCGCCGCGAACACTTCGCGCAGGAAACGCCCACGATTGTGCGCCGAGCCGCCGTACTCATCATCGCGATGATTGCTGATCGGCGACATGAACTGATGGACCAGGAAGCCGTGCGCAGCATGCAGTTCGATGGCGTCGAAACCGGCATCGAGCGCGTATCGGGTCGCGCGTTCGTAGTCGGCAATGACCTTCGCGATCTGCGCCTGCGTCATCGCCTCCGGCACGCCGTAAGTGTCGTCGTAGGCGATCGCACTCGGCGCCAGCAACGGGCCCGCGCTGCGGAAGGACTTGCGCCCGCCGTGGCTGAGTTGCACCGCGATCGCCGCACCCTCGGCGTGCACCGCATCGACCACCGCGCGCAACGGCACCACATGTGCATCGCGGTAGAGACCGATGTCGTCGCCGAACAACCGCCCTTCCGGCGCGACCGCGGTCGACTCGACCATCACCAGCCCGACACCCCCACGGGCACGGCGCGCATAGTGATGCGCGTGGTACACCGTGGCGCTGGCGTCGACGGTGCCCTGGTATTGCTGCATCGGCGACATCACCAGGCGATTGCGCAATCGCAGCCGTCCCAGCATCGCGGGCGAGAACAGACGGGAGCCGGATTCCGGCTCGGTCAGGGAGGTCGTGGTGATGATGGCTTCGCGGTTCATGGCGCCGGGGTTGTCTGGGAGGTTCGAACAGCCTAATTTGTCCCCAATATCCGGTTAAATAACCGCCATGTCGGATAATTCACGACAAAATATCCTGAATGAAGTCTTCGGCGATCGCGCCAGCAGCGGCCTCGTCGCCTTCGTGCAGACCGCGCGTGCCGGCAGCTTCGTCAAGGCCGCCGAACGCATGGGCGGCACGCCCTCGGGCGTGGCGAAGGCGGTGCGGCGCATGGAGGAGCGGCTCGGCACCACGCTGTTCGCGCGCACCACGCGCAAGCTCAGCCTCACGGAAACCGGTCTGCTCCTGCTCGAACATGCCGATCGCATTCTCGAGGCGATCGCACAGGCGGAAGCCTCACTCGCGCAAGCGGATGCCGGGCCACGCGGACGCCTGAAGATCAGCCTTGCGCCCGGCATCGGCCGCGCGCTCGTGCTGCCGTCGCTGCGTGAATTCATGCGCGCCTATCCCGACATCTTTCTCGACATCGATTTCGACAGCCGCCAGGTCGATCTGGTCGCCGAAGGCTACGATCTGGTGCTGCGCGGAGGCGTCGCGCCACCCGACTCCAGTCTGCGTGGCCGTAATCTTGGACCGGAACGCTCGCTGCTGTGCGCGGCACCAGGCTACCTGCAGGAACAAGGCATGCCGGAAACACCCGCCGATCTCGCGCACCACCGCTGCATCCGCTATCGCAGCCCGACCACGGGCCGCGTTCGTCCCTGGCCGCTACCGCCCCTGTCGAGCGGATGCGGTGTCGAGGTGCCGCAGACGATCGTGCTCAGCGATCCCGAAGCCGTGCGGCTATCCGCATTAGCCGGCATCGGCATCGCCTCCATCGCGCGCTACGCGGCGCTGCCCGCCTTCGCCAACGGCTCCTTGCAGCCCGTGCTCACGGATGCGCTAGTCGCGCAGGATGAAAACGAGAACTGGCTGCTGTGGCCGCCCGATCGCCAGCATGTGCCGAAAGTGCGCGCGTTCGTCGACCATGTCGTCACCGTTTTCGATGCTTATCATCGCCAAGACGCTAACCCGACTGTAAGAAAATCAACGAATCGCCCGCCGCGAAAACGCTGACGATTCCGTGCTTGCGTTTACAAACGCTCCGTCGGTTCGAGTGCCGCGGGCTCCGCCGGCACTTCCGGCACCTTGTGATGCTTGCGCACCATCTCCCAGCGCCAGCACAGCCATCCGAGCAAGGTGAAAACCGCTGCGCCGAGCGCCAGATGCAACCCATTGTCGCTCAGCAACGGCGATAGCACGCCGGCCACCAGGGCGTTCATCGCTAGCCCCGTGAACGCCTGCAACGAAGACGCGGAACCACGCTGGCGCGGATACATGTCGAGGATTGCCAGCGTCAGGATCGGGAACACCAGCGCTACGCCGAAGGAGTTGAGCATCACCGGCAACACTGCCCACGGCACACTCAGCTGCGGTGCGAACACGTTGTAGAGGATGTTCGCGGTCACCGCCACGCCACAGCAGGCGAAGCCGATCCCGGCCAGCCGCGAACCACTGACACGCCCGGCCGCGCGTCCCGACAGGAATGCGCCCACCATCATGCCGCCGATCATCGGCACGAAGAACCAGGCGAACTGGCGCTCGTTCAACTTCAGCAGATCGAGCACGAACGCCGGCGCCGAGGCGATGTACAGGAACAGCGCGGCGAAGTTGAACGCACCCGCTGCCGCCAGACGCTGGAAACGCGGATTGATGAAAATCCCCAGATAGCCGCGCAGCAGCGGCCTTGGCTGCAGCGGCAGCCGCGCCTGCTTCGGATGCGTTTCCGGCAGCCACAGCGAGGTCGTCGCGATCAGCAACAACGCGAACGCGACCAGGAACCAGAAGATCATCGGCCAGCGGCCCCAACCGAGCAGCCAGCCACCAATGATCGGCGCGATCGCCGGTGCGATACCGAAGATCATCGATACCTGGCTCATCAAGCGTTGCGCGTCGTCGCCGTGCAGCACGTCACGGATCACCGCGCGTCCGACGATCAGGCCCACGCCCGCCGACAGGCCCTGCAGCACGCGGAACGCGAGCAGCATCGGCAAGTCCGTCGCCAATGCGCAGCCGATCGAGGCGATGACGTAGATCACGAGCCCCGCGAGGATCACCCGTCGCCGACCCAACGCATCCGACAGCGGGCCATGGATCACGCTCATCGCCGCATAAGCGATCAGATAGGCACTGATGGTCTGCTGCATCACCAGCTTGTCGGCGCCGAACTGCGCGCCGATCTGCGGGAATGCCGGAAAAATCGTGTCGATGGAGAATGGGCCGAACATCGCCAGCCCGGCCAGCAGTACCGCGAGCCGTCGCGTCGGTATCGTTGAAGGCGTCATGTCAGGCGGAAGTCGCGACCGAGGCACTGGCGATGTCGGGCGGCCCCTTCAGCTCGACCGTGTTTCCTTCCGGGTCGGACAGGTATTGCGAGGGGCCCTCGCCTTCGGCGCCATAGCGCGAACCGAAGTCACCGACCGGCACGCCATGCGCCTGCAGATGCGCGATGATCGCCTCGCGATCGAACGGCTCGACGCGCAGGCACAGATGATCGAGATTGTGCCCTTCCGCTCCCGGCGCGGCACCACCGGCACGGCCGAGCTTGCCAGCGACATCCACCAGATCGATCAGCGACTGCCCCGCCCGCAACTGCACCAGTCCGATTTCGTCTTGCCGCCGTTCGATGGTGCAGCCGAGCACCTCGCAGTAGAAAGCCTGCATGCGTGCGCTGTCGCGCACGCGCAGCACGACATGGTCGATCTGGCGAAGCTGGAAAGGAGCCTGGAGCGGCGGCGCGGACATGGCGGCCTTGAGAAGACACGTGAGGAACAACGCAGAGCGCATATGTTAAAGAATTGCCGGCCGCGCTGCCTGGCCGGGACGTTCTGTTGCACGGATTCCCGGCAGGGGCATTCCTGACAAGAGCCGCGTGTCGCGGTACCCGGGCGGCGGGGGCGCGGGAAGCCCCCGGCGCAGGCTATAATTCGCCCGCAGTCCCGTGGGAGAAGTGGGCCGGCCCTCGATGGGCATGGACTCGCTGCCGAAGGCGCAACGCCCGTAATCGCTCAGGCCCAAAGACCACACGCAACACACGCGGCAAACTCTGGAGAGACCGACCCGCCCGCACAGGCGCGGAACCGGCGCCGAAGGGGCACGAGGCAGGTCCAAAACGGGCCGCTTCCAAACTCTCAGGCAAAAGGACAGAGGGGCATCCAACGTGCGGCGACGCACGCCCGGCCGTCATCGGCCCGGCTGTTGTTGTCGGTCATGTTCCCGAAGCCCTTCCGGACGCCCCTGCCATGTCGAACAACGGCCTGCCCCATCACAATCTGCCCCAGCGCACCTCGCCTTCCCTGCGCGAACTCGAAGACCACTCCGCCTTCGTCGAGCGCCATATCGGCCCCAACGACGCCGAAATCGCGCAGATGCTGCGCGCCATCGGCCACGACTCGCTCGATGCGATGACCGATGCGATCGTGCCCGGCAAGATCAAGTCGCCCGCGCCGCTGGCGTTGCCCGAGGCGATCACCGAAGTCGAGGCGCTGGCCAAGATCCGCGCCATCGCTGACAAGAACCAGGTGTTCAAGAGCTTCATCGGTCAGGGCTATTCCGGCACACACACGCCGAACGTCATCCTGCGCAACATCCTCGAGAACCCGGCCTGGTACACCGCCTACACGCCCTACCAGGCGGAAATCTCGCAAGGCCGCATGGAAGCGCTGATCAACTTCCAGACCATGGTGGCCGATCTCACCGGCATGGAGATCGCCAACGCCTCGCTGCTCGACGAGGCCACCGCCGCCGCCGAGGCGATGACACTGGCCAAGCGTTCGGCGAAATCGAAGTCCGACATCTTCTTCGTGTCGAATGGCGTGCATCCGCAGACGATCGAAGTGCTCAAGACCCGCGCCGAGCCGCTCGACATCGTCCTGCACATCGGCGACGACGCCGAGGCCGCCAGCGTCGACGCCTTCGGCCTGCTGCTGCAGTATCCCGACACGCGCGGCACGATCCGCGACTACGCCGCGCTCACCGAAGCCGCGCACGCCCGCGGCGCGCTCGTCGCCGTCGCCACCGACCTGCTCGCCCTCACCCTGCTGGCCTCGCCCGGCGAATGGGGCGCGGACATCGTCGTCGGCAACAGCCAGCGCTTCGGCGTGCCGTTCGGCTTCGGCGGTCCGCATGCCGGCTTCATGGCCTGCCGCGACGCCTACAAGCGCTCGATGCCGGGCCGCCTGATCGGTGTCTCGATCGATGCCGAAGGCAAGCCCGCCTACCGCCTCACCCTGCAGACGCGCGAGCAGCACATCCGTCGCGAGAAAGCCACGTCCAACATCTGCACCGCGCAGGTGCTGCTGGCGGTGATGGCGAGTATGTACGCCGTCTACCACGGCCCCGATGGCCTCGCTCGCATCGCACGCCGCACCCATCGCCTGGCCGCGATCCTGGCCGCCGCGCTGCGCAAGGCCGGCGTTGTTGTTGGCGGTGATTTCTTCGACACGCTGCATGTCACCGGCGTCGATGCCGGTGCGATTCACGCCAAGGCCCAGGCGCAGCGCATCAACCTGCGCCGCATCGATGGCAGCAACCTGAGCATCAGCCTCGACGAAACCACGACCCGCAACGATGTGATCGTGCTGGCCGGTCTCTTCAATGCAAACATCGATGACATCGATGCGCTCGACATTGACACCACCGACGCAATCCCCGCCACATCGGCGCGCAAGAGCGCGTTCCTGCAGCACCCGGTCTTCAACACCCATCACAGCGAGCACGAACTGCTGCGCTACATGCGCCAGCTCGCCGACAAGGACCTGGCGATGGATCGCACCATGATCCCGCTCGGCTCCTGCACCATGAAGCTCAACGCCACCGCCGAGATGATCCCGGTGACCTGGCCCGAGTTCGCCAACATCCATCCGCTCGCGCCGGTCGAACAGACCGCGGGTTACAAGCAGCTCATCGACGAACTCGAAGCGATGCTGGTCGAATGCACCGGCTACGATGCCGTCAGCCTGCAGCCCAACTCCGGCGCGCAAGGTGAATTCGCCGGCCTGCTCGCCATCCGCGCCTATCACCGCTCGCGCGGCGAAGACCATCGCGACGTCTGCCTGATCCCCGAATCCGCGCATGGCACCAACCCGGCATCCGCGCACATGTGCGGCATGACCGTCGTGGTGACCAAGTGCGACGGCAACGGCAACGTCGATCTCGACGACATCCGCGCCAAGGCCGAGAAATACTCCGACCGACTCGCCGCGCTGATGATCACCTACCCGTCCACGCATGGCGTGTTCGAGGAAGACGTCGTCGCGATCTGCGACATCATCCACCAGCACGGCGGCCAGGTGTACACCGACGGCGCCAACATGAACGCCCTCGTCGGCCTCGCCAAGCCCGGCAAGTGGGGTTCGGACGTTTCGCACCTCAACCTGCACAAGACCTTCTGCATCCCGCACGGCGGCGGCGGCCCCGGCGTCGGCCCGTGCGCGGTGAAGTCGCATCTCGCTCCGTTCCTGCCGCGCACGTTCGGTAGCGAAGGAGATGTCGGCATGGTCAGCGCGGCCAGCTTCGGTTCCGCCTCGATCCTGCCGATCAGCTGGATGTACATCACCCTCATGGGGACCGCCGGCCTGCGCAAGGCCACGCAGGTGGCCCTGCTCAACGCCAACTACATCGCCAAGCGTCTCGCGCCGCATTACAAGACGCTCTACACCGGCCGCAATGGACTGGTCGCGCACGAGTGCATTCTCGATCTGCGGCCACTCAAGGACAGCACCGGCATCAGCGCCGAAGACGTCGCCAAGCGCCTGATCGATTTCGGCTTCCACGCGCCGACGCTCAGCTTCCCCGTCGCCGGCACGCTGATGGTGGAACCGACCGAGTCCGAATCCCTGCACGAACTCGACCGCTTCATCGATGCCATGATCGAGATCCGCGAGGAGATCCGCGCCATCGAGGACGGGCGACTCGACCGCGAGGACAACCCGCTCCGCAACGCGCCGCACACCGCCACAATGGTGGCGGGCAGCGAGTGGACCCACGCCTACCCGCGCGAACTGGCCGCCTTCCCGTTGCCGGTGCTCAAGCTGCAGAAATACTGGTCGCCGGTGGCGCGCGTGGACAACGTCTACGGCGACAAGAATGTGATGTGCGCCTGCATCCCGGTGGATGCCTACAAGGAAGAAACCGAGGCATGATCCAGAAGGGGCGCTCCGGCGCCCCTTCTTTTTTTTGCGGCGCTAACCCTTCCCCGCGGGAAGCGGGTTCTCGTCGCTCCGATAGGCCGGTGGCGAGTAGATATTCACAGTCTTCAGCAATGTGCGTCCGACATTGCGAATCTCGTGACGCTCGCCACGCTCGATCACGAGCAGACTTCCGGCGCGAAGTTTTTGCCTCGCACCTTCGACGATCGCCAGCCCGGTTCCCGACACCACATAAAGCCATTGGTCCGTGCCGCGATGGCGATTGTCCGGCCCGCCTTCGCTGTCGCCGGGCGCGATGACCATCTCCGCCGCCTGCGTCTTGCGCACGGCGAACGCTACGCGGAATCCCTTGCCGAAACGGAAGTGCTTGTATCGCATGCCGCGCTCCTGGCTTTACGCCACCATGCGCAGACAGCTGTTAAGACGGAATCAAAAAAACGCGGACAGACAGTGATATCCGTCCGCGATGGCGAACAGACGCCACTGGGAGACTTCAATGTCCTCCACAGCCGTGCTCATTCATGGCGCATGTACGCGCAGGCCACGGTAACGGCAAACATCCACGCCCTTGTAGAGCAGCGATCGACCACCCCGGAACGAGATGCGGATGTCGTAGCGGCAGACTTCGCCACTGATGGCCAAGGTGGTCGCACTCCCGCCTCCCTGCAGGGGAGCATCGATGGGCAAATCACGAAACACATCGCTTCCCTCGGCGGCGATCGCCAGCGAGACGATGCTGTCGTGGGCACGATTGATCAATTCCAGATAACGTGTCGCAGGTTCCGCGTATGCGTGCGCGATGCCCGCAAGCGGCAGCAGGACGAGGAAAAAAGCGGCGATCATTCGCATGGCAACGGCCTCCGGCTCGGGTCGGGAACAACCGGCCGCAGCGGCTCGAAGCACCTGCACCGGCGCCTCCATCTGGCCCACTCCGGGCGGATCCGGCAATCGATCCGGGACGAATCGTCGTCACAACGCCACGAATCGTAGCCATGCCCTTTGGCGCTTTTCAGCCACGGATTCCCGCGCTTACGATGGCGCCTCCCACACGGGAAACGGGAAGACGCGATGAAGATCCGGCTCGGCGACATGGAAATCGACGCAACCCGCTACCTCGCGCTGTGGTCGCTGATCGTCTTGGCGTTTGCCGTGCAAAGACTGATCCACGACGCATTGCTTGGCGGACAGGTCTGGTCGGTGTTCGTCTACCTGCGCTGGTCGATGATCCAGTGGTACACCTGGGCCGCGCTCGCGCCACTGGTATTCCGCCTTGCCGCGAGCCATCCGATCCAGCCATCCGGACGCCTGTCCGCGATCCGCTTCCATCTGGTTGCAAGCGTTGGCGTGACTGCAATCGCCGTCATCATTGGTGCCGCCGTTTCAAGCCTGTTCGAACCGAGCTCGCTCTTCGAGCAGATCGAGCAATTCATCGGCCAGCACATGGCCACCGGCCTGCTGACCTACTGGGCGCTGGTTCTGCTGCAGCACGCGCTGCATTTTCAGGCGGAAAAGTCGCGCCGGGAAGTCGAAGCAAGCCAGCTCGCCACCGAACTCGCGCAATCTCGGTTGCAAGTCTTGAAAACGCAGCTGCAGCCACACTTCCTCTTCAACACGCTGCATGCCATCGTCACCCTGCTCGACGAGGACAAACGGTCTGCTGAAGACATGCTGCTACGCCTCAGTGAACTGCTGCGCGCCTTCCTGGAAGACTATGACGGCCAGGAAATCACCTTGCGACGCGAGCTGGATCTGCTCGACCTCTACCTCGGCATCCAGCGCAATCGCTTCAAGGATCGCCTCACCACCCAGGTCTACGTCGCACCGGATACCTTGAACTGCGCCGTTCCCAGCCTGGTACTGCAACCGATTGTCGAGAATGCCATTCGCCACGGCATCGGCCAGCGCGTCGGCGCCGATCGCATCGAGATCGAAAGCCGTCGCGAAGGCGACGTCCTGTGCATCGAAGTGCGCAACCGCAACAGCATGCTGGAGCCTGACAGCGCAGCCTCAGGCCATGGGATCGGCCTCTCCAACACGCGGCTGCGCCTGAAGGAACTGTACGGCGATCATGCGGATATCCGCTTGGACATGACTTGGCCGGAAGGCGTGTCCTGTCGAATCCGCCTGCCTTTTCGTGAACTCGATGAACCGGACGAGATGCCGGAGCACGTCATCGCATGAGCCTCACCGCGCTGGTGGTCGACGACGAACCGATCGCACGCCGCGCGATCGTGCGGCTGCTGCGCGAGGATCGGGACATCGCATTGCTCGGCGAATGCGGCGACGGCATCTCCGCGGTCGCGGCGATCCGCGATCGATCACCCGATCTCGTCTTCCTGGACATCCAGATGCCGGCGATGACCGGCCTGGACGTCGTCGCCGAAATCGGCGCGGAGCGCATGCCGGCCATCATCTTCGTCACCGCTTACGAGCAATACGCCGTGCGGGCGTTCGAAGCCAACGCCGTCGACTACCTCGTCAAACCCTTCAGCCGCGACCGCTTCGCCGCAACCCTGCGACGCGCGAAGGCGCGCTTGCAAACCGCCAATGAGGATTCCACCCGGATTCTGCAAGCCCTGGACGCCCTGCGCCAGCGTGACCAGTATCTGGAACGCATCCCCGTGCGCATCGACGAGCATCTCGTCTTCATCAACGTCGACGACATCGTCTGGATCAAGGCCAATCGCAATATCGTCGAACTTCATCTCGCCGACCGCGTTCACGAGATGCGCGAAACCATGGCGACGCTCGCCACCCGGCTGGATCCTCGCCATTTCGCCCGCATCCATCGCTCGGCGATCATCAACGTGCGCCGGGTCAAGACCATCCATCCCTGGTTCAACGGCCATCACGTCGTCACCATGGATACGGGACAGCAATTGCGCATGAGCCGCTATCAGCACGAAGCCTTCCTTCGGCTGGCGACGATGCGTCCCCATGAGTAAGGATTCCTGAAATCCGCCTCACCGTTTGGATTCGGCGAAAGGCAGGAAAAAAGGCACATTTTTAAAACGCCAAGATCATGGATACTCGGATGTCCTGAACAGGAAGGGGAACTCCGCATGCAGCACGCCGCTCCTTGCCGGCATTTCGTCTACGCCGCCGCAATTAGCCTGACTCTGATCGCCGGCACGCCAGCGTTGGCGCAACAGCAAAGCGCCAATGCCAAACTGATCCAGCAGCGCAACGATGTCGAGAAACAACTGCAGGACATCGCCATCGTCGAACGCAAGGTCATGGTGCCGATGCGCGACGGCAAACGCATGGCCGCTGACATCTACCGCCCCAAGAACGCCAAGGGCAAGGTGCCGATCATCTTCGTGCGCACGCCATACAACTTCAATTTCTGGAACGTGAGATTGGGCGCCCCGAACGACATGAGCGACGAGCTGGCAGCGGTGAAGCGCGGCTACGCCTACGTCGAGATGAACGAACGCGGCCATTTCTTTTCCGAAGGCAACTACGAAATCCTGGGCGCCCCGGTCAGCGATGGCGTCGATGCGGTCCGCTGGCTGGCCTCGCAACCCTGGTCCAACGGCAAGGTCGGCACCACCGGCTGCTCGTCGACCGCGGAATGGCAGCTGGCGGTGGTCTCGGAAGACGATCCTGCATTTACCACCTTCAATGTCCAGGGCTTCGGCGCTGGCGTTGGCCAGGTTGGCCCGTACTGGGAACAAGGCAACTGGTATCGCGGTGGTGCCGTGCAATTGCTGTTTCTTTCCTGGCTGTATGACCAGCAGAACCAGGTGCGGCCGGCATTTCCGCCGAACACGCCGCAAAGCGAGTTGATCCGCGCATCGAAGATGTTCGATCTGGAACCGCTGACGCCATACGTGGATTGGGAAAAGGCGTTCCGGCACCTGCCCCTGAAGGACATCCTGAAATCCGTGGACGGCCCCTCGGGCATGTTCGCCGATCCGATGCCGATCCCCACCGGCGGCAACATGGTCGCGCGCACGCCCAGCGATCCGGCTTGGCGCAAGGGTGGCCTGTGGCACGAGGGCATGAAGGTCAACCGGCCCGGGCTGTGGTTCATGAGCTGGTACGACGTATCGGTCTCACCGAATCTGGCTGCATACAACTGGGTGCGCCGCACCGCCCGCAAGGAGATTTCGGAGCAACAGTACGCGGTCATCTCGCCTTCGTTGCACTGCGGCTACACGCGCGATACGGAGGAGACGAAGATCGGCGACTTGAGCGTGGGCGATCCGCGCCTTGACTACGACGATCTGGTCTATGGCTGGTTCGATCATTTCCTGAAAGGCGAGGACAATGGCCTGCTGAAGAAACAGCCGAAGGTGCTCTACTACGTGATGGGCGAGAACAAGTGGCGGAAATCCTCCACCTGGCCACCGAAGGGCGCGGAAACACGCACCTACCACTTCAGCAGCGGCGGCAAGGCGAACACGCTGTACGGCGACGGTAAGCTGACATCGCAGCCCGACACCGAAGATCGACCGGACACCTTTGTTTATGACCCCACGAACCCCGTGCCGACTTTCGGCGGAGGCGGATGCTGCCAAGGCAATGCGGTGAAGTTCGGCGCGTTCGATCAGCGCGCCCATGAGACGCGCAACGACATCCTGGTCTACGACACGGAGCCCTTCAAGGAAGGCATGGAAGTCAGTGGACCGATCACGGTTACGTTATACGTGTCCTCGAACGCCAAGGATACGGATTTCACCTTCCAGATCATTGACGTGCATCCGGATGGCAATGCCTACAACATCACGGAGAACATCCAGCGCATGCGTTATCGCGACGGCTACGACAAGCCTCTCGCATGGATGCAACCAGACAATATTTACAAGGTTACATTCCAGCCAATCGATACCAGCAATTACTTCAAGCCCGGGCATAAACTGCGGGTGGCGATCTCCAGCAGCAATTTCCCGCGCTTCGATCGCAACTTGAACACGGGCGGCAACAATTACGACGAGACCGAGAGCGTGATCGCGCACAACTCCGTTCATCACGACACGCGGAATCCTTCGCAGATCAGCATCACTGTCGTGCCAGGCGGCGGCGAGCCGGCGAATGTGAGCGTCGGAAAAAAGGAAGGTTAAGGTTCTAATGCCTGATTCTGCTTGGATACTTGACCTCGATACCCTTATCGGCAAAGGGCAGACATCCGCAACGCCTGAATCAAGCCGCGCCACGAAGTGGCGTCGGCTTGAATGGATTGTCTTGCGGCGCGGATCATGACTTCAGGCTCCGGTAATCCTTGCCATTAACGCTGCAATAGACCTTGAGGCAGGCATCTCGAAAACGCGTGCCAACCATGCTCCTGATCCCATTTGCGGATACGATTCCGCCTGATCGGCACCGTGAAGCGATCGTGCAGTCGCACCGTCATGACACGACGCAAGGTGCCGGCGCAGTTCGGCTGCCTGTGTAACTTGAATGCACGTAACCGCAAAAAAACATGGGAGCACTGAGATGGCCAGCAAGAATACGATTTGTCTGTGGTACGACGGCACCGCACTGGAAGCCGCGGAGTTCTACGCAAAGACGTTTCCGGACAGCACGGTGGGCGCTCTCCATCGTGCGCCTGGCGACTATCCTGATGGCAAGCAGGGCGATGTCTTGACCGTCGAGTTCACGGTGATGGGCATTCCTTGTCTTGGCCTGAACGGAGGGCCGGCGTTCAAGCACAGCGAAGCCTTCTCGTTCCAGGTTGCGACTGAAGATCAGGCCGAAACGGATCGCTTGTGGAGCGCGATTGTCGAAAACGGCGGTCAGGAAAGTCAGTGCGGCTGGTGCAAGGACAAGTGGGGATTGTCGTGGCAGATCACGCCGCGCGCCCTGATGGCTGCGGTCGCCGATCCTGATCGAGCGGCAGCCAAGCGCGCATTCGACGCCATGATGAAAATGAGAAAGATCGATATCGCAGCGATCGAAGCAGCTCGGCGCGGTTGACGCTCCCGATATTTGCGGGCCTCACACCGGCCACGACTGAGCGCACGCTCATAGTGGATGGGAACTGCGGCCTCGGGGCGATAACCGTGCTTCAACGCTGGGCAACACCTCACTCCCGATAGAGCGCAAGCCAGGCGGAAGCGATCCAGAACAAAAGAAACGGCGATCTGATCTTCAGGCCGCCGCTTCCATCAGACCATTTCGCTTGTTCAAGGCACTGATTGCCGCCTGCATTCGAGCAACAGCGGCGAAGCAAGATCGCAATCGGGATGCATGCGGTTGAGTGAATGAATCGCACCAGCCAGGCCCGTCATCAGACCAGGAGTGAACGCCTTGCGGGTGATGCCGCCGACGATGCCGTGCTCCTCGATCCCTGAAACGACTTGCGCCGTCGCCTCGTCGCGATCGATGGCCGAGGCTTCCGGATCGAGCACAGACGCACGCATCAGCAATTCCCACAGCGAAAAATCACCGTGGCAGAGCGTATGCGTGAAACCCCATTGCCCGCGTGCCGCCGATACCGCGCGACGCAGATCCCGCAGATGGCGAGGATCGCCACTGCGCGCATACAGATCGGCCGCTGCCAGGCCGATGCCGACCCCGCCATTGCACCAGGTGGGGAAGTTCACCGCCGCTTGCATGCGAACATCTCGCCAGTTACCTACGGACTCTTCGAACAGTGAATCCTGGAATGCGAACGCGGCATCGGCGAGCGTGCTCCAGCGCTGACGTTCGACTTCATCGCCGGCGCCGGTCAGTGCCAGACGCGCCAATGCCCATCCGATGCCATAGGTGCCGTGCGCGAAACCACCGATCGGATCGGGGAGATCCAGCGTGTACCAATGCGCTCCCCGCTCGTCTACGCGTGCCGTCGACTCCAGATGTCTCGCGGCGCGCGCCGCCGATGCCAGCCAACGTGGATCGGCAGTCGCCTCGGCAAGACCGAGCAAGGGCACGATGGCGCCGCAGGTGCCGTCGGTGATGTCGAGATGCCGGTCCTCTTCGAAACCTTTTTGTTCGAGCGCCTCCGCGCACGTGCGCGCATTGGCGAGTAACTCCGGCCGCCCCAACAAATCATGCAATACCAGCCAGGCCCAAATGCGGCCACCATGGCCGGTAAAGCCGCCCACGGTCGGCGGTGTCTCGTGTTCGGTCATCGCCTGCAAGACTTGCAAGGCGCCCTCGAGCGCTTCGTCGACACCCGGCACCTCGTCGGCGCGCCCGTATTCGATTTCATGGCGGTAACCCGCCAGGGCGACGGCCATGCCGCCAAGACCGAAATAAACGTCTCCCCGCAGCGGCTGCACATGCCAACCCTTGGTGCCGAAGCTTTCCGGCGTGATCCAGGTCGCCGAACCGTCATCGCCGCGCACAGCCAATCGCAACAGACGTTCGGATGTATCGGCGGCCAACTCCCGCCTGCGCGCGTCAAGCCTCGCACCGTGCGGCTGACGTGCGAAGTGCGAACGGCTGTCACGTTCGCTCGGCCCATCGGCGCCGCTGTTGAGCTGAGTGACGACCAGAGAACTGCGGATCGTCATTTCCTCAAGCTCGATCCGCATCGCGCGCCAGTTGGCCAGAGTTTCGGCAATGCGCTCGCGCGTCAACGACGCGACAAAGATCGGAATATCGCCATGGCGCAGGTCTTCGATTTCGCCGGCGACCTCATCGTGCGACGGCGCCACGCCAGAGACACTGCGGGAGAACAACGCGCGGGCGCGTTCGATCGCCTTGTCCTCTTCGTGCAGCGAAGCCGGATGCCAGAGCATGCGGCCGATTTCGACATAGATCTGAGTCGCGCGCCGAACCTCGCGCGCCCGGCAGCCCTCGAAGGCAGACAGCAAGGGTTCGAGTCCGCCATCGGCATCGAGCCGGCGCAGTTGCTCCGAGGCTTCGAGAAAAGCGTTGCTGATGTCATCCCAGTAGCGCGATACGTCGGGGTTCGGACTGGGATGGTTCTTCGACGTTGCCATGTCCGACTCGACCATCTTCACGCGTGCATCGGTCGTGCCGTCATCGGCGATGACAGGAACCTGCAATTGGGGCTGCTCGCCCGGCAACGCGCCGGCGGCGGAAAGATCCGCACGACCGAAGCCCAGGGCACGCGTGCGAAACGGCACGATACCCGTGCGCAGGACGGAGCTGTGGATGAGTGTCTGGGCAAGATCGTAGGCCTGCCCATAATTCGAAGGCGCTACCGGCCGGACGAGGGCAAACAGGCTTTCCACATCGACCACCACCGGCACCGGGCCCACGGCGATCAGGTTCTCGAGATGGATATCGGTGCCTCCAAGCAGGCGCAGTATCGCCAGCCAGTGCCCAAGACCTCGATAGAACCTGCGCAATTCATCGTCGCCATCGCAATAACGGTGTTCGACGAAAGCGGCCCAGCCATAGTCACCGCGATCGAGCACCGCAGGCACGCGGATGCGTTCCGCATCGTCGAATACGCGTGCGAGGAACCCGTCGAGCACCGCATCGATGCGAAGCGAACGCGGCTTGTACATGATCTGCCCGGCTTCGAATGTGAGCCGCACTACGGTCTGCCCGCCCGCGTGCAGATCACCTTGGTCCAGGGCGATCCCGATCAGGCGGCCAGGGGCTCGACCGAGCAATTCGGCGAATGCCGCGCGGTCGGCGACCAAGCGCGCGACAAGGGCTTCGATCGCGCCGCGCTGTTGGCTTAGCGTCCGCCGCAGGCGCGGCAGCAGCGGTGGATAGCGGAGGCGCAAGTGTTCGACGAATTCGTCACGCAGTGCTTTGGCAACGAATTGTCCGAAACGTCCCGCCTCGTCCCCTGCGGTCAATTCGCCTTCGTGCTTCGCGGCATGCAATTCCACCAGCAGAACGCGATTGAGCTTGAGCCGCGCATTGGCATACAACGCTTGTCCGGTGGCCGAACGGATCAGCTTCGACTCTTCTGCATCGATACCGGAGGAATACTCCGCAAGCGTGGCCGCGAATTCCTCGCGTGCGGCCGCCGTGAAATGCTCGATGATCGGACGGAAGCCCTCGGGTATATGGCCTTCGGTCATCGTGTCTCGTGTCTAGGATGTGGGAAGCGACTTATGCGTCGCGCAAAAACAACGCGCACCCCGGAGGGGTGCGCGTCGGTGGTTCTGCGATTCGCTCACACGCAGCAGTAGCAGCGGCCGTTCGGACAGGTCGATACGGACGTGGAGTGCGTCTCCGGATACATCATGGCTTCGTCAACCGCGCCTTCGCCTTCGATATACAGCGGCCCAGCCGGGTTCTCGTAGCCATCGACGCTATCCGCGCCGGTGAGCCAACCCGAGACGATATCGTTGCTTTGCATTGCCTGGTCCTCTCCTTGAGTTCTGAACTGGAACCCGGCGAGCGGCTGCTTCGCATATTGAAACCGCCGCCTCACCGGACATCGATTTCAAGCCTCGCGGCCTCTCCATCGTGAGCCGACTTGCATCAGCAACATTCTCAGACGATGCCGCATGAAGACTCTATACATGAATTTCAACAGCTGTCAAATAAGCAGTCTCTTGTATCCACAGTCGTATCACCGCGCAAAATCAAGATGCTATGGAATGAACATCGCATCTCTTGCGTCGGCGAGAACAAAGTGAAAGCGGACGCAAACAAATGGCAGGCATCGCCGATATCCGCGCGCAATCGAGCACGCAACCAAGGCAACAGACTTGATTCGCTCGAATCCTCGAAATCGGATTTGTCTCAAAGAAAAACCCCGCAGCGCGGGGTTTTCGG
Organism: Luteimonas sp. GW821-FHT14E02; assembly: GCF_058803905.1. NCBI lineage: Bacteria > Pseudomonadati > Pseudomonadota > Gammaproteobacteria > Lysobacterales > Lysobacteraceae > Luteimonas > Luteimonas sp. GW821-FHT14E02. The sequence goes on along the minus strand of NZ_JBXAPK010000011.1, from coordinate 29,855 downwards.
TTGGTTCGGGAGGAGCAAGCTTCGCGCCTCCGAGAAGCGCGATGGGATATCCGTCACGCAAATGGATCCTGCAACACCATCGTGTGCTCACGATCCGGCCCCGTGGACACGATCGCCAGCGGGCACCCGGACAGTTCCTCCAGCGCGCGCAGGTAGGCGCGCGCCGCGGGCGGCAGCCTGTCCCATTCGGTGATGCCATGGGTGTTTTCCTTCCAGCCGGGGAATTCGAGGTACACCGGCTCGCACTCGTCCCAGCCCTGGGCGTCGAGCGGAGCGTATTCGGTCTCCTTGCCGCGGTAGCGGTAGGCGATGCACATCTTCAGCTTGTCCATGCCATCGAGCACGTCCAGCTTGGTGATGCACAGGCCGCTGATGCCGTTGATGGCGACGGCGCGCTTGAGGGCGACGAGGTCGATCCAGCCGCAGCGGCGCGGACGGCCAGTGGTGGCGCCGTATTCCTGGCCGCGGTCGCGGATGCCCTGCCCGACTTCGTCGTCGAGTTCGGTCGGGAACGGGCCGCCGCCGACGCGCGTGGCGTAGGCCTTGGCGATGCCGAGGACGTAGTCGATGGCGTCGGCGCCGACACCGGTGCCGGCGAGCGCGCCACCCACCGTGGTGTTGCTGGAAGTGACGTAGGGATACGTGCCGTGGTCGATGTCGAGCAGCGAACCCTGCGCGCCTTCGAACAGCACGCGCTTGCCCTGCTTGCGCAGGTCGTGAAGGATGCCGGCGACGTCGGACTTCATCGGCTGCACGTATTCGCCGAAGGCCAGGGCCTCGTCGTAGGTCTCCTGGTAGTCGACGGCGTCGACGCCTAGATATTTGGTCAGCACGAAGTTGTGATAGTCGAGCGCGGCGCGCAGCTTCTCGGCCAGCTGATCGGGATAATGCAGGTCGGCGACGCGGATGCCGCGGCGCGCCACCTTGTCTTCATACGCCGGGCCGATGCCGCGGCCGGTGGTGCCGATGGCCTTGCCGCCGGCGGCCTTTTCGCGCGCCTGATCCAGCGCGATGTGGTACGGCATGATCAATGGGGCGGCCGGGGAGATCTTCAGGCGTGAGCGCACGTCGACACCGCCGCTCTCCAGTTCCTCGATTTCCTTCTTCAGCGCCGCCGGGCTGATCACCACACCGTTGCCGATCAGGCACAGCGCGTCGGGGCGCAGGATGCCGGAGGGAATCAGGTGCAGCACGGTCTTCTTGCCGTTGATGACCAGGGTATGGCCGGCATTGTGTCCGCCCTGGAAACGAACGACGGCACCGATCACCTCGGTGAGCAGATCGACGATCTTGCCCTTGCCTTCATCGCCCCATTGGGCGCCCAAGACCACGACTGATTGACCCATCACTTCAACTCCTGCCCGTAGGGGAATGCACGACCGGGAAGCCATGCACGGAAAAAGCCGGTGGGCTGCTCCAGCTGCGAAGCGGCCCATCCGGCTTTTGTGCATTATCCGGGTTTTGTCGGGCCGTCGCCACCCTGGACGCGACGCCACGCATCGGATCCGGAAATGATTTCGCGCGAATCCGGCGAGGGCGCGCAATTCCCGCCGCGACTGCGCGCGGCGGGGATAGCACAGGAGCATCCCTCGGTCCTTCGGCAGGTACGGCGCCAGCACGGGAACGAGCCAGCCGTCGACGATCCGCTCGGCGACCAGCGGCCGCGCGGAACGACAGGCCGTCGGCAACGCGGAGGAAGACCATGCGGCCTTCGAAGTGATCGCGATCAGCCTGTCCGATTACGCGACCATTCTGCATTTTTCATGCAAATTATGTTCTTTTTCAGCACAATCAAGACGATTAGCCTGCTTGCGGCCTTCTGGAGCACAGGTATGCCGATCCCCTCTTCTCCCGATCAGCCCCTAAAGGCAGCACCGCTTTGGCGCGGCATCCTTCCGCTGGCGGTAGCCGCGCGTTCCGGTCGCGCGGCACGATGAGGACAACTCGGATGAAAGGCCACAAGGGCCGCGTGTGCGACGTTGGCGAGACGCGCTGCCGATGCGCTACCTCAACGATTCGGCTCTGATGGTCGACGGCAACATGACAGCGGCGCTCTGGCACCGCTGCCCCTGCCTCAGCTACGAACGAGATACAGCGCGATCAAGCCGATGATCAGCAGGATCGCGCCCGCCTGACGCAGTCTGCGATTGTCGAGCGCATGCAACTGTTCGGCCATGCGCCGCCACATGTCGGGAAAGGCGAACAGCAGCAGGCCTTCGAGAACGGCGGCGATGCACAGCGCCGCCAGCAGATCTTTCATCGCGCGAACCCGTGTCGCATCCCGTCGTCCTTACTTGTCGCTGCGCAGGTATTGCAGGAAGGGATCGTTGCGATCGAGCACGATCACGGCGTTGCCGTCCTTGAAGGTCTCGCGATAGGCATCGAGGCTGCGCTGGAACGCGTAGAAGGCGGCGTCCTTGTTTGCGGCCACGCCGTAGATGCGCGCCGCTTCCGCGTCGCCTTCACCGCGCAGCTTCTGGGCATCGCGCTCGGCTTCGGCCATGATCACGGCGCTGTCGCGGTCGGCCTTGGCGCGGATTCCCTGCGCCTGTTCCTCGCCTTCCGCGCGCAGGCGGCTGGCCACTTGCTGGCGCTGCGCGCTCATGCGGCGGTAGACCTGCTTGATGACGTCGCTGTCGGTGGGCAGATCGACCTGCTTGATGCGCAGATCGACGATGCGCATGCCGATGTTGGCCGCGCCCTTGTTGATGGTATCGAGCTGAGGACCGATCACTTGCGAACGATTGCCGGACACCACCTGCGACAGCGTGCGCGAGTTGATCTCGTTGCGCAGCGAATCGGTGATGATCGGCGACAGCGTCTTCACCGCCATCTCCTCGTCGCCGCCGGTGGCGCGGTAGAACGCGCGCACGTCCTGGATCATGCCGACGGCGAAGAAGTCGACGCTCACGTCCTTGCGCTCGGAGGTCAGGTAGCGCTCGGGATCGGCCGGGATCACCTGCAGGCGACGGTCGAAGACGCGCACAGTCTCCACCAGCGGCCACTTGAAGTGCAGGCCGGGCTCGATGTCGGTGCGGGTCACCCGTCCCAGGTTCAGGACGATGGCGGTGTGGCCCTCGGCCACGACGTAGACCGAACTCATCAGTCCCAGCAGGACGAGCACGATCGTCAGAATCACGGCATTGAGTTTCATCGGCCCGGCTCCTGGTCGCGACCTGTGCGTGGTGTGCGATCCCCGCGCGGATCGTTGTCCGCAGGCGTGGCGCTCACCGTCGGCGAGATCATGTCGGAAGACACGACCGGCAGCGTCGTGGCGGCAGCCGCGTTGCTCTGCCCGGCCATCGGCACGTAGATCAGCTGACGGCTGTCGCCGCCGACCACCTTGCGATTGCCGGACAGCACGTGCTGCACGGTTTCCAGCCACAGGCGCTTGCGCGTGACATCCGGCGCGCCGCGGTATTGATCGACCAGCAGCGAGAAACGCTCGGCGTCACCGGTCGCGCGCGCGATGGCGGCGGTCTTGTAGCCTTCGGAAACGGTGCGCACGCGCGAGGCTTGGCCGCGCGCCTCGGGTACGAGCTTGGCCGCGTAGGCCTGCGCCTCGCTGATCGAGCGGTCCTTGTCCTGCTGCGCGCTGTTGACGTCGTCGAAGGCCGGCTTCACCTCTTCGGGCGGGCGCGCGTTGGGCAGGTTGAGTTCGGTCACGACCAGGCCGGTGCGGTAGGCATCCAGCGATTTCTGCAGCTGCGTCTTCGCCGACACCGCCAGCGCTTCGCGCGCGCCCAGCACGGTGTCGAGGTTGGAGCGACCGATCTGCTCGCGCACCGTGGAGAGCGCGGCCTGCTCCAGCACTTCCTTGCTGTTGCGCGTGCCGAACAGGTACAGGCGCGGATCGTTGATCCGGTATTGCACGTTGACTTCGACCCGCACGATGTTCTCGTCGGCGGTCAACACCAGGACGTTGGTGTCGCTGAAGCTCTGGATCTTCGTGGCCTCGACCTTGGTGACGCTCTCGATCGGCCATGGCAGCTTGAAGTGCGGGCCGGGCTGCAGCACGCGCGAGAACAGGCCGAAGCGCAGCACCACGCCGCGCTGCTGCTCGGCGATCAGCACGAAGCTGCTGTAGGCCAGCCACAGCAGCACGATCAGGCCGAGCCAGCGCCAGGGGGTGCCGCCCGGGAATCCGCGCAGGTTGTTGAACCAGTCGCCGAATCCGCCGCCGCCGCCACTGCCGCGCCTGGACTGCCAGGGATTGCGTTGCCCGTTCTTGCCGGACCCGTCCTCGTCTTTCTTGCCGGGGCTGCCGGGGGTATTCCAGGCCATGCCTGCTCCAAATCTGGGAAGTCGCCACGCCCGTCTCCGCAGAGCGGCGGGTCGCGGCATTCTACTGGAATGTCGGGGCGCGACCGCCCGGTTGCAAGTTCCCGGCGTGGGTCATGCGGCTCGAGTCATACCGCCTGGAGCAAGCCGCTTGAAGCAAACCGGGTCGGGAACGGGCCGGATCGGATCATGCGGGGTCCGATCCGGCCCCGGTCAACAATGCTCGCAGCGGCGCGCCATCGGCCTGTCCGGCCAGGCGCTCGGCATCGGCGAGGGCGAGATCGACGGACAGCGTCCAGCCATGCTCGTCATGCGCCTCCTCGCGGACCGCATCGAGCGCATGCAGGCGCGCGCGCAGGCGTCCGGCCGAAGGCGGAAGGCGCAGCTCGGCCTGGACGCGGCGCAGTCCGAGGCGCGCGGCCAGCGCGCTGCGCAGCAGATCGAGACCGAGGCCGTCGCGCGCGGAAATCCAGACACGGTCGCGTACCGCGGCATCCGCCTCACCGCCGCCGAGGCGATCGTGGCGCGGCCGGATGCTGTTGAGGCGATCGCCGCCTTCGGGATGATCACTGCCTTCATCCGGCACGCCGATCCTGTCGATCTTGTTGTAGACGAGTAGTTGCGGAATCTCGCCAGCGCCGATTTCATGCAGCACCGCATCGACCTGGGCGATCCGCTCCTCGCGCAGCGGATCGGCGGCGTCGATGACATGCAACAGCAGATCGGCCTCGCGCGCTTCCGACAGCGTCGAGCGGAACGCCGCGACGAGTTCGTGCGGCAGATCGCGCACGAAACCGACGGTGTCCGCCAGCACGATGTCTCCCCCCGGCAAAACCACGCGGCGCACGGTGGGATCGAGCGTGGCGAACAACTGATCGGCGGCGTAGGCCTCCGCGCCGGTGAGCGCGTTGAACAACGTCGACTTGCCGGCATTGGTGTAGCCGACCAGCGCCACGCGCGGCATCTCGCTGCGCACGCGCGCGCGACGCATCTGCGTGCGCTGCACTTCCACTTTGTCGAGGCGCTTCTGCAACTGTTCCACGCGCTTCTGCAGCAGGCGACGGTCGGTTTCGAGCTGGGTTTCACCCGGGCCGCGCAGGCCGATGGAACCGCCGCGCTGGCGCTCCAAGTGCGTCCATCCGCGCACCAGGCGCGTGGCCATGTGGCGCAGTTGCGCCAGTTCCACCTGCAGCTTGCCCTCGAAGCTGCGCGCGCGCTGCGCGAAGATGTCGAGGATCAGGCCGGTGCGATCGACCACGCGCCGCTCGAGCGCCTTCTCCAGGTTGCGTTCCTGGCCCGGCGTGAGCGGATGATTCACCAGCACCAGATCGGCACCGCTGGCGTCGGCCGCGGCCTTCACTTCGGCGAGTTTGCCGCTGCCGATCAGCGTGGCCGGATTGGGACGATCGATGCGCGCGGTGAGTATCACCGCGACGCCCGCGCCGGCGGAACGGGCGAGATCGGCGAATTCTTCCAGAATCCCCTCGTCCGGCGGACCGCCGGCGTGGGGTTGGATCAGCAATGCGTGTTCGCCCTTGCGGGAACGTTCAAACAAGAGCGTTCAAGCCTCTCGGTGTTCGGATTGAAGCAACGCTGATGTCATCAGCGTTGCCTGGTCTATTCCGATTCGTCGCCGTCCGCTTCAGCGGAACCGCCTTCGCCCGACTGGACGTATCCGCCGCCAGGTCCCACCCGCACGTTGCGGGCCGGCACCACGGTCGAGATCGCGTGCTTGTAGACCATCTGGCTGACGGTGTTGCGCAACAGCACGACGAACTGGTCGAACGATTCTACCGTGCCCTGCAATTTGATGCCGTTGACCAAGTAGATCGAAACCGGCACGCGTTCGCGCCGCAGCGCATTCAGGAAAGGATCCTGCAGAGATTGCCCCTTAGACATTTGAAATTTTCCCAGCTTGGTTATTGTTGTTATGGCTTACGCCCCCAACGCCCGACCCGTACCCCTACGGCGGCGCTGACGATGTTATACAACAGTTGAGCGATGTTGGCGGCATGATGGTGACGCGTGTCGCGGAATAATTCTTTTGTACCCGGGGTGGAGGGCTCAGGAGCGTGAATTGACGCAATTGCCATCACTGGCGCGACTTTGCCGGCTAACCGACCGGCCGGCCCCGCCCTCCCTGGCCGGGCGTTCGGTTACACAGCGGACGCCTGAAGGGCCGCCGCCGCACTCATGCGGCCTCACCCCAGGAACAGATTGACCGCATCTTCCAGACGCACCCGGTCCGTGGCCGGATCGAACCAGCGCGCATCCAGCTCGCCACGCAGCCAGGTGATCTGGCGCTTGGCGAGCTGACGGGTGGCGAAGATCGCGCGATCGCGGAAATCCTCGGCCGGGATGTCCCCATCAAGGTGCTCCCAGGCCTGTCGGTAACCGACCGCGCGGATCGCCGGCAGGTCGCGCGGGCGCGGGTGCGACCGCAATTCCGGCAGCGCGCGCAGCCGCCGCACCTCGTCGAGGAAACCGGCCGTGAGCATGACGTCGAAGCGCGCGGCGATCCGCGCGTGCAGCACCGCGCGATCGGCCGGCGCCACCACGATCTTCAGCACGCGGCACGGCAAACGCGCCGGCGCCACGGTATCGCGCTGCCATTCGCTGATCGGCCTGCCGCTCAGCCGGTATACCTCCAGCGCGCGCTGGATGCGCTGCGGGTCGCTCGGCCGGATCTTCACCGCCGCAGGCGGATCGATGCGCGCGAGCTCGGCATGCATGGCGGGCCAGCCGCGCGCGTTCGCTTCCGCCTCGATGCCGGCGCGCGTTGCCGCATCGGCTTCCGGCATTGGCGATAAACCTTGCAGTAGCGCGCGAAAGTACAGGCCGGTGCCGCCGGCGAGGATGGGCAGTTTTCCGCGGGACGTGACGTCCTCGATGGCCTTGCGCGCGTCCTCGGCAAATTCGGCGGCCGAATAGGTCTGCCATGGATCACGGATGTCGATCAGATGATGGGGAACACTCGCGCGCTCCTCCGCGTCGGGCTTCGCCGCGCCGATGTCGAGCCCGCGATAGACCAGCGCGGAATCGACGCTGATGATTTCACCGTCGAAGCGACGTGCCCATTCCAACGCCAGCGCGGTCTTGCCGGAAGCAGTCGGGCCCATGAGGGCGATCGCGAGTGGGCGGGAATCGATGTGCATTGAAAACCCGAACGGCTTGGATCCACGACTTTCGCCGGATGCCTAGCCCAACCCCCAGAATCCATCGGATACCAACTCCCGCCACTTCTTGAATCTCTGTCGCAGAGGAATCTGGTTCTTACGCAGGCAGGGCGCCACGAACCAGACCGTGGCACCCATCATCATCAACAAGCCGATTGCAACGAACAAATTATTCATCGGGCCAGACAATCGTTGGCGTGGCGGGCTTTCCTCGCGGCATCGGCACAGCTGCGACCGCGCTCCATATCTTCAGCACATCCACCGTCGCCGCCACATCATGCACGCGCAACAGCATCGCGCCGCGCTGCGCGGCGATGAGCGCGGCGGCGACCGAGCCGTGCACGCGCTCGGCGGGCACCGCGCGGCCGGTCAGGTCGCCGATGGTCCGCTTGCGCGACAGTCCCGCCAGTACCGGCACGCCGAGTTCGGTGAAACGTTCCAGTTGCGCCAGCAACGCGAGATTGTGCTCACGCGTCTTGCCGAACCCAAAGCCGGGATCGACGACGATGCGCTTCTTGGGAATACCCGCCATCTCGGCGGCGAAGATGCGTTCGGCGAGAAACCGGTGCACGTCGCCGACCACGTCGTCATACTCGGGCGCGCTCTGCATCGAACGCGGCTCGCCCAGCATGTGCATCAGTACCACGGGCACGCCAAGTTCGGCGGCGGTGTCCAGCGCGCCCTCGCGGCGCAGCGCATAGACGTCGTTGATCATGCCGGCACCCGCGGCGACAGCCGCGCGCATCACTTCCGACTTCGAGGTGTCGACGCTGATCGGCAGCGCCGTCTCGCGCGCGAGGCGCTCGATCACGGGCACGATCCGCCGCAACTCTTCTTCCACGGACACTTCGTCCGCGCCAGGGCGCGTCGATTCGCCACCGACATCCAGCGCGTCCGCGCCCTCCTCTGCCAGCCTGAGGCCATGCGCGACGGCGGCTTCCGTCGTGTCATGCGCGCCGCCATCGGAGAAGGAATCCGGCGTCACGTTGACGATGCCGAGCACGCGCGGACGATCGAGCCGGAGCACACGCCCCGCGCAGTCGAGTTGCGGCGAGGTATCGAACATCAATCGACCTGCTCCTTCTCGGCCTGCTTCTTCTCGGCCTGCTTCTTCAGTTCCAAGCCGGCCAACGCGACCCCCAGGGCGACACCGATTGGCACGCCCATGACGAGGTTTCCGAGCGTCGCACCCACCGCCAATCCGATCACGAGGCCAATGGCAATGCCCTTGCCGAGGCCGAGCCTGGGAGCGCTCTGGGCTTCGGTCTTGTCCACCGCGGCTTTGTCCTGTTCCATCCGGACTCCACAAAGAAAAAAGGCCAGAGCGGACTCTGGCCTGTTCGTTACTTGATCGCAATGCCTCGAGGGTCCCGGTCAGGTCTGCTCCGCAGGTCCGCCGATCGGCGGCAGCGGCCGCAGCTCCTTGCCGTTGGGCTTGTTCCATCCGGCCGGCGGCGGCGGTTCGCGGCCTTCCATGATCGCGTCGATCTGCGGCGCGTCGATGGTCTCGTACTGCATCAGGGCGTCGGCCATCGCATGCAGCTTGTCGAGATTCTCGGTGAGGATCTGCGTGGTGCGCGCGTAGGCTTTGTCGAGTATGGAACGCACCACCTCGTCGATCTTGCGGGCGGTGTCGTCGGAGACGTTCTTGTGCTGTGTGACCGAACGCCCAAGGAAGACCTCATCCTCTTCTTCGCCGTAGGTGATCGGGCCCAACTCTTCCGACAACCCCCACTTCGTCACCATGTTGCGCGCCATCTTGGTCGCGCGTTCGATGTCGTTCGACGCGCCGGTGGTCACCTTGTCGGTGCCGAAGATCAGTTCCTCGGCCACGCGGCCGCCATACAGCGTACACAGCCTGCTCTCCAGGCCGGTGCGGTTGATGCTGTACTTGTCACCTTCGGGCAGATAGACGGTGACGCCAAGGGCGCGGTCGCGCGGAATGATCGTCACCTTGTAGACCGGATCGTGCTCGGGCACCAGGCGGCCGACGATTGCGTGGCCGGACTCGTGGTAGGCGGTGTTGCGCTTCTCTTCCTCGCTCATCGCCAGCGAGCGACGCTCGGTGCCCATGATGATCTTGTCGCGGGCACGATCGAAGTGATCCATGCGCACTTCGCGGGCGTTCTCGCGCGCCGCGAACAGTGCCGCCTCGTTGACGAGGTTGGCCAGATCCGCACCGCTGAAGCCCGGCGTTCCGCGCGCCACCACCATCGGCTCGACATTGTCGGCCAGCGGCACCTTGCGCATGTGCACGCGCAGGATCTGCTCACGGCCCTTCACGTCCGGCAGGCCCACCACGACCTGGCGATCGAAGCGGCCCGGACGCAACAGCGCCGGATCGAGCACATCGGGGCGGTTGGTCGCGGCGATCACGATCACGCCCTCGCCACCCTCGAAGCCGTCCATTTCGACCAGCAACTGGTTCAGCGTCTGCTCGCGTTCGTCGTGACCGCCGCCGAGGCCGGCGCCACGATGGCGGCCGACCGCGTCGATCTCGTCGATGAAGATGATGCACGGCGCATGCTTCTTGGCCTGCTCGAACATGTCGCGCACGCGCGAGGCGCCGACACCGACGAACATCTCGACGAAGTCGGAACCGGAGATCGAGAAGAACGGCACCTTGGCCTCGCCGGCGATCGCCTTGGCAAGCAGCGTCTTGCCGGTGCCGGGCGGACCAACCATCAGCACGCCGCGCGGAATCTTGCCGCCGAGCTTCTGGAACTTGCCCGGGTCACGCAGGAATTCGACCAGTTCGGCCACTTCCTCCTTGGCCTCGTCGCAACCGGCGACGTCGGCGAAGGTGGCCTTGGTCTGGTCCTCGTTGAGCAGCTTGGCGCGCGAACGGCCGAAGGACATGGCGCCCTTGCTGCCGCCCTGCTGCATCTGCCGCATCATGAAGAACCAGAAACCGATGATCAGCAGCACCGGCAGGAAATTGAGCAGCAACGACCACAGCAGGTTGCCCGATTCCGGCGGCGCCTGCTCGATGTCGACCTTGTGCATCACCAGGTCGTCCATGAGCTTGTCGTCACGCAACGGCGCGATGGTCTTGCCCTGGGTATTGTCGCTGCGCGTGAACTCGATATGGCGTTCGTCGCTGGCGATCTTCACCTGCTTCATGCGGTCGCTGCGCACATCGGTGATGAACGACGAATAGTCGACTTCGTCGCCCGCCCTGCTTCCCTTCTGGTTGAAGCTCTGGAACACCATCATCAGCACGACGGCGACCACCACCCAGAGCAGCAGATTCTTCACTAAATCGTTCATCCAATTTCGCTCCGCGGCACCGCCGCTACCTTACTTCATCTGCGCCAGCTTGCCCTGTGCCAGGGCATACACTTCCGGCGACCGCTTGCGCGAGGCCGCCGGCTTGCGGATCGCCACCTTGGCATAGCGCCGCCGCAGCTCCCGCACGTACTCGTCGAATCCCACGCCTTGGAACAGTTTGATCAGGAACGCGCCATCGGTCCGCAGGTGACGGTCGGCGAAATCCATCGCCAGTTCCGCCAGATGCATGGCGCGGGGCTGATCCACAGCATCCACGCCACTCTTATTGGGGGCCATATCGGACAGGACAAGGTCGACGGGCTGTCCGTCCAGGCTGGTCTCAAGGTTCGATAAGACGGCATCTTCCCTGAAATCGCCATGAAGGAACTCGACGCCGGCCAGCGCGGGCATTTCCAGGATATCGAGAGCCACCACGCGCCCGGGGCGCGCGGCGTCGAGGCGGTCCAGCTCCTGCCGCACCCATTGCGACCAGCCACCCGGGGCGGCGCCAAGGTCAACCACCACCATCCCCGGTTTGAGCAACCGGTCGCGGGCGACCAGTTCCTCCAGCTTGTAGGCCGCGCGCGAACGCATCCCTTCCGCCTGCGCCTTTTTCACGTAGGGGTCGGAGAAATGTTCCTGCAACCAGCGGTGGCTGCTTTTGCTGCGGGTAGCCATATGGCGGGGGAAATGCCTGCAAATCAGGGCTTTGCGGGGCGACATGATACTCTGAGCCCCCTCTTTGATGATTGTCGTCGCATGTCGCTCGCCCTGACCGCTGCCCAGAACCGTTTCCTGCGCGGCCAGGCGCACGGCCTCAAGCCCCTGCTGCAGGTCGGTGGCAAGGGCATTACCGACGCCCTGGTGGCCGAACTCGACGGCGCGCTCGAGCACCACGAGCTGATCAAGGTGAAGGTGGCCGCCGAGGATCGCGAAACACGCGACGCGATGATCGAACAACTCGCCCAGCGCAGCGGCGCCGCCCTGGTGCAGCGGATCGGCCATGTCGCCATCCTGTACCGGCCGAGCAAGGACAAGCGCCAGATCGTGCTGCCGCGCGCCTGAACCGCCTCGGACCTGTCAACGCGAGGAGCCCTCCGTGCAATTGCTGCTGGAACGCCCGGATTACGACTATTTCCTGCGCGGCGCCGACGGACGCCACGCCCTCGTCAACGAACGCACGCTGCACGCCAGCTTCGTCATCTCGCCGACCGCGCTGATTGAACAATGGCCGGTGACCGATGTGGCGCGGCTGATCCCCGCCGATCTCGACGCGCTGCTGGCGCTCGAGCCTGAACTGATCGTCCTCGGCAGCGGCGGCACGCAGGCGTTTCCACCGCCCGAAGCACAGGCCGCCTGCCTGTCGCGAGGCATCGGGCTGGAAACCATGACCAACTCCGCAGCCGCACGCACGTTCAACGTGCTGGCCAGCGAAGGCCGGCGCGTCGTCGCCGGGTTCATATTCCCCGCCGCCTGATTCGCGTCGCCGCCTGTCTCCTCGCGCTGCCCGTGCTGTTGGCGGCATGCGACTGGTTCGAGCCCTCGCCCGCCGAACGCTATGCGGCGTGGCGCGAGGCCGGTCATGCGCGCTCGGCCGATGCCTATGCGGCGCATCTGCGCAAAGCGGGCGTGGCCGATGTGGTGCCGATGCCGGAATTGCTGCGCAGCGGCCGTCATTGGCGCTCCTGCGATGCATCGGAATTCGTGGTGCCGCCGCGCGAGGCATGGGATCGCATGATTCCGACCTTGCGCTTGGTGCAGGAGTTGCGGCGTCGTGGTCTGCTCGAAGGCGCCCAAGTCGGATCGGTTTACCGCGATGCCGGGTTCAATCGCTGCGAAGGCGGCAGCACGCGCAGCCAGCATCTTCGCAACAGCGCGCTCGATTTCGATTTGCCGGAGGATTCCACTCGCGTGACCAGGCTTTGCGCGTTCTGGCGCGCATCCGGCGCCGCAAGTCGCTTCGGGCTCGGGCTTTACGATGATCGGCGCATCCACGTGGATACTGCGGGACATCGCACTTGGGGCGGCGACTACAGCAGGCGTTCCTCGCCGTGCCGATGATCCTTTCGGCGATTCGACTTCAGGCTTCAAACCCGGATTGCCGAACGCCCTGCACTCGGTTTCACTTCCGCCGGAATCGCGCCCACATCCCGAAGTGATCGGACGCCCAGACGCCTGCCTTGTCGGGCTGATCGAGGATGACCCTCGTCTCCACCGGTTCGAACGCGGCGGTTTCCAGGAACACGTGATCGATCCGCTGCGGCGTATGTTCGTAGTGTGGATTGAGCGTGGTGTTCGCCGGCGCGTTCGCATCGGCATGCGTCGCCGCGAAGGCGTCGGTGAAACGTGCGCGCAGTGGCGCCAGCTCCGGCGCATCGGCGGCGACGTTGAAGTCGCCCGCGATCACGGAGGGCGCATCACCGCGCGTAGCGTCGACGAAGGCCAGCAGGTCGCGTATCTGCTGTGCTCGCGTCGCGCCGGTCTTGTCGGTGAAGTTCAGATGGGTCACGTAGAAATTCACGGGGCGCCCGTCGATGTCGGCGCGCACCAGTCCGGCGACGCGATAGTCCTCGGACGGCTGCAGCGGAATGCCGTCCTTCGCCAGCACCGGATGCCGCGTCAATACCGCATTGCCGTAGCGGCGCGTTTTCGTCGGCGGATCGATCGAAACGAAGTGGTGTTCGTAGCCGAGCAGTTGCGCGAGATCGGCGGCCTGGTTCGGCAGCTTTTCGTCCTGCAACACTTCCTGCAGGAAAATCGCATCCGGCCGCGATTCGCGCAACGAATCAGCGATGATCGCGCGACGATGCGGCCAATCCCCCTTGTCGTGCCAGAGATTGAGGGTGACGACGGCGAGCATCGCGGCCTCCTTCGTCGGATCGGTGCTTGCCGCCTGGTCAGCGCGCGGAACGGAACCGCACGCGAGCATCCCCGACGACAGCAGCACGAACAGGAACATCAGCCGATACCGCATCTGCGTCTCCAACAAGCGCGTGCGACCGCATCGCGCGAGCGTTTACCGCCTCGGAAGGTATTGCATCGGATCCACCGGCCTGCCGTTGTAGCGGATCTCGAAATGCAGCATGTCGCGCGTGGCGCCGCTGCGCCCCATCTCGGCGATCTGCTGGCCGGCCTTGACGATCTGGCCTTCGTTGACCAGTCGCGCGCGGTTGTGGCCGTAGGCCGACAGCCATTCCTCGTTGTGTTTGACGATGATCAGCTCGCCGTAACCGACCAGGCCGGAACCGGAATACACGACCACCCCATCGCCAGCGGCACGCACCGGCTGGCCGCTGTTGCCCGCGATGTCGACACCCTGCTTGGTCGGGTCGCCGGTGACATAGCTGCCGACGAGCTGGCCGTCGGTCGGCCAGCGCCAGGCGAAAGGACTGGCGGCTGGCGTGACGGATACCGGAGCCGGCGTCGATGAGGTCGGCGGACGCGAAGGCGTCGAGGTGGATGGCCGGCGCGACGGCACCGACGCGGTCGGCCGCCGCCCGCTGCCCGGATACAGGCGCAAGCGCTGGCCCGGGTAGATGGTGTACGGCGGGGGGATGTTGTTCCAGGTCGCCAGATCGAGCGGGCTGATGCCGTTGTTGGTGGCGATGCGGTAGAGCGTCTCGCCGCGATTGACGACGGCGGTGGCACCGTACTTCGGCGTCGACACCACACGGCCCGAACGCTTGTCGCGCACGACCGTGCTGCTGCATCCGGCCAGCACCATGGCCGTGAACAATGCGATCGCAACCCGTGCCCACAGCTTGCGCGACATACTCGTCCCTTGCGGTCTCCGACGGCACTTCATGCCGCATGCGCCCTGAATACAACGTAGACGATGCCCATCACGATCAGCGCCAGCGCGGCCCAGCCGATTGGCTCGATGTAGCGATGCAGCGCGCGTTCGGCGCGTTCGCCGCCCAGCCGGATCGCCAGCGCGACCAGGAACACGCGCTTGCCGCGGCCGATCGCCATGCTGGCGAGATACGGCAGCCAGGGCACGCCGACCACGCCGGAGGCCCAGGTGAAGACCTTCATCGGGATCGGCGCGAACCCGCCGAGCACGAGGAACCAGAAGACCGACCAGGGCGACTCCTGCATTTTCGTCTGTACGGTCTGGATGCCCTGATTGATGGCATCCATCCAGCCCAGCGCCTCGAACAGCGGCTTGACCAGTTCGAACGCGTAATGCCCGAGCAGGTAACCGACCACCGCGCCCGCCATCGATCCGGCCAGGCTCAGCGCGGCGAACCAGAAGCCGCGACGCGGCTGCGACAGGCACATCGGCGCCAGCATCACCTCCGGCATCACCGGGAAGATGATCGCTTCGATGAAGCTGAGCCCGACGAGCAAGGATTGCGCGCGCGGATGGCGCGCCCAGACGAGTGCGCGCTCGTAGAGCGGTGCGAAGAGCTTCATTCGGGAATATTCTCAAAGCCCGCATTCCCGCACAGGCGGGAATGACGAGCAGAAGCGGCGACAGCGGCCTCGTCGCTGACCGGCATCAATCGACCAGTCCCGAAAGCAGCGGCACGAACACCACCGGCGCCAGAGTGGTCTGCTCGATCACGCCGTTGGCGTCCTTGCGCAGACGCAGCAGCGATTGCGCATTGCCGCCACCGACCGGCGCGACCAGCGTGCCGCCCGCAGCCAATTGTTCGGTCAACGCGTCCACCAGCGCCGGCGCCGCGGCGGTGACGACGATGGCGTCGAACGGGCCGTTCTCGGGCCAGCCGATGCGGCCGTCGTCGTGCTTGCTGCGCACGTTCAGGCCGAGTGCGCGGAAGCGCTTGCGCGCGGTGCGCAGCAGTTCGCCGATGCGTTCCACCGTATGCACTTCCAACCCGAGCGCGGCCAGGATCGCGGCCTGATAACCGGAGCCGGTGCCGACTTCCAGTACTTTCTTCGGCTGCGCACCGTCCACGAACAGGGCCTCGGTCATCTTCGCCACCACCCAGGGTTGCGAGATGGTCTGGCCGAAGCCGATCGGCAGCGCGGTGTCCTCGTAGGCGCGCGTGGCGAGCGCTTCGTCGACGAACAGGTGACGCGGCACGGTGCGGATCGCGTTGAGCACGCGTTCGTCGCGGATATCGTTTTCTCGCAGGCGCTCGATCAGGCGATCGCGCACGCGCTGCGAAGTCATGCCCAGGCCGATCGCCTGAGGATCCAGACGCATCCGCGCGGTCATGCGTCCGCCTCCCCGCGCAATTCGGCGGCCAGGCTGCCGACCCAGCTCGCCACCTGATCGAGCGCCTGGTAGCGGGTGAGATCGACGTGGATCGGCGTGATCGAGATATGGCCAGTGCGCACGGCATGGAAATCCGTGCCGGGCCCCGCGTCCTGCTCGCGGCCCGCCGGACCGATCCAGTACACGCTGCGGCCGCGCGGGTCCTGCGCCGGCACGCACGGTTCGGAACGATGGCGATTGCCGAGCCGCGTCACTTCAAAGCCGCGGATCTCGTGCCACGGCAGATCGGGCACGTTGACGTTGAGGATGGTGTCGGCCGGCAGCGGATCGGACTTCAGCCGCGCCACGATCTCCATCGCCGCGCGCGCCGCCGTCTCGTAGTGGCGCGCGTCGTGATCGACCGTGACCAGCGACACCGCCACCGCGGGCAGGCCGAGGAAACGCCCTTCCATCGCCGCCGAAACGGTGCCGGAATAGATCACGTCATCGCCGAGGTTGGCACTGTTGTTGATGCCGGAGACCACGATATCGGGCTCGGCGGCGCCGTCGAAGGCTGTGTCGTCGAACATACCGGTCAGGGCCAGATGCACGCAATCGGTGGGCGTCCCGGCCACACGCCAGGTGTGCTGATCCAGGCGCGTCACGCGCACCGGCATGTCCAGCGTCAGCGAATTGCTGGCGCCGGAACGATCGCGATCGGGCGCGACCACCCGCACATCGTGGCCTGCGTTACGCAAGCCTTCCGCCAGAATGCGGATGCCGGGGGCGTCGACGCCGTCGTCGTTGCTGACGAGTATGCGCATGGGCTTTCCGTGGAAAGTGTGAATGATAACGGATATGCGTCTCTGGTCGGGAGCACGAAAACGACTAAGATGAATCCTCAAGGATCGCCCTGGATAGAGTTCATGCAACACGGGGATCACATCCAGCGTGTATTGAACGCTGGTTCAATGGAGGCGCTGCAGCGGACCACCTCGGATTTCGCATCGGCGCTCGGCTTCGAACATCACGGCTTCGCGGCGAAACTGTTGCGCCCGACGACGGATCGTGTCGGCTATCACTACTTCCAGAACTACGACAACGAATGGGGCGACAGATACGCCGCCCTGCACCGGCCGGAAGTTGCGCGCGACGATGCCCGCATCCAGCACGCACGGACCGGGTTGCCGGCGATTTCGTGGAACACGCGCGGGCAATTCGGCTATCTCCGCCCCATGCCCTCGCTGCTGCAACGCGCGCGGCGGCAGGTGCAGGCCGCCGGCGAATTCGACATGACGGCCGGGATCACCATTCCGAGCTGGTCGCGCGGTCTCGACTGGGCTTTCATCACCTTCTCCACCAATTCCACCCACGATCTGAACGAAATCGGCCGCGACATCGGCGCGATGGTCTATTTCGTCAGCTGTCTGCAGGCCTCGCTCGACCGGCTGGTGCGCAACCGGCAGCCGGTCCCGCAGCTGAGCCTGCGCGAGCGCGAGGTGCTGTGCTGGTCGGCGGCCGGCAAGACCTCGTGGGAAATCTCGGTGATCCTGCATCTGAGCGAGCGCACGGTGAACTTCCACCTGCAGCAGGCGGCACGCAAGCTGCAGGTGAAGGGCCGCCGCGCCGCCTGCGCGCGGGCGGTGGCGTTGGGGCTGATCGCCATGTAACGCTCGCTGTAACGCATTTTTGCCGTGCGCGCCCCTGTCATTTCTGACAGGGGGCACAGCCGCCCCCGGCCCGCGTGTGCTGAACTGGCTCCACGCGGTGTTCGGGAAGACCAGACGGACACGGGCGTTTGAATGGAACTGCTTCCCGAACACCGCCCTGTTTCGCTTCCGCCCTCCATTCCGGGCGCCGACGCCCGAAACGCACCGGGATACCGGCCATTGGCTGACACCCGGGCGGAAATTTTCTAGGCTGGGGCATGGCCTCATCAGGCAAGCCCTCCAAACCCAAGCGGAGTCCCGAACCGCCGTCCGGCCCGGAAGCCGAGGACGATGCCGCCCTGTTCCGCGCGGCCATTGGCCCCGTGCGCGAGCTGCCCGCCGTGCCGGCGCCGCCGACGGCGGCGAAGCCGGCCCCGGTCCCGAGCATGGCGCGGCGTGACGAGGAGGACGCGCGCAGCGAATTCCAGCGCGCGCTCGAAGCCTCGTTCCTCGAAGCCGGCGACACGATGCGCTATCGACGCGACGAAGTGCCGCCACGCGTGCTGCGCCGGCTCGGGCAGGGCGACTACGCCGCGCAGGACGAACTCGATCTCCACCATGCCGACAGTGCGCAAGCTGAAACTCTGCTGCGCCGGTTTCTCAAGGAAGCGCGGGACGCCGGCATCGGCTGCGTGTGTGTCATCCACGGCAAGGGACTGCACGGCGACAGTCGCGTGCCGGTGCTCAAGAATCTCGTCGACCGCCTGCTGCGTCAGCGTGCCGACGTGCTGGCGTTCCACTCGGCGCCTGCGGCGCAAGGTGGCAATGGCGCGGTGCTGGTATTGCTCAAGCCGCGCTGAGCCGCATCACGCTCTGATTCGCCACGCGCATCGCTTTTCCCGTCATTCCGGCGAAAGCCGGGATCCAGCTTGTCTTCGGGATAGATTTCACGGAACGAAAGGCTGGATCCCGGCTTTCGCCGGGATGACGAGCTTTCGCCCCGATGACGAGCATTTTTCTAGAGGCTTTTAGCCATCGTGCGCGTCTGCAATCTCACCCAACTCGGCCAAGACGGTCGTCGCATAGGCACCGGATGGCAACGCGAAGGCCAACTGCAAGTCCCCGTCCTCCTGCCATTCCCAATGCAATTCCTGCGGGCGTAACCGCATCGCGCGGCGTTCCTGCCTGAGCCCCGCCTTTTCCAGGCCGGATCGAAGCTTCAGCGACATCTCGTCGGAAAGCACGCGCTGCTCCAGTTCCAACGCATCTTCCGTCGAACGCAGCGCCCCCTGCCCCCACAGCGGTGCGCTGGGATGGATGTCGAAGCGAGCCAAACGTTCGGCAAGCGTTTCGTTCCACGACTCCGGACCGAACACGCTGCGGCTCCCATCGAGCATCCATACCTCGCCGGCCAGCGGACGATTCCACGAACCCTCCGCCACACGCGCCGCCAGCACGCGATTGAACAATTCCGAACGCGCGGCCGACAGCAGATGCGTGCGCTGATCGCGATGCACGCGCCGTCCAGCGAACATGGCCAAGGCGTTGACGACGTTGCCGCCGCCGCGTCCGAAACGCTGTTCGCCGAAGTAGTTCGGCACGCCTTGATCTGAAATGGCGCGCAGCCGATCTTCGATGGCGGCGTGATCGCCCACCACCTCGCGAAGCCGCAGAACGAATCGGTTTCCGGCCAGCGCGCCGCGCGGCAGCTTCTTCGCATGCCATGCATGCGCAAGCACGCGCAGGTCGTCGGATTGCAGCGCATCGATGTCCGGCGCGACGCGTTTGGGCAGATGCACACTGAAACGCTGCCGCGTGACGGCATGGCGATCCTTGAGCCCGGCGTAGCCGATCGCCGCCTCGCCCACACCCGCCCGTTCGGCGATCCGTTTCGCGGCGAACGCGGTGTTCATGCCGCGCTTCTCGATCGTCAGCAGCAGATGTTCGCCGCTGCCGCTCGCCTCGAAACCGTCGATCTCCTCGACGAAGAAATCCTCGGGCGTGATCCGGATACGCGCCGACAGAATCGGGCCTCCCGCGGCGCGCGGAAGCGTGGTGAACTCATCGGACATCGAGGTTCTGCTCCGAAACCCGGCTCACGCGCGCACGAGCAGACAAACGGCCTGCGCCGCGATGCCTTCCTCGCGACCGGTGAACCCGAGCTTCTCGCTGGTGGTGGCCTTGATGCTGACGGCATCCTCGCCAACGCCGAGATCACCGGCAATGAGCGCGCGCATCGCGTCGGCATGCGGCCCGACCTTCGGCCGCTCGCAGATCACGGTGATGTCGGCATTGCCGAGACGCCAGCCGCGCTCATGCAGCAACGCATTGCAATGCCGCAGGAATGCTCGACTGTCGGCTCCTTTCCACTGCGGATCGGACGGTGGGAAATGCTTGCCGATATCGCCCAGCGCCAGCGCGCCGAGCATCGCATCGCACAGGGCGTGCAATACCACGTCGCCGTCGCTATGCGCGAGGACGCCTTTCGTGTGCGGCACCCGCACGCCACCAAGCATGACGTGATCGCCTTCGCCGAAGGCATGCACGTCGTAACCCTGTCCGATCCTGATGTCCATCGTCGTGACCTGGCGGCTCAGGAGCGCTGCGAGAGGATGAATTCGAACCGTGCCAGATCGGCCGGCGTCGTGATCTTGAAATTGTCTTCCGCGCCTTCGACCAGCAACGGACGCAGGCCCTGCCGCTCCATCGCCATCGATTCGTCGGTCACGTTCACACCGGCATCGCGCGCGGCTTCGAGCGCGCGCGTGAGCTGCAGGCGCCGGAATAGCTGCGGGGTCAGCGCGCGCCATAGCCGCTCGCGCGGCTCGGTGCGATCGATGCCGCCGTCGTCGCCCGCGCGCTTGAGCGTGTCGCGCACGGGCGAGGCCAGGATCGCGCCGACCGGATCGTTGCGGCCTCGTTCGAGCAGCTGATCGAGATCGGCCAATTGCAGATTCGGCCGCGCGGCGTCGTGCACCAGCACGAAATCGTCCATGCGCACCGAATCCGGCAGCGCGGCGAGGCCCGCCAGCACCGAATCCGCGCGCGCCTGTCCGCCGATGCAGGTGAGCAAAGGCTTGCCTTCGAACGAAGACCAGCCCGACCAGTGCAGATCGCCCTCGGCCAGCACCACGGCCGCGCCCTCGACGTTGGGATGCGCCAGCAAGGCCTGCAACGTATGCGCCAGCAACGTTCTGCCGGCGACCGTGAGGTATTGCTTCGGCATGTCGCCGCCGAAACGGCTGCCGCTGCCCGCGGCTGGCACGACCGCCCAGGTCATGGCTTGGCCTCCTGCTCTTGCGGCGCGTCCTGCGGTGGTTGCTGCGGACGCTGCTCGACGATGCGATAGAAGGTCTCGCCCGGCTTGATCATGCCAAGCTCGCTGCGCGCGCGCTCCTCGACCGCGGCACCGCCGTCGGCGCTCTTGAGGTCCTTCACTTCCGCAGCCAATGCGTCGTTGCGTTGCTGCAGACCGCTGTTGTCGCGTTCCTGCTGCTGCACCTGCTTCTGCAGATCCGCAACGTCACCCGCGCCGCCATGGCCGAACCAGAGGCGGTACTGCAGCCATGCCAGCAGCAGCACCAGCAACAATGCGACGAAGCGCAGCGCCCGCATCCGCCGTCAGCGCTTCAACGAGATGAACGCATTGCGGCCAGCATAGCGGGCGTTCGCCCCCAATGCTTCCTCGATGCGCAGCAGCTGGTTGTACTTGGCGACGCGATCGCTGCGGCACAGCGAGCCGGTCTTGATCTGCGTGGCCGTGGTCGCCACCGCGATGTCGGCGATGGTGGTGTCCTCGGTTTCGCCGGAGCGATGCGAGACGATGGACGCGTACTTCGCCGCGTCGGCCATGGCGATGGCCTCGAGCGTCTCGCTCAGCGTGCCGATCTGGTTGACCTTGATCAGGATCGCGTTGGCCACGCCCTGGTCGATGCCTTCCTTGAAGATCTTCGGATTGGTGACGAACAGGTCGTCGCCGACCAGCTGCACCTTGTTGCCCAGGCGCTGAGTGAGTTGCTTCCAGCCGGTCCAGTCGTCCTCGGCCATGCCGTCCTCGATGGTGACGATCGGGTACTCGACGCACCAGTCGGCGAGGAAGTCGACGAACTGTTCGCTGGTCAGGCGCTTGTTCTCGCCGACCAGGTGGTACTTGCCGTTGTCGAAGAATTCGCTGGAGGCGACGTCGAGTCCGAGCAGCACATCCTCGCCGGCGTGATAGCCGGCCTTGCCGATCGCTTCGAGGATC
Source organism: Luteimonas sp. GW821-FHT14E02 (assembly GCF_058803905.1). Classification (NCBI taxonomy): domain Bacteria; kingdom Pseudomonadati; phylum Pseudomonadota; class Gammaproteobacteria; order Lysobacterales; family Lysobacteraceae; genus Luteimonas; species Luteimonas sp. GW821-FHT14E02. Next base: position 8,069 of record NZ_JBXAPK010000011.1, on the reverse strand, counting down.
GTGTCGAGCGCTTCGGAATTGCTGCGCAGATCGGGCGCGAATCCGCCCTCGTCGCCGACCGCCGTGCTCAAGCCCTTGCCCTTCAGCACCGATTTCAGCGCATGGAAGATTTCGGTGCCGGCGCGCAGCGCCTCGGAGAACGAGTCGAAGCCCACCGGCAGCACCATGAATTCCTGCAGGTCGACATTGTTGTCGGCATGCGCGCCGCCGTTGATGATGTTCATCATCGGCACCGGCAGCACCGGCGCGCGATCACCGGCCAGCCAGCGCCACAGCGGCAGCTTCTTCGATGCCGCGACCGCATGCGCATTCGCCAGCGAGACGCCGAGCAATGCGTTGGCGCCGAGGCGGCCCTTGTTCTCGGTACCGTCGAGATCGATGAGGCGCTTGTCGAGTCCGGCCTGGTCCTCGGCCTCGAAGCCCGCCAATGCCTGCGCGATCGCGCCGTTGACGTTGGCGACCGCCCTCGAAACGCCCTTGCCGAGGTAGCGCGTCTTGTCGCCGTCGCGCAGCTCCACGGCCTCCTTGGCACCGGTGGATGCGCCCGAGGGCACCATCGCGCGGCCGAAACTGCCGTCGTCGAGGGTCACTTCCGCTTCGAGAGTGGGATTGCCGCGACTGTCGAGGATTTCGCGGGCGTGGATCTTGGCGATTTTTGTCATTGTGAGGGAATCGTCAGAGGGTGGATTCGATGAAGCCGTTCTTCTTGGTGACGCGATCCAGTTCCAGCAGCGTCTCCAGCAGCGCGCGCATCTTCGGCAACGGCCATGCATTCGGCCCGTCGCTCAGCGCTTCTTCCGGTTTCGGATGCGTTTCCATGAACACGCCGGCCACACCCACCGCGACCGCGGCGCGCGACAGCACGGGCACGAATTCGCGCTGGCCGCCACTGGAGGTGCCCTGTCCGCCCGGCAATTGCACCGAGTGGGTGGCGTCGAACACGACGGGGCAGCCGGTATCGCGCATCACGCTCAGTGAGCGCATGTCGCTGACGAGATTGTTGTAGCCGAAGCTGGCGCCGCGCTCGCACACCAGGATGTCCTGGTTGCCGGTCGACTTGGCCTTCTCCACCACCGGTTTCATGTCCCACGGCGAGAGGAACTGGCCCTTCTTGATGTTCACCGGCTTGCCCGCCGAACAGACCTTCTTGATGAAATCGGTCTGGCGCACGAGGAAGGCCGGCGTCTGCAGCACATCGACGACCGCGGCGACTTCGTCCATCGGCGTGTACTCATGCACGTCGGTGAGCACCGGCACGCCGATCTGACGCTTCACCTCGGCGAGCACGCGCAGGCCTTCTTCCATGCCAGGGCCGCGGAAGCTGCTGCCGGAGGTGCGGTTGGCCTTGTCGAAGCTCGACTTGAAGATGAAATTGATGCCGAGCTGGGAGGTGATCTCCTTCAGCTGTCCGGCGACATCGAGCTGCAACTGCTCGGACTCGACCACGCACGGACCGGCGATAAGGAAGAACGGCTGGTCGAGACCGACTTCAAAGCCACAAAGATTCATAGGATGAAATCAGCTCCAACGATTGGCGTTCTGTGAAAAACCGGCGCGTTGCACCCGCACGACGCAGAAGCGCTGTCCGGTCGGCGCCTGCATCACGGTCCAGCGCTCCAGATGCTTGTGTACCGTAGCACCGAGCTTTTCCAGACGCGCGACTTCGGCGGGAAGATCGTCGGTTTCGATATCCAGGTGCACGCGGCTTTCGTGGTTCACGAGCTGGATCTGCACCATCGGCTCGCCGTCGGGAGTGGCCAGCTGGCGATAGTTCTCGCGGCTGCCGGGATGATCCAGATCGACGGGAAAGCCCAATGCGCCCGCCCAGAATCGCGCCGCCTCGTCGACATCGGAGACATTGCAATCCACCTGGATGGAACAGAGGCGCGAGTGATGCATGGTCGATGCCCTTTACGGAATGATCCGGCTGTACGAGTCGCGGCGTTGTCGGTCGCGCTGGTTCAAGCGCTCGCCTCCTTGAGCAAGCGCCCGCCGGCCTTGTGCTCGCGCGCGGCGCGGATGAAGCCGACGAACAGCGGGTGACCGTGGCGCGGCGTGGACAGGAACTCCGGATGCGCCTGGCAGGCGATGAACCAGGGATGGCGGGGAAGTTCGATCATCTCCACCAGCAGGTCGTCCATCGACTTGGCCGAAATCACCAGACCGGCGTCCTCGAGCTGCGTGCGGTAGCGGTTGTTGAATTCATAGCGGTGACGATGGCGTTCGCCGACCACGTCCTTGCCATACAGTTCGCGCGCCCTGGTGCCGGGTTTCAGACGCTGTTCCTGCAGGCCCAGGCGCATCGTGCCGCCGAGATCGCTTTCCTCGCTGCGGCGCTCGACTTCGCCCGCCTGCGTGCGCCACTCGGTGATCAGGCCGATCACCGGATGCGGCGACTGCTTGTCGTTCTCGGTGCTGTTGGCGCCTTCCAGACCGGCCAGGTTGCGCGCCACATCGACCACCGCCGCCTGCATGCCGTAGCAGATGCCGAAGTACGGGACGTTGCGCTCGCGCGCGTACTGCGCGGTGAGCACCTTGCCCTCGAAGCCACGATCACCGAAGCCGCCGGGCACCAGGATGCCGTCGACGCCGGCCAGTTCGGCCTCGGCGCCGTTGCGCTCGATGTCCTGCGATTCCAGCCATTTCAGCTGCACGCGCGTGCGCTGGCGGATGCCGCCATGCTTGAGCGCCTCGCCGACCGACTTGTAGGCGTCCTTGTGATCGACGTACTTGCCGACCACGGCGATGGTGACCTCGTCGATCGGATGCTCGGCGGCATCGACCACGGCCAGCCATTCCGAAAGATTGGCCGACCGCTCCGCCTTGTCCAGACGCAGGCGCTCCACCACGATCTGGTCCAGGCCCTGGGCGTGCAGCCACATCGGGATCTTGTGGATGTTGTCCAAATCGACCGCCGAGATGACGGCCTTCTCCGACACGTTGGTGAAGGAGGCGATTTTGCGGCGCTCGCCGTCGGGCAGCGGCTGTTCGCTGCGGCACAGCAGCACGTCCGGCTGGATACCGATCGAGCGCAGCTCCTTCACCGAGTGCTGGGTCGGCTTGGTCTTCAGCTCGCCGGCCGCGGCGATGTACGGCACCAGGGTGAGGTGCATGAACAGCGCCTTGTCGGGGCCGCGATCGGTGCGGATCTGGCGGATCGCCTCCAGGAACGGCAGCGATTCGATGTCGCCGACGGTGCCGCCGATCTCGACCAGGGCCACGTCGTAGCCCTCGGTGGCGGCGTCGATGCAGCGCTTGATCTCGTCGGTGATATGCGGGATCACCTGCACGGTGGCGCCGAGATAGTCGCCGCGGCGCTCCTTGCGGATCACGTTCTCGTAGATCTTGCCGGTGGTGATCGAATTCTTGCCGGACAGGCGGACGTTGACGAACCGCTCGTAGTGGCCGAGGTCCAGATCGGTCTCGGCGCCGTCGTCGGTGACGTAGACCTCGCCGTGCTGGAACGGGCTCATCGTGCCCGGGTCGACGTTGATGTAGGGATCGAGCTTCATCATCGTCACGCGCAGCCCGCGCGCTTCGAGGATGGCAGCCAGTGACGCGGCCGCGATGCCCTTCCCGAGGGAAGAGACCACGCCGCCGGTAACAAAAATCAGGGGAGTCATGGGCAAGGCCGCTGCCGTAAAGCCATATTCTAACCGCCCTGTGCCGTAGACCAAAAAAACGCCCCGGACGGGCCGGGGCGCGTGGTGCGTATTACGTCGGGGACGCGAGGTTCAGTGGCCCGGTTCCGCGGTCTTGCCGGCCTTCAGGCGGGCCTCGGCATCAGCGTTGGCATCGACGGCGGCGGCACCGGCCTTGGCCGCGTCCGCTGCGGCATTCGCGCCGACGGACGTATCCGCGCCGGCCGAAACCGAGGTGTTGCCCACAGCGTCGAGGGCCTTGCCGGCCGTATCGGTAACCTTGCCCGTCGCGGCGGTGCCTGCATCGGTCGTCGTGTCGAGGGCGGAGCCGGCGATGCCAGTCGCGCCCTGGATCACGCCGCCGACCGCGCCGGTCGCCGTCCGGCCAACCGCACCGGCGCCCACGCCTGCGTCGGCGCCAGCAGCCGCGCCGGCCTCGATCTCATGACCGGCCACGCCCGCGCTCACGCCGGTCTTGGCATCGACACCGCCGGAGACCGCGCCGGTGGTCTTGTCGACCAGCTTGCCGGTCGCATCGACCCCGTCGTGTGCCGTCTTCGCGGCCTTCTTGCCGACGCGCTTGCCAGCCTTCAGCGCTTTCTTGCCGATCTTGCCGCCCGTGTTCACGGCACCGCGCGCGGCATCGCCGACCGCGCCCGCATCCACGCCGACGCCGACATCGGCCTGTGCGCCCGCCTTGGCGGCATCAGCGCCGACGCCGATACCGGTCTTCGCTTCCACGCCGGCCGATTGCGCGAAGGCGGAAGGCACCATCAGGACCGAAGCGACCACGCTGGCCAGAATCAACTTGCGAGTATTCATTCGTACCATCTCCTGCGAATGCGAAGGGAAATGTTGCGAAGCCGCAAGGCAGCTGTTCGACAACGCGGCGCACGCTACGCAGCCGGTTTCGTATCGCGGGTGAATGAACGGCGTCTTCATTCACTTTCGATTCGGCGCGGCGCGGGAAAGCCGCCGATTCGCGGCTGAAATGCACGAAATTCCGTCCCCGGCAGTTCGCCGGGAAACCGCTTTCAGATGATCACAGGCGCTGCGCGTCGTCCCGAACCACACCATCAGCACGGGATCGCAGCGATCCCACCATCGGTTCGGTGGGGCCGAACCGGCATCGTGACTAGATGCCCCGATCGGCCAGAGATGTCGCCGGCGTCACGATCCATGCCGATCGCGAGCGGCGATGTGCCTCAAATTATTGGCCCTGCGCGCCGCCGTTCCCACCGCGCTCCCGATTCCTGATCATGCCGTCCTGGTCGACATAGAGATCCGCGCCGCGGTCTTCGTCACGGACCAGAATCGCCCGGTTGGCGATGCCCGCCGCCGCATTGACCAGATCGACGGCCGCCGCCCTGCCCACGCTGGTGCCGATCGCGCGGCCGGACAGTTCGTCCTCTCCGTAACCGTAACCGTCGCCATCCCGCGCAGCGCCGGGATAGCCCGGACTGCCGCCCTGGCCATAGGCCGTCATGTTGATTCCTTGTTCCTTCTGCTTCTCGGCCTGGATCGCGGCACGATCTTCATTGCGTTCCGAATCGGTCATGCCCTGCTGATACCCCTCGCTCGCCACGCCGGCGCGCTGGGAATCCATCTGCAATTGCGGGGGCAGGTCCTGCGCGGCGGCCTGCGACATGCCCAGAACGGAAAGGGCCAGGGACACACTGACAACAGCGATCGAACGGTTCATCGCATTCACTCCATGAAAGTTGACGCGAACGGAGCGAGACGCCGCCCTGTCGGCTCTGTAGTCACGATACTGGCCTTGTGCGACCTCCGCAATCACGAAAATGCCCCGGCCAGGCGGCCGGGGCATTCGGATCAAACAGCGAAATGTGACGGAAGGACGAGATGGCGATCAGAACGGCTTCTTGCGTTCCTCTTCTTCCTCTTCTTCCTCTTCCTCCGGCTGCGCGGCCTGCGACTTGGCGGCCTTGCGCTCGGCATCCTTCGCCTTCTGCTCGGCTTCGCGGGCCTTGGCTTCCGCGGCCTTCTTCGCCTGTTCGGCCTGGGCCGCCTTGTCGGCGGTGTCCTGCGGCTGCGCGAACGCGACCGGAGCCGCGAATGCAGCGGCGATGGCGGCGGTCAGCAGGATTTTGCGATGGGTCATGGAATTCTCCTGTAGTCGCGGATCGGGAAATGGAAGCCCCTTTTGCGACGCGCCCACCCTACCCCGTCCGGATCGGCTCGCGGCTGAACGAGTCACGGCACACTGAATCCCACTCGCTCGATCGCACTACGACGGCAGGCAACGACATCGCCTAAGCTATGCGCCGCCTCACAAACCTGTCTCAATCCGTAAATGAGTTCACGCTACAACGCCGCAGACATCGAAGTCCTGTCCGGGCTGGATCCGGTCAAACGCCGCCCCGGCATGTACACCGACACGGCGCGCCCCAACCATCTGGCCCAGGAAGTCGTCGACAACGCCGTCGACGAGGCGCTGGCCGGGCACGCCCGCGAAATCGAAGTCACCGTGTTCGCCGACGGCAGCTGCGAAGTCTCCGACGACGGCCGCGGCATGCCGGTGGACATCCATCCGGAAGAGAAGATTCCCGGCGTCGAGCTGATCCTCACCCGCCTGCACGCCGGCGGCAAGTTCAGCAACAAGAACTACACCTTCAGCGGCGGCCTGCACGGCGTCGGTGTGAGCGTGGTGAACGCGCTGTCCAAGCACGTGGACGTGTACATCAAGCGCGATGGCAACGAATACAAGATGTCGTTCAAGGACGGCGACCGTGCTTCCAAGCTGGAGGTCGTCGGCACCGTCGGCAAGAAGAACACCGGCACCCGCCTGCGCTTCTGGCCCGATCCGAAATATTTCGACACGCCGAAGTTCGGCCTGCGCGCGCTCAAGCACCTGCTGCGCGCCAAGGCCGTGCTGTGCCCTGGCCTCACCGTCAAGCTGTACGACGAAGCCACCAAGGAGCGCGAGCAGTGGTATTACGAGGACGGCCTGCGCGATTACCTGAAGGGCGAACTCGTCGACCGTGAACTGCTGCCGGCGGACCTGTTCGTCGGCGGGCAGAAAAAGGACACCGAAATCGCCGACTGGGCCGTGGCCTGGGTGCCGGAGGGCGATCTGGTGCAGGAAAGTTACGTCAACCTGATCCCGACCGCGCAGCACGGCACGCACGTCAACGGCCTGCGCACCGGCTTCACCGACGCGCTGCGCGAGTTCTGCGACTTCCGCAACCTGCTGCCGCGCGGCATCAAGCTCGCGCCCGAGGACGTGTGGGACCGCGTCGCCTTCGTGCTCAGCGTGAAGATGACCGACCCGCAGTTCAGCGGCCAGACCAAGGAACGCCTGTCCTCACGCCAGGCCGCCGGTTTCGTCGAAAGCGCCGCGCACGACGCCTTCTCGCTGTGGCTGAATCAGCATACGGATCTGGGGGAACGCATCGCCCAGCTCGCCATCGAGCGCGCCAGCGCGCGCCTGAAGACCGAGAAGCAGATCGTCCGCAAGAAGGTCACGCAAGGCCCCGCCCTGCCCGGCAAGCTCGCCGACTGCATCTCGCAGGATCTCTCGCGCACGGAACTCTTCCTGGTGGAAGGCGACTCCGCCGGCGGCTCCGCCAAGCAGGCGCGCGACAAGGATTTCCAGGCGATCCTGCCGTTGCGCGGCAAGATCCTCAACACCTGGGAAGTCGCCTCCGGCGGCGTGCTGGCATCGACCGAAGTGCACGACCTCGCCGTGGCGATCGGCTGCGATCCCGGCAAGGACGACATCACCGGCCTGCGCTACGGCAAGGTCGTGATCCTCGCCGACGCCGACTCCGACGGCCTGCACATCGCCACGCTGCTCACCGCGCTGTTCCTGCGCCACTTCCCGGCGCTGGTCGCGGCCGGCCACGTCTTCGTGGCGATGCCGCCGCTGTTCCGCGTCGACGTGGGCAAGCAGGTGTTCTATGCGCTCGACGAGGAGGAAAAGCGCCTGCTGCTGGAACGCATCGAACGCGAGAAGCTCAAGGGCGCCGTCAACGTCACCCGCTTCAAGGGGCTTGGCGAAATGAATCCGCTGCAGCTGCGCGAATCCACGATCCATCCGGATACGCGCCGCCTGGTGCAACTCACCGTCGACGACGATGCGGAAACGCGTTCGCTGATGGACATGCTGCTCGCCAAGAAGCGCGCCGGCGATCGCAAGACCTGGCTGGAAACGAAGGGCGATCTGGCGACGCTGGAAGTGTGAGTGGGCGCCTGAGTTTCTGATTGCGCGTTATCGGGCCTGGGGGCGATTCCTGGGAGATTTTTGGGCTTCGTTTTTGAGAAGCTGGAGGTTGTTTGGGTTTGAGTTGTACTTACTGTTCTTCAAGAGCAACAGCGTTTCGCCCCTGTCGGGGCGAGTTCATTTCTTTTGGTAAGCCCCAAAAGAAACGAACCAAAGAAAAACGCTTTTCTCGACACAGCAATCCC
>NZ_JBXAPK010000010.1:120639-148236 GCF_058803905.1 Luteimonas sp. GW821-FHT14E02 | reverse complement strand
GACTCGACGATGGCGATGCCGGCGGAGTCGTAACCGCGATACTCCAGGCGCTTGAGGCCTTCGATCAGGACGGGGACCACATCGCGATTCGCGATCGCGCCAACTATGCCGCACATAAGGCCGAAACTCCCGAAGCTGGACGCCATAGTGTTATGGATTCGACCCGTCGATGTTTGAACACCCCGTTCAAACACCCCGTTCAAACACCCCGGTTCGAACCTCGCGCCCGCGGACAGTGTCCGGGCGGACGCCTGAAGTGTCCGCGCGGACACTTTTGAAAGAATAAATTCACAACAAAATCATGCGCTTGCGAGTTGGCACGGCAATTGCTCTGAATACGGGCAAGACCCCGAGCCCGCACCGCATGGACACCCAGACCCGCTACCGCATCCGCGACACCTCCGGCCAGGACCAGGCCCCGACCGGCACGCCCTCGCCCCTGCGCCGCCGCAAGCCGTGGCTCATCGGCGCAATCGCGGCGGCGGCGATCCTGGCCCTGGCGGCCTGGGTGATTTCCGGATGGGCCTCGGGCGGCCGTTCGTTCGACGCCTCGCGGCTGCGCATCGCCGAAGTGAAGCGCGGCGACCTGGTGCGCGATCTCTCCGCCGACGGTCGCGTGATCGCGGCCAACAGCCCGACGCTGTACGCGATCGCCGCCGGCACGGTCACCCTGCAGGTGGTGGCCGGCGACAAGGTGCGCAAAGGCCAGGAGCTCGCGGTGATCGACAGCCCCGAACTGCGCAGCAAGCTGGTGCAGGAAGAATCCACGCTCGCCGGCATGGAGGCCGAGGCCAATCGCGCCATGCTCGACGCGCAGCTGGCGCGCTCGAACGCGCGCAAGACGCTCGATCAGGCCGAGATCACCCGCACCGCCGCGCAACGCGATCTCGAACGCTATCAGCGTGCCTACACCGGCGGCGCGGTCTCGCAGAACGAACTGGCCAAGGCGCAGGACGAATTGAAGAAGGCCGAACTCGGCCTGGCGGCTGCACAGAAGGAATTCCAGCTGCAGACCGAAGGCGCCGGCCTCGACGCGCGCAACAAGCAGCTGCTCGCCGATCGCCAGCGCGCGGTGGTGGATGAAGCACGCCGCCAGGTCGACGTGCTGACGCTGCGCGCGCCATTCGACGGCCAGGTCGGCCAGGTGCAGATCGCGCAGGGCACCAGCGTGACCGCCAATGGTCCGGTGCTGAGCGTGGTCGACCTGAGCAAATTCGAAGTCGAGATCAAGGTGCCGGAAAGCTTCGCCCGCGATCTCGGCATCGGCATCCCGGCGCAGATCAGCAGCCAGGGCAAGACCTATCCGGCGGAAATCTCCGCGGTCTCGCCCGAAGTGGTGAACGGCGAAGTCAATGCGCGACTGCGCTTCGCCGACGGGCAGCAGCCACCTGGATTGCGGCAGAACCAGCGCCTGTCCGCGCGCGTCGTGCTCGATACGCGCCGCGATGTGCTGATGGTCGAGCGCGGCTCGTTTCTCGAACAGGATGGCGGCCGCCATGTCTACGTCGTCAATGGCAGCAGCGCCACCCGCCGTCCGATCGAGCCGGGCGTCAGCAGCTTGAATGCAGTGGAAATCCGTTCCGGGTTGCAGCCCGGGCAACGCATCGTGGTCTCGGGCGCCGATCTGTTCGGCGATGCCGAGAGTGTTCGCATCTCAGGAGAATGATCATGTCTACGTACAACAACACCGCCCCCTCCCCCTTCGATCAACTGCACTGGACCGCGCAGGAACTCGCCGAGGCCGTGCCGCGCCGTCTGCACGAACTGGTTCGTTTCGACGCGCAAGCCATCGCAGCGGCCAACTCCGTCACCAAGACCGCGCGCCGGTTTGACTGGCAGCGTCGCGGTTATGCGCCAAGTGGCGATCTGCCCGCCTTCATCCGCGTTTGCTGATGACCGCGACTTCACTACGCCGCCAAGATTGCCTCGTCATTCCCGCGAAGGCGGGAGTCCATGGATCCGCTTTCATTTCTCTCTCCGAAAAAGAAAACGAAAACGTTCCTGGGCTCCCGCCTTCGCGGGAATGACGAGCGAAAGCACAACACCGACAACCCCATCACTCCCAAAGGTCCTGCCATGTTGCACATGCAAGCCGTTTCCAAGGTCTACCGCACCGAGCTCGTCGAAACGCACGCGCTGCGCTCGCTCAACCTGCACGTGCAAGAAGGCGAGTTCGTCGCCGTCACCGGCCCGTCCGGCTCGGGCAAGACCACCTTCCTCAACATCGCCGGTTTGCTGGAGACCTTCACCAGCGGCGAATTCACCCTCGACGGCGAGAACGTGCGCGGCCTGTCCGACGACGCGCGCAGCCGCCTGCGCAACCGCAAGATCGGCTTCATCTTCCAGGGCTTCAACCTGATCCCGGATCTCAACCTGTTCGACAACTGCGACGTGCCGCTGCGCTACCGCGGCATGCCGGCGAGCGAACGCAAGCTGCGCATCGAGGACGCGCTGGCGCTGGTTGGCCTCGGCTCGCGCACCCGGCACTTCCCGGCCGAACTGTCCGGCGGCCAGCAACAGCGCGCGGCAATCGCACGCGCGCTGGCCGGCAGCCCTCGCCTGCTGCTGGCCGACGAACCCACCGGCAACCTCGATTCGCAGATGGCGCGCAGCGTGATGGAACTGCTGGAGGAGATCAACGCGCAGGGCACCACCGTCATCATGGTGACGCACGACCCGGAACTCGCCGCGCGCGCGCAGCGCAACGTGCACATCGTCGACGGCATGGCCACGGATCTCTCGGCCGAGCCGAGCCTGACGCAAGCCGCGCACCCCGCCCCCGTCGCTTCCATCGCCAACGCCTGAGGCCCACGCCATGCTCGGCTACTACTTCAAGCTCGCGCTGCGCAGCTTCAAGCGCAACAAGATGCTCACGGCGCTGATGGTGCTGGCGATCGCCCTCGGCATCGGCGCCAGCATGACCACGCTGACCGTGTTCTACATCCTCGCCGCCGATCCACTCCCGCACAAGAGCGGCAAGCTGTTCTATCCGCGCTTCGACTCGGAAAGCAAGAACGGCTACACGCCCGGCAAGGAGCCGCAGGACCAGCTGACCCGCTTCGACGCCGAAACGCTGCTGCGCGACAAGCGTGGCGATCGTCAGGCGTTCATGACCGGGGGCGAGGTCGGCATCGTGCCCGAGAATCCCTCCGTCTCGCCGTTCATGTCCTTCGCGCGCTTCACCACCGCGGATTTCTTCCCGATGTTCGAAACGCCGTTCCTGTACGGCCGCGCCTGGAACGGCACCGACGATGCCGCCCGCCCCCGCGTGGCGGTGCTTTCGAAGGCGCTCAACGACAAGCTGTTCGGCGGCGCCAACAGCGTCGGCAAGACCGTGAATCTGCAGAACGTCGGTTTCCGCGTCATCGGCGTCCTCGACGACTGGCAACCGACACCGAAGTTCTACGACGTCATCGGATCGCAGCGCTACGGCGAAATCGAGGAAATCTTCCTCCCGTTCTGGACCGCGCGCGAACTCGATTTCAACGTGAACGGAAACATGAACTGCTGGGGCGACGCCCCCAACAGCGATCCGGAAGGCAGCCATGCCCTCAACGCACCCTGCGCGTGGCTGCAGTACTGGGTGGAGCTGGACAGTCCCGAGAAGGTCGACGCCTATCGCCGCTATCTCGCCAACTATTCCGATCAGCAGCGCGCCGCCGGCCGCTTCGAGCGTCCGACCAACGTGCGTCTGAACAACGTCATGGAATGGCTGGAGATCAACAAGGTCGTCCCGAGCGACGTGCGCCTGCAGACCTGGCTGGCGTTCGGCTTCCTGCTGGTGTGCCTGCTCAACACCGTCGGATTGCTGCTGGCGAAGTTCCTGCGTCGCAGCGGCGAGATCGGTGTGCGCCGTGCGCTGGGCGCATCGCGCCGCAACATCTTCATGCAATGCCTGGTCGAAGCCGGAACGATCGGACTGGCCGGTGGCGTACTCGGGCTCGGTCTGGCGTTGCTCGGCCTGTGGGCGGTGCGCCAGCAGCCCGCGGAGTACGCCGAACTCGCGCATCTGGATCCCACCATGCTGCTGACCACTTTCGTGCTGGCGATCACCACCAGCCTGCTCGCGGGTCTGTTGCCCGCATGGCGGGCCATGCAGGTCACGCCCGCCATGCAGTTGAAATCGCAATAACTCCCTCCCTCCGAATGGAGGGGAGGGCCGGGGTGGGGTGACGTCGGGTCGCAACCCACTCTCCGGAAAGTTCGCTTGATCCGACGTCACCTCCTCCCAACCTCCTTCTGCATTCGCAGGAGGAGGAGCAAACAATCAGGAATCCTCATGGAACTCCGCCCGATTCTCTCCACCCTCTTGCGCCACAAGACCGCCGCGGCGTTGATCGTGCTGGAAATCGCGCTCAGCTGCGCGATCGTCTGCAATGCCCTGTTCCTGATCGGCGTGCGCCTGGACCGCATGCACCGCCCCAGCGGGCTGGCCGAAAACGAACTCCTCGTGCTCAGCGTGGCCGGCATGTCCACCGGCGAGGACAAGAGCGCCGGCGCCCAGACGAGAGCGGACCTGGCCGCGTTGCGCGCCCTGCCCGGCGTCAAGGCAGCCACCACCGCCAATCAGATCACCTTCGGCAACTCTTCTTGGAACAGCGGCGTCCGCCTGCAGAAGGATCAGCAGAGGTCGAATCTGAGCGCGTCGGTCTACATGGGCGGCGAAGATTTGCTCGACACGCTCGGCGTGAAGCTGGTGGAAGGCCGCAAGTTCGAACCCGGCGAGTTCCTCGATTGGGAAGTGCTCAATGCACCGAACAGCGAGGGCAATATCCCGACGGCGATCATCACCAGGCACATGGCCGAGGAATTGTTCCCGGGCCAGAGCGCCGTCGGAAAGGTGTTCTACAGCTGGGGCAACGAACCGACCCGCGTCGTCGGCGTCATCGAGCGGCTGGTACGCGTGCGGGATTCCCAGGAGGAATACGCCAACTACGAGACCTCGATGATCTTCCCCGTCCGAATGCCGTATGACAGCGGCAGATTCCTGATCCGCGTCGACGATCCCTCACGCCGCGATGAAGTGCTGAAAGCGGCGACGAAAATCCTGCGGGAAGGCACCCACAATCGCATCGTGATCGAAAAGGACAGCAAGCCCCTCGAGGAAATGCGTCACAAATTCTATCGCCAGGACAAGTCGATGGCCTGGCTGCTGGTGGCGGTGTGCGTCGCGCTGCTGGTGGTCACCGCCCTCGGCATCGTCGGCCTGGCGAGCTTCTGGGTGCAACAGCGCACCAAGCAGATCGGTGTGCGTCGCGCGCTCGGCGCCACGCGCGGGCAGATCCTGCGCTACTTCCAGACCGAGAACTTCCTGCTCGCCACTCTCGGCATCGTGATCGGCATGCTGCTGGCCTACGCCATCAACCAGATGCTGATGTCGAAGTACGAACTGCCGCGCCTGCCGCTGTTCTACCTGCCCGTCGGTGCCATCGCCTTGTGGCTGCTCGGACAGATCGCGGTGTTCTGGCCGGCACGTCGTGCGGCGTCGGTTCCGCCGGCAATCGCGACCAGAAGCGTTTAATCTGTCTAGGGTCTGCTGACGTATCCGGAGTAAGTCGCGTTGCTTCTCAATAGCCGCCAGGTGGTGTTGCACGGCGCTGCGCCTTGCTGCCTGCAAGGTCAAGCCGTGCGACGCCGCCTGGCGGCTATTGAGGAGCAACCCGAAGGGCCGCTCCTGAGGCGATGCGAGGCAGCGTCATCGCTCGGTTGCGTATCGACATACGCGCCCTCACTCTTCCTTGCCTCGCATCGCCTCAGGAGCGGCGCGACTTACTCCGGATACGTCAGCAGACCCTAGATGCCTACCGTTCTCGTCATCGACGACAATCCCGCTGTCGCCACCGCGCTGGAAATGCTGTTCTCGCTGCAGGAGATCGACACGCTGCGCGCGGAATCTCCGCAGGCAGGACTGGAGGTGTTGCGCCGCCACAACGTGGACCTGGTGATCCAGGACATGAACTTCCACGCCGATACCACCTCCGGTGACGAAGGCGTGGCCTTGTTCCACGACATCCGCGCGCAGCATCCCGACCTGCCCGTGATCCTGCTCACGGCCTGGACGCATCTCGAATCGGCGATCGATCTGGTCAAGGCCGGCGCCGCCGACTACCTCGCCAAGCCGTGGGATGACCGCCGCCTGCTGGCGACGGTGAACAACCTGCTCGAACTCGCCGAGACGCGCCGCGAACTCACGCAGCGCGAAGCCGGCGAGCGCCAGCGCCGCGACGCGCTGCTGCGCGATTACGACCTGCGCGGCGTGGTCTATGCCGACACCGCCAGCGAGAATGCGCTCGCCCTCGCCTGCCAGATCGCGCATGCCGACATTCCGGTGCTGATCACCGGCCCGAATGGCGTCGGCAAGGAAAAGTACGCGGAAATCGTGCATGCCAATTCCCGGGTGCGCAACGGACCATTCGTTGCGCTCAATTGCGGCGCGTTGCCGGGCGAGCTGATCGAGGCGGAACTGTTCGGCGCCGAGGCGGGCGCCTACACCGGCGCTGGCAAGGCACGCGAGGGCAAGTTCGAAGCCGCCGACGGCGGCACGCTGTTCCTCGATGAGATCGGCACGATGCCGCTCGCCGGCCAGGTGAAGCTGCTGCGCGTGCTGGAGACCGGTCGTTTCCAGCGCCTGGGCAGCAATCGCGAGCGCACGGTGAAGGTACGCATCGTCAGCGCGACCAACGCCAACCTGCAGGCACTGATCGCCGACGGCCGCTTTCGCGAAGACCTGTTCTATCGCTTGAACGGCATCGAGCTGCGCCTGCTGCCGCTCGCCCAACGCCCGCGCGACATCCTGCCGCTGGCGCGCCACTTCCTGCCCACCGGCGTTCGCCTCAGCGCGGATGCCGAACGCATGCTGCTGCATCACGCCTGGCCGGGCAACGTGCGCGAACTGCGCAATACCATGCAGCGCGCGGCGCTGCTGGCGCGCGGGAACACGGTGTCGGAAGCCGATCTCGACTTGCGCGTCACCAATACCGGTCCCGCCACTGGATTTGCTTTCAACGAACCGGATCGCGCCACGATTGAAACCGCGCTCGAGCGCCATGGCGGTGTGCTGGCGCAGGCGGCCGCGGAGCTCGGCCTCTCAAGGCAGGCGCTGTATCGGCGCCTCGAACGCCTCGGTATCCGGCGCGACTAGGGTTTCAAGCGCTCCCACGGCTCGTCATTCCCGCCTGCGCGAGAATGACGGGCAAAAACCAAAGTCGCGTTACGCTTTGCCTTATCCTCTCGCAGCTCCCTAGCCGCTTCCCCGAGGCCGTCCGACCATGCGCTGGTGGCATCGCTTCCCGCTCAGCCTGATCTATGCCCTGCTCGCCGGCGTCTACATGCTCGCCGCCGTCGCGCTGGCGTTCTGGCTGCAGCAATGGCTGCGCCCCTGGGCGGCGGCACTGGCGGCGATCGCGATCCTGCTTCCGCTGCTCGTCTATCACGTCCGCCGCGCCTTCGCGCCCATGCATTCGCTGTTCCGGGCACTGGCCGGCAGCGTGGCGACCTATCGCGATGGTGACTACAGCTTCGGCCTGTCCTGGCAGGGGCGCGGCGAACTACGCGAACTCGTCGACAGCCACAATCAGCTCGGCGACGTCCTGCGCGAGCAGCGCCTGGCCCTGGTGCAGCGCGAACTGCTGCTCGACACGATGGTGCAGAACACGCCCGTGGCGATGGTGCTGGTCGATCCCGCGCGACGCATCGTGCTCGGCAATCTCGCCGCGCGCAGGATGCTCGGCAACGGCCGGCGGCTCGAAGGCCAATCCTTCGACGCGGTTCTCGCGAACACGAATGCCGCCGTTCGCGAGGCATTCGATCGCGGCGGCGATGGCATGTTCACGGTCGGCGACACCGACAACGAAGACATCTACCACCTATCGCGCCGCCACTTCCGCCTCAACGGCCGCATGCACGAACTGGTGATGCTGCGCCTGCTGACCGCGGAACTGCGCCGACAGGAAGTGCAGACGTGGAAGAAGGTCATCCGCGTGATCAGCCACGAGCTCAACAACTCGCTCGCGCCGATCGCCTCGCTCGCGCATTCCGGCGCCGAACTGCTGCGGCGCGGCCAGCACGAACGCCTGCCGATGGCACTGACCACCATCGAGGAGCGCGCGCGTCACCTCGAAGGCTTCATCCGTGATTACGCCCGCTTCGCCAAGCTGCCATCGCCGCGATTGGAAGCCGTGCCCTGGGCCCCGTTCCTGACGCAACTGCGCAGCCAGGTCGATTTCGTCGCCGATCTGCATCCGGAAGACGGCACCGCCCGCTTCGATGCCGCGCAGATGGAGCAGGCACTGCTGAACCTCCTGAAAAACGCGCATGAATCAGGATCGCAGGCCGGGGAAGTGCGCCTGACGCTACGCCGGTTGCCGGAAGCATGGCGTGTCGAAGTTCTGGATCGCGGCAGCGGCATGAACGAAGCCGTGCTGGCGAACGCGCTGCTGCCGTTCTACTCCACCAAACGGAATGGCACCGGCCTCGGACTTGCGCTGGCGCGCGAGATCGCCGAAGCGCACGGCGGGCGGATTGCCTTGCTTAATCGCGAGGGCGGCGGATTATGTGTTTCGATTGTGTTGCCGGACTGAGCCGCTGTTTCACTCTTCCCGAGAAAAGAAAGAAAGCTACTTCTTCTTCACCGGCCGCTGCCAATGCTCGATTGTGGCCTGCCGCCCTCGCGCCACGGAGAGCTTGCCTTCCGGCGCATCCTTGACGATCACCGAACCGGCACCGATGGTGGCGTTCTTGCCGATGGTCACCGGCGCCACGAGCGCGGAATTGGAACCGATGAAGGCGCCATCCTCGATGGTCGTGGTCGATTTGTTGACGCCGTCGTAATTGCAGGTGATAGTGCCGGCACCGACGTTCACGCCGCTGCCGATCACGGCGTCACCGAGATAAGTCAGATGATTGGCCTTGCTGCCAACGCCGAGCGTGGTGTTCTTGGTTTCCACGAAATTGCCGACGTGCACGCCATCGGCCAGCACCGTGCCCGGCCGCAGCCGCGCGAACGGGCCGATCTGCACCGCGCCCTCGGTGCGCGCGCTGTCGATGTCGCAATGCGCGCGCACTTCGGTGCCCGACGCGAGCGATGCATTGCTGATCCGGCAGAACGGACCGATGCGCACGCCGTCGCCGAGCGTCACCTTGCCCTCGAAGATGGCATCGACATCGATCTCGACATCCCGTCCCACCGTGACTTCACCACGAATATCGACACGCGCGGGGTCGGCGAAACGCGCGCCCTGCACGCATAACGCGCGCACCTGCCGCTGCTGGAACGCGCGCTCGAGCTGCGCCAGCTGCCACGGATCGTTGGCGCCCTCGGTTTCGATTGCATCGCCAACCAACACCATTTCGGCAGCGCTGTATTCGGCCGCCGCCATCGCGAAGACATCCGTGAGGTAGTACTCCCCCTGCGCGTTGTCGTTGGACAGGCGCTGCAGCCAGCCTTTCAGTGCCGTGGCTTCGGCCTTGATGATGCCGGTGTTGACGATACGGATGCGGCGTTGCTCCTCGTCCGCGTCCTTGTGCTCGACGATCGCACCGACGCGGCCTTCGGAATCGCGCACGATGCGGCCGTAGCCGTTCGGATCCCCCAGCTCGGCCACCAGCACGGCCAGGCGTCCTTCCGAGGCCAGCAGCGCACGCAAGGTGGCGGATGTGATGAGCGGGACGTCGCCATACAGCACCAGCACCTGCGCGCCGTCGGGAATGTTCGGGATCGCCTGCTGCACGGCGTGGCCGGTGCCAAGCTGGCGCGACTGCTCCGTCCATTGAAGATCGGCCTGGTCGGCGAAGGCCGCTCGAACCTGATCGCCGCCGTGGCCGTAGACGAGATGAAGTCCGGCCGGCTGCAGTTCCCGCGCCGCCGCGATCACGTGCGCCAGCATCGGCTGCCCGGCGATCTTCTGCAGCACCTTCGGCGTCGACGATTTCATGCGCTTGCCTTCGCCGGCAGCGAGGATCACAACATGCAGGGGCGCGGACATGGGGGATTCCGGAAGGTGTGGGTGGCAGGATTCTAACGTCTGCGACTGTTACGATGCCTGACCCTCTCAGCCCTTGTTGTCGATGATCGAACGCTGGCAACGCGCCTGGCCCGCCCTGCTGATCGCGTCCGGACCGGTGCTGACGATCGCGGCGATCGGGTCGCACCGGCTCTGGACCGCGCTGCCTTGGGAACGTTTCGGCCTGTCGCTGCTGCTGGCGCTGCTGAGCGGATTGCTGGCATGGCCGCTGTGCCGCATCGCGCGCTGGCGGCTGGCATCCGTATTGTTCTGGATCTGGTTCGCCGCGTTGACCCACTTCGCCGGTCCGCTGGCGATGCTTGCCGTCGTACTGATCGCCGCCGCCGCGCTGGCGCTCGGATTGTGCTTCGTCGCGCAAACCGGAATCGCGCTCGCCGTCGGCCTCATGGCGATCGCCGGCTTGACGGGCTGGCTGTTGCTGTTGCCCGTCCATCACGCGTGGATGTGGTGGCCGCTGCTGCTGGCCATCGTCATCTGGCGACACAAGCCCCTGCTGCAATGCTTGCACGGGATGCGAGACGGCTGGCGCGCGAGCGTGGACGCTTCGCCGAAGTGGGCCGCGTTCGCCGTCACACTGCTGGGCCTGGCATCCACCGCCTGCTGGCTGCCAACGATGCAGGCGGACGATCTCACCTATCACCTCGGCCTGCCGTATCACCTGCTCCGTCACGCACGCTATGTGCCGATGCCCGAGCATCAGATCTGGTCGTTCGCGCCATGGGCGGGCGATGTCCTGCAAGGCGTGGCGATGGTCCTGTCGCGCCAGGAAGCGCGCGGCGCGCTGAATGCCTTGTGGATCGCCGTCGCGGCGATGACGCTATGGACCGCGACCACGCGCCTGTCGGCAAGCACACGCGAGCGCTGGGCCTGCATCGCATTGTTCGCGAGCTTCCCGCCGCTGGTGTGGCTCGGCGCGGGCATGCAGACGGAACTTCCCGCGATGGCGGTGCTGATCGCGCTGGCCGCGCTGCTTCTGCCGGAGGTGCGATCGACATCGGGAACCCGCATCTACGCGGCGGCGGCAATCTTCATTGGCGGATTGGCGGCCTTGAAATCCATGCATCTGTGGGCTGCATTGCCATTGCTGGCATACGCAGCCTGGCAACATCGCGCGCATGGGTCGTGGCGCCGGCTTGCGATCGCAGTCGTGATCGCGGTGCTGATCGGTGGATCGAGCTACTGGTTCGCTTGGCGATACACCGGCAATCCCGTGCTGCCGCTGCTCAACTCGTATTTCGCGTCCCCCTACTTCCCTCTGCGCAACTTCGAGGATCCACGCTGGCATGCCGGCGTCTCGCCATTGCTGCCGTGGAACATGACGGTTGATACCGACCGTTACCTCGAAGCCTGGGACGGCGGCATCGGATTCACACTGCTCGCGCTCGCGGGTGCGTGGGTGCTCGCGCTGCTGCGTCGCGATACGCGCGCGTTCGCGATCGCCGCCGTTGCGACGGTCGTGCTGCCGCTGATTCCCTTGCAGTACGCACGCTACGCGTTCCCCGGCATGGTGCTGCTGCTCGTCGCGGTGACGCCGCGTGGCGAAGCCGTTCTGGGACGCGGCTTCGCATGGACGATCGCTGGCATCTGCCTGCTCAATCTCGCGTTCCAGGCGAACTCCGGCTGGACGCACCACTCATCCGCCCTGAAGCGAATCTTGCGCTCCGGCGGCGATGCTGCAACCGTATTGACGCACTACGCTCCGGAACGCATGTTGATCGCCGCCATCCCCGCAGACGACCCCTCGATTGTCCTTGCCGCCGATCCCGCGCGCGGCTATGTCGCCGAGCTCGCCGGTCGTGGCCGTACCGTCTCCCTGCACGATCCCGCGCTCGATGCCGCGCGCGTCGCCGCCGAAGCCGATCCCACCGGCCGACGCTGGCGCGATCTTTTCGCGTCGACGCGTGCGGGCTGGATCATCGTGACGCCCGCCGCCAGCGCCGCATTGCGCAAGGCGATCACCGGCACCGCCGCCACGCGCGTCGAACGGATCGGTGACGCCGAACTCTGGCGGATACCATCCGTGGCCAACACGCCATGAGCCTCAAGCGCCAAGGCAGCTACTACCTGATCATCGGCGGCATCCAGTGGCTGCTCGACTGGGCTGTGATGGTGACACTGACCCACTTCGGCGTTCCGATCGCACTCGCCAACATCGCCGGCCGCATCTGCGGCGCGCTGCTCGGCTACTGGCTCAATGGCCGCTTCACCTTCGCCGGCGAGGACACCACGCTCGGCCGCACCCAGCTGCAGCGCTTCGTGATGATGTGGCTATGCACGACGGCCGCGAGCACCTGGGCGATGGGCGCGATCGAAAGCCATCTCGGATTGCGCTGGGCGTGGCTGGCGAAACCGGGGGTCGAGGCGGCGCTCGCGCTGGTTGGCTTCCTCGTATCGCGACACTGGGTCTACAAACGCTGAGAAATGCTTATTGAAACGCCGGGAGCCTCGCAATCATCGAAGGCTCCCGGCGCGTCGGTTCACACGTCAGAAGTTCTGGACGATCAACTCACCGTGGTAGTCGTGAGCATCGTTGCCTTTGACCTGCAGCGTTTGCCCAAGACAGGCGCTGTCATAGGTGTTGGCGAACATCACCACGTTGAAATAGGCGTTCTGAACCAGCGGATCGCCCTGCTTGTGCTGATATGCCGATGTTTGCGAGACCGAGTGATTGATTCCCTCGTCCTCTTCCAGCGGCAGGTTCGCAGGCGCGCTCGGCCTTTCCGGCAAATCCACCACGGCATAGCGCGTCACGAAGAAACCTTCGGTGCTGGTCGGGCTGTTCGCGCGAACAACGTAGTAACCGAGGCGAACCGTGCCCGCACACCGCTTGGTGAGCCCAACCTGGAAACTCGTATTCACGAAGTTGGGCCGATCGTAGATCAGGTTGAGTGGTCCGACGCTGTAGATCACCCGCCGTTCCGGCGGCGTGGTCCATCCATAGCTGATCGGAATCTCCAGATTTTTTTCGGCGACGGTTCTGTAGAGCCCCGGAAACCTGGGCTCGGCCTGCACGGAAGCGGCACAAAGCGTCGCCAGCGCGATCAGGAATAACTTCGACTTACTGAACATGATGGGCCTCATTGAATGGAATCAGGCCGTCGCGCCAGCACGACGGCATCGGTAATTCCTGCGTGGCCCCCTGTCTTACTCACCCGTGCGCGGGAAACGAGAATGAAGTACCTGGAATCGGCAAAACCACTCCGCTTCTGGCTGCCGGCGTCCCCATCCCCGTGATGCGGATTTTCACCTTTTGCGAACGACCGCGACGCTTAACGCGCGTGACGCTGATTGCAAATCAATCATTCTCACGCTCTTCACAATCCTGACCATCGTTGTGATGCAAGTAACGACTTGGAATTCTTCGTGACGCGGCGATGACGTTCTCGTTTTGAATACGGGAGCTGAAAAGAAAAACGCCGGCGGGCGCCGGCGTTTTTCTTCGAAGAGGACGGAACGTCAATGCTTCATGTTCTTGCGCAGACGCTCCAGCGCCTGCAGCTGCGCCAGGCTCATGGCCAGCTGCTGTTCGGCCTCTTCCACGCTCATCTTCGCGTCTTTCTGCGCCAGCACGCGCTCGGCTTCTTCCATGGCCGCGCGCACGGCGGCTTCATCGATGTCCTGCGCGCGCACGGCGGTGTCGGCGAGGATCGTCACCAGCTGCGGCTGCACCTCGAGGATGCCGCCGGAGATGGCGAAGTCGATGGTGGTGCCGCCGGGCTGCGTCACGACCACCTTGCCCGGCTTCAGGCGCGTGATCAGCGGCGCGTGACGCGGCGCGATGCCGAGTTCGCCCATTTCGCCGGTGGCGACGATCATTTCCGCCTCGCCGTGGAAGATTTCCTGTTCGGCACTGACGATGTCACAACGGATGGTGGACATGTTTCCTCGCTTGATCCGAGCCTGGATTGGAAGCTAGCCGCTTAGGCGGCGAGCTTCTTGGCCTTCTCGATGGCTTCTTCGATGCCGCCGACCATGTAGAACGCCTGCTCCGGCAGGTGGTCGCATTCACCGTCGACGATCATCTTGAAGCCGCGGATGGTGTCCTTCAGCGACACGTACTTGCCGGGCGCGCCGGTGAACACCTGGGCCACGGTGAAGGGCTGCGAGAAGAAGCGTTCGATCTTGCGGGCGCGCGAAACGGCCTGCTTGTCTTCTTCCGACAGCTCGTCCATGCCGAGGATGGCGATGATGTCCTTCAGTTCCTTGTACTTCTGCAGCGTGGCCTGCACGCGGCGCGCAGTGTCGTAGTGCTCGTTGCCGATCACGTTCGGGTCGAGCTGGCGGCTGGTCGAGTCCAGCGGATCCACCGCCGGGTAGATGCCGAGCGCGGCGATGTTACGCGACAGCACGACGGTCGCGTCCAAGTGCGCGAAGGTGGTGGCCGGCGACGGGTCGGTGAGGTCGTCCGCGGGCACGTACACGGCCTGGATCGAGGTGATCGAACCGGTCTTGGTGGAGGTGATGCGTTCCTGCAGCACGCCCATTTCCTCGGCGAGCGTGGGCTGGTAGCCCACCGCCGACGGCATGCGGCCCAGCAGCGCCGACACTTCGGTGCCGGCCAGGGTGTAGCGGTAGATGTTGTCGACGAAGAACAGCACGTCGCGGCCCTTGCCGGAAGCGTCCTTCTCGTCGCGGAAGTATTCGGCCATGGTCAGACCGGTCAGCGCGACGCGCAGGCGGTTGCCCGGCGGCTCGTTCATCTGGCCGTACACCATCGCCACCTTCGACTCGGACAGGTTGTCCGGCTTGATGACGCCCGACTCGATCATTTCGTGGAAGAAGTCGTTGCCTTCGCGGGTACGCTCGCCCACGCCGGCGAACACCGACAGACCACTGTGCTCGGTCGCGATGTTGTTGATCAGCTCGAGCATGTTCACCGTCTTGCCCACGCCGGCGCCGCCGAACAGGCCGACCTTGCCGCCCTTGGCGAACGGGCACATCAGGTCGATCACCTTGATGCCGGTTTCCAGCAGCTCGTTGGCCGAGGCCTGGTCTTCGTAGCTTGGCGCGGCGCGGTGGATTTCCCAGTGATCCTTGGTTTCGATCGGGCCGACTTCATCGATCGGCTCGCCGAGCACGTTCATGATGCGGCCCAGCGTGCCCACGCCGACCGGCACCGATACGGCCTTGCCGGTGTTCTCGGCGATCAGGTTGCGCTTCAGGCCGTCGGTGGAGCCGAGCGCGATGGCGCGCACGATGCCGTCGCCGAGCTGCTGCTGCACTTCCAGCGTGATCGCGGTGTTCTGCACCTTCAGGGCGTCATAGACCCTCGGCACGCTCTCGCGCGGGAACTCGACGTCGACGACGGCGCCGATGATCTGGACGATCTTGCCCTGGGTGGTGGCGGTGGTAGTCATGTCACTGGCTCGCTTTATCAAAAGTATTCGGGTGTTTGGCAAAACCGCTTCGCGGTATATGCAGCTTTGCCAAACATCCGGGTGATGTCCCCGCCCGCTTGTGGCGGACGGGGACCGGAAATCACGCGATTACTCGCACTTCAGCATCGTCGCCGTCTGCGAGAACTGGTCGTTCGCGCTCTTGCAGACCGGGCCCAGCTGGCTCTTGTCGGCCATCTGGTTCCACTGCGTTTCGGCCTGGGCGATCGCCTGGTCGAACGCCTGCACGGCGGCCGGGTTGCCGGCCTTGGTGAAGCAGGCCTTGGCGCGGGCGAGGTAGTCCTGGCATTCCTTCGGCAGGCTCGCACCGACAGCGGCGGCAGGCGCAGCAGCAGGTTCGGTCGTGCCGGCGGCAGGCGCGGCGGCCGTGTCGGCAGCCGGAGTGGCGGCGGCATCAGCGGCAGGCGCTTCTTCCTTCTTGCATGCGGCGAGGGCGGCGCAGAGCGCGATCGCGATCACAAGCTTGTTCATGGTGTCTCTCCTTAGTTCTTTGGGATGTCGCTGCGGGTGGAACCAGTGCGCAAGGCAATCGAACGCTCAACCACCAGATCCGCCGCTTGCGCGGGCGACAGTCCAGTTAAACATCAAACCGCGGCGGCGCCGCCGACGATCTCGGAAATCTCCTGCGTGATCGCCGCCTGACGAGCCTTGTTGTAGACCAGGTTCAGCGTGCCGATCAGCTTGGTGGCGTTGTCGCTGGCGGCCTTCATCGCCACCATGCGCGCTGCGTGTTCGGAAGCGACGTTCTCCATCACCGCCTGGTACACCAGCGATTCGACGTAGCGCGTGAGCACGTGCTCGAGCACGGTCTGCGCGTCGGGTTCGTAGATGTAATCCCAGTCGTGGTGGGCGATCTGCGTGTCCGAAGCCGGCAGCGGCAGCAACTGATCGAACGCCGCGCGCTGCGTCATCGTGTTGACGAAGTCGTTGTAGCTCAGGAACACCTTGTCGATCTTGCCGGAGCTGTACGCATCCAGCATCACCTTGATCACGCCGACCAACTGCTCGACATGCGGCGTGTCGCCCAGATGCGTCACCGTCGCCAGCATGTTGACCTTGATGCGACGGAAGAACACCGACGCCTTCTGGCCGATCGTGACCACGTCGACCTCGACGCCCTGCTCCTGCCACTTGCGGAACTCGAGCAGCAACTTGCGGAACAGGTTGTTGTTGAGGCCGCCGGCGAGGCCGCGATCGGAGGAGACGATGATGTAGCCGACGCGCTTGATCTCCTTGCGCTCGACCAGGTACGGATGCTGGAACTCGGAATTGGCCTGCGCCAGATGGCCGATCACCTGCTTCATGGCGCGCGCATACGGACGCGAGGCCTTCATGCGGTCCTGCGCCTTGCGGATCTTGGAGGCCGAGACCATTTCCAGCGCGCGCGTCACCTTGCGGGTGTTCTGCACGCTCTTGATCTTGGTTTTGATTTCTCTGCCGCCTGCCATCTTTCGCTCGCTCTACACGTTCTCGTAGGGTGGGCCTTGGCCCGCCGTTTCCCGCGATGGTGGGCCAAGGCCCACCCTGCGGATTACCAGCTGCCGGTCTTCTTGAACTCTTCGATGCCCTTCTTGAACCCGGCTTCGATCTCGTCGTTCCAGTCGCCGCTGTCGTTGATCGACTTGATCAGGTCGCCCGCGGTGTTGGAGAAGTGCGCGTGCAGGGCTTCCTCGAAAGCACCGATCTTGTTCACCGGCACGTCGTCCATGTAGCCCTTGTCGACCGCGTAGATCGACAGCGACTGCTCGGCCACCGACATCGGCGCGTACTGCTTCTGCTTCATCAGCTCGGTCACGCGCTGACCGCGCTCCAGCTGCTTGCGGGTGGCTTCGTCGAGGTCCGAGGCGAACTGGGCGAACGCCGCCAGCTCGCGGTACTGGGCGAGCGCGATACGGATGCCGCCCGAGAGCTTCTTCATGATCTTGGTCTGGGCCGCGCCACCCACGCGCGACACCGAGATACCGGCGTTCACGGCCGGGCGGATACCGGCGTTGAACAGGTCGGTCTCGAGGAAGATCTGGCCGTCGGTGATCGAGATCACGTTGGTCGGCACGAACGCGGACACGTCACCGGCCTGCGTTTCGATGATCGGCAGCGCGGTCAGCGAACCGGTTTTGCCCTTCACGGCGCCCTCGGTGAACTTCTCCACGTACTCCTCGTTGACGCGCGCGGCGCGTTCGAGCAGGCGGCTGTGCAGGTAGAACACGTCACCCGGATACGCTTCGCGGCCCGGCGGACGGCGCAGCAGCAGCGAGATCTGGCGGTAGGCCACGGCCTGCTTGGACAGATCGTCGTAGATGATCAGCGCGTCTTCGCCGCGGTCGCGGAAGTATTCGCCCATGGTGCAGCCGGAGTAGGCGGCGATGTACTGCATCGCGGCCGATTCGGAAGCCGAAGCGGCGACGACAATGGTGTGCGCCATCGCGCCGTGCTCTTCCAGCTTGCGGACGACGTTGGCGATCGAGCTGTTCTTCTGGCCGATCGCGACGTAGATGCACTTAACGCCGGTGCCCTTCTGGTTGATGATCGCGTCCACCGCGACGGCGGTCTTGCCGGTCTGGCGGTCACCAATGATCAGCTCACGCTGGCCGCGGCCGATCGGAATCATCGAGTCGATGGCCTTGTAGCCGGTCTGCACCGGCTGCGCCACCGACTTGCGCGCGATCACGCCAGGCGCGACCTTTTCCACCGGCGAGGTGACGGCGGCGTTGATCGGACCCTTGCCGTCGATCGCCTCACCCAGCGCGTTGACGACGCGGCCGAGCAGTTCGGGGCCGGTCGGCACTTCGAGGATGCGGCCGGTGGTCTTGGCGATGTCGCCTTCGCGCAGGTGCTCGTAGTCGCCGAGCACCACGGAGCCGACCGAGTCGCGTTCCAGGTTCAGCGCGAGCGCAAAGGTATTGTTCGGCAGTTCGATCATTTCGCCCTGCATCACGTCGGCGAGGCCGTGGATGCGCACGATGCCGTCGGACACGGAAGTGACCGTGCCTTCGTTGCGCGCCTCGGCGGCCAGCTTGACCTTCTCGATGCGGGTCTTGATCAGTTCGCTGATTTCGGACGGGTTGAGCGTGGTGGTTGCCATCTTGATTTCCCAATGTAGGGTGGGCCTTGGCCCACCATCGCGTTCGGTGGGCCAGGGCCCACCCTACGTGTTTTGTCAGTTGGTCAGCGCGGACTGCAGTCGCGAGAGCTTGCCGCGCAGCGAACCGTCGATGACCACGTCGCCTGCGTCGATCAGCGCACCGCCGATCAGCGATTCGTCGATCGCCGTCTCGACTTCGACCTCGCGGCCGAAGCGCTTCTTCAGCGCGGCCTTGATGGTGTCGAGTTCGCCGGCCGGCAGCGTCGTGGCCGAGGTGATCTTCGCCTTGACGATGTGCTCGGCTTCCGCACGCAACTCCTCGAACAGGCCGGCGATTTCCGGCAGCAGCGCGAGGCGACGGTTGTCGAACAGGAGCGCGAGGAAGTTGCCGAAAGTCTCGGAAGCACCGTCCGGCGAGAGCAGCGTCACCGCGTCGGCATTGGTCAGCTTCGGATTGCCGAGCAGCACCGAGACTTGCGGATCAGCGGCGACGCGCGCGGCGAAGCCGAGCGCGTTCGACCAGTCGGCGTACTTACCGCCGTCCCGCGCGAGCGAGAAAGCGGCGCGGGCGTACGGTCGAGCGAGCGTGAGGGCCTGGCTCATCGATCAGATCTCTGCGGCCAGTTCGTCGAGCAGCGCCTTGTGGGCGTTGGCGTCGATTTCGCGGCGCAGCAACTTCTCGGCACCGGTGACGGCCAGCGACGACACCTGCTTGCGCAGATCCTCGCGGGCGCGGTTGGTGCTCGCCACGATCTCGCTCTCGGCCAGCGCCTTCTGGCGCGCGCCTTCGGCGATCGCCTCGTTCTTGGCCGCGTCGATGATCTGATTGGCGCGCTGATGCGCCTGCTCGATGATCTCGTTGGCCTTGACGCGGGCCGCCTTCAGCTCTTCGTTGACCTTCTCTTCCGCCTGCGCCAGCGCTTTCTGGCTGTTGTCGGCGGCGGCGAGGCCTTCGGCGATTTTCTGCTGGCGCTCTTCGATGGCCCCGATGATGTGCGGCCAACCGAACTTCATCACCATCCACGCCACCGCGAAGAACGCGAGGCCCTGGACGACGAATGTCAGATTGATATCCATTGCGTGCTCCTGGCGCCGACGGCCCAATGCCATCGGCGATTGCCTGACCGCCGGCTGTGACGCCGGCAGTTCCCGATTAGGCGCCGAGCGCCGAGAGGAACGGGTTGGCGAAGATCAGCAGCAGGGCAATGGCGACGCCGATGATCGGCACCGCGTCGAGCAAGCCGGCGACGATGAACATCTTGGTCTGCAGCATCGGGGTCAGCTCAGGCTGGCGGGCCGAACCCTCGAGGAACTTGCCGCCGAGGATGGCGAAGCCAATGGCGGTGCCAAGGGCGCCCAGGCCGATCAGAAGGCCGGCGGCGATGACGGTGAACTTCATCACTTCGGCGATGAGGGCTGCGTTTTCCATGGTGTGCTCCGTGTTGCGCTAGATGAAAAGAAACTGTGGATGGGTTTGAAACGAAAGCGAAGAAATCAGTGGCTCTCTGCCGCCATGCTCAGGTAGACGATGGTCAGCATCATGAAGATGAACGCTTGCAGCGTGATCACCAGAATGTGGAACGCCGTCCAGACGAAGCCGGAGATGAACTGCAGCGGCGCCATGATGTAGGTCATGCCGCTGCTGAAGGCAGCATTCCAGGTCATCAGCGCGATCAGGATGAAGATCAGCTCGCCCGCATACATGTTGCCGAACAGTCGCAACGTGAGGCTGAGCGGACGCACCAGCTCCTCGATCACGCGCAGCAGCAGGTTGAACGGCGCAAGCAGCACGATGCCGACCGGACCGCTGGCGTGGAACGGCGCGGTGAAGGCTTCCTTGGTGAAGGTGCCGAGGCCCTTGTGACCGATGCCGAACACCTGGATCAGCAGGAACACCGTCAGCGACAGGCCGAGCGTGGTGTTGAGGTCGGCGGTGGGCACCACGCGCAGGTAGGCGTGGTGGGGATCGTTGCCGGCCAGCTCATGGCCCTTCATCCAGGCGCCCGGCAGCCAGTCGACCGGGATCATGTCCATGAAGTTCATCAGGAACACGAGGCAGAAGATGGTCAGTGCCAATGGCGCGATCAGCTTGCTGCGGCCGTGGAAGGTCTCGCGCACCATGCCGTCGACGAAGCCGACGATCGATTCGATGAACGCCTGGAACTTGCCGGGGACGCCGGCGGTGGCGCGGCGGGCGGTCGTCAGGAAGATGATGAGGAACAGCCCGGCCAGCAGTACCGTGAAAAAAATGGTGTCCAGGTTCAGCGTCATGAATGCGCTGTCCCCGACCTTGAACTGGAGATGGTGCAGATGGTGCTGGATGTATTGGGTGGCGCCACCGCTGGACTCGACAGCTTGTCCGGCGGCGTGCTCGGTGGCTTGACCCGTATGTTCGACAGTCACGCTTTAACCCTTCCGGTTTCGATTACGTCTTTCGCTACGTCCCCAGGACGGGGCATTCAATGCAAACAAATACGCCAGCAGCCCGATCGCCAACCCCGCCAGCAAGGGCAGCGGCGGTAGCCGCCAGATCGCGAAAGCGGCGACGAACGCCACGAACACGATCCCCCATTTGGCCATCGCCCCCAGCAGCAGCCTGCCGAACGCGACCCGGGCCGGAACGATGCCGCCCAGCGCCATCCAGGCCGCCAGGGCATTGCCCAATGCCACCGCCAGCCCCCCGATCCCCGCCGCCAGTGCGGCACGCGGCCCCAGCAGGAGGAAGCCCAGAGCCACCAGACCAGAGGTCAGGGCCTGGACGGCCGCCGCGCGCAGTGCGGTTCGGCGTCCCGCGGCGATGGGATCGTGCACGCGAGTCACCTGTTCGGCTTGCGGGGCTGCCTGTCGGAGCATGCTGGCGGGACCGGCCGTTAAGAGCCGAAAGACGATAAATCTGGCTCAAACCGGTCCTGCGAAGCCGTAAAAGTATAGCAGCCGCTCATTTTCAGCGGCAACTGCGGAAAGGCCTGCCCCAGGCGCCCTCGGGGCGTTCGTGGGGCCCTGAACGCCCGGCCAGGGCTCCGGCCGGGGTAAGGACACCGGGTCAATGCGGCGGCGAGGTGGCCCCCGCCCGCGATTTCCGGAGATTCGCGGAAACGGGAACCTTTCCCGTTTCCGCCGGTCAGTTCATGCCGAGGCCTGCTCCCCGCTTCCTCGTCGAATCTGCCAGCAGGCCCCCGAAGCCCCGGTGCTCTCTGCCGGGGCTTCTTCTTTTCCATTCCCCATCGATCTCCGGACGCTCATCAGGGCGATCGGTGATCTTCAGGCATGGCGCGACAAAGCTGCCGACGATCTCGCTCACCATCGGATCTTCGCGACATCGATGCGCGGCGATCACATCGCGCTCTTGATCGATCACATGCATCGAGCGTCGCACACACATGCTGAAACGTGCCACACGTCACTCGATACGCGACATTCGAATCGCCTCACCAATACGAACACTCGCGATGCATCTCGATCGGGATCACACATCACCACTCGGCACAAGTGCACGCGATATGCAGTGGTTCAGTCTGCATGCGTATGTTTCACGCAGAGTGAACCTTCGCCTTGCGATTAATTGCGCTCGGCAATTCACGAAGGAATTGCATCCCCCACATTCCGGAGCAACCCTGTGAGCCATCCCCTCAAAATCATTCCGCTTGCCATCGCTATCGCCGGCGCGACGACCGCCTGGAGCGCACACGCGCAGGAAGACGCCGACCGTTTCACGCTGCGCCTCGGCGCGATGCAGGCCGAGGCCGAAAGCCAGTTCAAGGGCACCGTCAACTTCGCCGGCGACACCTATCGCTACACCGGCGATCGCCTCGATCTCGGCGATGAAACCGTGCCGCGCGTGGAAGGCGTCTTCCGCATCTTCGATCGCAACCGTTTGCTGTTCAACTACTTCAACTACGACAAGGACAAGCGCCATACGCAGGGCGAGGACGTCGTACTCGGCGACGTTTCCATTCCCGCGGGCAGCTTCGCCAAGACCAAGACCGAATTCGATCTGGCCAGCCTCGTCTACGACTACGCCATCGTCGAAACACCGACCACCAGCTTCGGCCTGCAACTCGGCGCCGAATGGGTGCGCCTGAAGGCACGCGTGTACGCCGAAACCGCTGGCGGCGCCAACAGCTATGAAGGCAAGGAAAGCGAGAGCGGCTACGCGCCCGTGGTCGGCCTGCGCTTCTCCGCCAACACCGCGGACAGGAAGTGGGGCTTCACGGTGCAGGGCCAGTACCTCGACGCCGACTGGGGCAACTTCGACGACTACAGTGGCGACATCACGCGCGCCAACGCCCTGGTCGAGTATCGCTTCACGCCGCACTTCGGCCTGTACGCGGGCTACGACTGGTTCAAGCTCGACGTCAATCGCCATTACGGCGACGGCACCGTCGGGCTGGATCAGCGCTTCAAGGGGCCGAT
Organism: Luteimonas sp. GW821-FHT14E02; assembly: GCF_058803905.1. Taxonomy (NCBI): domain Bacteria; kingdom Pseudomonadati; phylum Pseudomonadota; class Gammaproteobacteria; order Lysobacterales; family Lysobacteraceae; genus Luteimonas; species Luteimonas sp. GW821-FHT14E02. The sequence continues at coordinate 125,323 of NZ_JBXAPK010000010.1, read as the reverse complement.
CGCGGGCGTGACGCTGGCGTTCTGAGCCTGTTGATCAGCACTGTCGCGCGAATCCCATTCCGGGCGGCAGCATCTAAAAATCCAGCAGAATGCCGGTGGCATCACCGGCATTCTGCCGGGCGCACGATTCCAACTCGGCTGGTATCAGCTTCAACGCGGCACGCCGGGCTTCCAGCCCCGCAAGATCATCGATCGGCAAACGCACGACCAGACCATTGTCCCGCCGCTCGAATTGCGTGCCGAAGCGTTGATGCCGCCCTTGCTGGATCAACTCCCGATCGATGAACTCCGCGATTTCCCGGCCGCGGAAGGAGCCGCTGACTCCCTCCTGCGCAATCTGTTCAGCGGCGCGCAGCTGGAATTGCCGATCCTGCCAGGCACTTCTCACGAGGCCCCAGACCGCCTCCATGCCATCGGTGCCGACCAAAGCAGCGGTCGGGAAGCCATATTGCCGGATGATGTCCTGCAGACGCAGCACGTCCGGACTGAGTTTCGAGAGCGAATCGTTCGCTGGCGTATTCGTGGCACTAGCCGCCGCGGCGGCCGCAGCGGCCGCTGCATCGTTACCAGCCGCTGCATCGTCAATCGCGGCGTCAGCGGCGACTTGAGCGGCAGCGGCATCAGCGGCGGTTTGAGCGGCGGCGGCAGCTGCCTGTGCGGCGTATTCCGCCGAAAGATCTCCGCCTCCGGCCATGCGCAGCAATTCCTCGCGCAATTTCGGATTGCTGGGAGGAACCAGCGATGCTTGACGCGCCTGACGCCGACGTTCGGCGCCCGCGCGAATCCACTCATTCGCGCCGGGGCAACTCGCGATGTCATCCATCGAAATCATCGTCGGAAGCACCACATGCGCCCGGGCGACAAGCGCAGCAAACGAAGCCGCCAAACCCAAACAAAGCGCAGCGGCGAAACTCCGCGCCATGCCGTATCGATCAGCGTTTTTTCGGAATATAGAGATCGGTGATCGTTCCATCGAAAACCTCCGCGGCCATGCCGACCGATTCGCTCAAGGTCGGGTGCGGATGGATCGTATGCCCGATGTCGGCCACCTCACAACCCATCTCGATGGCCAGCGCGGTCTCGGCGATCAGGTCACCGGCATGCACGCCGACGATGCCGGCGCCGAGAATGCGGTGCGTGGCCTCGTCGAAGATCAGTTTGGTGAAACCTTCGGTGCGGCCGATGCCAATCGCGCGGCCGCTGGCCGCCCACGGAAACTTGCCAACGCCGATCTTCAGGCCCTTCGCCTTGGCCTCGGTTTCGGTGACGCCGACCCAGGCGATTTCCGGATCGGTGTAGGCCACCGACGGGATCACGCGCGCCACCCATTCTTTCTTCTCGCCCGCCGCGACTTCAGCCGCCAGCTTGCCTTCGTGGGTGGCTTTGTGCGCGAGCATCGGCTGGCCGATGATGTCGCCGATGGCGAAGATGTGCGGCACGTTGGTGCGCATCTGACGATCGACGTCGATGAAGCCGCGCTCGCCGACGCGCACGCCGGCCTTCTCCGCGTCGATCTTCTTGCCGTTGGGCGCACGGCCAACCGCGACGAGCACGCGGTCGAATATTTTGTCGGCCGGCTCGCTCGCACCCTCGAAGGTGCAGGCGATGCCGTCCTTCTGCGCCTTGGCCTCGACCACCTTGGTTTTCAGATGCACGGCGACGGCCTGCTTTTTCAGGCGATCGGCGAGCGGCTTGACCAGATCCGGATCGGCGCCCGGCATCAGCTGTTCGGCCAGCTCGACCACGGTCACGGCGCTGCCGAGCGCGCGGTAGACCGTCGCCATCTCCAGGCCGATGATGCCGCCACCAACGACCAGCAGTTTCTTCGGCACGTCGGCCAGTTCGAGCGCATCGGTGGAATCCATCACACGCGGGTCGTCCCACGGGAAGCTCGGCAGTTTCAGCGCCTGCGAACCGGCGGCGATGATGCATTGCTCGAAGCGCAGCAGCTGCGTCTTGCCATCGTCGCCCGTGATTTCGAGTTCGTTGGGCGAAACGAACTTCGCCGAACCGGTCACCACGCGCACCTTGCGCTGCTTCGACATGCCGGCCAGGCCCTTGGTGAGCTGACCGACGACCTTTTCCTTGTAGCTGCGCAGCTTGTCGAGCGTGATCGTCGGCTTGCCGAAATCCACGCCGTAGTCGGTCGCATGCGCGGCCTCGTCGATCACCGCCGCCGCATGCAGCAGCGCCTTGGAAGGAATGCAGCCGACATTGAGGCAGACGCCGCCAAGCTGCGCGTAGCGCTCGATCAGCACCGTATCGAGTCCGAGGTCGGCGGCGCGGAACGCGGCGGTGTAGCCGCCGGGGCCGGCGCCGAGCACGACGATGCGGCATTCGATGTCCGCCTGCTTGCCGCTGGACGCCGCCGCTTGCGGCGCGGCTGGGACCGATTCCGCTGGCTTGGCCAGTGAAGGCGTGATCGGCGGCTGCGAGGCCGGCGCTTCTTTCGGCGCCGCCGCTGGTGCGGCAGTGGCGCCATCCGTGCCTTCCAACACCACGACCACCGTTCCTTCCGACACGGTGTCGCCGATCTTTACTTTCAATTCCTTGACCACGCCCGCGCTCGAGGCCGGCACTTCCATCGTCGCCTTGTCCGATTCCAGCGTGATCAGACCTTGATCCTTGGTGACCGTGTCGCCCACGGCGACCAGCACTTCGATCACAGGTATGTCACTGAAATCGCCGATGTCTGGGACCTTGATGTCGATGGTGGCCATCTCAACTCCTGGGGGATGTCAGACGGCGCGTCTTTGCGGCTGCACGGCTTCGGAAGCCGTCAGCGCCCAGTCGGCCGCGTATTCTGCGTGGATGGAGGCGGTGTCGAACAACGGCACCGCGCTGTCGGAGGCGTCGACCAGCAATCCGATCTCGGTGCAGCCGAGGATCACCGCCTGCGCGCCGCGCGCGACCAGATCCGCGATGATCGCGCGGTAGGCCGCGCGGGAATCGGGCCGGCATTCGCCGAGGCACAACTCATCGTAGATGATCCGGTGCACGATCTCGCGCTGCGCGTCGTCGGGCACCAGCGGGGTCAGCCCGAGGTGCTCCAGGCGCCCGCGATAAAACTCTTGTTCCATGGTGAAGCGCGTGCCGAGCAGCCCCACCTGCGTGACGCCGGCTTCGCGAATCCGCTGTGCGGTCGCATCGGCGATGTGCAGCACGGGAATGCCGATCGCCGGTTCGATCTGCGGCAGCACCCGATGCATGGTGTTGGTGCAGATCACCAGCGCCTCGGCACCCGCGCGCTCCAGTGCTTGCGCCGCGTCGGCGAGCAGCTGGCCGGCCTGGTTCCAGTCGCCGCGATGCTGCAGCGCTTCGATCTCGGCGAAATCGACGCTATACAGCAACAGCTTCGCCGAATGCAGGCCGCCCAGGCGCTCGCGCACGCGCTCGTTGATGGCGCGGTAGTACGGAATCGTCGATTCCCAGCTCATGCCGCCGAGCAAGCCGATGGTGCGCATGCTCATGACAGGATGTTCACGGCCGCAGGCTCACAGCAGCACACGGCGCATGTCGCCAAGCAGCTGCGCCAGGAACGCGGTGAAGCGCGCGGCGGCGGCGCCGTCGATGACACGGTGATCGTAGGACAGCGACAGCGGCAGGATCAGGCGCGGCGCGAACTGCTTGCCGTCCCACACCGGCTTGGTCGCCGACTTGGAGACGCCGAGGATCGCCACTTCCGGCGCGTTGACGATCGGCGTGAACGCCGTGCCGCCGATGCCGCCGAGCGAGCTGATCGAGAAACAGCCGCCGCTCATCTCGCCCGGTGTGAGCTTGCCGTCGCGGGCCTTCTTCGCCAGTTCGGAAGTTTCCTGCGCGATCTCGATCACGCCCTTCTTGTCGACGTCGCGCACCACCGGCACCACCAGCCCGTTCGGCGTGTCCGCGGCGAAGCCGACGTGGAAGTACTTCTTCAGCGTGAGATTCTCGCCGCTGGCGTCGAGCGAGGCGTTGAAGTCGGGATACTTTTTCAGGCCGGCGACGCTGGCCTTCATCAGGAAGGCAAGCATGGTCAGCTTGATGCCGGCCTTCTCGTTTTCCTTGTTGAGCTGTACGCGGAGTTCTTCCAGATCGGTGATGTCGGCATCGTCGTGCTGGGTGACGTGTGGGATCATCGCCCAGTTGCGCGCCAGGTTGGCGCCGGAGATCTTCTTGATCTTCGACAGCGGCTTGACCTCGGTCTCGCCGAACTTGCTGAAGTCGATCTTCGGCCAAGGCAACAGATTCAATCCGCCGCCCAACGCGGGCGTGGCACCAGCCGCTGCCGGCGCACCGCCTTGCAGCGCGCCCTTGACGTATTGCTGGACGTCTTCCTTGGTGATGCGGCCACCGCGCGCGCTGCCCTTCACCTTCAACAGGTCGACGCCGAGTTCGCGCGCGAACAGGCGCACAGCCGGGCTCGCGTAGGGCACCTTGTCGGGCAGCAGCGCTTCGGCGTCGAAACGCACTGGCGGCAGGCCCGCGCCCATCGGAGCAGCCGCACTGTCCGCCGCGCGCGTGGCTTCGGCCTGCGGTTTCGCGGCCGGCGTCTCAGTTTTCTCGGCGGGCTTGGGCGCGGAGGCCGCTGCGGGCGCCGGCTGCGCATCGGCGCTCGCCGCTGTTTCGATGATCGCAACAGTGCGTCCTTCGGACACGGTGTCGCCGATCTTCACCTTCAATTCCTTGACGACGCCCGCGAACA